>NZ_JABSOE010000059.1 GCF_013618865.1 Phocaeicola faecicola
CGGTCTTGTAGAGGAACCACAGTCTTTCAAAATCTTTTTCGCTAAACATAATCTTTCAAGTTTTAAGTTTAGCACGAAGGTATGGGAAAGAAACATGCTAGTCAATACGCCAATTTTGGAAGCTTACGAAATTAAACCACTGTTGTGGGTATTTTCTAACTATTGATTCTAAAGACCTGATATATTGATTTGCTAAATTCTCTGTTGTTGTGTTCTTAGTTATTTCTGCTTCTTCAAAGATAAATCTATATGTACAGTCCTTTTCTCGCATTGAATAATAGAATACAACTGGAACCCTACATTTATTGGCAATCTTAAACGGGCCTATGGGAAGTTTGGCTTGTCCACCTAGAAAATCTAAATTTATGGATGAATTTTCATCCAAATACCTATCTCCATTAAAACATACATATTCACCATTGTTAAGTGCCATTTTTATATTTATCATGGCAATTAACGTATCTTCATTGACTGGTATAATTTTAAAGTTCTGCTTTTCTGAAACATCCTCTATTACTTCCTTAATATCGCGATGTTCTGTATCAAACATTACAATATTAATCTTTTTCCCATAATTACCGAAAAATGCTGCACCTGCTTCCCAGCATCCAACATGAGCACCTATCAGAATAGCGCCATTACTGTTATCTATAATATCAATAAATCTTTGATAATTATCAAAGATAAAATGATATTTACTTGTCAGACCGCTTTTTATCGCTAATTTATCAATTAAAGTTTGACCAAAAACATAATAATGCTGGTACAGTTTCAGTATAGATTTAAGTGTGCCGTAATGAAGTCTTTTCCTATTATATAGCCATATCGCGTGTGTGGATTTTGGTGCAAAAGGAATAAAATGGATAACGACAAAGGCCAAGAAACAATAGGCAATCTTAATTCCTAGTAATTTTATTGTGTAAATAAAAAACAGATAGCCTAATCTTCCTCCTCTTGATTTTCCACTCCATTTACGTTTCACTGATTTATGCATTTATTTTCCTTTCCAATAATTCATAAAAATCTGAGAAAGTTTTTACATCTACAAAGTCAGGACCAGTCAATGTAACCCCAAAGTTCTGCTGAACTAAAACTACAACATCTACAAGGTCAAGACTATCCAATCCTAATGTGTCCTTTAAAGACGCATCTGATGTGATTGTATCAACATCTATTTCAAACTCTTCTGCCAGGATTGTGCGAGCTTTTTCAATAATTTCTTCTTTTGTCATATCTCTCTTTATTTTAATTTAGTTACTATTAATGATGAATTTGTGCCACCAAATCCGAACGAATTGCTCAGATAAGTATCAAAAGGCATGTCTATTCTTTGTGTGGGTATATTCAATAGAGCAGATGCTTCATCCGGTTCTTCGAAATTGAGATTCATTGCTATGAAATCATTTTGCATCATTAATGTTGAATAAACGATTTCACTGGCTCCGGCCATCCACATTTCATGACCAGTGAAGCATTTTGTTGAAGCAACAAAAGGTTTGTGATCACCAAAAACCTCATTAATCGCTTTTGCTTCATTGAAATCACCTATAGGTGTTGATGTCGCATGGGCATTTATATACTGAATATCATTGATGTTTATTCCGGCATCTTGAATAGCTCTTCTTAAAGAACGTGTTGGCCCATCTACATTAGGTACAGATATGTGATCACCGTTTGAAGAGAATCCATAACCTATTATCTCTGCTAATATGGTTGCTCCTCTCTTGATTGCCGATTCATAACTTTCAATAATTACACAGGCTGCACCACCACTTGGTACTAAACCATCTCTGTTCTTATCAAAAGGTCGGGATGCTTTTGTTGGCTCATCTTCTCTAATGGAAAATGCGCTTAACGCATCAAAGTTCCCAACAGAGAAAACATTTACTTCTTCGGCTCCACCACATATTATACAATCCTGTAGCCCTTGTTTTATAAGTAAATAACCTAAACCTATAGCATGAGAACCACTTGCACAAGCTCCGGACACTGTAAAGTTTATTCCTTTCAGATTGAAGATTGTGGACAGATTCATGGTTATTGTTGAGTTCATGGTTTGAAATATGTTCCCTGAACCAACCATGACTGTACTTTTCTGCTCCCTTATAATATCAGCACCTTTTATTACCGGCTCCGCACAACTGTCGTTACCAAACAGTATTCCTACTTCATTGTTTTTCAGATAGTCCTGGTCTATACCAGCTTGTTCCAAGGCCTCTTTTGTTGCTACAAATGCATATTGTCCTTGTTCTGGCAAGCATAACCTTTGTCTTCTATCCAATAGGTTCTTTAGGTTCGGTGTCTTTAAAATTCCAGTCAGAGAAGAGCGATATCCCATTTCTTTTCTTTTGGGATCCAGACCTATACCTGACTTTCCTTCAAACAATGATTTAAGTACCTCTTCTTTATTTTGGCCAATACAGGAATAGATTCCCATACCTGTTATTACAACTCTTCTATTCATATATTCTTAAGTATAAATACCTCCATTAATAGATATAACCTCTCCTGTGATGTAAGCTGCTGAATCAGAAGCCAAGAAATTTACAAGCTCCGCGACCTCTTCCGGCTTGCCAAATCTTCCGACTGGTATATGCGCCTTCAATTCTGATTGATTCAAATCACTGGTCATATCAGTTTCTATGAATCCCGGAGCTACAGCATTTACCGTAACTTTCTTTTTTGCTACTTCTTGTGCAAGAGCCTTAGTCGCTGCTATTACACCTCCTTTTGCAGCAGAGTAGTTTACTTGTCCCGGCATTCCTTTTATTCCGGATAAGGATACGATATTTATTATCCTCCCCCATTTCTTCACAAGCATACTCTGTAATAAAGCATGTGTAACATTATAGAATCCATTTAAACTTATATTAAGCACCTGAGACCAATCGTCTTCTGGCATCCATATGAGCAGGTTATCTTTTCTTATCCCAGCATTGTTCACCAATACTGATATATAGTCATTCCCGTGACTGTTTTTCCACTTCTCTATAGCTGCATTTACTTCGTCCTTTTTTGAAACGTCAAACTGCAGAATCTCAGCTTCTACACCTAATTCCTTAATTATTTTTTGAGTTTCCTCCGCTTGTTCTCTATTTGATACATAATTTATTACAATATTGTATCCACTTTGCGCAAGTTTTATAGCGACAGCTCTTCCTATGCCTCTACTGCCGCCTGTTACAAGTGCATATTTACTAGTGCTGTATGACATACAAAATCCCTTTATTATTGTTTCAAGAAAGTAACTAGTTTTCTAATCTCTTCGTATTTCGGCGTATCTTCAGTAAATGACGGAACAATATTCCTTATTTGATTATATAAAATTCTTGTTTTAGGGGCTAAGTCTTCTGCTATTTTCAAGCAATCTACCGCCTGAACTAAAGCCATCATATGGATTGCCATGACTTGAAATGAGTTTTCAATTACATGTGCACATATTAATGCCGAGTTAGTTCCCATTGATACAATATCTTGATTGTCATTATTATTTGGAATAGAATGTATATACATTGGATTCGATAATGTTTGGCTCTCAGCTGTAGTAGATGTTGCCGTAAACTGTGAAGCCTGAAGGCCATAATTAAGTCCTAACTTACCTAAATTAACGAATGGTGGTAATATTCCATTGATTCTATCATGGAACAAGTAATTCATCTGTCTTTCGGTCAACATGGTTAATTTAGTAACAGATATCTTCAGCTTATCCATTTCAAAAGAAACATAATCTCCATGGAAATTTCCTCCGTGTAAGACGGTGTTATGATCTTTATCAACGATAGGATTGTCATCAACAGAATTTAATTCATCTATTAAAACTGTTTTTGCATTTTCCCATTCATCATAGATTGGTCCTAATATTTGCGGTATGCATCTTAATGAATAATAAGGCTGTACCTTATGTTGAAATACATTTACCTCTTGGGGATGGTAAAGTTCTTCTGTCCTATTTCGTAGTCTTTTACTACCTAAGGATATCTTTCTCATTTGTTCAGCTACTATATTTTGCCCTTTATGCATCTTAAGACCGTTAAGTACCTCTGACATAAAATCATCATAAGAAGATGCAATTTCATTCATCATGACTGAAGCAATTAAAGACCAATATATCAGTTTTTTTTGCTAAAAGCAGATTAACCAAACCTATACCTGTCATAACTGCAGTACCATTAGTCAAAGCAAGTCCTTCACGAATATACATTTTCAAAGGTTTAAGTCCAAGCTGATCAAGTACATCAGATGATCTCATTATTTTTCCCAAATAAAAAACTTCTCCTTCTCCAATGAGAGCTAAAGCCAAGTGAGATAACTGTACTAAATCTCCACTTGCCCCTACACTTCCATGTTCAGGTATTATAGGATAAATTTTATTGTTGAAGAACTGTATTAATAATTCAACACTATTGATATGTACTCCAGAATGGCCTTTAATAAAAGTCATAATTCTTGACAAAAGAGCAGCTCTTACATAAAGAGGAGGAAGCGGATTTCCAGCTCCGGTTGAATGACTACGAATTATATTGTATTGTAGTTTTTCCAGGTCTTTTTCTTCAATTTTCCATTGAGCCATAGGCCCGAAACCGGTATTAATACCGTAAATTACTTTTTCTTTTGAAAATTCTTTTAGAAACTCGTAAGATTCACTTATTTGTATCTTCAAATCTGACGATAGACTTAATTCTTCTTCTTTAAGAATTAGTTTATCTATATCTTCTAAAGTTAGTTTCTCTTTTATTTCCATAAATATAATTCATTGATTTCATCTTTATAATGAGAAAATCATTCAACTGATTATATAATTCATTCTTGCCGCAAAACAAGAAGTCTTTAATAAATATCTGTTCCTAGTATTTCATTTTCCATCTCTCTTTTTTCAGCAAAACAACTTTTAATCGATTTTATCCTGTTATTCCTGTTATTTAGAGCCAATTGCAAATTTATAGATTTTTCCCCTAATAACAAAAAGACTTTAATTAAATCTAGTAGTTCCGTGAAGCCAGTCTCAGACTGCTCCACGGAACCTTTCTTTTATACCTTCTGTCGGAATCAATACCTTGTATAAATACGATTCCGCTATTATGATTCAATCATTACATAATCCGCATCAGGATCTTTCCGGCTACCTCACCTGTCACCAGCCCATCTTCTCCGAAATGTACTCCGCGTTCGTTGAAACGTCTTACGATTTCGTCAACCACATCCATACCGATGTTCTCCTCGCTCAGACGGGTAGTCAGTCCCAGTGAACGGAAAAACTCTTCAGTCTTACGGATAGTCTCGTTGATACGCATGTCATGTGTACCCGAAGTCACGCCAAATACGCGTGCTCCCAGCTGCATGATCTTATCACCTTTCGATTCACGCAACACGTCCATCGTACCCGGCATTACCATGGCCAGTGTGTGACCGTGAGTCAGGCCGGTCAGGGCCGTAATCTCATGTCCGATCATGTGTGTAGCCCAGTCCTGAGGCACACCCATGGCGATAAAGCCGTTCAGACCCATGGTGGCAGCCATCATGAAATCGGCCATCACATCGTAGTTCTGCTTGTTCTCACGAATCAGCGGAGCAATTTCTACTAGAGTCTGCAACAGGCTTTCTGCCCAGCGGTCCATGATTCTTGACACTCCGGTCTTTGTCAGATACTGTTCCAGTACGTGAACGAACGTGTCAGCTATACCACAGGCAATCTGTTTGTCGGGCAGTGAGAATGTCACCTCCGGATCCAGGATAGAAAATACCGGATAGTTGGCATAAAACGCATATTTCTCCTTGGTTTCCGTACGTGAGATAACCGCTCCGTTATTCATTTCTGAACCGGTAGCCGGCAAAGTCAGTACGGTAGCCAGAGGAACTGTCTGAGAAGCGCTTCCCTTTACCACCAGGTCCCAGGCATCCCCGTCGTACAACAGTCCCGCAGAAATCAGTTTGGTTCCGTCGATAACCGATCCGCCGCCCACTGCCAGCAGGAAGTCCACTTTCTCTTCCTTGCCCAGTGCAATGGCCTTGCGCAGTGTCTCTACTGTCGGATTCGGTTCGATGCCCCAGAACTCCACTGTATCGAAGCCCTTCAATGCCGCAACCACCTGGTCGTATACCCCATTGCGCTTCACGCTTCCTCCGCCGAACGTAATCATCACTTTTTTACCTGCCGGAATTTCCTCGGCAAGTGTGGCTATCATGCCCCGACCCATAATCAGTTTGGTCGGATTTTGAAAACTAAAATTATACATAATCTGTCTTGGTTAATAAAATACAATCGTTTTGGAAAGCAAATTTAAACTTTTTCCCGACAATATTCCATCAAAAATATAACTTTCTGCATCGGAGAGACGAGAGAAATTGAAAAAAGATATATCTTTGTTTATTATTTAATTGAAATCATTTTAAACTAAACGATAATTATGGCAACAGAACACGTAAAATGTCTGATCATCGGATCAGGACCTGCCGGATATACGGCAGCTATTTATACCAGTCGTGCAAACCTTTCACCTGTATTATATGAAGGCATCCAGCCCGGAGGCCAGTTGACCATCACTACAGAAGTGGAAAACTTCCCCGGTTATCCGGAAGGTGTTACCGGTCCGGTACTGATGGACGACCTGAAGAAGCAGGCTCTCCGCTTCGGCGCTGAGATCCGCAACGGTATTGTCACCAAAGCCGACCTGAGCGAGGCTCCTTATAAATTCCTTATCGATGACGACAAGGAAATCACTGCTGATACCGTCATCATCTCTACAGGAGCTACGGCCAAATACCTGGGACTGGAAGACGAAAAGAAATATGCCGGCATGGGAGTAAGTGCCTGCGCTACCTGCGACGGTTTCTTCTACCGCAAGAAAACGGTAGCCGTAGTGGGAGGTGGAGATACAGCCTGTGAAGAAGCCATCTACCTGGCAGGTCTTGCCAGTCAGGTGTACCTGGTGGTACGCAAGCCTTTCCTGAGAGCTTCCAAGATCATGCAGGAACGCGTGATGAACCACCCGCACATCAAGGTACTGTTCGAACATAATGCAGTCGGTCTGTACGGCGAAAACGGAGTAGAAGGCATGCACGTAGTAAAACGTCTGGGAGAAGCTGACGAAGAACGCTATGACGTAGCCATCGACGGATTCTTCCTGGCCATCGGTCACCAGCCTAACTCAGCCATCTTCAAACCTTGGGTGAAGACTGACGAGACCGGATACATCATTACCGAGGGCAACACCCCGCGTACCGGAATTCCGGGTGTATTCGCTGCCGGTGACGTAGCCGATCCCCACTACCGCCAGGCCATCACAGCTGCCGGAAGCGGTTGTAAGGCTGCCATCGAAGCAGAGCGCTACCTGTCGGAAAAAGGTCTGCTCTGATCCGATGCTGACCTCAGAAACATGAAGGATATAACATTAAAACAAATACGATAATGAGAAACTTTATCAGAAAAACATTTGTCGCTGTCATTCTCGCAGGAGGTGCGTCGGTGGCTTTGGCACAGCAGTTGCCTCCCATCCCAACCGACCCGAACGTAAGAATCGGAAAACTGGAGAATGGTATGACATATTATATCCGGCACAATGCGCTGCCGGAAAAGCAGGCCGACTTCTACATTGCGCAGAAGGTGGGTTCTATTCTGGAAGAAGACAACCAGCGGGGACTGGCTCACTTCCTGGAGCATATGTGTTTCAACGGAACGACCAACTTCCCGGGTAATCTGCTGAGAGAATATCTGGAATCCATCGGTGTGAAGTTCGGAGCCAACCTGAATGCCTATACGGCCGTGGATGAAACCGTGTACAACATTTCAAACGTACCGGTCATCCGTGACGGAATCATCGACTCCTGTCTGCTGATTCTGCACGACTGGGCAGACGACCTGACCCTCGATCCGAAAGAAATCGACAAGGAACGCGGAGTGATTCATGAAGAATGGCGTACCCGTACCGGTGCCATGATGCGTATGTACGAATCGGCTTTCCCGAAAATGTTTGCCGACAGCCGCTATGCGTATCGTCTGCCAATAGGTACCATGGAAGTGGTGGACAACTTCCCCTATCAGGCTCTTCGCGATTATTATGAGAAATGGTATCGTCCCGACCTGCAGGGTATCATCGTTGTGGGTGACATCAACGTAGACCAGATTGAAGGAAAAATCAAGTCGATGTTCAGTTCCATCAAGATGCCGGCCAATCCGGCGGAACGCCAGTATTTCCCGGTGCCTGATAACAAGGAACCGATCATCACCATCAACAAGGACAAGGAGCAGCAGGTTTCACAGATTGCCGTGTTCCACAAGCACGATCCTTTCCCTGTCAGCATGAAGAATCAGATCGGTTACCTGGCTTATCAGTACATGGTGAGCATGACCGAGAGTATGCTGAATGCCCGTCTGGCTGAGCTGACTCAGACAGCCAATCCGCCGTTCATCGGTGCCGGAGTTTCGGACGGAGATTTCATCATGTCTAAGACCAAGCAGGCTTATCAGGGAGTTGCGGTAGCGAAGGAAGGAGAAATACACACTGCCTTTACTGCACTGATGAAGGAATTTGAGCGTGCGCACCGTTTCGGCTTCACGGCTACGGAGTATGAACGTGTCAAGGCCGATTACCTGCGTGCCATCGAAAGAGCCTATAATGAAAGAAACAAGGTGAGAACCGGCAATTATGTACAGCAGTGCGTATCGCATTTCATCGACAACGAACCGATGCCGAGCATCGAAGATGAATACGCTATAATGTCACAGATTGTACCGAATATTCCACTGGAACAGATCAATCAGGTATTCCAGGGACTGGTGAGCGACAGCAACATGGTTATCAGCCTGTTCTGTCCGGACAAACCGGAAATGAAATATCCTACCGAGGCTGAAATCAAGCAGTGGCTGGGAGAAATCAAGAACGAGAAACTGGAACCGTATGTCGACAAGGTTTCCAACGAACCGCTGATGGCGGAAGAACCGAAGCCGGGTAAGGTAGTGAAAACGGAACAGGGAGCCTTCGGTACGACTGTCCTGACATTGAGCAACGGAGTACGGGTGGTGTTGAAACCGACCGACTTCAAGGCGGATGAAATCAAGATGCAGTCGTTCAGCAACGGAGGTAATTCGGTATTCGACGACAAGGATGCACTCCAGTTCGGCATGATTGATGCGGTGGTCTCACTGGGTGGACTGGGCAACTTCAGTGCCATCGACCTGCAGAAGGTACTGGCCGGAAAGATGGCTTCTGCCTCTGCTTCTGTTCGTATGCTGACTGAAGCGGTAAACGGTTCTTGTACTCCGAAAGATCTGGAGACTATGCTGCAGCTGACTTACCTGTCGTTTACGGCTCCGCGCAAGGACCAGGCTGCTTTTGAATCTTACAAGACTCGTCTGAAGGCTCAGTTGGCCAACATGAACGCCAACCCGAACAAGGCGCTGAGCGATTCTATCAGCATGGCATTGTACGGCAACAACCCACGCAACCTGTTCATGACACCGGAGATGGTGGACCAGATTGATTACGACCGTATCATGGAACTTTACAAGGACCGTTTCAAGGATGCGAGCGACTTTACTTTCATCCTGGTAGGTAACATCGATCAGGCTACTGCCGTTCCTTTGATTGAAAAGTACTTGGGTTCACTGCCGGCTATCCATCGTGAGGAGAACTTTACAGAAAAGATGGCTATGCGCAAGGGACAGTATAAGAATGTATTCCACAAGGAACTGCAGACAGAAAAGGCGACTGTCTTCATCGTCCGTAACGGCCAGTGCGAATATACACTGAAGAACCGACTGATGATGAGTATCCTGTCGCAGCTGCTGACCATGCAGTACACCGACACCGTACGTGAAGAAGAAGGTGCTTCTTACGGTGTACAGGTAGGCGGTGAACTGAGCAAGTATCCTTCTGTACAGGCTACTCTGCAGGTTTACTTTGACACTGACCCTGCCAAGCGCGCGAAGATGGTGGGCTTGATTGACAAAGGCATGAATGACTTCATTGCCAACGGTCCGGACGCAGACAAGCTGAAGAAGGTGAAGGAATACATGCTGAAGACTTACGAACAGAACCAGAAGGAAAACGGTTACTGGATGGGCGTGCTTTACAGTTATTTCTGGGAGGGCACGGATTCGGCTACCGACTATGTCAAGACCATCAACGGTATTTCGGGTGCCGACCTGCAGCAATTTGCAAAGGCACTCTTCTCGCAGCAGAACCGTATTGAAGTAAGCATGACCTCAGGTGATACCAAATAAAACGGATGAATCATGCTTTTTCTTGAAATAAGAAAAAATCGGAAACTTGCCGCAAAGCGGAATCCTATGTACGACAAGAACCGCTTTGCCAAGTTTCTGATTTATCTGGGAATCGCATTTTGGGCAGCATATCTCCTGTTTCTGGGAGTTATGCTGTCTTTTGCTTTGCGGGAGGGCTTTCCGAACATGGAACCCTATCATATATTGAATCAGGTGCTGGTCTTTTTCCTGGTGTTGGATTTTCTGGTGCGTTTTATTTTCCCGGATCCGATACAGGAAATCAAGCCTTACCTGTTGCTGCCCGTAGCCAGAAGAAAAGTACTGGGTACCTTCCTCGCCATTTCGGGACTGGAGCCCTTCAATCTGTTCTGGCTATTCTTCTTTGCTCCCTTCGCCTTGCTTACCGTTACCCGCTTCTACGGACTGACGGGGGTAATCGGGTATCTGTTGGGAATCTGGCTGCTCATGGTAATGAACTGTTACTGGAGCCTGCTGATACGTGTCTTGAAGAAGCATCGCTTCCTGCATCTGCTCTGGGCCGTACTGGTCTATGGCATTCTGGCCTTGCTGGAGTTTCTTCCGGAGAAAGGTTGGGTGAGCCGTTTCTGCATGGACTGGGGTGAAGGATGCATTCTGTGGAATCCTCTCTCCTTCCTGGCGGTACTGGCGGGAATTGCCGTACTGGTGTATATCAATTATCGGGTTCAGCTGCGCATGATCAAGATGGAAGTAGCGCGTACGGAGACGACGAAAGTCTCGCGCCGCAACTGGACCGGTTTCCTGGACCGTTTCGGTACCATCGGCGACTATATGCGGCTGGAGTTGAAACTGATTTTCCGCAACAAACTTCCCCGCAACCAGTTCTGGGGTTTTATGGTGCTGATGGGTATGTTTGCCGCTGCACTGGCTTTCCAGGTATACGGAGACGACAGCTACATGAATAATTTCGTCTGTCTTTACTGTTACTGTATCCTGGGTACCATGAGTCTGAACCAGCTGATGTCGGCCGAAGGAAACTACATTGACGGTCTGCTGGTACGTAAAGAAAGTATCTACCACCTGCTGCGCGCCAAATATTACATTCACTGCGCGTTCCTGATTCTGCCGTTTGCCTTCAGCCTGATACCGGTTATCGAGGGAAGCATTCCCCTCCTGATGTCGGTGGCCTACATGCTGTTTACGGCCGGCGTAGTCTTTGCGGCAATGATGCAGGTAGCCGTCACCAACAGCAAGACCACTCAGCTGAACCAGACAGCCATCGGCAAACAACAGCCCAACAACATGTATCAGTTCATCACTGCCATAGGTGCCTTCACGGTTCCCTTGCTCATCAACAAACTGCTTGCCTTGATGCTGGGAGAAGAAGCGGCCTACTGGGCGCTGATTGTCCTGGGACTGGCAGGCATCGTCATGCACCGGTGGTGGCTGAAAAACATTTATCAGCGAATGATGAAGAGAAAATACCAGAATCTGGAAGGATTCAGAAATACCCGATAGAAATAATGATGCATTATGAAGATTACGATTGATTCTTTACGAAAGACATATGGCAGGCAAGTTGCACTGGATATCCCTTCGCTCAGTATTGAGGAAGGTGAAATAATCGGTCTGGTGGGAAATAACGGGGCCGGAAAAACCACGCTGTTCCGTCTGATGCTTGATTTGCTGCAGGGAGACAGCGGCAGTGTCACAATTGGAGATGTGAATGTATGCCTGAATGAGAAATGGAAAGAGACCACCGGGGCGTACCTGGATGAGAGTTTTCTGATAGACTATCTGACGCCGGAGGAGTATTTCGACTTTGTGGGACGGATGTGCGGACTGACTTCACAGACGGTACGTGAACGCCTGCAACCTTATGAGCGGTTTATGAACGGAGAGATTATGGGACAGCAGAAGCTGATACGCAACCTGTCGGCCGGTAACCGGCAGAAGGTGGGTATACTGGCCGCGCTGATCAATCGTCCGCAGGTGATTATCCTTGACGAGCCGTTCAACTTCCTCGACCCGAGTTCACAGATGGCACTGAAGTATCTGCTTCAGGAATACAACGAGCAGACGGGGGCCACCGTCCTGGTATCCAGCCATAACCTGGGCCATACCGTAGACATCAGTACACGGATTCTGCTGCTGGAACATGGGGAGCTGGTGGCCGACCTTGACAACCGTGAGGGAGCTGCCCGTGAAAAACTGGAGGTTTACTTCAATATGGCAGCAAAGCCTGTTTCGGAGAAAGACAATGACGGGGCGGTTGCGGCACCGAACGGTGAGCACGCTGATGACAGTCAGCCGGACAAGCAACAAGCTGAAAGTCCGGAACAAGGACAACCCAACAGCAATGAGGAAAAATTGCAGGCAGAAACAGAAGGAGCTCCAGCCTCCGCATCAGAGACAGATCCGGATGCTACAACCAAGGCCGGTGCCTGAATAGGAAAAAGAAAAAAAGGATATTTAAAGAATTTAAAATATGGGACAGTACAAAGGTGCTGTCCCATATTTTTATGTACATTTGTTTGAAACGAAAATGACTGACACTTATGCATTCTTTATATTTTAGCCGCAGCTTCCTGAGGCGTATACGCTTCATGCCGGTGATATACGGGTTACTAGCAATAGGGTTGTTGTCCTCTTGTGCGACACGAGCTCCCCGCCTGGATTATTCCGAGCTGGTACAGGCTGCAGTCCGTCTGGACATGGACATCGACCTGAAAGACAACCACCGGTTGTATGTGGAATCCTCTAAATGGATCGGTGTTCCCTACCGCAGAGGAGGAAATACGAAAAGAGGAGTTGACTGCTCCGGACTTACCCGGCAACTCTGCCACACGGTGTATCACAAGCAACTGAAGCGGAGTTCCGAGGAGCAGCGGACGCAGGATTGCCGGAAAATCAGTAAGGGGAAACTGGAGGAAGGTGACCTGGTTTTCTTTCATAACGGAAGAAACAAACGTACGGCTACTCATGTGGGACTTTACCTGAAAGACGGACGTTTCATACATGCCAGTACCAGCCGTGGCGTCATTGTCAGCAGCCTGGAGGAGAACTATTACCGTCGCTGCTGGATGCAGGGCGGAAGAATCAAAGGAAGGTAACCGGCCGGAGCATGCATCTCTCCCCTATCATAAAATAAACAGTAAACCGATATACCGGTAAGTCCGTAATCAGCACGGCACGGAGCACTAGTGAGAATAGAATGAACCATATGAGCACTGTACTTAAGACGAGTCTGGAATTCACATTTCTGTGTCTGATTCTGATGGTCAAGTCATCTCCCGTTCAGGGACAGACGACCGTAAAGCAGGAATCGGAACTTAAATTGAATGAAGAGGCAATCCGTCAGATCCAATTTGATTTCACTCCTCCAACGGAAAGGAAACTGAATGAATTGATGGAGGCTCCCATCGACAAGAAGTGGATGAAATTCAAGGAGGATTTCTCCCTGCCGCGCAGTTTTACCGATACTACGAAGGTCAAGAAGATTGAAGGATATGTACGGGCGGAACCGTATACCATCTGGACGAAATTCGGGGAAGATCCGGTATATGACGTGATGCCGAATATACAGAAAAAATGGGAAATTCACTGGCAGCTGAACCCGTTCCAGTTGACTGAGGAATATGGAAGAAACCTGCGGCCTGCTCCGGGAAGCACGTATCTGTTTGTCACCTCACCGGTTGGTCCAAGCATTGTGATGGTCTTGGATTTCGATAAGTTGCTCTACGAAAATCTGACACAGCGCGGGCGGGCCATCAAGCGTAACCGGAAGCATGCGAATGCGTGGAAGATTTACAAGGATTATCAGCCGACAGCCGAAGACCGTGCCAAGTTCCCGAATTATTTCAAGCGTACGAAAGAGGTATTGGCGGCTTCAGAGACAAGTGATTCATGCCAGTATCTGTCATCTCATGTAACTGCAGGACGCAACGATTCGCTGACGGAAAACGGCGGTTCCGCATATACAGAAGGGATGCTGACGGAGGCACCTCAACTAACTTCCCGTTTTGGACAGTTGCCTACGCTTCCTGTGTATCGTACGGAAAGTAAAACCGCGGTTCAGAAGGCGGACAAGCAGCAGGCGTCTGCTCCGGATTCAATCCCGGCAGATTCGATTGCCCGTAAGTTGCGCCTGCAACAGTCGGCAGTTTCAGATTCTGTACGGCAGAAGCACCAGCCATCCCCTTCTCCATCGGAGGAGACCTCACGGTTTGAACGTTACATCCGCCAGCAGATGCAGCAGGATTCCATCCGCCGTGAAAGGGAACGTGAACGTGGAAAAGGACAGCGAAATGCTTACGACATCGAAAAAGAAGTCCGGATGCTGAGGGAAAAACAGAACTGACAGTGAACGAGAACTGACAGCAAACGATATGCAAAGAGGAATCTGACAATGAACTAAGACTAATGAACAAGGATCAATGAACAGGAATCAATAAACAGGGAACAATGAAAAGGGAATAATAAACAGAGACCGATAAACAAAGGAAAGCCCATTGTCAGAAGAATGGTATGCAGACTGAAGCATAGGTGACCAATCATTTTTCCATGTCACTTTTTATTCGTAATTTTGCACATAAAGAATCATCAAGAATGAATAATACACAGGATACTATTTGTGCGATAGCTACAGCTCCCGGGGGAGCCATAGCTGTCATCCGAGTTTCTGGAGAAAATGCCATTGCAATTACCGACCGCATTTTCCAACCGGTTTCTAATGGGAAAAAGTTAGCGGAACGCAAACCTTATACACTTACTTTCGGACAGATTCTGAATGAGCAGAAAGAAGTGATCGACGAAGTGCTTGTCAGCATTTTTCATGCTCCTCATTCGTATACGGGAGAGAATTCAGTGGAAATTTCCTGCCACGGTTCGGCTTATATTTTGCAGCAGGTAATACAGCTGCTGATCCGGAACGGGTGTCGGTCTGCTCAGCCGGGAGAGTTTACACAGCGTGCATTCCTGAATGGAAAGATGGATTTGAGCCAGGCGGAAGCGGTGGCGGATCTGATTGCTTCGTCTTCGGCGGCAACACATCGTCTGGCAATGAATCAGATGCGTGGCGGATTCAGTCAGGAGCTTAGAAGGCTACGGGAACAGTTGCTGCACCTGACTTCTTTAATGGAACTGGAACTGGATTTCAGTGATCATGAGGAACTGGAGTTTGCCGACCGTTCGGAATTGAAGGGATTGGCTGACAAAATCGAAAAGATCATAGACGGACTGGTCCGTTCGTTCAGTGTGGGCAACGCAATCAAGAATGGAGTTCCTGTGGCAATCGTGGGAGAAACGAATGCGGGTAAATCGACATTGCTGAATACACTGTTGAATGAGGAAAAGGCTATCGTAAGTGATATCCATGGAACTACGCGTGACGTGATTGAGGATACCATGAACATCGGCGGGGTTAATTTCCGCTTTATCGATACGGCCGGTATCCGTGAAACCAGTGATGCGATAGAAAGTCTGGGTATAGAGCGTAGTTTCAAAAAGTTGGAACAGGCGGAAATCGTACTTTGGGTCATTGATATCGCAGAAGCAAAAATACAGTTTGAGAAGCTTTCGAAGGAGATTATTTCCCGATGCAACCGCAAGCCTTTGGTCATCATTCTGAATAAGGCGGATATCATGGAAGATACGCAGAATGGTGGTTATGCTTCTATCGCAGAGGAGTTGAAACAATGTACTCACTGCCCTGTCATCACTATTTCCGCAAAGAAAAAAATGGGTATTGAGGAATTACAAAACAAGTTATTGAAAATTGCAGATATCCCGGAAATTACTGAAAGCAACTTAATTGTGACCAATATCCGTCATTATGAGGCGTTGAGTGCAGCCCTTGAATCAATCCACCGCGTACAGGAGGGACTGGATATGCAGCTCTCAGGAGATTTTGTCAGCCAGGATCTGCGTGAATGTTTGTTCCACCTGGCGGAAATTGTTGGAGGAGAAATTACTAATGACGAGGTTTTGGGTAATATATTCAAGCATTTTTGCATCGGCAAGTAACTATCTGATTATCAATGAGTTAAATTGATTATAATCGATTGATATGGCGCTCTTTACGGGGCGCCTTTTTTGTTGCTCTACTGGTCAATATTAGTCATTTATAAGCTTTGCACATCATCTTTTTGTACCGTTTTTGTACCACGAAGCAAAATTCCGGCATTTTACGCTGGACAGGTTGTGGAGAAAGTTGACTATGGTTTACTAAGATTTACGATAGTTGACACATAACGGGAGAAATAAAGCGAAATAAACATTTAAAATTTGAGTAATATGCCAGCAAGTAACACTAAAATTAAAAAGATTTGCGAATGGTGTGGAACACGATTCGAAGCACAAAAAATAAGTACAAAGTACTGCTCTCACAGGTGTGCAAATTTAGCTTACAAAAAAAGAGAAAGAGAGAAAAACATTAAGGCTACTGAAGAGAATACTCAAAATAGGATTGAGGAACTACCTATCATCACAATTAAGGATAAAGAGTTTCTATCTTTCTCAGAGGTTGGAATTCTTTTAGGTATTACCAGACAAGCAGTCTATAAGATGGTCTATAAAGGATACCTTCAAGCTTCAAAAATTAGCAGCAGATTATCTTTCGTCAAACGCTCTGATATAGATGAGATGTTAAAACGGCATCCTTATGAATTTAGAATGCCCAAGGACACTCTACCTATCAAAGAATTTTATACTACAGCCGAAATAATGAAAAAATTCAATGTAAGTGAATCATGGATTTTTGTTATGTCTAAGAAGAATAAAATTCCAAAGACATTCAACCGTGGTAAGACTTACTGGAGTAAAAAGCATGTTGATGCTTATTTTTCCTCGAAGGCTCCAGATACAGACATTACAGAATGGTATAGTGTGCAAGAAGTACAGGACAAATTTCAAATGAGCCTTAACGCTATATACTCTTTTGTTTATAAAAATGCCATTCCGAAAAAGAAGGTTGGTATTACAGTATATTATTCAAAAAAGCACTTCGATATAGCAAAAGGAATACGTCAGGCTGAAGAGCCCAAATACTACACAGTTCAAGAAGCGATGGAAAAATTCAAAATAACAAGAGACCAGCTATACCATTATACCAAGTATCATCAAATTCCCAAGATTAAGAAGGGGAAATATACTCTTATATCCAAAGCTGAGCTCGATAATTTGTTCGAAGATCCTATCATTGAATAATCCCGGTATAAGTTATTTCCCGGTGTGAGTATTCACCAAGAAAACACCAGTTTAATTTGTACCGATAATAATAATTTATCAACCAAAAACATTAATCTTATGGCACTTACATGTACTAACGTAACATTGAGACAAAGAGTTATCAGTAACGGCAGAATTTCTCTCTATCTGGATTATTATCCGGCTATTCGCAATCCGTACACAATGAAAATGAGTCGCAGGGAATATCTTGGCATTTATATCTATGCCCGTCCTAAAAATGAGATTGAACGTGATTTCAACAATGAAATGCTGAGTAAGGCTGAAGCCATTCGTTGTATCAGAGTACAGGCAATCGTTAATGAGGAATTTGGATTTCTTGACAAGCACAAAATGAAAGCTGACTTCCTTGCCTATTTTCGTGAGAAAGCAAAACTGAAGTATCACAAATGGGACTGCGTTTACCAGCATTTTGAAAAGTTTGTAAACGGCTATTGCACTTTCGGTGATGTAACGGTAGAGCTTTGTCAGAAGTTCAGGCAGTATCTACTGAACTGTAAACAGATCCGTCACCCTAATATCAGCGTTTCGAGGAATTCGGCAGCTGGCTATTTTTCAACTTTCCGTGCATTACTGAAAATAGCTTATCAAGAGAAGATGCTACGTGAAAATCTGAATGACTTCATAGACAAGATTGAATGGAAAGAAGTCAAAAAGCAGTATCTCACATTAGCAGAAGTTAAGAAACTGGCCGCTACACCATGCAAGATTCCTATACTGAAACAAGCTTCATTATTCTCCTGTATGACCGGTCTTCGTATCAGCGATATTTTACAGCTTACATGGGATAATATTGAAGTCGGCCCTGACAATGGTTATTACATCAGAATTTGTACAGAAAAGACAGAGACGGAAGCCACTCTCCCCATCAGTAACGAAGCATTGGAACTATGTGGTATCCCTGGTTCTGGTCGTGTATTTAAAGGACTGACCAGAGCTATGACGAATCAGCCTCTCAAGCAATGGATTTCGGAAGCCGGAATCAAAAAACACATAACCTTCCACTGCTTCCGGCATACTTTTGCAACCCTCCAGATTGCAGCAGGAACGGACATCTACACAGTAAGCAAAATGCTTACTCACCGTAATGTCTCGACAACTCAGATTTATGCGGAGCTTGTCAGTGAGAAGAAACGGGAATCCGCCAACAAAATCTCATTAAAGTAATATTTCATAACAAACATCTTAATTTCATAATTAAAAGCCGAGAACACTGCATTTAATTACAAATTTCTACTCATTTTTTAGGATGATATTTACAGTTGTTATGCTTTTATTTTCATGTTCGGTTTATTTGGCGAATTTGAGAGGGTAATCCCAAAGCCATATGATATGGTTCAAAGGGTACCCTCTTGATATAGCTTACTAGCAATTCTTGATTGGAAACTACTGGCAACGTATAATTGACTTGTGTATTATACTAACTCAATATTAAAAAGTTGTACATCGGGCAAGTTTTACGCTAACTAAAAAAGAACAAGCCATAATCATTACATACAAAAAGGGGGAATATATGTGCTTTGGCCTGAAGTGGTGATTTGCCACCAATAGCATTCTGATGCCCCATGTATTTACAATGATTATAACAGCATCTTACATTACTAACTAATACCAGAATAAAAATACTTAAGAATAAACTTTTCAAATTGGTGAATATCTTGTATACTTTCTGTCAATTTGTCGTAGCCAATTTTCTTAAATTCCTCTATTATATCAGAAACCTCCATCTCATCGTTTTCAAGATCTATTAAACCTGAATTTTGAATTTTTCTACTTAAAGTTCTAGGCAGTCCATACTCCTCTAATTGATATACAAGCTTAGGAAGGAAAGCATTTGCTGCTTTAGCGAGAAACAAAGATATATCAGGAGTATCTGGATAGATTAATCTTTTAAGTATGCTAATAACATTCAGAATAGAACAAAGATTGAATGACATATAACGTTCTGCATGAAATAAATCTTCCTGACTAAATTCATAACCATCTTTCACTAACTCTCCATGTATTTCAGCCATAGATTTTTGCCAGTTTTGAGGAAATTTCCATATAGCAATTTTCATCAATCCTTTCATATTATCTCCAAGCATATCTGCTACATCAGAAATAGGATTACGCCAATAGTATGAATTCGTAGATGCCAATGATTCAAATCCATTAGGCCAATTGCGATTTTCTTTAATTTTGCCAACTAAAAAACGCAGTTGACTCGGCTTACATAACTTTATCAATGAATTATTCCTTATCTTATTGAAAACATCTTTACCAAGTGTTTCTGACATATATGATTCATATTCTTTTATCTGATTATTTTGTTCATCATTAATTTCCACTCCAGGATTTTCAGAATCAAGCATTTCTACTACATCTTCTGGGAATTCAATATCTAAAATAGTATTCTCTTGAGCTGGAGGTTCTTCTAGCAAATATACTTTACCTACAAAGTATTTCAACATACGGCCTGCTCTGCCTATGATATTACGATATGTAAAATAGTCAAATTTGCGATTACCATTTTTATTTGACCACACTACAACTTGTTCTGCTTGGGTATTAACACCCTCTATTATAGAAGAAGTTGAAACTATAGTGTCAATGCCATTTCTAAGTTCAAACAGTTTTACTTGAATCTGGCTCAATGACCTATGCATTCTACCATTATGAACACCAACACCAATTCTACTCAAATTGCACAAAGAAAAAGATTCGCCATAATTTATTCTAAGCCAATCGTAAAAGTTGTTCAATAAATCATTTTCTTTGTTTGGCATATTGTTGGTGAGCAGTTTAGAAATAGTATTTATATTATCATAGCTTCCTGCATATACTAAAGTTTTAGTTTTATGTTTTCTTAAAATGTCTAGCAATTTTGTTGCTTTAAAGTCGTTTTTGTTTTCATCAATCCCCATCTTCTCATAGACTTTGCTAGCCATAGTTATTACAGTTTTAAAATCTGTAAAACGCATAAACTGCATACCCTTAGTGAACACATTTTCTTTGATATTATGGATATTAGGAGCGAGATAATACTTTTGTTTCGCTATCTTGCCAAGTTCAATCATTGCGCTTAGTAGAGAAGTGCTACGCGAATCATCAAATGAAGAACTTGCCTTGTAAAATTCATCCACAATGAGCATATCAATACTTTCAAACTTACCTACATATGCAAAACTACGCTCCTGTGGTAGTATTAATATATTACGTTCTCTAAGGGTCGCGTCAGTGGTAGTAATAATTTTATACATTCCTGAAAACTTATGCTCAATCCTTCTACGAGTTTCATCTGCTAAAGCTATTGTAGGGACAATAATAACCACATTATCAGGCTTACGAATAGAAATAAAAGCATCAATGATGAAACTTTTACCAAAACTAGTAGGAGCACTAAGTGCAATATTATCACCTGCCAACAATCGTTTTAAAACTCTCGACTGAGCACTGTGAAGCGTCTTTTGTTCGCCACCGCCAAGATCTGTTTTATAAGCCTCAAATACAGCTTGTTCTTGCCATGATGCTGTATTTTTATCAATATAAGGGAACAGACCAACTTCTCTTATAAAATGGTTGACCATAGGAGAGTATTCTTTGCCTTCACGATTCAGTCTATCAAGCAATTTTATTACCTCTGTACGAGCTGTATCCATTTGACTGTTTAGGATCAGTTCGTTGATATTATAACAGATATCAAAAACTTCACTTTCAAGCATCTTGTTTTATTTGATTAGCGCGTTTAACAAACCAGTTTACAATATTCTCTTTATTAGGCACAGGAAACAGTATGAGATGAAACATTATTTTTTCAAAACCATATACACCTTCTTTCTTCTGCTTATTATTATGCGACATAAAAAATCTCTCAGCTCTATTTAGATGATAATGTTTTATTTCTTCAAGATATTCAGGTGATAATTCTCTAGCTCCTTTAGTTATACTACATTCATGTAACAACATAATAGGAACATGTAGCCTTTTTTTTACCTCGTCTATCGATACATCATGACGAAGTACTTCTTTTACTTTTTTTCTTATGTCTGGGTTATTAATTACATACTCTAAATCCTTAATATTTGTTATTATTGAGTTTTCCTTCTTTATCTTTTCCGTGCCGAGCGCTTCAAACACTGAATTGATAGGGTCATATAACCTTTCATCTATGATATCATTAAAGAATTTGGCTTCACCAAGCCACAACGTAAAATCCATTTTATCTTCATCAATAACAATATGTACGCTATCGGCTCCTTTTGCGTTATCATTAGAATTTTGCTTATAGAATATTTTAGGTACCACAGGTAATGCATTGTAATGATAGCGCATTATCCCATAGAGTACTATTTCGGCAATTTCACTGCCTTGGCCATTCTCACAATCAACCAATCTGAGATTCATTATTGAGCGAGTTATCTGCGTGTATGGATCAATTGTACAAATATTTTCTCTTTCATCTGCAGATAAACCTGTTTGTGCTATATTGTTCATGACAAACTGGCGAAAAAGATCTTCACGCCACTTCCCATCTTCAAAGCCATTAACCACAGACAGCAAAAAATCATTTTTGTCAAAGTCAGACTTCTTTGACCTTGATTCGATATCTGCCAGGCAGGTATTTACAACTATATCGAAGTTCTTTATTTTATCCATAAATTACATTTTAATGGTCTTGATTTTTATCTAAACTACCTTAATAGAATAATCTACAAAATTAACAATAATTCATCAAACATTTCATTTCCAACGAAAAACAAATTTATGTTTGGGATTCAGAATAACATTTTAATTATAAAATGGATATAAAATCCTGGTTAGGTTAGAACATATTTTCAGACATATCTCCTTCTCGTACGCTCTCTCTAAAATTTATACTTACTTAGTTTTCTATCGATACTATCACTTAGAATTTAGAAGAGTATATTTGATGATGCTTGAATGGCTAATAATGGCATATACAAGATAATTGATATTTTACTCAATATCTACTGAACTATGAACAGATCCGTCATCCTAATATCAGCGTTTCGAGAAATTCGGAAGCTGGCTATTTTTCAACTTTCCCTGCATTACTGAAATTAGCTTATCAAGAGAAGATGCTACGTGAAAATCTGAATGACTTCATAGACAAGATTGAATGGAAAGAAGTCAAAAAGCAGTATCTTACATTAGCGGAGGTCAAAAAACTGGCCGCTACACCATGCAAAATTCCTGTACTGAAACAAGCTTCATTATTCTCCTGTATGACTGGTCTTCGCATCAGCGGTATTTTAAGCTTACATGGGATAATATCAAAGTTGGTCCCGACAATGGCTATTACATCAGAATTTGCACAGAAAAGACAGAGACGGAAGCTACTCTCCCCATCAGTAACGAAGAATTGGAACTATGTGGTATTCCTGGTTCAGGCCGCGTATTTAAAGGACTGACCAGAGCTATGACGAATCAGCCTCTCAAGCAATGGATTTCGGAAGCCGGAATCAAAAAACACATAACTTTCCACTGCTTCCGTCACTCGTATGCCGTCATACAAATCTCTTTAGGCACAGATATTTATACAGTATCGAAAATGCTAATGTATCGACAACACAAATTTATGCTGATTTGGTCAATTCCAAAAAGCGAGAGACGGCTAATAAGATTTCATTGAAATAATATAGCTTTTATCTTATCTATAACCTGTTTTATCATAATATAGAGTTTGCATAATCTGGCAGAATCAGTATCTTTGAAGAAAATTGAGTCTTTAAATGAATAACTACAGCTATGATAAAAATATATGGAATGGAAACTTGTCCGGATTGTACGTATGTAGAAGAGCAAGTAAAAGATAATAACCAATATGAAGTCATTGATATTGGTCAACACGTAAGAGATTTGAAAGCATTCTTGAGACTAAGAGATCATCATCCGGCCTTAAATGAAGCCAAAAGTGTTGGAGCCGTTGGAATTCCTTGCTTTGTATTGGAAGACGGTACGGTTACTTTGAATCCAGAAGATGCCGGATTACGTTCACGTCCTATCAACGAAGGAGCAACATGTAATATTGACGGAAGCGGTTGTTGATTATGGCACAGAAAATTCTTTTCCTTCATGGTTTCTTTGCATCAGGTACATGTATCCCAGTTCTTGCCTTGAAAGAATATTTCAGCGGTAAGGCAACAGTCTTGAGTCCAGACTTACCCCTGCATCCACAGGAAGCTATCGACTTTATCCAAAGATTGTGCAACCAAGAAAAACCTGATATATTGGTAGGAAACAGTAATGGCTCGTTTTTGGCACAGATAGTAGCATCTAAAAACAATATCCCTGCTTTACTCGGAAATCCCCATTTCGAAATGACAAGCTTCCTGATGGAACGTATTGGTTCGCATGAATACAAATCTCCACGAGCTAACGGAAACCAGCAGCTTGTCATTAACCAAACATTGATTGATGAATTCGCAGAACTTCAACAGCATCAATGGGACAATTGTCAGGTAGCTAACCAAGAAAATATATGGGGGATATTTGGTGAGAATGACCATCTGGCACACTTTGAGCCTTTATTTTTAATGCATTATAAATATTCATACCACTTTCCTGGCGGTCATACTCCAACAGCTGAAGAAGTACAAAAGTATTATGCGCCATTAGCGGAACGATTATTGGAATTATAGCATAACTTATCATATAATATAGAAAGAATACCACTTTTGTTTATTATATGATAAGTTATAAATTCATGTCTTACATTCAATCCCATAAATTAATCCGCCCCTATTCCATCTGAACACTTCTTACTTTCCAATAATAATCAAACTATTTATGACAATTAGTGACGTTTGATGAAGTCTGATGTCACTCTTGTCATTTTCTGATAATACATAATCAGTAAACATTACCTTTGCTTACGAACAGTTAAACATATGGCTTATGTATTTGAAGAAATTTGAATATTTTATTTTAGATTCCAGTGTAGCTGGAACATTACTTCTTATAGCACTTGCTATACGCATTGAAGCAGTCAATGCAGGCTTTGATCAATTCAGCTCAAATATTATTTTTATATCGGTCTTTATAATATCTACAGGATTATATATATCAATGCAAATTGCATTATACGAGATAATTATATATTTATGTCATCATAGCAAATCTTTGTCTATCCATGAACATCTTAATGATTCTGTGATTGAACCAGAACAAGCATTTATGGAATATGAAAAACTCCGTTCGAATACTATTATAGAACAGAAACGTACGAACGATAAAAAGCTAGAGTTAGTACATATATACATCCATCAAACGATGGCTGCTTATACAAGCCAAGAAAATCTGCAGCGCCTCTGTGCTTATATTTCAGATTTCTTTCAGGATAAAACTGCTATAGATATTATTCCTATAAAAGTAGATTCAAAATTGAAAGCTATAGATGTTATGCATTTGGGTTGGAACATAGGTAAAGCATTAGGTAAACGACGTTCATATACAGCAGAATTCATTAAAAAAGTATTTGCTGATACCATGAAAGAAAATGAAATCAACACGATAATCAAAAAGATGTCTCACTCAGAAACAGAATGCCTGATTAAATTAAATCCAGATATAATTCAATAAATCAGACTTTATATTCATAAATATTGCATCAACAAATATTAATCCTCAAAAGCAAAAACAGATACTATGACAAAAGAACCTATCACATTCGACAAGCTTCCGCAGGCTGTAAGCTATTTAACAGAACAAGTAGAGAAAATTTATCAATTAGTTGAAACCTTACAAACACAGAAACCGGATAATCAGCATCAACTAATTGACATAGATAAGGCTAGCATACTTATCCAAAAATCAAAACCGACAATCTATAGACTTGCTCGTACAGGTCTCATCCCAGCCTATAAACGTGGTAAAAAATTATATTTCTATGAGGACGAGCTTCTTAAATGGATAGAGGCTGGCAAAAAACAAAGCCAACCTCTATCCTATCAGGAACAATCTGTTCAAATACTTAAGGGGATGAAACGCAAACCTAGAAATGGAGTTAATATTGGTCTCTGATAATAGTAAATTACGAAAGAATACCATAGATTGACAAACAAACTCTTTTAATCAGAACCGATATTTAGTGTGCGATAAAATCTAATATCAAGCAGAAATTATAGAAGCACCTCTATCAAATAACTTATATAGTAACTTTAATATAAGACATAATCTAACCATAACGGCATTAAATCAATACTAACAATCACTACTGTTCTATAAATGTTAGCAAATAGATCTTTGAAATTGCTAAAATACAAGTTTTTAAGTAATGTTTTAGAATGGTAATCATCCGATAAAATACACATTATTAAAGCCCTCCACTCTTCCGTTACTTTGCCAATAAAAAACATGAAACGAATAATGAGTAAAGAAGAGTTCCTGTCCGTTTATGAAAGACAACAGGCCAGTGGCCTAACCATAAAAGATTTCTGTGAGAATGAGGCCTATTCATCCTCCTGTTTCCATTATTGGAAGAAGAAATTCAGCCTGAGCCATACGGACAAGCTTCCTGATGATACATTCATTCCATTGGATCTGCGTCGCAGTGGCAATCTCCCGTCAGGTGCGGGTGGCGACGTAACGATAGAGCTTCCTTCCGGAATCAGAATCCACCTTGACAGCCATGGAAACCCTGAACTGACATTTGGATTGATACACAAATTATGCAGCCATATTCTGTCTGAATGATACCATGCGCTATTTCCTGTGTCCCGGAAAGACGGACATGCGCAAGGGAATCAATTCTCTGTGCGGAGTGGTTCACGACCGGATGGGACATGACGTTCGTCTGAGCGATGTCTTCATCTTCATAAACAGAAGCAGGAGCACCATGAAGCTCCTCCATGCTGAAGACGGCGGCATGGTATTGTATGTGAAACGTCTGGAAGAGGGCACGTTCCGGCTGCCGGCCTATGACAGCCGGAGCAGGTCTTATCCGATGGAATGGCGCGACTTGGTCATGATGGTGGAAGGAATCAGTGACAATCCGAACGAGAGGCTGAAAAGGTTAAAAGCCAGTAGAATGGATGGCTTCTATTGAAAGTTTTTTTATGTATCCGATTGCGTATCTACCGAAAAATCAGTATTTTACATCATATAAAGAGATAGAAACGGATGATTCAGCAGGATACAATGGAACAGATAATCAGGAGTCAGCAGGAGCAGATAGCCGATCTCCTGAAAACTAACCGTTCCCTTGTCGAATCCAACGGGAAACTGCTGGAACAGACGGATGCGCTGCAACGGAAGATACAGGAACTGCTTTCACAGATAGCATGGCTGAACCGTCAGCTTTTCGGGCGGAGAAGTGATAAGCTGGCAGCCCTGGATTCCAACCAGCTCTCCCTGTTCGATCCCGTTCCTGCAACCGGACAGAATGAAAACATCCGGGAAGAGGACAGTAGCGCAGCGGTTCCTTCAAAAGTAAAGCCCGATGGAAAGAAGAAGGAATCCCGACGTAACCGCGAACTCCTGGAGGGACTGCCGGTAGTTGAAGTGGTGATTGAACCTGACCGGATGGATTGGGACCGTTACAGACGGATTGGCGAGGAACATACCCGTATGCTGGAATTTGAACCGGGCAGGTTGTATGTAAAGGAGACTGTCCGTCCCAAATATGGGCTGAAAGACAACCTGAGTCTTCCCGGGGAAGGTGAATGCGACGTAATCATTGCTCCGCTTCCACCTTCTCCTGTTTACAAATGTCTGGTCGGTTTCCACCATGCTGGCCGAAATGCTCCTGCTGAAATACGAATATCACGTTCCATTCTACAGGCAGGTCAAGGAGTTCCGCCATCTGGGTGTCCGTCTTTCCGAAAGCATACTGATCGGCTGGTTCAAGCCTGTGTATGAACTGCTGAGACCACTTTATGACGAGCTGGTCCGGCAGATTATCGGCTACTGGTATGTTCAGGCGGGCGGGACCACTGTAAGAGTTATCAGCAAGGGAAAGGCCGACAAAGAGTATCTATGGATGCTCAAGGCGGTCATGGAAAAGCTGGTCATTTTCCATGACGATAACGGCTCCCGGGAATATACGCTGGAAAAACAGCGTAAACTGTGGAACCGTCAGTCCCCACACCCCTGCAGGATTTCTTTGAAAAGTGGATGAAAAGCACATATAATCAAAGTTCCGCCCAAAAGCCGGAAGGGACAAGCTATCTCCTATGTATATCCGTTATGGTCAAGAATGAAGACCTGTCTCAAAGTCAGCAATATAAAGATAGACAATAATCTGTCTGAAAACGCGATACTCTTCTGACGCTCTCAAGAAAGAACTTTCTCTTCTGTGAAAATCATGAAGCCGCGGAAAATACAGCGCTCATCTGTTCATTGCTTGCCACCTGCAAGGCACAGGAAGTCAATCCAAGAGAATGGCTGAATTATGCCATTGCTAGGCTTCCCTATTATCAAGGAAAAGACTCCGGCAGAGATATCCGAGAACTACTTCCGGATGTCTGGAAGTTGAAGAAGTCCAACGAAAATTCAATTGAAATCTAATATAATAGCAAACTCTTCCTGTCAACTTTATATTCGTTAATAAGAAGAGTTTGTTGTTCTATGAATCTACAATGTGTACTTTATCGGATGCTTTTACTAACAACAGATACGAATTTAAGTTATAAAAGAAAATATTTTTGTATTTTAAATAGTGATTTCTTCTGTTTTTGTCGTCAAACTTTATTATAGGTGAAAAGACCTAAAGTGACATAAACCAACTAATTCACAAAACTCCGTTCATGAATTAATTGGTTCATTTTATACAATTTAGGGTTACTAAACTAGGCGAATTTATACTAGCATGAAAACATTAAGGAATTTATCTTATATTCAGTTATAATTCTTTTCTATAAATTCTAATCAATACAAAAGCATTGACTCACTTTGAAATTCTAAATCCTTTTTTCCACTATTATTAATTGTTTCTACAATACTATTTTGTATTACTTTTATAAGTACTCTCATTACAGGTATTAAATCTTTGTATTCCGAAATATTATTAGGTGTGAAATGTATTTCGCTTTCTTTACTATGAACGATACAACATCGTATCTTATATATTAATTCAGCCACATTACTTGGATTAGAAATATTCTGATTTGTTAGGCCAAGTATGGATTTTATTTGCCTAGTTAAGGTTTGATTAAGATATTTACTTAGTTTTATATTATTAGTTTGAATGGGTTCTACAAGATTCTTAACTTCAGTGTTGTGAATACTATTAAATACTTTCGCAAATAAATCTTGTAATGACTTCAATTCTCCTTTAGATATAGTATCTACAGTATGCCTAACATTAGATATAAAAGAGTTTCTTGTAGCTTGTCCTTTTGTCAAAGGAATCAATTTTAATCTAAATGTAAAGAATTCAAGTACTTGATACATTTTTAAAAATCGAGTAAGTAAGTCGTTTGCATTTCGCATATCTGCAATTATATTGAAAGAGTCATGATATTGCTCATATGAATTATTCCAATCCGGAGAAAGTCCTGTGCATAAAGCAGAATCGATATATTTTAATTCTTCAGGAATAAGTATATCGTTATTTATAACTTTTTCAAAATATGCTTCAGAATAAATTCTCCAACTATCAGTAGCTGTAATAACAGCTGTTTTTAATATAAAGAAATGATCATCATCTAAATTCTTTAGAGAAGAAAAAAAAATTATTTTTTGATAGTCTTGCATCCAATATATTTTTCCAAAGTTTTTCTATTGCTTCCCATAATATAGCATCAGTAAATTTTTTACTATTGTCATAGTACAAACATTTAGATGTAACAATTATGCAATCAATATTATAATGATAAAATTTATGCAAATGAACTTTTCTTGAAGCTTCAACCATTTCAAAAGAAGCAAAATCAAATGGATTGTCTATTTCTTCTTCTAAGTCAATATTAGGATCATTACTACAATCTTTTATCTTTTCAACGAAATTCTTAAGATAACTTTTATCACCGTTCAACGATGGTAATAATGAAGAAAAAGCGTCTGTAAATTTATAAATAGAAAGACTTTCAAGTATTTCTGTTAAAGTATCTCTATCTGCAATATGTACCTCAGTTAATACGGTATTATATATTTCTACATATAAATCTTTACGTTTCATAATTCACTATCTTTATTTATCAAACATTCGTACCAAGACACAGGATGAGATTGCAAAGCATTTAATGTAAATTTATAGATAGCTTTTCTAACAGCATATCCAACATTAGTTTTAATACTTGATAATCTGTTATACGCTTCTTCAAATTGATCTACATTAAAATGCATTTTTTTTACTTTATTGTTTAATATATAATCTAACTTATCCCATTCTAATTCATTGCCATTTTCATACATATATTGACCCAAAGCCGCATAAATCCCACTTAAAGTTGTATCTTTGCCATACCAAGCTAGATGTTTTGTATCCTGGTTACATAAAATAGAATCAGCTATATACATGTATTTTAAGAAAGAATTGAGATTATCAGGATTAAAGAAATTTTGTATATCATCATCATTGTCATCATCAACCCTTACCTCATTAGCTGTTTGTACTCTTAAAGGCTTTCTTTTAATAAATGACTGATAAGCTATAATCACAGATGATAGTAAAAACTGCCCTAATTTATTTCTTCCTCTACGTATAGAAAAAAAATAAGGATCTCTTACACGAATTAATTGCATTCCTTCTGGAATTTGTATCTTTTCATTATTAAAAAAATGAAGATATAATAATTCATATTGATGGGTAGATGTAACGGGTTTCTGACCTGCATTTAATTCCAACATTTTTCTTACTACCTGTTTATCATCCAAACCATACCAAATATAAAAAATAAGATTATAATTTTCCCATCCATCGATAAAGGATTGAATATTTGCTGCACAGATACCAATAGGTAAAAAGTCTTTTAAAAACTTAGCATTAATAAAATAAAAATCAATAATACGCGTTCCGATATCATCAGACTTTAATTCACTAACAAGTTCAGAGAAGGTTAAAATATTTTTACTCTTAACTATATTGTTTATATAGTTATATACCCATAAACGAAATGTACGTTGAAGTCCATCAAGTATATCCGAATTTTCATCTTTAACTTTTAAAATTTGGTTATCAATAACAGGTTCACCAGATACAGTTAAAGATATAGGAGGGATAGGTTCTTTATTACTAATTGTCTGACGTAAAGTATCAAGATATGAATTTCTTACTATTCCGCGTTGTACCTCGAACTCATAAAAATCAGGCTTTAGAGAAGCTATATAATCCTTTAAATTGGCTTTACAGACATAACATTTTATATTTTGCTCAGCCTCACATTTGTATAAAATTTCGTAATCCATATGTTTTAAATTTGAATTGTTTTTATATTTTTATAACAAGTAATTTTCATAAACAATCAGTGTTATCAAAAGTAACAAATAATATCATGTACTTTATACTACATAACATGCTGCAAATTAACTTTTAAACAGAATTGTATCCAATGCAGTCTCCCAATTATCATATTCCAGCGGAACAAAATTTCTATAAATGGGAGCAATACTTAAATCTCTACATATAACCTTTAAAGTTTTGTTCTTAAGAATATTGTTCAAAAATTCAAGCCTTTCTTTTGTTATTTTCCCCCAGCCTAATTGTGACATTAGTTTTTTTGTGATATACTTATGAATGTCAATAATAAAATCTGCAGAAGTATCAACTTCTATTCCTATTCGTTTAGTGCGCCCATAATAGGGGCTTGATAATAATCACACTGGCAAGTGATTAGGTTAGTATTCCAATTAAGAAACCTATCCCAAACCGACTTATCCGAATGGGAAACCAAACGGGGAGTGAAGCATG
>NZ_JABSOE010000006.1 GCF_013618865.1 Phocaeicola faecicola
ACTTTCCCAAAGCAGTTTCATGTCTGTAGGAAAACGCATGTGACTTTCATAACACGTGGCATCAGTCATGCACACGTGAAGGTTCTTAAGATATGGCTTCCAGTGTGTGGCCAGTATCTCCTGAAGGGAGTCAATATCAAAACGGGATGCTATCTCATTGCGGATAGCACTGACTATCTTGTAGTTGGTTACGGGAAAGGCCGGATCTATCATGATTCCGCAGAACATCTGGTAGTGGAGGTTGCCGTTGAGATGTTCCACCAGCTGTCTGTCGGAAAATCCGGTGTAGGCTTTCAGGACCATAAGGGCTATCTTTGCCAGAGGGCTAAAAATGTTCCTGCGTCCAAGACGCTGTTCCGACAAGCCTATGGCTTTTGCCATACGGTCAAACGGGAAAACTGAGTGAAGCTTGCCCAGTTCACTCTCATGAAAACTCTTGCGATATTTTTCCAGAACATCAAATTCTGTAAAGCCCAAAGTGGGCTGTATTTCCGAAATATTTTGTATCTTAGCCATATCTTTGTTGGGGTATTTCCCCCGTTTTGGCTGCCAAACCTTATTTTCGGGGGAATATCTAAAGATACAAAAAAGCCAACTAATTCGCAATACATTGTGTATGAATTAGTTGGCTAATTTTATACTATTTACTGAGTGTCCCTCTTTATTGATAGACCATATTCTTTTTCTTTGGAATATACTGTTTACCGAAGATATGAAGGGGTTACCGTATTGAAATTTTCGCCTTCGTAGGTTATTTGTGGTGAATTTCTATTGCCCAGCCCACGGAAAAATTCGTTGAAATCCCTCAGATAAATGTTGGTGAAAGGCTGATTGTTCCAGGAATCAGGTACATATTGAAGATTGAATACAATCATCGAGGTCTGTCCTGCATTTTTCTGTTTGCTTAACGTTTGTGCCCGGCTTTCTGTTCTTCCTACTATACCAGCTTCGTAATTGCTGGTTTCCCAAAAGCGAGTCATGTGTTTGATACCGATGTAAGGATCGTTTTCAAGACTCATTTCGAAAGAAGCCACGCCAAATTTCTGTTTGGCTGTTTCTGCATTCAAGCCTGCAATCCAATTTTCACCCTTTCCTTCATTGGAACTGTTGTAATTGTCTCCTCTTTGGTAATTGGCATTCCATATATAATCCAATTGTTCTCCAATTTTAATTTGAGCAATTTCATCCAGCAAAGTCTGGTTTTTGCTGTCTTTTACCCACTCTTTTACAGCTTTTCGGTCTTCCCTGATAGGATTGCCGTATGAATCAGTGTCTGCCCATTTTCCTTTTCCGTTCTTAATATAATCGAAATCATTACTAAACAGACACCATCCTCGGTCGCCTATCAGTGCATTGCTGTAAAATCCAATATTATACATGGCAATAATATTATGACGGTCTTTCCAAGTTTCTCCTGCTTTATAAGGCATCAGATCTCGAAGTTCTTTGATCAGAAAGTGGAAACTTCCAAACTGTACCATAGGTCTTCCAGGTTGGACAGCTTCAGCAGATTCCGGGTAGTCAGCATATTCGTCATCAAACATTACCCCATCAAGCTGGTATCGTTGAACTGCATGAAAGATATCGGCAGCAAAATTCTTCACCATGCTCCGTTCACCGTTGATGTCAAGGTTAGAAAAACCTATTCCCTGATGGTTTGGCATGATGGAAAGCAGTACTTTTATTCCCTTATCCTGTAATGGCTTGACAAATATATCCCGGTTGTCCAGTATCCGTTGCACATGGCTGTTGTAGTATAATACGGGTTTACCGGAAAATTCATCGAAATTAATATTGGCCGAAAAAATGACTGCCATATCAAACAGAGGTCGTTTCAGTTCTGGCCGACTGTGTCCATAAGGGTAAAGCATATAGTTTCCAATATTGCGCAAGTCATTTTCCGTGGCTTCCACGATGGCTGTCATACGTGGCTCTGCAACTGACGGAGTCCGTTCCAACCATGAAAGGTCGATGGCTGAGGTCTCCGGATCTATGATTTCAATGAACTGTACACCGATTTCCTTGTTTCCGGATTTTAGAATAAGGGGCAACAGATAAATACCTTTTTTTTGCAAATGTATTTTTATAGTGACCGGAACGCTGAGTTGATCCTTGTTTAATGTTACTGATGCAGGGAGGGTATAGCTTTCCTTGTCAAGTAGTTCATAAAAATTTATGCCTTTTATTTCAGCAAATTGTTCTGTCAGTTTTTGCAGATTTTCTTCCGAAGTATCAAATTCAGCAGTTATTGTTTCATTGTTATATTTTCCTTGTCTTAGTTCAAACACCATTTCTTCCCCATTCAGTCTGTGTCCGATGGCGTGTTCTTCTCCAGGGAATACAAATTGTATTTCACCTTTGGAGGACATATTGTTCTCCAAAGGAATTTCTGCTGTAAGAACTTCTTCCTGACATCCGGATCCGGCCAGCAGCGTAAGGAAGCAAAAGATAAGAATGAAATTATGCAGTTTCATATGATTCAAAAATTTAAATGTTGATGTCAATATCATTATCTATGATGATTTCAGCCTGAACTGTACCGCCCGATGCTCCTTGTCTTTTTACGGTCAGGTGGTTCTCGTTTTGACTGAGGTCTGAGATTTTCTTATTACCTGATCCTTCCATGGCTTTGTTCATTTTCCAATAAGCCAGTAGCAGTTCTTTTTCTGCATTAAACATGATTATGTCCAGTGCATTGTTTTTCAGCTCTTTTGCAGTTCTGGCTGTTTTCCAGATTCGTACCTCAGACATTTTTCCGTTAAATCCTCTCCATTGGTTGAAAGATTGTCCCAAACAGAATGAAGAACCAGACAGACTGATGTCTCCGGTTTGCTTTACAGAAAGTTTTTCTTTATAGTTGATAAAGAACTTGATTTCTGTGCCGTCATAAGTCATGGCTAGGTGATACCACTGTTTTTCTTTCAACTTGTAATTGATGAGATATTTACGGTCATTGACCACAAGTTGTAGCATATTGGTTGATACACCAGCATCTCCCAGTCTGAGTAGGAAGTTGACCGGTTCACCGCCTTTTTCATTACCCCAGAGCGATGAAATTCCGGCCAAAGTTCCGTCAGCACGCTCTTCTTCAGCTTTGAAGGCATCCACAAATATTAATCCTTCTATTGTGCAGGCATTCAGGTTTTTAAACAGCTCTCCTCCTGTTTCGTAATACAGGTTGTTGCGGTTAATACCTTTGTCTACTCCGTCTGGGTCGAGTACGTTATCTCCTGGCATGGGGTTAAAATCTGCAGCTCCACTCATTTCTCCGGATCCACCTTTCCGCTTGATATGAAGATAAATCAACCGATTGTCTTCAGCCAGCAGAAATCCAGGGGCATTTTGCAGTTGTATGGCTAACAGATAGTCCTGATTAATTTCCAGATCCAAGGCATTGGTTATCCGTATGGTACCGTGATTGATGGCTTGAGTACCGTTTTTTTCAATGCAAATCATGTCATTGACTATCTTGTATGCCGATTCGGGCAGAAAGCGGACTGCATATCCGTGTTGTTTTCTGTAGTTCTCAAGCAAGGATGTCTCCTTGAGAGGAGTTAATACAAAGTTTTCATTAACATGGCTTTTTCCTTCTTCCAGTCTGGCAGAAACCGTTATTTCTTTTGTTTGTCCGATAGGCTGCTGTGAAGAGAAAATAACATCTGTAGGATCGTCAGACACTATTTTTCCTTCGGTAATATCATTTACACCGGTCGTATTGACAAAGATCAGTTTCTTGTCTGTCAGTCTTTCCGGAGCTACTGTCTTTTCTGGTCCGAACAAGGTCTTTCCAAATTCATCTCTGCAACCTGTATGCAGTAACAGCAGGAACAATAATCCTAGTATAGTGAATTTTTTCATGGTTGTTATTTCAAGTTTACAAATTGAATGGTTTGTCTCAATATTCCGTAGTTATTTTCATAATCCTTCTCGATTCCCCGGAGGGCAATGCCACCAGTCCGGAAGTTACCTGCAGGTAGCCATAATGCCAGTGACTGGTGCTTAGGCATTGTAATTTCTTCCGAAGAGAAAAGATCTGAATACGGAGTTTTCCAAGAGTCGTTTTCTATCGACAGATAGGCAATGAACTGTTTAGGTGAAAAATCTTTCATATCGGTCAGTCTGTAGAATACCTCCTGTGTATCGGCCAGTCTGTCGGAACTGTGGGTTGTGCTGATAAGGTAGTCAAAAACATGGCAATAGTGATTGACATAACCGATGTATCCTTCAAATATCAGTAGTTTGGATGAACGGGAATCCTTGAGCACTTCAGCTATTCTGTCGAATAACAGATAAATCTGCTCTCTGAAAAAAGCATCTCCAGTATTGGTGATACGAAGGCTGATACCGTCCAATCCATTTTTCTGCAGCACTTCAGCTAATTTCAGAGGAAGTGCTGCAATAGTTTGTTTGTATTTTTCAAGAACTTTATCTTGTTCTTTTTTTACGGATTCTGTGATTTCTTCGGGGGTTGCTTCCTGTCCCTTTTCAGCTGCGGCTTTTTCAGCCTGATATTCTCCTTCCTTTTCTGCCTGTTCCAGATCTTCCTGATAATTTTCGTATACCATATCCATGTTTTGAGATATCAGTACTTTAGTGCCTTTCTCCTGTTTTACCGTTTCTAGATCCGTATATTGGGCTAGTGAAAGTGATTCGAAATTATTTTCCAGAATGATGACATCAAGACTGTCTGGCAACGTATTCAGATAGGTATTCATATTGCCGTCGGCTTTCCAGTTGGAGAACCATGTAATGGACAGGAAATGTTCACCGGTTTTATAGTTTCTCAGGGCTGTGAGATCTTTTTCTGCCGGGTGAATGTCCATCCGTACAGGTTCGATTTCGGTACAGCCTACCATTGACAGACCTGCAATTAGTGTGATTATGATATTTTTCATATAAAAGCTGCTTTAAGTTGATTATTGTTATTTTCGTGCCCACCATACATTAGTATTGGGAGAATCGTTGCCTTCCAGATCTTCTGTAATCGCATTAGTAACATGGATACTGTTCACTGCATGTTCAATTTGTGGAAGAGGATATCTTCGGTATCCTTTAGTGTCTGCACCTTTTCCGTCACGCTCAATGTTGTTGACCTCATGGTTGTAGTCAACAGCCGGTAATAGGTTCGGGTATCCGGTACGTCTCCATTCAGCCCATGCTTCTGCACTTCCGTAAGGGTACATGGCAATGTATTTCTGTGTGATAATTTGTGCCAGATTGGCTTCTTCATTATCGGCCCATTTCACCTGAATGTCTGAGGTAAATGACGGGTTATTGAAAGCGGGATAATGACTGTCTCGAAAACTGCCTCTTTTTTTCTGATTGTTCAGGTATTCTCCTGCAGTCAGATTGTACATACCCAAAGAAGTTTCGATACCTTTTTGGTAGAGGTTCTGTGCTTGATCCCCCATGTTCCATTTTTTCAAGGCACCTTCTGCACGGAGAAAATAAACTTCAGCGGCAGTCATCCATGCTACAGGGTCAGTCATGGATACTTTGGGCTTAGAATACAGGTTGGTAGCGGTACTTATCAGTTCTTCTTTAGCCGGTAAGTTTACTCCAGCCCGTAGTCCGAAATAGGTTTCGTTTCCTCCCCGTCCGGTCTTTTCGAAGTAGGCTTCCCGCCGCGGGTCTTCAAAAGCGTTCATATATGCGATGATGTCTGCTCCACATCGGGTATCTCCCCAGTTCTGACTCATCTTATAGAATGGATTGTCACTTGTGGGTTTCCAGGCATTTTCTGTATTATGTTCAATGACTCCTTTTTTCACAGCCTCTTCTGCCCATTTCCGGGCTTCTTCCGGAAGCTTTGCGGAGACACGGATAGCCAGACGCAGTTTCAGGGAATTAGCAAACTTTACCCATTTACTGATATCTCCACGATAGATGTCATCTTGTACAGCCCATGCTTTTTTCTCAGAAGCACTTAGGGTTGCTTTAGCCAGAGTTTCTCCGGCCCAGCCCAATTCTTCTATCATTTTCCGGTAAATATATTCTTGAGTCTGATAGGCTTTTTGTGCTTCGGTACCCGAAAATTCATAGGGAATGGGACCGTACATATCAGAGAGCCGATGGAGAATGCCGACTTTTAAAATTGTTCCCCAGGCATAGAATACATTTTCCTGACTGGCACCGGTAACCAGTGACAAGGCGTTGTATTGTTTTATGACCTTTGCCAGAGACTGTTCGTCTGTAAACGGATACTCGATAAATCCAATATTGTAATTGTATCTTCCTAAGTCAGAATGTTTGGTCTGTCCCATATAGCCTGAAAGCGTTTCACATCCCAGACTCATCGAATATTGGAACAGGTTTTCCTGAAGAGGAATAACAAGAGTGGACAAGACTCCACAGTGGTTTGCCATTTGTTCAGCAATACCTCCTGAAGCCAAGGTTGCATCGGATACGCCATAAGGATTGCGGTTGTATTCCAGAAAATTTTCTGTACAACTAACAGTCATCATTCCGGTCAGAAGGGTTAGAAATAATATTTTATTCATGGTTTAATGCAATTTTTGTTATGTTATTGAGTTAAAATTTAGCCCTCAGACTGAAACCTACACTTCTTTGTGAAGGCAGCATGAAATAGTCCAGTCCCTGTGCGTAATTTGCGGTTGAGGATACTGATTCTGGGTCGAATGGTGCTTTGCAGTAGAGCATCAGCAGATTTTTCCCAGTTAGCGAAACAGTCAGGTCCAAGATATTTCCCAGCCATTTCGAAGGTATATCGTATGAGATATATGCTTCACGCAGCCGCACATTGGTAGCACTGTAGGTATAATATTGTGTCAGGAAATCTTTCGGACGTCCCTGCAACTGATAGTAATTCTGTGCCGGTACTACAATTCCTGGCGCCAGTACCACTCCTCCTGCATCCCGGGCATCGGCAGTAGCTTTTGATACTCCTGAGTAGTCCATGGCAGCCTGGGTACCTGAAATGACAATTCCTCCCAAACGTGCAGCTATCATGCAGCCAAAACGGAGATGCTTATACCGGAAGTCATTTCTCCATCCGATGTTGGCATCTGGCAGGAGACTTCCTAATTTAAGATATTCACTTCGGGGTTTCAAGTCTTGTGAAAGGTCGATGTGTCCATAGGCATCTCGTACAAAATCGGTTTTTGCATAGATATCTCCCAGACTTCCTCCCGGGCGTAAGATTACCTGTGCGTTTCCGAAATTGTCCTTCAGCAGTTCATCTTTTTCAAATAAGGCTTCTTCGGGGTTCTGTGGGTTTCTGACATTGGCTACCAATTCAATAATCCGGTTTCGGTTGTATCCATAAGTGATGTTCGAGTCCCATCCAAAGCCTTTACGTGATACCAGACTGAGACCTAATGCCATCTCTATTCCTTCATTTTGTACATTTCCAGTCTGTACGTACGTATAATTGTATCCGGATGAGGCCGACATGGCAGCCTTGATGGTCTGGTTTTTGGTATTGGTCCTGTAATAGGTTATGTCAAAATTCAACTTGTTCTGTATCCATTTACTGCTGAGTCCGATTTCAAAAGATGTGGTACGCTCCGGCTTCAGTTCCTTAAGCGGATAGAATCCTTCCTTTACCCATTTTTTATCATCCTGACTGAAGGTATTCAGCTGCATGGTAAGTCCTCTTTGGAACGGTGAGGCTACCTGGGCATATGCCAGCCGTAGTTTTGCAAAAGACAAAATCGGTTCTATTTTGGTTTTCATCGGATCAGGCAGCATATCTGTCAGAATTCCGGAAATTCCTACGGACGGATAGAAGAACGACTTGTGGGCTGAGCCGGCCAACTGTGATGCCCAGTCGTTGCGCCCGGTGAGAGTAAGAAACAGCAGTCTTTTCCAGCTGAGTTCCATGCTTCCGAAAACCGACTGGGTCTGCTCTCTCCATCCGTTTTGATAGAATTGTGCCTTTTGAGCTCCTTGTTCTATGTTTTGGACGTTAAATACATTAGGCAGTCCGTTGTCTCTTAGTGGTCCTTGATTAATAAGCCCGTCGTTTATCTGGTCGGTCAAACTGCCTCCCAGGTTGAGCATAAGCGTATAGTCAGTTCCTATGTTTTTGGTAAAATTACTTAGAATGTCTACATAATTTTGCATGTCCGAACTGTTTTCAAGTCCGAAAAAGCCATTCTTTACTCCACCGTCCAGCAAAGTAGGGATGGTTCCTACGAAACGTTTGTCTTGATACTCCTGTTGGGTGCGGTCAATTCTGTATCTGGCAGTAATGTCCCACTTCTCGGATGCAGACCATTCTTTAATAGTATACGAGGCTCCTAATGTAACCAGAAATCTCTTACGTCTGGATGTACGTATGTTCCGGTAAGCTGTCCAGTATGGATTCTGCATCGTATAGTCGCCTTGAGGGAAAGGACTTGCTACAAGGAGTCCACGGTCTTCATCCCACATCTCGAAATATTGTGCTTCGTCCCAACTTTTCCCTCTGGGATACAGGTAGGCTGCTACCAGCGGATTCATATATTCCCCCTGATTGACCATGTTCTGGTCTCTTTGTACGATGTACTGGGCACCGATGTCTACTCTTAGCCGTTGCTTTAACGCATAACTGGTATTTCTCAGTGTCATGTTATAACGGTCGTATATATTATTGGGAATTAATCCGTTTGCATTGGTGGCAGCCAGAGAAACATAGGTCTGACTTTTTTCATTTCCCATTGACAGTGTGAGCGAATGAGTGTATGTGGCAGCAGTCTTGAAAAAGTCTTTCGGGTGATACCCACTCGAGGGTTGGTGTGCCCCCCAGCTCACAGCTGCATTAGGTAAACTTCCGTACGTGTTCTGGAATTGGGGCATAACGAAGGGGGCAGCCAGTTCCGCCGAAGTCGTGAAGGTGGCTTCCAGTTTTCCTTCTTGTCCTTTTTTAGTGGTAATAAGGATGGCTCCGTTAGCAGCTGACGAACCATATAGCGCTGCTGCTGAAGCTCCTGTCAGTACGGTCATCGATTCAATGTCTTCCGGATTAAGGTCAGCGATTCCTTCTGTGGACCCTTTTGAAGCATATCTACCCGTACCTTCTTCTCCTACGGAGTTGTACATTGGAATCCCATCGATTACATAGAGTGCGTTGTTGTTTCCCTCTATTGATTTTACACCTCGCATAATTACTTTGGTGGCTCCACCTGCTCCAGAAGAACTGCTTTGGATATTTACTCCTGCAATTTTTCCGTTCAAACTGTTAATCAGGTTGGCATCCTTCACCCGGGTCAGCTCATCCTGTTTGATATTCTGTACATTGTATGACAGAGCCTTTTCCTGTCTTTTGATTCCCAGTGCGGTGACGACGACATTGTCCAGCAGTTGGGTATCTTCGGTCAGCACGACATCTATTCTTGATGTTCCTGGAGTTACTACTTTTTTAAGACTGGCATAGCCGATAAAAGAGAATTCAATTGTGGCCCCCTCGGTTACGGTAAGTGTGTAATTCCCGTCCATGTCAGTTACGGTTCCGTTTGTAGTTCCTTCTTCTATGATGTTGACCATAATCAGAGGTAATCCGGTATTGTCGGTTACCTGTCCCTGGACAACGATTGATTGTGCATGTATGGCTCCACAAAGGCAGAAGAGGCTGCAAAGCCACATGATTATTCTATGTTTCATATTCTTAGGTAATATCTTGGTTTAAAAAGGTATATTTTCCAAATTGTCTTTTGTAAGGGTTACCTTATATCCGTCGGTAAGGTTGGCACCCGGTATTCTTTTGACTGCAAGCCGGAAGTTGAAGCCTCCTTGAACCACCGGATACATGAAAATGGCTACTTCTTTGTCCGAACTGATTTCGATTTGATTCAAAGTCAAGGTAACGGGCAGGTCATCGGGAGTATTGATGGATGTATCTGAACTGTAAAGTCCTTCGAATTCTCCATATCCGATGCTGTAAATTGCTTCTTTCAGTTTCTCAGCATCATTTAGTACGTAGACTTTTCCTCCACTCCAGCCAAAAGTGTATCCTTCCATGTCTTCTACAGTGATAGCCATACTGATTGTTTTCTGGGTTGCTCCGCCCGATGTAGGGGGATTGTACGGAAAGTCAAATTCCAGTGTGTATTCTGGTGTTTCCGAATTAACCGCAACTTCCAATTTTTGATAGCTGTCATAATATTCAGTATTCCATTTGGGGATGTAGACAACGTACTCTTTTGTTCCTTCTGTGCAGTAAACTTCAAACCGTGCTTCTCCAGTTGTAAGGGTACCTTTCTCCACATACATATCTTTTTCTGGATGTCCGTGCAGTTCTTTTACGATACGTTCTACCTGCGGCCATTGATTTTTTTCTATAAGATAAATTTCATGTTGATTCAGTTTTTCTCCTCCTCTTATGGCGGTGATATTTATCTTTTTCTTTGTCTCCTTGGTGATGACAACCTGTACAGAAGAAGTTTCGTAATTAATTTCTTCTACCGGATATTTTAGATAAGGGATTTCTGGCACTGGTCTTGACAGTAATAAAAAGTATTTCTCCGGATGCAATGGTGAATTAATAATCCATTGGAAATCCGGGCTTTCTATGGTCATTTTGTGTATATAACTGTCGCTGTCCGGCATTTTTCCTGCTTCCAGTTGTGTAGTAAACATCGTCAGTTTTTCTTCCTTTACCAGAAAAACTTCTTTATGAAGATATTCCTGTGGTACATTGACATTGATAGTTGTTTTTCTGATACCATCCGGTTTGGAAATGTTACAGTCTATTTCTTTTTCTATATGGCCAAAAGCGACGAAGTACTCCAGTTGGTTTCCTGAGTGTGTAACAGGAATATAAGATCCGTCAGAGGCTTTCTGAAAGATATTGATGAAAATTTCCGATTTGTAATATTCGGATAAATCTTTAAAGGTAACATTGCTTGAGTTTATTGGCTGAGACAATAGGAAATCTGCTTCTGAAACCTTTTCATACTTACCGGACTCATCAAAAATATTCCTTTGCAGGATTCCGATACAATATTCTTCAGTCTTGCTTTGTGGAAGATTTTTGATTGAAATTGTCAAAGATGCTTCAATAGAAGCAGCGGGTTCTTGTGTAAAAATCGGTACGTCTGTAAGTGAATTCTTCGTACATGAATCCGTCAATATAAGTATAAGGAATATACTTATAAGTTTAAAGGGGATTTTCATAAATAAAATTTTAAGGTTAATAATATGCATTTAAATGTTGATTCCCTGTAATTGGTCTATGTGTCTATACTTGATTTACAAAGTATTAAAATTCTTCAAATCATAGTTTATGTTCCTTAAGGTTTAAAGTCTGATTATATTGTGTCCTTATTTAGTATTTAACCTGATATTCAGATTATATTCCCTGGTTAGTTAAGCCTAAGTGCATTTTCTTTGTATATTAATAACAAAAAAGTGTTTTATTTGTTTGGAGATTTCTTAAAATACTTTTATTTGTTTACAATAATTAACTTTTGAGGTTGGTCTTGGAAATAATTAAATGTATCTATATATTTAGCTTTTGATAGTTTAATGCATCTGTTTATATAACCTTTACGAAGAAAGTAACTTTTTATCCGTAAGGAAAAGAGAATGTTGATTTCCTCCTCTGATTATATAATCCACGCCGTGGATTATATAATCAGAGGAGGGATTTTTATAAACTGCGATGTCGCTGTTGTTCTTTTCTTTCTTTCAGAAGTTTTGGGAACTTGATTGGCTGGAGAATCTGCCGCCGTCATTTAAAGAATGTCATGATACCTTCCTGAAAAAAGAACGGAGAGGCAAGTCAGGAACTTACCTCTCCGTATAATACCTTTACTGGAGATTTTGAGTACAAATGCTATTTCATCTCAAACTCCTCTTTCATATCCAGTTCTTCGCCGAATACATCATAGAATTTATATTCCAGCATGGCCAGGCTCTGGTTCGGAATGACTTTAATGCCGAAGCCGAACTTCATCTGCCATTTGCGTTTCAGCGAGACGATTCCCTGATTGACATAAGCTGCCACATAAGGGTGGATATGCAATGTAAATTTCTTTACCTTCAGTTTGTTGACCAGGTAGTCAATTTTACTTTCCAACGTATCTGTAAATAAGATGGAAGGCTTGATCTTGCCTTTCCCGAAGCAGGTAGGACAATTCTCATCGGTAGTGACATCCATTGCCGGACGTACCCGCTGGCGGGTAATCTGCATCAGTCCGAATTTGCTGAGAGGCAGGATGTTATGCTTGGCCCTGTCTTTCTGCATGTTCTGGCACATCCGTTCATACAGTTTCTGACGGTTCTCTGCCAGGTTCATATCAATGAAGTCTACTACGATGATGCCCCCCATGTCTCTAAGCCGGAGCTGGCGCGCCAGTTCGTCGGCTGCTCCCAGGTTGACATCGAGTGCATTAGCCTCCTGTCCGTTGTCTGATTTGGAACGGTTTCCGCTGTTTACGTCCACTACATGCAATGCCTCTGTATGTTCGATGATCAGATAGGCTCCGCTCTTGTAGGACACCGTCTTTCCGAACGACGACTTGATCTGTTTGGTAATGCCGAAGTTGTCAAAAATAGGCAACTGTCCTTTGTATAGTTTGACAATACCCGTACGTTCCGGAGCAATCAGCGCAACGTAATCTTTTACTTCATTGTAAACGGCTTCATCGTTTACATAAATATTTTCGTAAGAAGGATTGAACAAATCGCGCAACATTGCTACTGTGCGGCTTGTTTCCTCGTATACCAAAGCCGGCATTTTAGTGGCCTTCTGCACTTTGGTAATGGTTTCTTCCCAATGTTTCAGCAGCACCTTCAGTTCGGCATCCAGTTCGGCTACCCGCTTGCCCTCGGCTACGGTGCGTACTATGACTCCGAAATTCTTCGGTTTGATGCTTTGCAGCAACTGCTTGAGTCGTGCGCGCTCTTCGCTCGACTTGATTTTTTGAGAAACCGAAACCTTGTCATTAAACGGTATCAGCACCAGATATCGTCCGGCAAAAGAGAGTTCACATGTCAGACGCGGCCCTTTGGTAGAAATGGGCTCCTTGACAATTTGCACGATGACTTCCTGACCCTGCTGCAATACGGAAGAAATGGCTCCGTCTTTTTCAATGTCTGGCAGCATGGAAGCCTTGGACATGGGATACAGTTTCTTACGGTCGCTGATAACCTGTTTCAGATACTTCTGGTATGAATAAAATTGAGGTCCTAAGTCCAAATAATGAAGGAAAGCGTCTTTTTCAAAGCCCACATCCACGAAGCAGGCATTCAGTCCGGGCATTAATTTCCGTACTTTTCCCAGGTACATGTTGCCTACAGAGAACGAAAGGTTCCGTTCTTCCTTCTGAAACTCTACCAGATTCTTGTCTTCGAGAAGCGCGATAGAGATCTCTTTCGGCTGTACGTCTACTACTAGTTCGCTTGTCACTTGGTTACTTGGTTTTAAATTAGAATATTCAATTTGCTGCATACATAAAGAACAAACCTGAAAGACCATAAAAGTGCTTTACAAGTTTGTTCTTTATTGAAGTCGGACAGACTAACAATTATTTTTTGCTTTTATGTCTGTTCTTTCTCAGTCTTTTTTTACGCTTGTGTGTAGACATTTTATGTCTTTTTCTTTTCTTTCCGCTTGGCATAGCTTCAAAATTTTATAGGGTTAATACTAAATGTTAATTATTTTTTCACTGAAAGTGTAAATGTCTTTGCCGGTTTGAACGCCGGGATATTGTGCTCAGGAATAATGATTGTTGTGTTCTTAGAAATGTTGCGTGCAGTTTTCTGCGCTCTTTTCTTAACAATGAAACTTCCGAAGCCGCGAAGGTATACATTCTCTTCGTTTGACAAAGAGTCTTTTACAGAATCCATAAAGGCTTCGAGTGTAGTTAAGACAGTCTGTTTGTCAATACCTGTGTTCTTTGAAATCTCGTTTACAATATCTGCTTTAGTCATTTCGCTAATAATTATTGTTATACGTTATCTTAATTTTTTGGACTGCAAATATATAGCTTTTCTTGTTCTTTAAGAAATTTCTAACCTACAAATTTATAAAAAAGTGTGTAATCCTCTCCTAAATCCTTTATTTTTGTGGCCGGATAAATGAAATATTATATTTAATTAATGTTTAGAGGATGAATAACTTGGCTGATGTGCTGATTGATTGGTATGAGCGGAACGGAAGGGATCTGCCCTGGAGGCAGACAACCGACCCGTATAAGATATGGATTTCTGAAATTATTCTGCAGCAGACGCGTGTGGCTCAGGGATATGATTATTACTGCCGTTTCATCGGGCGCTTCCCCGACGTGGCTTCTCTGGCCGAGGCCGGGGAGGATGAGGTGATGAAATACTGGCAGGGGCTGGGTTATTATTCCAGGGCCAGGAACCTGCACGAGGCTGCCCGTTCGATACACGCGGCCGGAAGTTTCCCGCACTCTTATAAAGAGGTGTTGAAACTGAAGGGAGTGGGGGAGTATACGGCTGCAGCCATCTGTTCGTTTGCCTACGGACTGCCGCATGCGGTGGTCGACGGAAATGTGTACCGGGTGCTTTCGCGCTGGATGGGGGTGGATACGCCGATTGATACGACCGAGGGGAAAAAGGAGTTTGCGGCATTGGCCGATGCGCTTCTCGACCGTGACCGTCCGGGGGCGTACAACCAGGCGATTATGGATTTCGGGGCATTGGTCTGTACGGCAGCGGCTCCCCGTTGCGAGGACTGTCCGCTGAAGGACAGTTGTGTGGCCTATGCCGGGAAACGGGTGGCGGATTTGCCCTGTAAGGCTCGCAAGACCAAGGTGACAGACCGTTTTTTCAATTATTTCTTCATTCATACCGGCGATGCCTGCTGGCTGCACAAGCGGGGAAAGGGAGATATCTGGCAGAACCTGTATGAGTTTCCCTTGCTGGAAACCAGCCGCTCTTACGAATTGGGGGAATTGCTGTCGCTGCCGGCCTGCCGCGCTTTGTGGGGAGACCGGGAGGTAGAAAAGGTGTCGCTGGTGGAAGCCGGCCGCAAGCATGTGCTTTCTCACCGCCGTATTTATGCATCGTGCATTGAAATCCTTTTGAAAGACGGACATTTTGTGCCGGAAGGCTTTTTGAAGGTGAGGTTCAGCGAACTTGAGAAATTTCCTGTGTCAAACTTGATTTCTCATTTTTTTTCCTTAATTTTGAAACCAAATCATAAAAATGAATAAGTATGTCTTTAAACAAGGTTCAATTAATCGGTAATGTGGGAAAAGATCCGGAAGTCAGGTATCTGGACAGTGGAGTGGCGGTAGCAACGTTTCCGCTGGCAACTACTGACCGTGCTTATACACTGCCTAACGGTACCCAGGTTCCGGAACGCACCGAATGGCACAACATCGTGCTGTGGAGAGGGCTGGCCGAGACTGCCGAAAAATATGTTCACAAAGGAGATAAACTGTATATTGAAGGAAAAATCCGTTCACGCTCTTACGACGACCAGAACGGCATGAAGCGCTATGTGGTAGAGATTTTCGGCGACAACATGGAAATGCTGACACCTCGCCAGCAGCCGGTACAGCCTGCTGCTGCACAGCCGGTAAGTCCTGCTGCAGCCGTTTCTCCGACTCCCATACGGCCGTCGGAACAGGATGCATCGGACGATCTTCCTTTCTGATACATACTGTCCGCTACGGACCTCCCGGTACTGTAACCGGGATTTGACTCGCCGTACCGAACATTCTGCCTTGCCGTACTTCTCTAGAACAGTAAGATGTATGGCAGGCTCGTGATGTGAGGAGGCAAAATATTATTAACTAAAACTTAATTCCTTGGACCCTGATTCGTGTATATCCTATTTTAAGGATCTGTATGACGGTGTGACCGTCATGCCTCCGTCGGCAGGAGCGGTGGTAGCCTTGCTGCTGGCGATTTTGTTACTTTATGCTTCCGGTTTTGTCTCGGCATCTGAAATTGCGTTTTTCTCGCTGTCGCCTTCCGACTTGAATAAGATAGAGGAGGATGAGCATCCTTCCGACAAGCGTATTAAGGCACTGCTGGATGATTCGGAGCGCTTATTGGCTACTATTCTGATATCGAACAACTTTGTGAATGTGACCATCATCATGCTGTGCAATTATTTCTTTGCAGAGGTAATTGACTTTGGGGGAGCGCAGCTGCTGGAGTTTATCCTGATTACGGTGGTCCTTACGTTTCTGCTGCTTTTGTTTGGAGAAATCATGCCTAAGATTTATTCGGCTCAGCATACGCTGGCTTTTTGCCGCAAAGCGGCTCCGGTAATCTGGGTCTTGCGCTCTGTCTTTTCTCCGGTATCCAATCTGCTGGTACATTCTACTTTCCTGTTCAACCGTCTGACACACAGGAAGAAAACGCATAATCTTTCGGTCGATGAGCTTTCTCAGGCACTGGAACTGACCGACAAGAGTGAGATTTCCGAGGAGAGCAACATGCTGGAGGGTATCATCCGTTTCGGTGAGGAAACGGCGAAGGAGGTGATGACTTCGCGTCTGGATATGGTGGACCTGGAGATTCATACGGCCTTTCCGGAGGTACTGAAGTGTGTGGTCGACAATGCGTATTCCCGCATTCCGGTGTACGAGGAGTCGCGCGACAATATCAAGGGTATCCTGTACATCAAGGATTTGTTGCCTTACCTGTCTCAAGGGGCCGATTTTGAATGGCAGAAGCTGATTCGTCCGGCCTTTTTCGTACCGGAAACCAAAATGATTGACGACCTGTTGCGTGATTTTCAGTCGAATAAGATTCACATTGCCATCGTGGTCGATGAGTTTGGAGGTACGTCGGGTATCGTGACCATGGAGGATATCATCGAGGAAATCGTTGGAGAAATCAATGACGAATACGATGAGGAGCAGAAGACATTCGTCAAACTGGCCGACAATGTGTATGTGTTCGAAGGAAAGACACTGTTGTCGGATTTCTATAAAATATTGGATATCGATGCCGATGTCTTTGAATCGGTGGCTGGCGATGCGGATACTCTTGCCGGTCTGCTGCTGGAACTGAAGGGAGAGTTCCCTTCCCGTCATGAAGTGCTGGAATTCGAGAACTTCCGTTTCGAGGTACTGGAAATGGATGCCAGACGTATTCTGAAGGTGAAGGTAGTGATTTCTGAACCGGTAAAAAAAGAGGAAGACTGATGCCTTTGTACCGGAAATGGACATATGAGGGCGGATACTTCGGTATCTGGAAAGTAAACGAAGAGCCGGGAGCATTGAGAGCAATGCTTTCGGCTGATTTTCGTTATGACGAGGAACTGGCTTCGATGAAGGCTCTGTCGCGCAAGGTGGAATACGTGGCTGTGCGTGTGTTGCTGGCTGCACTGACCGGCAGCGAGAAGCGGATCTTGCATTATCCGTCGGGAAAGCCTTATCTGGAGGACGGCAGTTTCCGGATTACGGTTTCGCATACCAGAGGGTTTGTGGCTGTCGGCCTGCATCCCGAACGGGAGGTGGGAATCGATATCGAGTATATGTCGGAAAGAGTAGGGAAGATTGCTTCCCGGATATTGGGACCGGAAGAGGAGGCAGAGACTACGGTGGACCTTCTGCTCCACTGGTGTGCCAAGGAAACGATGTACAAGATGCTCGGTGCGCAGGAGGTGGATTTTGTCCGGCATTTCCGGATTATCCGTACGCAGGCAGATACGGCCGTAAAAAAAATACGCGGGATAGAGTTCCGCACTTCATCCCGCATGCAATTCGACCTGTCTTACTGGGTCGACCCTGATTTCGTATGTACCTGGAGCGTCGGCTTGCAGCCCTCCTGTGAATAATCATCAGATTTTTTGAAGCGTAAAGACAAACTCCAGTCCTTTGTGTACATTGTTCTTTGCAAAAATGGTTCCTCCGTGGAACAGTACCGCATTCTTCACGATGGCCAGTCCCAGGCCGGTACCTCCCAACTTGCGTGAACGGCCTTTGTCTACCCGGTAGAACCGCTCGAAAAGTCGGTTCAGGTGTTCTTCGGCCACGCCCACTCCGGTGTCGGAGAAACTGAAGTAGTAGAAGTTCTCGTCTTCGCGGAAGCACTCTATGGTAACCGTTATGCCGATGCCTGCATAGGCTATCGCATTGTCCATCAGGTTGCGGAAGATGGAGTAGAGCAGCGAACTGTTGCCGTTGATCTTCAGGTTTTCCGGCAGGCGGTTGAGAACGGTAATCTGCTTTTCTTCGATATTAAGCGCTACTTCGTTCAGTATGTTCTTGACGAGCTGACTGAGGTCTACGTATTCTTTGACCATGAGGTCGGGGGCCTCGTCCATGCGGGTCAGTACCGATATGTCTCTGAGCAGCAGTGTCAGACGGTTGCTTTGTGCGTAACTTCTCTCCAGGAAGGTATGTGCGGTTTCAGCCGGCATGTTGGGGTTGTTCAGCAGGGTTTCCAGATACCCTTGTATGCTGCTCACCGGTGTCTTTAACTCGTGGGCGATGTTTTGGGTCAGCTGTCTCTTCAACCGGGCCTGTTCTTCTTCCGTCGTGATGTCACTGATGGAGATTTCGAACGAATTGTCCTGGAAGATGATGCATTCTACCGAAAAAGAACGTGCGTTCTTGTGGATGTGGAATGCGTATCTCTTTTCTTCTTTCGAGAAATTGCCTTCGTTGTGGTTCAGGAAGTTGGTCACCGGGGTGAGTTCGGGGATAGCGAACACCTCTTCCGTCGAACTCAGGTTGTGGTCGGAGATGGTGTTGGCATACTGGGTGAACAGGCTGTTGACCAGTATTTCCTTTCGCTCCTTGGTAAAGACTCCCAGACCTTCGTGGGAGGTCTGCAGGTGCGAAATCAACTTTTCACGCTCGATGTAAAGGGCTTCCTTGGCACGGTGGAGCCTCTTGTATATCTTGATGATGTGTTGCGAAATCTCTCCCAGTTCGTTCTTGGGGAACGCATCGAGGATACTCGGGTCGATGGGATCGTTCCGGTCGGCTCTGAGCGTAAATTCCTGAAGCTGGGTGATGGACATTCCCAGTTTATGGGTGAAACGGTAGAAGATGATTATCAGCAGCAAGCTGACAAACAATGTAAACCAGATGTATTTGGAGTCGGCCTGCAGGTGCTCGCTCAGACTGAGGTTGTACGGCAGGGCCGAACGGACGATGATCTGGTGCATGGGATAGTAATGGGCAGAGTAGAAATATTCTTCTCCGTCGATACTTTCGGAATGTCGGCGGATGGCGTATCCGCTTCCATAAATCAGGGCATCGGAAATCTCCTTACGGGATGAGTGATTGCCGAACTTGTCGAAATCTTTTGAGAAATTGTCGTAAATCACCTTTCCCTTAGGATCAATGAGGGTCAGTCGAAGATCGGGAATCATGTGACGTGCCACGTATTTCTGCAGCAAGTCCTGATGAATGCCGTTTTCGATAATGAAATCATACAGCTGTGCATTGTAGTCCTGCAGCTGTGTATTGAGCAAATTGCTTTTATAGGCCTTTTCGCGCTGATACTGGAACAGAATGAAACAGATGGCGAACGCTATGAAAAGTGAAACCACCGAAAGAAAAAGCCTTTTGCTGAAAGGAAGCAGTTTATAGGATAATTTTGTCATTGGAAGAGTTTTGTAGTTATTCGCATTCGAAGCAGTATCCGTATCCCAGACGGGTGACGATGTGCTTGCCGTAATTGCCTATTTTTTTTCTTAAACGGGTGATATTTACGTCGATGGTACGGTCGAGCACAAAGGCTTCGTCGTTCCAGACCTTCGTCAATATGTCCTCGCGGGAAAATACTCTTCCTTGATTCTGCAGCAGAAGGAGCAGTATCTCAAATTCTTTTTTGGTCAGCGGAGCTTCTTCTCCGTCTATCATGACTTTCTTTTGTGGGATGTGGATGACCAGTCCCTTGTAGATGAGTTGTTCTTCTCTCTGTACCGGACTTGCCGTGCGGCGCAATACGGCTTTCACTCGCATGACAACTTCCCTGAGAGAGAAAGGTTTGGAAATGTAATCGTCAGCCCCAAGATTGAATCCGGTAATGGTATCGTTCTCAGTATCTTTGGCAGTAATGAATATGATAGGAATGTTGGCCGTATCTTTGTTGTTTTTCATGATACGGGCCATCTTGAAACCGGAGATTTCTCCCATCATCACATCCAGCAGCAGAAGGTTGTATCGGGTCAGGTCCAGTTTGAGTGCTTCTTCCGCAGAATTGGCAGTATCTACTAGATATCCTTCTGTTTCAAGGTTAAACTTGAGAATTTCGCACAAGTCTTCTTCATCGTCCACCACAAGAATACGGTAATCGTTCATAGGGCATTTATCTTTTTGTAAATATTATCAAAGATTCTTCATTTATTTTACGTGTGCAAATCTCGCATGTCTGTGTTTCTTCTTTATGAAATAAATGTTACAAAACGGTTACATCAGTTCCGGGCGGGTGAATTCGCCTGCAATGGCGTGATTCATTTCGTTCCGGATTTCCTGCGGACTGAGGTTGTGTCCCAAAAGGAACATGAGTTTGGTTACCACACATTCTACGGTGGCGTCGTATCCGCTGATGACACCGGCATCGAGCAGGTGAAGTCCGGTTTCGTAACGTGCCATCTCTACCATACCGGTCTGACACTGTGAGATATTGACGATGATGATACCCCTTTGGGTCGCTTCCTTGAGGAGGCGGATGAACCAGGGTTTCTGGGGGGCATTACCCGAGCCGTATGTCTTCAGAACCACCGCTTTCAGTCCCGGTGTGTAGAGTATCGTACGGATGATGTTCTCCTGTATGCCCGGGAAAATAGTCATGATCATGACATTGGTGTCGAACACATAGTGCGGATGCATGGGAATATTGGGATCGGCTCTCCGGATACGGTCGTATTCGTATTTGATGTGGATACCCGCAGTAGCCAGTGCCGGGTAATTGTACGAACGGAACGCATTGAAGTTCTCGGCATTGATCTTGGTGGTGCGGTTGCCGCGGAGCAGGTGGTTCTCGAAAAAGATACATACTTCCGGAACAATAGCCCTGCCGTCCGGGTATTTGGCAGCGGCGATTTCGATGGAGGTAATCAGGTTTTCCTTGCCGTCGGTACGCAATACACCGATAGGAAGCTGACTTCCGGTCAGAATCACCGGCTTGCTCAGGTTTTCAAGCATGAAACTGAGGGCAGATGCCGTATAAGCCATCGTATCCGTTCCGTGCAGGATGACAAATCCATCGAAATTGTCGTAGTTGTAATGGATGATTTTCACCAGTTTGGCCCACAAAGCCGGCTCCATGTCCGAGGAGTCGATGGGAGGGTTGAACTGGTAAGATGAAATTCGATAGTTGAAACGCTTCAGTTCGGGAACATTCTCTTGAAGCTGGTCGAAATTGAAAGCTTCCAATGCTCCGGTTTCCGGGTTTTCCATCATCCCGATAGTGCCTCCGGTATAAATAAGCAAGACGGAAGGGTAATCTGGTTTAATCATACATCTTTTATCTTTTTGCCTGAATTTGTCACAAAGATAGTAAAACTACTTTAGGTTTGAAAAAGATTCTGGGCGAAAATGACAAAATGCTTGGTGGCACTTGCTTTTCTTGCATAGAAATTACTTAAAAATAATACAATTGCCTTGAATGAAGTGTCTGGCAGTGTAAGCGAAACGGACTTTTCAGGGGAAAGCGGAAGGAAAAGAATGAAAGGAGAGAGGGGCTTTAAAAAATCTCCTTTTTAGGATGTTTTGTACGACGAAAAATGTATTTTTGTAATAACGTTATAAAAACAAGATAGAATTATGAGAACATTGAACTACGCAGCCATAAGCAGCATTTGTGCATTGCTGGTGGGTATTTTATTGGTCGTATGGCCGGAAGTGGCCGTCAATTACCTGGTCATTACCATCGGAGCCTTGTTTTTCCTTCCGGGGGTGCTGGGGGTATTCGGTTATTTTATGTCTTCCGGAAAGCAGGAGGCTCAGGCAAGGCCGATGTTTCCGATAGTGGCATTGGGCAGTGCCCTGCTGGGATTGTGGCTGATGGTGATGCCGGCTTTCTTTGTAGGCATTCTGATGTATTTGCTGGGGGCTTTGCTGGTGTTGGGCGGACTGAATCAGCTGATTCGTCTGATTGCAGTGCGGAATCAGGTACACGTACCGGTCATTCTGTATGTGATTCCGGTGCTGGTGCTGGGATCGGGACTGTTGATATTGTTCAATCCGTTTGAAGCGGCAAACGTACCGTTCATCATCCTGGGAGTATCGGCTATTATATACGGTATTACCGACCTGATCCGGCTGTTGCGCTATCGTCGTGAACGCAATAAGGGGGTGACGGATGTGGAAATCATTGAGGGATAGTGCATCACTATCCCATTTTTCTGTATTTCTTGGGGGATACTCCTGTATAGCGCTTGAAGTATTTCCCGAAGAAGGAAATGTCCGGAAAGTTCAGAGAATAGGCAATTTCCTGGATGGACAGTTCCGTAGAGCGGAGTTTTCCCTGGGCATCGCGTATCACAAAACTGGAAATGATGTCAGTAAGTGTCTTTCCGGTAGTCTTTTTGATGGTGGTACTGAGGTGCTGGGGAGACAAATGCATTTTTTCGGCATAGAAGGAAATATTTCTCTCCGTATGATAATGCTTTACAACGATTCGCATCAGGTCTTTTACAATTTCCTGATTGCGGTTGTAGCAGGCTTTACGGTTGCAGGATTCATCCTGTTTATAGGTACCTCCCAGGCCGATGATGAGCTGCGTGTACAGGAGTTGCACATGTTCGGGATTGAACATGAGCTTCATGTCTTTTGAGGCTCTGATAATTACCATCAGATAGTCGTGGAAGATACGGGTAATCTTCTCGTCCAGGCAAATTACCGGATCTTCAAATATGGAAGGGGCGTATTCAATTATCTTGGAAAACAGGTTCGGCGACTGGACCAGCTTTTCGGTGAAGGCAATGAACATGAACCGGCAGTCGGCGCTCTGTTCGGTAATCTGGAAAAACTGGTTGGGAAATACGATGGCCGTACATCCTTTCTGTATCTGGTATTGGCTCAAATGAATGGTAGCCATGCAACTTCCCCGTGTACAAAGCAGGAACAGACAACCGGGCATTTGCACGGAAGTGCTGAACAGTTTTTTCAGGTTCCCGGTAATGTCAATACCGGCAAGCATATCCTGATCATTGGGTATTGTGTCAAGCGAATGAATCTGTTTCATCTGTATATTTCATTGAATCTGTCTGTACTCAATTGATAATGTCTTACAAATTTAACAGATTGGCATGAAAATTCCAAGATTTTTTCCGTAGTTTTAAGTTTTATAAGTAATATCGGCGCTTATTCTTCTGATTTGTTTTAATCGTGCGTCTGGCAACACCGGCAGTGAGGCATGGATAGCGGGAACACTTTCTGTATCAGGATGCCGCTTATTTCCGGTTGAATATTTTACGTATCCGGTGGAGGATTTTCATGCCGGTCATGATTCCGTCGTATGCGGCAATTCCGGTATTGACGTGCTGCATGAGCCCTTCTATTTTGGTCTTGCTCTTTTGCGGAGCAAATAATTCCTGGGTGATATGCTGCATCCGCTCTTTCGACTGTCTGATTTCTTCTTTCTTCTCAAGACGGCGGCGGATAATTCCGTTGATCGTATAGGGTGTCTGCGGGGTATTCATGGTTTGTCTGTAGCTTTAGGTTCATTGTCTTCGTCGAGGAACAGTTTGGCCAGGAAATTGACCATGGGCTGGAAGATAAGTGTCTGCCGCATTTTGTAAATGATGAAAGCAATGATGAGCAGTCCTCCTCCGATGATGGCATAACTTGCAATCAGGCTATTGGTAAAGGAGTCCAGGGCGTATACCAGCATGAAAGAAAAATAAAAAAGAGCCATGATGCCCAGCATGCCCAGTACAAATACGAGTATCAGGGTTGACAGCAGGATGGTCAGTTTTTCTACCAGTTCCAGTTTCAGGTATTGGCCTTGCAGGTTGATGTATTTTTTGACTTCCTTGAACAGCGCTTCCAAGTTGTCGATACTTTTATCGTTTGCAAACATAAAGAGGATTTTTGATGAATGATAAAAAAGGCAGACTATCGCCTGTGAAGCATTAGTCTGCCTGCATACTTGAGATTTTATTCTGCATCTTTAACTTCTGCGGCAATCTGGTCAACCAGATCGTCCATTTCTTCACGGTTCAGACGGATACCTCTCTTGCGCAGGAGTTCTGCGATCTTGTTACGAGTGTCTTCTCCTTTTTCCGGAGCGAATAATACACCGGCTGCTGCACCTAGGGCAAGTCCTCCTAAGAAGGCAGCTACAACGTTTAATGCTTTCATGTTTTTCCTTGTTTTTGGTTATTACATCTACAAACTTACGAATTAATTTGGATAATCGGGGAGTTTGGTAAAGGAATATTTGGGCAAACGCTGATTCTTTCTCAATATTAACAGATTTTAATAAGCTACATTCTTTTATATTGCTACTTTTGCAATGAATTTCGGTTTGGAAATTATAATAATTAACTTAAAATAGATTCGGCGACATGAAAAAGGGTGTTGTTTTAGGAATGGGATTGTTTGCGGCATTTGCATTCTCTTCCTGTAAATCAAGTGAAAGTGCTTATAAAAAGGCTTATGAAAAGGCAAAACAGCAAGAGTTGGCTGAAGCTTCTTCTGCATCGACAGAGGCACCGGCTGAAACAATTGCTCCGGTAGCTCCGGTTGCGCCTGTAGCTCCTGTAAATACTGTAGATACGACTCCTATCCGCGAAGAAAAGGTTGAACTGGTGTCTGGTGACGGACTGAAGGCTTATAGCGTGGTATGTGGCAGCTTTGGTGTAAAGGCCAATGCAGAAGGTCTGAAAAACTGGTTGGATGCAGACGGATACAATGCAAAGGTGGTTTACAATGCAGAAAGAAACATGTATCGTGTAGTAGTGTCTTCATTTGATACTCGCAGTGAGGCTGCAAGCGCCAGAGATTCATTCAAGGCAAAATATCCTAACCGTAAGGATTTCCAGGAATCTTGGTTGTTGTACCGCGTGAAATAATTGTCTATAAGTAAGAATAACTATTACATATCGATAGAATTAAAGCGATGGCATGGAAGCTGTCGCTTTTTTTTATACCTTTGTAGGTATGGTTTATAAAAATTCAACTATGAAGGTAAAGGTTTTGATAGGGTTGGCTTTGCTGCTGCTGTGGTGCACGGCGAAAGCACAAGAGACTGTGGTCCCTTTTAGATACGGGGATATGGATCAGTGGGTAACACGGAAAATTCAGGAATCGGGTATTATAGGTGGTCATACCAAGTCGCTTTATGAGGTAGGACCGACAAAAGAGATTACGGGCAATGAGGCGTATGTGAATCAGGGTGGTTCTCCATGGGCGAATTCTAATGTGATGGCCAAGGTGATGGGGATTGTGAAGACCAATACCAGTGTATATCCGGAACGGAGAGGTAATGGATACTGTGCCCGCCTGGAAACGCATATTGAAAGCGTGAAGGTGCTGGGACTGGTGAATATTACGGTGCTGGCTTCCGGTTCCATGTTCCTGGGAGATATGAAAGAGCCTATTACAGGTACCAAGGATGGGGAGAAGGCCTTGAATTCGGGAGTGCCTTTTACCAAACGTCCTAAGGCGGTACGCTATGATTATAAGGTGAAGATGTCGGGCGAGCCCAACCGTATCCGTCTTACCGGCTTCAGCCGGAAATCGACTGTGCCGGGGAAAGACTGTGCGATTATGACTTGTCTGCTGCAGAAGCGTACGGAGGATGCCGATGGAAATATCATCGCCAAGCGCGTAGGAACGGCAGTTGTCTGCTATAGTCGTACGGAAGGATGGAACAATCAGGCCACTTACGAAATTCATTACGGTGATATATCGGATAAATCTTTCTACAATGCCAGTCTGATGAGTCTGGGCGTAGGGGGATATTACGCGCGCAACAGCAAGGGAGAAAGCAAGTTGATACAGGAGACGGGATGGGCGGATTCGGATGAAACGCCGACTCACCTCGTACTTCAGTTTACTTCCAGTCTGGGAGGGGCTTTCGTAGGCTCTCCGGGCAATACTTTGTGGGTTGACAATGTAGCTCTTGTCTATTGATAAATAATAAGGTATCCCGGCCGGGGAGGACGAAAATGGTTTTCGGTGCTTCCGGTTCGGATGCTGACGGATTGATTGGTTGGAAAATCCCTTTGTTTCCATCTCGCGGTGCTGGTATGTACCCGAGGAGGAAACAAAGGGATTTTTTGTCATCTGGTCTCGAAGAATACAGCCGGTACCGGAAAGGGAAATGCGGCTGAGGCAGGACTGGCAGGAAGACGGGATGCGTAAAAGATTTACCGAAACGGCCTTGTCTTAATGGTTGTAGAGTGAATTTTAAGTTTTATATAGAAACGCGTATGGAATAAATTTGTATTTTTGCAGTCAACTATGAGCAGAATTTTAGCAATTGATTATGGAAGAAAGCGGACGGGAATTGCCGTGACAGATCCGATGCAGATTATTGCCAGCGGACTGACCACCGTACCGACCCATCAGCTGATGGATTTTCTGATGAAATACGTGCAGCAGGAAAAGGTGGAACGTATTATTATCGGACATCCCAAGCAGATGAATAATGAGGATTCGGAGAATATGAAGAATATTGTTCCGTTCATGAACCGTCTGAAAAAGCAGTTGCCGGATATTCCGGTGGAACTGGTGGATGAGCGTTTTACTTCTGTACTGGCGCATCAGGCCATGCTGACAGGAGGACTGAAGAAGAAGGACAGACAGAATAAGGCATTGGTGGATGAAATCAGTGCGACGATTATTCTGCAATCATATATGGAATCTAGAAAATTTAATAACCAACTCTAACTCTAAAGAATAATTATGATTTTACCTATTTATGTATATGGACAGCCTGTGCTCCGTCAGGAGGCGCAGGATATTACTCCGGATTATCCGAACCTGAAAGAACTGATTACTAACATGCACGAAACCATGGACCGTGCCGACGGTGTGGGACTGGCTGCACCGCAGATCGGATTGCCGATTCGTGTGGTAGTGGTTAATTTGGATGTGCTTTCGGATGACATGCCTGAGTTCAAGGGATTCCGTAAAGCGTATATCAACCCTCATATCCTGGAAACGGAAGGTGAACTGGTTTCCATGGAGGAAGGCTGTCTGAGCTTGCCGGGAATTCACGAGACGGTAAAGCGTCCCGACCGTATTCACGTAACTTACCTGGATGAGGATATGAATCCGCACGACGAGTGGGTAGAAGGCTATCTGGCACGGGTAATGCAGCATGAGTTTGACCACCTGGACGGAACCATGTTCATCAATCATCTTTCTGCTCTCCGCAAACAGATGATAAAGGGAAAACTGAATAATATGCTGAAGGGCAAAGCCCGTTGTTCTTACAAGGTGAAGACTGTGAAATGATTCGGAATTTATTGAATATAATTGTCGCTGCTTTTTTTCTTCCGGTAGTGTCAGTGGCCCAGATCAATACTGACCGGGTGATGACTATCGGAAGAAATGCGCTCTATTTTGAGGATTATGTTCTTTCTATCCAATATTTTAATCAGGTAATCAATGCGAAGCCGTATTTGGCGGAGCCTTATTTCTACAGGGGACTTGCCAAGATGAATCTGGATGATTATCAGGGAGCCGAGGCGGACTGTTCGGAGGCTATCGACCGGAATCCGTTTGTGCCGAATGCGTATCAGATCAGAGGAATCTCGCGTATCCGCCAGAAGAATTATCAGGGGGCCATACAGGATTATGAAAAGGCACTGACGCTGGATCCTGAGAATGTGGGTCTCTGGCATAATCTGGCTCTTTGCAGAATGCAGGAGGAGGATTTTGTGCAGGCGAAGGCCGACCTGGATACGCTGATCCGGATTGCCCCCCGTTATACGGATGCCTATCTGATGCGAACGGAGGTTTCCCTGAAGCAGAAGGATACTCTTCAGGCCATGACGGATGCCGACCGGGCAATCGAAATGGACCGTTACAATCCCGATACCTGGGCTTCGCGGGGAATGCTTTTCCTGCAGCGTAATAAGTTTCCGGATGCAGAGAGCGACCTGACGGAGGCGATTCGTCTTTCGGTGAAGAATGCGGGGCTGTTTATCAACCGTGCCTTGTCGCGTTATCATCAGAATAACCTGCGCGGGGCGATGAGTGATTATGATATTGCACTGGATATTGACAAGAACAATTTCATCGGACATTACAACCGGGGATTGCTTCGTGCACAGGTGGGAGACGATAACCGGGCGATTGAGGACTTTGATTTCGTGCTGAATATGGAGCCGGATAACATGATGGCTACCTTTAACCGGGGTGTGCTGCGGGATAAGACCGGCGACTGCCGTGGGGCAGTATCCGATTATTCCCGGGTGTTGGAGGAATATCCTAATTTCCTTCAGGGGTATCAGTACCGTGCGCAGGCTCTTCGTAAACTGGGAGATTTGAAGGGGGCTGATGCGGATGAGTTCAAGGTGCTGAAAGCCCAGCTGGATGCACAGAACGGAAAAAGCAGTCAGCAGACGGCATCGGCCGACAAGACCCGTAAGAAGTCGGATAAGAACATGAACAACTACCGTAAGATGGTGGTGGCCGATACGGATGAGGAGACTTCCAGATACAAGACGGATTATCGCGGAAGAGTACAGGATAAGAATGTGACGATTCTTCCTCAGCCGATGTTCGTTCTCAGTTACTACGAGCGTGCGGACGAGGTGAGACGGCAGATTAATTATTCCAAATACATCGATGACCTGAATAACCGTCATGTGCTTCCGGAGCGTTTGTTGCTGACCAACAGTGAGGTCTCGCTGACTGAAAGTCAGGTGAAGCATCATTTTGCCAGCATCGACAAGAATACGGAAAAGATTGTGAATGATCCGGGGAATGCATTGAATTATTATGCCCGTGCCATGGATTTCTATCTGGTACAGGATTTTGATAATGCTTTGCGCGACCTGGACAGTGCGATTGTAAAAGATCCTTCGTTCTTCCCGGCTTATTTCAGCCGTGCGGTGATTCACTACAAGCAACTGGAATACCGTAAACGGGATACGGGATATGAAATGAAGACTGGAGAGGAAGCGGCTCCTGCAGTAAGGGCTCTGGATTATGCCATGGTACGCCGCGACCTGGATAAGGTGATTGAGCTGAATCCGGATTTTATCTACGCGTATTATAACCGTGCGAATATTCTGGCCGTGATGAAGGATTACCGGGCTGCTTTGGTGGATTATAATAAGGCCATCGAGCTGGATCCGCGTTTTTCGGAGGCGTATTACAACCGCGGACTTACGAATATCTTCCTGGGTAATAACCGTCAGGGTATTCAGGATTTGAGTAAGGCGGGAGAGTTGGGTATATTCTCGGCCTATAATGTAATCAAGCGCTTTACGACGGTTGAAGAGAAGTAAGTTGCAACGATACATACGGTTTTGAAAGCTGAGTAAAGGGTGGTGGGGCGCTGAAAGAAGCGACCGCCACTCTTTTTTTGTTGTGTCCGAAGGCCTTTGAGAAAGGAAAATGGGCTAGAGGCCGCCATGAGCTGCAATGTCTGATAGGGAGATGTGCCCGGCTGTATTTTTTTATGCTCGGATAATCTCTCTTTTTGTTGGTTTAATACACTGAACGGGCCTTTTATGCCGTCATGCCCGAAAAACTGAATTTTTATTCTCCTTCTGAACGAGTACCTTTGTGTCAACGGTTTAAAATTAGAAGCTATGAAAAAGTTGATTTATTTGTTGCTCATGATGGTGCCTGTCTTGTTGGGAGCCTGTAGTAAAGATGATGAAGGAGGGGAAATCGGTGATGTCACTTTATTGTATGGCACCTGGGATCCTGTACACGTAACCGGACACGAAGGGGTAGGAGGCACTTATGAAGAATGGGATATGGACGTGGTAGCTGCATCCAATACCTGCGATCCCAGCAGAATCATTATCGGTGAGTCTAGTCTGGAGTTTCACTATTATGAGGATGGCTGGCACTTGGGACGTTCCTTTTCGGGGTGGAGACTGGAAGGCGACCGGTTGTATATAGGTACAGAAGCCGACGGATGGGGCAGCATGAAAGTAATTAGTCTGACCGCAACCGAATTGGTGATGGAAGACAGTGATGATGATTACTGGGAACGGGTAACGTATCATAAAGTGGCTAATTAAGGATAGAGAGTGGAAGAATAGATAGATTATTTCTTTTCTCCGATTCTTTGGAGAACGTAAAAATCATTCCGGATAGATAGGGTAAGGGCCTGAGGACTAGGCAGGCTGTTGACTGTATCTGTCGGGGATGATTTTTTTGTGTCCGTTGCTGTCTGTAAAAGGTTTGTAAAATGAAGCGGCTGTTTCTTTTGTTTCTTTATGGATAGAATCATTTTCAATAAAATATTACGGATAACCAAAACTTTTATTTATTTTTGCAATTCAAAATAGATAAATACATAAGAACTATGATTAAGATAACATTTCCTGATGGCTCCGTTCGTGAGTACAACGAAGGAGTAACTGGTCTGCAGATTGCAGAAGGCATCAGTTCTCGTCTGGCACAGGATGTCTTGGCTTGTGGGGTAAACGGCGAGACTATCGATCTGACTCGACCGATTAACGAAGATGCGAATTTCGTATTGTATAAGTGGGAAGATGAACAAGGAAAGCATGCGTTCTGGCATACAAGTGCCCATTTGCTGGCAGAAGCTTTGCAGGAACTGTACCCGGGCATTCAGTTCGGTATCGGTCCGGCTATCGAGAACGGATTCTATTACGATGTAGATCCGGGAGATGCAGTGATCAAGGAAGGTGACCTGCCTGCTATCGAAAAGAAAATGGCAGAACTGGCTGCAAAGAAAGAAACACTGGTCCGTACCAGCATTGCCAAGGAAGATGCCTTGAAGATGTTTGGTGAGAGAGGCGAGACTTATAAGTGCGAGCTGATTTCTGAACTGGAAGACGGACATATCACTACTTATACTCAGGGTGCGTTTACCGACCTCTGCCGTGGTCCGCACTTGGCTTCAACGGCTCCTATCAAGGCTATCAAGCTGTTGTCTGTAGCCGGAGCATACTGGAGAGGACAGGAAGACCGCAAGCAGATGACACGTATCTACGGTATTACCTTCCCTAAGAAGAAAATGTTGGATGAATACCTTACTTTATTGGAAGAGGCCAAGAAACGTGACCACCGTAAGATCGGTAAGGAAATGGACCTCTTCATGTTTTCTGATACAGTAGGTAAGGGATTGCCGATGTGGTTGCCGAAGGGTACTGCCTTGCGTATCCGCCTGCAGGATTTCCTGCGCCGCATTCAGGCCCGTTACGATTATCAGGAAGTAATGTGTCCTCCTATCGGTAACAAGCTGTTGTATGTGACTTCCGGTCACTATGCTAAATACGGTAAGGATGCTTTCCAGCCTATCCATACTCCGGAAGAAGGTGAGGAATACTTCTTGAAACCGATGAACTGTCCTCATCACTGTATGATTTACAAGAACTCACCGCGTTCATACCGTGACCTGCCTTTGCGTCTGGCTGAATTCGGTACGGTATGCCGTTACGAACAGAGTGGTGAGTTGCACGGACTGACTCGTGTACGTAGCTTTACTCAGGATGATGCGCATATCTTCTGCCGTCCTGACCAGGTGAAGGATGAGTTCCTGCGTGTAATGGATATCATCTCTATCGTGTTCAGTTCTATGGGACTGGCTAACTTTGAAGCACAGATTTCTTTGCGCGACAAAGTGAACCGCGACAAGTACATCGGTAGTGATGAAAACTGGGAAAAGGCTGAACAGGCTATCATCGAGGCTTGCCAGGAAAAAGGTCTGCCGGCTAAGGTAGAATATGGTGAAGCTGCATTCTACGGTCCGAAACTCGACTTCATGGTGAAGGATGCTATCGGCCGTCGCTGGCAGCTGGGTACCATCCAGGTTGACTACAACTTGCCGGAACGCTTCCAGTTGGAATACATGGGTTCTGACAACCAGAAACACCGTCCGGTTATGATTCACCGTGCTCCGTTCGGTTCAATGGAACGTTTCGTTGCCGTATTGATTGAACACACTGCCGGTAAGTTCCCGTTGTGGCTGACTCCGGATCAGGTGGCTATCCTGCCTATCTCTGAAAAATTCAATGACTACGCCAACCAGGTTCGTCTGGAACTGGCAAAGAGCGATATCCGTGCCATTGTCGACGAACGTAACGAAAAGATCGGCCGTAAGATTCGTGACAACGAAATGAAACGTATTCCTTACATGCTGATTGTGGGCGAAAAAGAAGCCGAAAACGGCGAAGTTGCTGTCCGCAAGCAGGGTGAAGGCGACAAAGGAACCATGAAAATCGAAGAATTTGCAAAAAATATTGCAGAAGAAGTTCATAATATGATAAATAAATGGTAACTTTGCAACCGTTTGCGGAAATAAGGCAATTTATTTCTGCAAACTGATAAACGAAACAGGAAAATTTATAAATCAAAAACAAACAAAGGAATAGAAATATTTAATGAAGAATGACAGTTTAAAAGGGCAACACCGGATCAATGAACAGATTCGCGCCAAAGAAGTCCGCATTGTAGGAGATGATATTGAATCAGCAGTTTATCCAATTAGTCAGGCATTGAAAATGGCTGAAGAACATGGAGCTGATTTGGTCGAGATTTCACCTAATGCTGTTCCTCCAGTTTGTAGAATTATAGATTATTCTAAGTTCCTTTATCAGTTGAAGAAGCGTGCAAAGGAACAGAAGGCGAAGCAGGTGAAGGTCAATGTGAAAGAAATCCGTTTCGGACCTCAGACCGACGAGCACGATTATAACTTCAAGCTGAAACATGCCATCGGCTTCCTGCAGGATGGTGATAAAGTGAAGGCTTATGTATTCTTCAAAGGACGTTCCATCCTTTTCAAAGAGCAGGGTGAAGTGCTGCTGCTCCGTTTTGCCAACGACCTGGAAGAATATGCGAAGGTAGAGCAGATGCCTTTGCTCGAAGGTAAGCGAATGACTATCTCGCTTTCTCCGAAGAAGACTGGAGCAGCTCCGAAGAAACCTGCAGCTGCAGCAGCGCCTAAGGTGCAGAAAAAAGCCGAAGAAACCCAAGAATGAGAAGATGTGCGTAACGCGCCGGTATAGTGCGTTGCCACCCGTGAATAATAATAATTAAAAATTAAACAAGATGCCAAAGATCAAGACTAACTCCGGTGCTAAAAAAAGATTCACTCTTACCGGAACAGGTAAAATCAAGAGAAAGCACGCTTTTCACAGTCACATTCTGACTAAGAAAACTAAAAAGCAGAAAAGAAACCTTGTACACGCTGGTTTGGTAGACAATGCCAACTTGGGTCAGGTTAAGGAACTTCTTTGCATGAAGTAATCTTACAAAAGCGTAAACGTATCATTTAAATTATTAACCGAATGTATTAGCCTCAAGTCCGGTTGAGAAATATCGGCGCTATCATTCAAAAAAGAATTAAAACTATGCCAAGATCAGTAAATCACGTTGCTTCTAGAGCAAGAAGAAAGAAAATTTTAGGTTTAACCAGAGGTTATTTTGGTGCAAGAAAGAACGTTTGGACCGTTGCTAAAAACACATGGGAAAAAGGTTTGACTTATGCATACCGCGACCGTAAGAACAAAAAACGTAACTTCCGTGCATTGTGGATCCAGCGTATCAACGCTGCAGCTCGTCTGGAAGGTATGTCTTACTCTAAGTTGATGGGTGCTCTGCACAAAGCTGGTATCGAAATCAACCGTAAGGTATTGGCTGATTTAGCAATGAATCATCCGGAAGCTTTCAAGGCTGTAGTTGCTAAAGCTAAAGCTGCTTAATTGTTGAAATAAACATTTGAGTCATATAAAAAGGACGTCCTGCGGGATGTCCTTTTTTTGTGGGGCAGGGGGGAAATAAACGTCCTAAATATTTTGCAGTATACTATAAAAGTAGTATATTTGTAATACAAAAATGGAGCCGCACTTGCAGAATCGGGAAACTTATCAAATTTATTAGAAATACCGAGAACAGCTTCATCTTCCAATGGCGGGCCACGCCTTCGGGTAGCATTTATGCCGGTGGATTACAAAGGGGGAGAGCACTCAAAACATGTCTTTCGGAGTTTCGTCACGCCTCGGGTGCGGCTTTCGTTATATTCTAAAGCAAGGAATCTTGTCAAATCATTTTACAGGGTTCTTTGCTTTAAATGTATTTATACTATCTATTTGTTAACTTGTAAATGATGGGGCCGGAGGGGTCCCGACGTAAAAAACATGAAGAAAAATTTATTGGCCGTTTTGGGAATGAGCAGTCTCATGCTGATTGCCTGTAAGTCCGGGAATGAAAAGCCGGTGTCTTCCGGTGCCGGAAGCGATACGCTGACCATGCTGGTGGGCAGCTATGCTTCGTCTGCTGAAGAAGGTATAAAAATCTATCGTTTTAATCAGGAAACCGGGGAGTCGAATTACCTGGGCGGGTTGAAAGGCATCTCGAATCCTTCTTTTCTGACCGTTTTTCCGGATGGAAAAAAAGTCTACGCAGTCGGAGAAGATGAAACCAGTCAGACAGCTACAGCCAATGCTCTGGCACTGGATGCGGATTCTGCCAGACTGACCTTTCTGAATACCTGTCTTACCCGGGGAGGAGCTCCCTGTCACATTGCGGTCAGCCCCGATAAACGTTTCGTAGTCACTGCCAACTATATGGGAGGAAGCATTACGGTCTTTCCGTTGGAATCTTCCGGTCGCCTGGGCGAAGGACATCTCATTCCTTTCACAGGAAAAGGTCCGGATGAAAGCCGGCAGGAACAACCTCATCTGCATCACATCTGGTTTACTCCCGACGGTAAACTGCTGTTGGCGAATGACCTGGGAACCGACTGCATTCATGCTTTCCCCATCAATACGGCTCAGACATCCGGTAATGAAGGCTATCTGGATGAGGCTTCCGCCTTTGACATCCACTTGCCGGCAGCTTCGGGTCCGCGCCATGCCTGTTTCGATGCTGAGGGAAAATTTGCCTATGTAATTACCGAACTTTCGGGAGAAGTAATCGTACTGTCGTACGACGGAAATACTTTGCAGCCCGTACAGCGGATTCAGGCCGACAGCCTGGGAGCAAAAGGCAGTGCCGATATTCATCTGTCGCCCGACGGCAACTTCCTGTATGCATCCAACCGCCTGAAGGGGGACGGACTCGCCATATTCAAGGTCAGTAAAAACGACGGACAGTTGACGAAGGTCGGTTATCAGTCTACCGGTCTCCATCCGCGGAATTTCATACTCACTCCCAACGGGAAATACCTGCTGGTTGCCTGCCGTGATGCCAATGAGATTGAGGTATATCTGCGTAACGCACAGACAGGATTGCTGGAAGATACCGGAAAACGCATCGCCATGTCACGTCCGGTATGCATCCGTTGGGTGCCTTAAGGAATCCTGACAAATACAAACAGACCGCAGGCAGACAGTAGAAAAGGAGTCACTCCCTTGCCACTGTCTGCCTGCGGTCTGTTGTGATATAAAATGTGCAGTTGTCGGTTTAATACGAAGGCATAGACGGAACCAGCGCCTCGATCCGGTTCTCCACCTCATCCGGCAATCTGGAAAAGAAATCCATGCCCGTAACCGATTCTACCGAGTCTACACTGACCATGTATTTCGAAATGGCCTGGTGATGTGCCTTGTTGTCGAACAGAAATCCCATTGCAATCGGATTTTTCCGGTTGTAGATCAGTACCACCTTATAAAACCGGTCGGGCACCGCCACCCGGTTTTTCCCGATACGCTTCGGACTCTTCTGGTCGTATATCGGTCCGCAGGCAATGTGTACCGTTCCGTACTTCTTGGCCCATTTCCGGCAAATCTCCTCCAGGTCGCCCCAGTCGTCACGGTTCAGTTTCTGATTTTGCGGGCAGATATTGCTCATGTAGAACGATTCCTGCATGGCCTGCTTGCTCCACTTCATATCGGCGGCAGGAGCCATGTGTCCGCGGTCGTATCCCGAGCCCGTATAGTCGGCATGCACCACCCGGGGTTCCGGCAGGTCGGGATCGGGTACAAACTTGTCTTTCCGTTCCTCTTTACCCTGTACCTCCTTGCGGGTCAGTTCCCACGCCACCCAGTTGGGTGTCTTATAATGCGGATTGTACGAAAGTGAATACCCCAGCCTTTCCAGTCTGATTTCCTCCCGCTTGCGGGTAAGGACAGGAATTTCCAGCCGGTTGATGCTTCCGGCAGTACCGCTCTGTACGGTGGCAGTCGACGTCTTTTCTTTGAGGGCTTCTCCCACCTTGCCCGATAGCTGACGACCGGTTTCGGTCACCTCTGTCTTGACTTCCTCCAGCTTGCCTGCCCATTCCTGCTGCAACTCCTTTCCCTGCAGCAATCCGCTGGCCTGCTGTCTGTGCTCATAAGCCCACAGTGCCACCCCGATGAGGAGCACCAGCAGTATGAATCCTTTCAGTGAACCCGTTGAGCCCTTTCCCTTAGGAGCCTTCTTGCCTTTTCCTTTTGCCATACACTTAATTTTTCCAGTTCTTGATTTACCCTTGTCCGTTCCGGATGTAATCCTTGGAAACGGACTTTCTTACTCACCCTTGAATCAACTTGAAACGCATCCGGAAAATTCCTTCCTTATAGTCGTGGCTGATGATTTTGAACGTACCGATTTCGGCAGTATTCTGTACGTGTGCCCCTATGCACAGACATTCGTCATAATCTCCTACTTTCACAATGCGTACGGTCTCCGATGCATTTTCCGGCAGGCGCTTGAGGTCGAAACGGTTCACCGCTTCCTGCTGGGTGATGAATTCGGTCGTGATGTCCAGGTGCTGCGAGATCACTTCGTTCACCTTTGCCTCTATCTCCTGGATTTCCTGTTCGGAAGGAGCCGAGGGAAGGGCAAAGTCGAGCTTGCTTTTCTTGCGTTCGATATGAGCCGATACCGCCCTGCCGCAGCCGAACAAATTGACCATGGTACGGTTGACGATGTGTTCGCAGGTATGCATGGGCGGATATTCCTGCTTGTTGTGTTCATTGAGTTGAATTTCCTGTTCCATAAATAAAGATAATGATTGAGTATAATTAGTTATTGTGCGTTTTCTTCCTCTTTCTTCTTTTCCTTGAGTGCCATCTCCTCCTTCTGTTTCTTTTCCAGAATCATGTTCATGAAGGCGGAACTGATGATACCGGTAGGAATGGCAATCATGGCAATGCCTATCAGACTGATGACGCTGCTCAGGATGCGTCCCAGCGGAGTAATCGGATAAATGTCTCCGTATCCCACCGTCGTAAAGGCCACTATCGCCCACCAGAATCCGTCACCGATATTCGCAAATGCCTTCGGCTGGGCGTTGCATTCGATGTAATACATCAGAATCCCCGAAAAACAGAGCATGATGCCGCAGGCCGTATAAGCCGTGACAAGTTCACTGCGTACCACTTTCAGTACGCTGCCTATCATCTGGAAAGAACGGGAGTAGCGTATCAGTTTGAAGATAATCAGGATATAGGCCAGTACGATGAGGTGTACGTGCGGACTTTCCTGATAAAAATAAATGACTACAAACGGCAGGATGGCTACACAGTCGATGATTCCGTAGAACGAAAAAAGATAGGTAAGCCGTGACATCCATTCTCCCTTTTGCGGATACTGTACCGGTGCGGCAATGATACGCAGTATATATTCGATGGTGAACACGAACGAGGCCACGTAGTTGAATTTGAACAGTTCGGTGCGGTAAGGCTTTGAATACGAGAACGAACTGAAGATTACGGCACAGATACATCCTACGATGAAAAACAGTACAAAACTCTGAAAACACCGGCTCATCAGTTGCCTGTGGATGGTGCGGTACAGTTTTTCATGGCGGATAAACCGCGGCAGGGGATTGAATTTGGGCTTAATCGGATTTTCGTTCAGCAGCATAACGGTTCAAACAATAAGGTGAATGGTTAGTTTTTGACAAATTTAGCATCATTTTCTTGAAAAACGAGGCGGGAAGCCCAAAAATGCGGAGGGATGCGGCAAGAAAAAGCGGATTTAGTTGCACTGCGACAGGGGAAATGCTTCCGTACGGGCATAAAAAAAGGAGTACCGCTGTACTCCAACCTTTGTTAACCTTAAATCTAATACTATGAAAAACACATTGCAAAGATACGGACTTTCCCTGATTCTGCAAATTAAAAAGGAAGAAAAATCTGTTTTATAACATGCTTTAAGATTTGCTTCTTTGTTAATGCTTCCTATTAACATTTCTTTTGTGTACCTTTGCCCCCGAAAACAGAATTTAGAGATATGGCATTTGAAGCAAGTAAGAGAGAATGGGGCGAACTGTATGCGTTCTTTCGCCTGCTGGCAGACGGAAAGGTAGCTGCCGGAACACCGGAAGTGACGGCGAACGAGGCGGTCAGCCTGCCGGTTGCAATGGTGCAGCGTGAAGAACACGACGGTACCCGTCGTTATATCATTGAGAAGGAGGAAATCCATATTGTCGGAGAGAATATGGACAAGCGTATCCCGCATGAAGATTTCGGAACGGTGGCCGACCTGGTGCTGGAGGCAATCCGCAATAGCCGGGAGGACGAGGTGACTTCGCCCGACGGAGTGGAGGAGTTCCTTGATGAGGTGGCTATTTTCGACCTTGAGGCCAAGACCGACGACCGCACGGATTTCAGTGTGGCGTTTTATTCGGTGGATGCTCCGCTCACCGGCTTTTGTGTACGCTCGCGCCTGGGAATGATGTTGCCTCTTATGGACGGAGGACGGGCTGCGAACTTCAAGTTTGAGCAGACCGGTGTCCGTTTTGCCACGCCTACTGTCAGCAAGATCAATGCGTATGGCGAGGAGGACGATGTCATCGGACGTATGCTGATGATCGAGCGTCTGGGAGGAGCGTTGAAATACAATGACGTGGCCGACAAGATTTTCCGCAGCAACCTTTCGATGATCGACCTGCACATGGGGCGTCTGCTGGCTGAAATGACGCGTCTGATGTGGCTCGACGGAATTACCCGTGTTTCCGATCTGACAGAGGAAATCAAGAAGAGCAATCCGTTGAAGATTAAGGATGAGCTTATCAACAAGCACGGATTCTATGAATATAAGATCAAGGAGTTCCTGCTGGCTCTGGCCAACGGAATGCGTCCGGCTAAGATGTACAACGGAACGGATTCGGCCATCGGGGGCTTTTTGCTGGTGACCGGAGCCGGTGAGGTGCTTTGCTATCAGCGGGCGTTCCGTCAGACTTTTGCCGACTTCCTCTTCTATAATTCCCGGTTGGAAAAGGGTTCTACCGAAAAAGACAAATACGGTTACCTGGAGCGGGAAAACGGAGTCTATTATTTTAAACTGAATCTGAAAGTCTCTTTGTTGAAACGATGAATGTAACACAAACAGATAAGAATACCGGGAGTATTGCTCTCGGTATTTTATTTGCGCTAAGTTTGGCGCATTGTACGAATGACACCCTGCAGTCGGTGATCATGGCGGTATATCCTGTGGTCAAGGAAGAACTGGCACTGAGCTTTGCTCAGGTGGGACTGATTACGATGGTGTATCAGATTGCCGCTTCGGTGTTCCAGCCGGTGGTGGGACTGGTGATGGACCGCCATCAGAAACCGTGGACCCTGCCCGTAGGAATGGCATTTATCTTTGCCGGACTGCTGATGCTGGCGTGGGTACATCATTTCTGGCTGTTGCTGGTTTCGGTGGCCTGTATCGGTATCGGTTCTTCCATTTTCCATCCGGAGGCTTCGCGGCTCACTTCCCTGGCTTCGGGAGGCAAGCGTGGTCTGGCACAGTCGCTGTTTCAGGTGGGTGGAAACCTGGGGAGCTCGTTCGGTCCGTTGCTTACTGCCTGGGTCATTGCGCCTTACGGACGGCAGAATGCCTCGCTGATTGCCATCCTGGCGGTACTGGGGATTGTGCTGATGATGCCTATCTGCCGCTGGTATTCGGTCCGCCTGAAGGAATGGGACGAGCGTCGCAAACGGAGTGAGGCGCAGCCGCACCAACGGCCTTATTCCCTGCGGAAGACGCTGATGGCCATCGGCGTGATCGTGGTACTGATTTTCTCTAAGTACATCTATATGGCCAGTCTGAGCAGTTACTATACGTTCTACCTCATTCATAAGTTCGGGGTGTCGGTTCAGGATTCGCAGATTTACCTGTTTGTGTTCCTGTTTGCCACGGCTGCCGGTACCCTGCTTGGGGGACCGATCGGCGACCGCATCGGCCGGAAATATGTCATCTGGGGGGCTATCCTCGGGGTGGCTCCGTTTACCTTGCTCATGCCTTATGTGGGACTGCTGCCTACGGTGGTGCTGAGCTTCCTTATCGGTTTTGTACTTTCTTCGGCTTTTCCGGCCATTCTGGTGTATGCGCAGGAACTGCTGCCTTATAAAATCGGACTGATTTCCGGACTTTTCTTCGGCTTTGCCTTTGGGGTAGCCGGTATAGCGAGTGCCGTACTGGGTAATTTTGCCGATACCTACGGCATTGAATATGTGTATCAGGTAGTGGCGTTTACGCCGTTGCTGGGACTGGCGGCTTATTTCCTGCCCGATTTGAAGGAGAGACATGCGTAAAAATCGTATATTTGCCTGTCTTTAAATAAACTTGACAATAATGGAACAGAAGAAATATCATACCGGCTTTGCCTTGAGCGGGGGCTTTATCAAGGGAATGGCGCATCTGGGGATGCTGCAGGCGTTGTTTGAGCACAATATCCGTCCGGAGATTCTCTCGGGTACGAGTGCGGGGGCGATTGTGTGTGCCTTTGTGGCCGACGGCAAGGAGCCTTTCGAAATCATGCAGCTGTTCTCGGAACGCTCGTTTACCGACCTTGCCAAGGTGCGTCCCAGTACGGAGAGCCTGATGCAGATGGATTATTTCATCGATTTCCTGGAGGACAACCTGAAGGCGAAGCGCATGGAGGACCTTCCGGTGCCGGTGGTGATTACGGCGACTGACTTCGATCATGGAAGGGTGGTGCATTTTACCGAAGGGGAAATCACGCACCGGATAGCGGCTTCCTGCTGTCTGCCTGTCCTTTTTACTCCGGTGGAGATCGACGGAGTGCACTATGTGGACGGAGGGGTATTCATGAACCTGCCGGTGACGCCGATACGCGACTGCTGCGAGCGGGTGCTGGCACTGAATGTGTGCAAGTTGAATACCGACAGTTATCACATGAACCTGCCCGGCATTGCCATGCGTGCCTATCATTTCATGTCGCAGGCCAATTCGATGACCGACCTGGCACTGGCCGACAAGGTGATTGCTCCCGATGGACTGGATGCTTTCCAGAATTACGAGCTGGACAAGGCGGAGGATATTTTCGGACTGGGCTATTTCGCCGCGCTGAAGGCCATCGAGGAATGGAAGGACAGATAGCGGCATTGGATGGAGAGATAAAATGAATTATATCAGATAAAGGAGAATAAGACTATGGATTCAAGTAAAAAAATGGTCATTTATCAGGTGTTTACCCGGTTGTTCGGCAACCGTACATGGAACAACGTGAATGGGGGTACACTGGCACAGAACGGTTGTGGAAAGATGAATGATTTCACTGACCGGGCATTGAAGGAAATCAGACAGCTCGGTGCAACGCATATTTGGTATACGGGGATTATTGCTCATGCCACACAGACGGATTATACGGCCTACGGGATTCCGAAGAATCATCCGGCAGTGGTAAAGGGAAAGGCCGGTTCGCCTTATGCCATCCGTGATTATTACGATGTGGATCCGGATCTGGCTACGGATGTGGCTCACCGCATGAAGGAGTTTGAGGACCTGGTGAAGCGGTCGCACCGTAACAAACTGGAGGTGATCATTGACTTTGTTCCGAATCACGTGGCCCGTGAGTATCACTCGATAGCGGCTCCTGAAGGGGTAGAGGACCTGGGAGCGTCGGACGACAAGAGCGTGGCTTTCCGTCCGGAAAATAATTTTTATTACATTCCGGGTACGCAGCTGGCCGGCGGTGTCGATTTGTGGGATGCCGAACAGGGGGCTTATGTGGAAAACCCGGCCCGGGCAACGGGCAACAACCGTTTTGATGCGTATCCGAATGTGAACGACTGGTACGAAACGGTGAAACTGAATTATGGAGTGGACTATGTGGGCAATACGGGATGCCATTTCTCACCGGTTCCGGATACGTGGAAGAAGATGCGTGACATCCTCCTGTTCTGGGCATCGAAGGGCATTGACGGTTTCCGTTGCGACATGGCGGAAATGGTGCCTTGTGAGTTCTGGGGATGGGCCATCCCACAGGTGAAGGAGAAGTTCCCGGAACTGATTTTCATTGCGGAGGTCTACAATCCGGCCGAATACCGGAATTACATTTTCAACGGTAAGTTCGACTACCTGTACGACAAGGTAGGCCTGTACGATACCTTGCGTGGAGTGGTCTGCGGCTATACTTCGGCCACTGCCATTACGGGGTGCTGGCAGGCGGTGAACGACATTCAGGGACACATGCTTAGCTTCCTGGAGAATCATGACGAACAGCGTATCGCTTCTGATTTCTTCGCCGGCGATGCACGGAAGGCGCTTCCGGCACTGGTGGTTTCTGCCTGCATGAATACCAATCCGATGATGGTATACTTCGGACAGGAACTGGGTGAAAGGGGCATGGACTGTGAAGGATTCAGCGGACAGGATGGCCGTACCACTATCTTCGACTACTGGACGGTTGATTCGCTCCGCCGCTGGGACAATGACGGACATTTCAATACGGGTCTGCTGACTCCGGAGGAGTGTGAACTGAGGGCATATTACCTGCATGTGCTCAATCTGTGCCGCAGGGAAAAGGCGCTGGCCGAGGGACAGTTCTTCGACCTGATGTATGTGAATACGGACAACTGGGCGATGAATGCTCACCGTCAGTATGCTTTCCTGCGGAAATCGAAGAAGGAAGTGCTGCTGGTAGTCGTCAACTTCGATGCGGCTGAGGCTCATATCTCGTTGAATCTGCCGCAGCATGCGTTTGAGTATTTCGAGATGGCTCCTCAGGAGAAGTGCAAGGCCAAGGACCTGATGACCGGTAAGGCAGAGACGCTGTCGTTTACCTGGGAGCATCCGGTGGCTTTGGATTTGCCGGGATACGGTGCCAAGATTTTGAAGATTAAGTGCTAAGCCGATGGCCGGAAGTTCCGGCTGGCGATATTTCCATACATCCTGAAGGGAGGAGTTTTCTTTAAGCAGAAAACGGTCAACCCATCGTTATGGAAGAGGAGAGACCTCGCGGTGTTTTTTGAAAAGGCCGCGAGGTCTTTGTTTTTCGTCGCGGCCTTTTCCGTCACGCATAACGGTGCGTTTCGGAACATTCCATTATGAGTTGCTTCCTGCATCACGGCATAAAAGAAAGGAGCCTGTCAGCCGGTTTCCCCGAAAGGATTCCGGCTGACAGGCTCCTGATGTTTTTTATGACCTTACGGTATCCGCTCAGGCGATACCGTGTGCATTGGCTTCCTTGTCAATCTTCTTGATGAGGCCCTGCAGTACTGCACCCGGTCCGCATTCTGTAAATTCAGTAGCTCCGTCGGCAATCATCTGCTGTACGGTCTGTGTCCAGCGTACAGAAGCTGTCAGCTGTGCCACCAGGTTTTTCTTGATTTCAGCAGGATCGGTATGCGGTTTGGCATCTACGTTCTGGTAAATCGGACATTTCGGAGTATGGAATTCAGTGGCGTTGATTGCAGCTTCGAGTTCCACCTTTGCCGGATCCATCAGCGGAGAGTGGAAAGCACCTCCTACCTTCAGCGGCAGGGCACGCTTGGCACCGGCAGCCTTCATCAGTTCGCAGGCCTTGTTGATGCCTTCGATAGAACCTGAGATGACAATCTGTCCCGGGCAGTTGTAGTTGGCTGCTACGCACACTTCGCCTTCAGCGCTTACCTGCGCACAGATTTCTTCTACTTTCTCATCGGGCAGGGCGATGATGGCAGCCATAGTCGAAGGCTGCATTTCGCAGGCTTTCTGCATGGCCATGGCACGGGCATATACCAGTCTCAGACCGTCTTCGAATGACAGGGCACCGGCAGCTACCAGGGCAGAGAACTCGCCCAGTGAGTGTCCGGCAGTCATTTCCGGCTGGAAGGCTTCGCCCAGGCAAAGTGCAGAGACGACAGAGTGCAGGAATACGGCAGGCTGTGTCACCTTAGTCTGGCGCAGGTCTTCGTCTGTGCCGTTGAACATAATATCAGTAATGCGGTATCCTAAGATTTCGTTTGCTTTTTCGAACAGTTCTTTTGCCAGCGGTGAATTGTCGTACAGGTCCTTGCCCATACCTACAAACTGTGCGCCCTGGCCAGGGAATACAAATGCTTTCATAAATTTATGCTTTAAGTTTAAGTTATATCGCAAAGTTAATGATTTATTTTGATTCATAAAATAAATGGCTGTATGGATGATAAATTTACAGCCTGCGGGTCAGTCCTCCAGGATGTGCATGCTTTCCGGCGAATGGAAATGGTTGAGCGGACCGTGTCCGTGTCCGATGCACACATCCTTTCCGGTCAGGATGCCCTGATGGACATACTGTTTGGCTTTCTGCACGGCCTCCGGCAGCGGATGACCGAGTGCCAGATAGGTGGCAATGGCCGACGACAGGGTACAGCCGGTACCGTGGGTGTTGCGGCTTTCCACCTTCCCGGCGGTGAAGAGATGGGGGTGCGCCTCGCCCCTGAGCTGGAGGACATCACACATTCCTCCTTCGGGCAGGTGTCCGCCTTTGATCAGTACGGCCTGGCAGGCATAGCGCTGCAGCAACTCAATGGCTGCAGCCTTCATGCCTTCTACGTCCGTTACCGGATAACCCAGCAACACCTCGGTCTCGCTCAGGTTGGGCGTAATCAGGGTAGCCAGGGGCATGAGCCGGGTAGTGATGGCAGCGATGGCCTCGTCTTCCACCAGCTTGCATCCGCTGGTAGACACCATCACGGGGTCGAAGACCACAAATTCGGGAGTATACCGCTGCAGGCAGTCGGCGATGACCTCCACGATGCGGGTATCGTTTACCATGCCGATTTTGACAGCCCGCGGACAGATATCGGTCATGACGGCCTCAATCTGGCCCTTTACGTATTCGGGCGGAACCGGATGAATGCCCGTGACTCCGCACGTATTCTGTACGGTAATGGCTGTGATGGCACTGGCAGCATAGGCCCCCAGGGCCGAAATGGCCTTGATATCGGCCTGAATACCAGCTCCTCCGCTGCAGTCGGAACCGGCAATTGTCAGTATACAAGGGTAATGTTTCATGGTCGCTAAGTAATGTTTCCTGCACAAAGATAAGATTTCCGTCTGTCTGATTGACTTCGGGAGGGATAAAAAAACGTTCCGGTACCCGCTTTCCGTTTCCGGTTGAGTTAAAATAGAGAATTAAGTTCTTTTCTTCGTTTGCATATAAATATTTTGTTATATTTGCATAAATGTAAATAAATGCAACATGAATATAAATAATAATCACGTAGTTGTCATGGCTGGAGGAATAGGCAGTCGGTTTTGGCCGATGAGTACCTCTGAAAATCCTAAACAGTTCATTGATGTGCTGGGATGCGGGAAAACTTTGCTGCAATTGACAGTGGACCGTTTCCGTGGGGTATGCCCTCCCGAGAATCTTTGGATTGTGACCTCCAGACGTTATGCGGATATTGTAAAGGAGCAATTGCCTGAAATTGCTGAAGACCATATACTTCTGGAACCGTGTCGCAGAAACACGGCTCCGTGCATCGCTTATGTAAGCTGGAAAATCAAGAAACTCAATCCGAAAGCGAATATCGTAGTCACTCCGAGCGACCACATCGTGATGGATGTCCCGGAGTTTGTACGTGTCATCAATTCGACATTGAAGTTTACTGCCGATTCGGATGCCATCGTCACTCTGGGTATGAAGACTACCCGTCCGGAAACCGGATACGGGTACATCGAAGCCGACCTGTCCATGGCCTGTCCGTCGAATCATGAGATTTACCGTGTAGATGCCTTTAAGGAAAAACCGGATCTGGAGACGGCCCGCCGCTACATCCAGCGGAAGAATTACTTCTGGAATGCAGGTATTTTCATCTGGAATGTCTCTACGGTCATCAATGCCCTGAGGGTTTACCAGCCGGGTATTGCGGAGGTATTCGAACGGATGATGCCTTATTACTTCACCGACCAGGAGCAGCAGATGGTGGATGAGCTTTTCCCGACGTGCGAGAGCATCTCCATCGACTATGCGGTGATGGAAAAGGCGGAGGAAATCTATGTGTTCCCGGCTTCGTTCGGATGGAGCGACCTGGGTACCTGGGGATCGCTGCATGAAAATTCGCGCAGGGATTCTCATGACAATGTCTGCATCGGCAATGACATCAAGGTGTACGAGACCCGCAACTGTGTGATTCACACTACCCAGGAAAAGAAGGTGGTGGTACAGGGACTGGACGGATACATCGTTGCCGAGAAAGACAATACCTTGCTGATATGCCGCCTGTCGGAAGAACAGCGCATCCGGGAGTTCTCGGAAGACTGATCAGGAATGGGATAGACATCAATGGAGGATATATATAAGAAGCGTCCGGAAGAACTGTTTGAAAGGTTCTTCCGGACGTTTCTTATTGTGTATGTCTCTCAGTCAGGCTTCCGTCATCCGTAACGGATGCTTCCTGGGGGATGGCCGGACACTTATTTTCCGCTTTCCTTGGGCAGGTAGGGAGAAGGGTCCAGCTCTCCGGACTGAATCTGCCGGGCAATGTCGTTGGCCAGAGTGAAGAACTCCGGATCGGGCATGGTCTGCTCCACGAAGACACGCTCGTTCTCGTCCAGGACTTCCGGACAGTAGACGGTACCCCTTACCAGATAAGTAAAGGTTTCCTGCGGCTGCTGGAGCAGGAAATAGCAATAAGCCATAAAGTAATAATTCCGTTGCATGATTTCGGGAAACTGTCTTTCCAGTTCCAGGAACGAATCCAGTGTCTCCAGGATGTAGTTGCTCCGCAGATAAGCAATGCCGATGATTTCCAGCGTCTCTCCTTCGCTGTAATAGGCATACTGCAAGGCCTTCTGAAAAGCCTGTTGCGCATCCTCCAGCCGCAACTGTTGCAGAAAATACTCTCCCTGCGCCAGATACAGTCCGCTGTGGCAGGCATCGTATGAGAACCCCGTTTCCAGATCCTTCCGGCATTCCTCCATCCGCTGCAGATGCAGGTTGGCCAGTGCCCGTTTGTGATAGAGATCGGCTATCTCCTCCTTCCTCAGCGAAGGAGTCTGCAGCAGCAGGTCGCAGTATTCCAGCACCTGAGGGAAATCCTGCAGCATGAAATGATGCATCAGTATCAGCGACTGGATGTATGTCTTGTCGGCAGCCTCTTCTTCGATGTGCTTCAGGCAGCGGAATCCCTCTTCCGTCTGTCCGTTGATGAACATGCAGTGACTTTTCAGTTCCCAGTTGGTCAGGTCCCTGTCATCGATGGCCATGGCAAAATCCATGGCTTCCATTGCCTTTTCCATGTTCATGGTCCGGATGTAACACTTGATCAGGTTCTGCCACAAGTCAAGATTGTACGGATTCTCGTCCAGGATACGGTTGTACAGGGAAGCAGCCTTCTCCATGTCTCCCGACGAGAAATAATAGGAAGCCAGCATCTCCAGTACGTCCGGACTGTCGGGCTTCTCCCGGTACGCTTTTTTGAGCCATCGGGCAGCCGTATGCAGTTCCTGTGCATCCATGTAGACCTGTGCAATGTCCAGCATGACATCCGTCTCCGGATTTTCCTGAAACAGTCCTTCGAGCAAGGCCTGTGCTTCCTCGCTTTCACCTTTGGCCAGCAACAGTTCGGCCTTCATCAGCTGTACCTCATAGTCGGAGGAATCGGGGAGGGAGGCAATCAGCCATTCCGCCTCTTTCAGCTTGCCCGACAGAATCAGGTTTCTGCCCTTGAAAACCAGCAGGTCCAGGTTGTCCGGATGCAGTTCCAGTCCGTACTCAATGACCTTTTCCGAATTGAATACGTCGTTGCGGCCGGCATAATACTCGGCCAGCAGGGTCAGCTCTTCACTTTCGAAATACGCTTTCCGGTTTTCCCTGATCATTTCTTCATACTGCCGGAGGGTCTGTTTGAACTCAGGTTTGTCGAATGCAGAAGACATGTCATTTCTCATTACTGCTTGGTGGAATAAAAAATTGATGCAATTTCTAGTTTAGATAGATATTGCCACCTGCGGTGAGGCAAGTGGCAATATCAGGGCCTGTGAGAGCCGGTATCCGGTGTGTGCCGGTTATTTGTTGATCTTGCTCCAGGTATCCTTCAGAGATACGGTACGGTTGAATACCAGATGGTCTGGAGTACTGTCCTTGTCGACATTGAAGTAGCCGATGCGCTGGAACTGCAGGTAATCGAGCGGTTTGGCTTCCTGCAGGAACTTCTCTACGTAGCAGTTGCTCAGTACCTTCAGAGAGTCGGGATTGATCATTTCCTGCATAGCCTCGAGCGGTGAACAGTTCTTGGCTTCACGGATAGCAGCCATCTCATCGCGCGGATTTTCCACCTTCCACAGACGGTCGTACAGACGTACTTCTGCCGGGAGACAGTGGTCGCAGCTTACCCAGTGCAGGGTACCCTTCACCTTGCGGTTGGCTTCCGGCATACCGCTCTTGGTATTCGGATCGTATTCGGCATATACTTCCACTACTTTTCCGTTCTCGTCTTTCTTGCATCCGGTACATTTTACAATGTAGGCATTCTTCAGACGCACTTCCTGTCCCGGAGTCATGCGGAAGAATTTCTTCGGAGCCTCTTCCATGAAGTCGTCGCGTTCCATCCACAGCTCACGGCTGAACTCGATGGTGTGAGTACCTGAGTTCGGATCTTCCGGATTGTTGATGGCTTCCATTTCTTCCACCTTTCCTTCCGGATAGTTGGTCAGAATCAGTTTCACCGGATCCAGTACGGCAGAAACACGGGTAGCACGTGCGTTCAGGTCTTCACGTACCGCACTTTCGAGCAGGGCGAAGTCGTTGAGCGCATCGTAAGTGGTATATCCGATTTTGTCCACGAACTTGCGGATAGACTCCGGTGAGTATCCACGACGGCGGAAACCGCAGAGGGTCGGCATTCGAGGGTCATCCCAGCCGTTTACCAGTCCTTCTTTCACCAGAGTCAGCAGGTTACGCTTACTCATCAGCGTATAGCTCAGGTTCAGCTTGTTGAACTCATACTGGTGAGGACGGTTGTCGTCGAGGTCCTTGCCTTCTTTCACCCAGTCGACGAACAGGTCGTACAACGGACGGTGCACCACAAACTCCAGGGTACAGAGTGAATGGGTTACGCCTTCGAAATAGTCGCTCTGACCGTGTGCAAAGTCGTACATCGGATAAGCCTTCCATTTGTCGCCTGTACGGTGATGAGGAGTCTTTACCACACGGTACATGATCGGGTCACGGAAGTGCATGTTCGGGTTGGCCATATCGATTTTGGCACGGAGTACCATCTTTCCTTCTTCGATTTCTCCGCTGTTCATCTTTTCGAACAGGGCCAGACTCTCCTCAATCGGACGGTTGCGGTAAGGACTTTCCGTTCCCGGCTGGGTAGGAGTACCTTTCTGTGCCGCAATCTCTTCAGAAGTCTGTTCGTCTACATAAGCCTTGCCTTCCTTGATCAGACGGATGGCAAAGTCCCACAACTGCTGGAAATAGTCGGAAGCATAATATTCATTTCCCCACTGGTATCCCAGCCACTGTATATCTTCTTTAATCGCTTCTACGTATTCTACATCTTCCTTGGTAGGATTGGTGTCATCGAAACGAAGGTTGCATACACCTCCATAACGCTGTGCAATACCGAAGTCCATGCAGATGGCCTTGGCATGACCGATATGCAGATATCCGTTTGGCTCTGGCGGGAAACGGGTCTGTATTCTGCCGCCGTTCTTTCCTTCTTTTAGATCTTTTTCTACAATTTGTTCTATGAAGTTCAAGCTTTTCTTTTCTGAACTTTCAGTTGTATTCATTTCAGTCATAGCGTTTCTTTATATTACACTTAATTCTGCAAATTTAATGATTCTTTCCTGAACTACCTATAAAAAGGAAGTGATACTGTTGTGTTTTTGAAAAAAATACTATCTTTGTCTTACCGTAGGGTGCGGCCAGACGTGAACAGGCCCTTTTTTGAAAGAAAAAGAAGAAAAAAATAAAAACATGTTTAACGACATAGTTTTTTATTTGCCTACCTCAAAAAAAGCCTGCATCTTTGCGGTGTTATCCTGAAAACAATCTTTTTACCTTAAAAAAAAACTAATACCTATTGAAAACTTAAAAAAGGCTCTTTGTGAAAAGCGCCTTTTTTTATTTTATAGCCTCTGTATCCCGAAAGCCGCCAGTGCAGGAGGTATTCCACCGGTTTCCGCGGTTTTTCTGATTTGTTTCCAAGGGAGATTTTCTTTTTCTTTATGTAGGATTTTCCGAAGGGGGAAGTCGGGGCGGGGTGTACCCGTATGTAGCGGTGTGGACCGTAAGGTGAAGGTGGAAGTATTAACCTAAAGATAACTTAGTGATAACCTAAATTCTGCTTTCCTGTACTTACCTTTGCACTATCAGAAAACCTTTGAATGAAGTCTCACTAAAATAAAAAATGAACACGATGAAAAAGACATTGGCAATTGTGGTGCTGCTCTGCATCACCCTCGGCGCTCAGGCGCAACTGTTATGGAAGGTATCCGGCAACGGACTTGACCGTCCTTCGTACGTATTTGGAACCCATCATCTGGCACCTCTCAGCATCAAGGACAGCATCGCTAGTCTGCAGCAGGTCATCGACCGGACGGAACAGGTATATGGTGAAATCATCATGGGAGATTCCATCAGTCCGGAAGCAGTCATGGTGATGCAGCGGGCCATGACACTTCCCGCCGATACTACCCTGAAAAGTCTTTATACACAGGCGGAATATGATACTCTGGCCGCTGTGGTGAAGAATTACATGGGGGTAAATCTTGCCATGTTGGATAAAGTGAAACCGGCTGCCATTACGGCACAGCTGTCGGTGGTACTGGCCATGAGGTCGTTGAAGGGATTTAATCCGCAGGAGCAGCTTGATACCTGGTTTCAGGCCCAGGCACGGCGGGCAGGAAAGAAGGTGGGTAGCCTGGAAACCATTGATATGCAGGCCGATCTTCTCTACCAGTCGCAGAGCCTGGCACGGCAGGCAAGTTTGCTGTACTGTGCGGCTACACACATCGGACAGGGAATCGATCAGGCTGTCCGCATGAACCGGGCCTATATGGCACAGGACCTGGATGGGCTTTTGGCCGTGATGGAAGAACAGGCGGACGATGTCTGTGACAATACTCCGGAAGAGATTGATGCCCTTGTCTATCACCGCAATGAGAACTGGAGCCGTCAGTTGCCGGAAATCATGAAACAGTCACCCACCCTGTTTGTCGTGGGTGCCGGACATCTGCCCGGTACGCGGGGACTGCTGAAACTGCTTCAGCAACAGGGATATACGGTGGAAGCCATGAAGTAGGTTGTCTGGCCGGCGCTCACTCTTTGTTCATAAGATAAGCCACGGCTGCATAAAATCCCGGTGATACGGCTTTGCAACTTCCCGGTGATGCCGCTTTGCAGTTCCCTGCTGATACGGCTTTGCACCTCCCTGCTGATTCAGTTCTGCACCTTCCTGCGGATACGGTTCTGCAAAGCCTTAAGAATAAAACTACGTTTTCTTTTTTGTCTCTGCCCTCACTTTTCACTATCTTTGCTTACGCGAAGACAGGAGGCGGCTCGGCAAGGCCAAAAACTGAAAACGTGGTTTTTCTTTTTGTCTCTGCTCTCGCTTTTCACTGTCTTCGAATTCATGAAAATCTTACTTGTTACCGAATTGGTAATTTATTATTTGAGAATATGGCACAACCGTTGGCAGAACGAATGCGTCCGCGTACATTGGAGGATTATATCGGACAGAAACATTTGGTAGGAGAAGGGGCAGTCTTGCGCCGCATGATTGACGCCGGGCGTATTTCATCCTTTATTCTGTGGGGACCGCCGGGAGTAGGAAAAACCACTTTGGCACAGATTATCGCTCACCGTCTGGAGGTTCCTTTCTATACGCTGAGTGCGGTTACCTCGGGGGTGAAGGAGGTACGTGAGGTGATTGACAAGGCCCGCAGCAACCGTTTCTTTTCGCAGCAGAGTCCGATTCTTTTTATTGATGAAATTCATCGTTTCAGCAAGTCTCAGCAAGATTCCTTACTGGGGGCAGTGGAGACGGGTGTCGTGACGCTGATTGGCGCCACTACCGAGAATCCGTCTTTCGAAGTGATTCGTCCGCTGCTCTCCCGGTGTCAGTTGTATGTGCTGAAATCCCTCGAGAAGGAGGACCTGCTGGAACTGTTGCACCTGGCTCTGACCAAGGATGTGGTACTGAAGGAAAAGGACATCCGTATCCTGGAGTCCGACGCCATGCTCCGGTATTCCGGTGGAGACGCACGGAAACTGCTGAATATTCTTGAACTCGTGGTAGAAGCCGAGGAAAAAGAGCCCATAGAGATTACGGATGCGATGGTGACCGACAGGCTTCAGCAGAATCCGCTGGCCTACGACAAGGATGGAGAGATGCATTATGATATCATTTCGGCCTTTATCAAATCGATTCGGGGAAGTGACCCGGATGCCGCTCTCTACTGGCTTGCACGTATGATAGAAGGGGGAGAAGACCCGGCTTTCATTGCCCGACGGCTGTTGATTTCGGCTTCGGAAGATATCGGTCTGGCCAATCCGAATGCGATGCTGCTGGCCAATGCTGCTTTTGAGGCTGTCATGAAAATCGGCTGGCCGGAAGGAAGGATTCCTTTGGCGGAGGTAACGGTGTATCTGGCAACGAGTCCGAAGAGCAACTCGGCCTATGAGGGAATCAATTCGGCACTGGAACTGGTGCGTGAGACCGGTAACCTGCCCGTGCCTTTGCACCTGCGAAACGCTCCGACCAAATTGATGAAGCAACTGGGATACGGCAAGGACTATAAGTATGCCCATGCTTACCCCGGTAATTTTGTCCGGCAGCAGTTTATGCCCGATGAGTTGCAGGAGCACCGTATCTGGCATGCACAGGACAATGCGGCGGAAGCGAAACTGAAGGAGCGCATGCTGCGCCTGTGGGGGGAGCGTTTCGAAAAGTAAAAGGCAGGTTGGAACTGAATATGAATTTTATAAAAATATAGCGTATGAAAATTGTGGTATTGGATGGATATACCTTGTCTGCCGACCGTAACGACTGGCGGGCACTGGATGAATTGGGAGAAACGGTGGTATATGACCGGACGGAGAAGGCAGATATCGTACAGCGTGCACGGCAGGCTGAGGTGCTGCTGACAAACAAGTGTGTGATAGACCGTCAGGTGATGGAGCAGCTTCCGGAACTGAAATACATCGGGGTACTGGCAACGGGATATAATATTGTAGACATTCAGGCTGCTGCCGAAAAGGGGATTGTCGTGACCAACGTGCCGGCTTACAGTACAGAGTCTGTTGCCCAGATGGTCTTTGCCCATATCCTGAACCTTACGCAGCAGGTAGGACATTATGCGGCTGAGGTACGTGACAACGTATGGAGTAACCAGCCGGATTTCAGCTACCGGAATACACCGGTAATCGAACTGGCCGGAAAGCGTATCGGTATTGTCGGATTCGGACGTACCGGGGCGGCGACGGCACGTCTGGCAGCTGCCTTTGGCATGGAGGTAGCGGTGTATACCAGCAAACCGGAATCGGCTTTGCCGGCAGGCTATCATAAGGTGGGGCTGGATGAACTGTTTGCTTCTTCGGATGTGGTATCTCTTCATTGTCCGTTGAACCAGCAGACTGCGGAGATGGTGAATGCATCCCGTCTGGCACAGATGAAGCAGGGAGCCATTCTGATCAATACGGGAAGAGGAGGCCTTGTGGATGAGGCTGCACTGGCTGAGGCTTTGAAGGCAGGCAGACTGCTGGGAGCGGGACTGGATGTGCTGACATCGGAACCTCCTGCCGCCGATCATCCGCTGATTCACTTGCCGAACTGTTTCATTACGCCTCATATTGCGTGGGCAACGGCAGAGGCCAGAGCGCGCCTGCTCGACCGGGTGGTGGAAAACATCAAGGCCTGGGTAGCGGGCAGTCCGGTGAATGTGGTGGGCTGAATGCCCGGAGAGTGACCGGGAGAAGAAATGAGAACCGAAACGGTTAAGTTTAACAGTATATCATCGAATATGTTGACGAAAGAACAAAGAATAGAGAAGGCGGTAGCCTTGTTTAAAGAAGGATTCAACTGCTCACAGTCGGTTGTGACAGCCTTTGCAGATATGTATGGTTTCACTAGGGAACAGGCGTTGCGGATGTCTGCTTCTTTCGGAGGAGGTATCGGTCGCATGCGTGAGACCTGTGGAGCTGCCTGCGGCATGTTCTTGCTGGCGGGACTGGAGACCGGAGCGACGGACGGAGCCGACAGGGAAGGTAAAGGAGCCAACTATGCCCTGGTGCAGCAACTGGCTGGAAAGTTCAAGGAAAAGAATGGCGCCTTGAGGTGTGCCGACCTGCTGGGACTGACCAAAAAGGATCCGATTGTGGCTACTCCGGAAGTACGTACCGCCCAGTATTACGCCAAGCGTCCTTGTGCGAAAATGGTGGAAACGGCTGCCAGAATATGGGGAGATTACCTGGAAGAGCACGGAAGACTCTGATTTTCTGCCGGAAACCTTCGTCAAAATGGAAAATTTTTGAAATAAAATGCTCGTTCTTTATTTCTTTTTTACTAATTTTGTTGCAGAAACACAAGCACTTTCTCTTTAGTGAATGAAAGAGAATGATAGTATTTATTTAAAATTTGATGAACTATGTTACAGGAAAAAGCAGGTATTATTGCAGGTAAAATTTGGGAAACATTGAACGAAAAAGGTGAGTTGTCACAGAAAGATTTGAAAAAAGCCTTGAAAGTGCGGGCAGACAAGGACCTGTATCTGGGTCTGGGATGGCTGCTGAGAGAAGACAAGGTGGTTTTGAACGAACAGGACGGAGAATTTCTGATTAAATTGAAATAATTTGAAGTTTTAAATAATGGACAAAAGCGTTGACAGGGCGGAAGCCGCTTCAACGCTTTTGTTGTAAATGGAGGATATGATGCATACAAGAGAAGAACAGATGAAGGCATTCGGCCGTTTGCTGGATGTGTTGGATGAGTTAAGGGTGAAATGTCCGTGGGACCGTAAGCAGACCAATGAGAGTCTGCGCCCGAATACGATTGAAGAGGTATATGAGCTTTGTGATGCTTTGATGAAAAAGGATACTCCCAATATCTGCAAGGAGCTGGGGGATGTGTTGCTGCATGTCGTTTTCTATGCGAAAATCGGCAGTGAGACGGGCGACTTTGACATCAAGGATGTGTGCGACCGCTTGTGTGATAAACTGATCTTCCGTCATCCTCATGTCTTCGGTGAGGTGAAGGCCGATACGGCTGAACAGGTTTCGGAAAACTGGGAGCAGATCAAGCTGAAGGAGAAGGGAGGCAACAAATCGGTATTGAGCGGAGTGCCTGAAGCCTTGCCTTCATTGATCAAGTCTTATCGTATCCAGGACAAGGCACGCAATGTCGGTTTCGACTGGGAGGAGCGTGAACAGGTTTGGGACAAGGTGAAGGAAGAAATCACTGAATTTGAAGCGGAAGTGGCTCACATGGACCGTGACAAGGCCGAAGCGGAGTTCGGCGACCTGATGTTCAGTCTGGTCAATGCGGCCCGTCTGTACAAGATCAATCCGGACAATGCCCTGGAACGAACCAACCAGAAGTTTATCCGTCGTTTCAATTACCTGGAGGAGCATACCTTGAAGCAGGGAAGAAACCTGACCGATATGACACTGGAGGAAATGGATGCAATCTGGAACGAAGCCAAGGAGAAGGAAAGAAACTCAGAGAACCGGTAATCCGACAAGGATTGTATTGGATGAGACAGAAAAGATCCCCCATCGGAAAAGCATATGTGTTCCGATGGGGGATCTGCTGTATGTACCGGTCAGCCATGTGCAGTTTCCGGTTCCGGAGAACGGTTTATTTGCTGCGGGTTACCGTATGAAGTATCTTTCCGTTCTTGTCCATCATGTACAGGTTCAGTACCTTCTTGTCGGCCGTAATGAGAGAGAAACCTGCCTGGTCGCTGCAGAACTGAGTACCTTCGACGGGGCTGACCTTGCGGCTCAGTGAGCCGGAAGAATTCACCACGTAATCTAAGTGGCTTCCCGGTTTGCGGATGTGCTGGAAATTGTGGATGTGTCCGCACAGATACATGTCTACGTTCTTGTGCTTGCGCAGCAAGGTATCGAGACGCTTCTGGAGGTCAGTGCGTTCCGACGTGCTTTTGTCGGTATCTGCATAAATCGGATGGTGTCCCACTACCAGTACCCAGTCTTCTTTCGCTACAGTCAGAACAGAGTCAATCCATGCCAGCTGTCTGTTCAGGTCCTGTTTGCATGCATCAGGATATTTGTCGGTATCCTTACGGTATTTGTCGAGCAGGGAAGGCGTATCGATCATGACCAGGCGGACAGTGACATCGTCATTCTCTTCTACACGGGTATAATAGCGTGCCGGCATTCTCCAGCGGGCACTGACCTGACTGTAGTCGATGACTGCCTGCGTATTTCCACGGTATTCGTGGTTTCCCAGGATGGGATACCAGGGAATCATCAGGTCCGGATGACTGTAAACCAGTTCGTAGTTGGTCATCCAAAGCGGGTCATTGACACTCCGGACTCCTTCGAAATGATGTACGTCACCCGCAGCGACCACAAACTCAATGTCTACGTTTTCTGCCATCTTGCCCATGGTCTCAGCGATAGGCTTCTGGTCGTAATATCCGTTACGTCCCAAGTCGTTGGCCAGATAGAAATTGACAGGCTTTTCCAAGCTCTTCCAGGTTGCCGCATCTTGTGCGAAACCGCATACTGTAATCCACAGTGCGCAAAGTGTGATAATTGTTTTTTTCATTGAATTCATAATTGTAAGATTCTTGATTGCTGATGCAAAGTAAAGAAGCAAATCTGAAAAAATGTTGAAATCCGAAATCTGTTTTTGGGGTAAAAAGAAGGTTCGAAATCTCGGAGGGTATTTCGAACCTTTCTTCACTAAAGTGCTATTGTATATAGAGATTGTTATTTAGTTCCGTAAGCTCCGAAGCGTGCTTCCACTCTAGGTGAAGTATATACCTTCTGGTTTACGGTCAGACCTTCTGTGCCGAACAATGGAGCCATTTTGGCATCGTTGCCGCTGTAGGCACCGTTCAGTACTGCAGAACCGGCCTGTACATGGAAGTCCCACGCATCGTTGTAGACATACTCAGTCAGTGAAACCTCGTTGATCGGGAAGTTCACGAACAACGGATCCTTGGAATCCTCTTCTGTGGCAATGACACTGTGCTTGTCTACCTTTTCTACATCGTATTCATCAAACGGCTTGCCGTCTTCTTCGTAGTTGTATCCTTCCCATGAATACTCGATACCTCTCTTATATACATAGTTCGGATCTACCTTCTGGCTGCCTGAAGCATAGTAGTTGTAGTCGATGACTGAATTTACATCGTCGTAGCGGCCGTCTTCCGGTGATGCCGGCTGGTCCAGGTCGGGAGTCATGGCTCTGAACTTACAGTTGACCATCAGGTTGTTGAACACATGTACGGCCGCATTTTCCTGCACATACACACATCCGCCCTTGTCACTGTCGCGACGCCATCCGGCATTGATGATGGTATTGTTGTATGCCTGGATTCTGGCCTGTGCACGTACTTCGCTCTGGTCTGAGCTGGACAGTTTCAGTCCGTTGGTGTTGGGAGAGAACATGATGTTGCCTGCCACGTCCACCATACATCCCGATTTCACGTTGACTGCCTCTTCACCCGTCTCACCGTTTCCGACAAACGTATTGTTCATGATGATACCGTTTCCACCCATCATGTAGATGGCATCCGATTTACCGTATCGCAGGACAGAGTTGCAGATGACGTATCTTCCCTGAGGATTGGTAGTGGTAATCTGCGGATACATATCCTCTCCGGCTTCATAGATACCTGCATTTACGGCCGGAGCTCCTTCGATGGTTTCTCCTCCCGCATATTCAATGATGGTATGGTCAATCAGCATTTCCTGGCAAGTAGAAGTCGCTACGATTCCGCCCCATTTTCCGGCAAAGATATTTTCCTTCGTACGTTCGGCTTCCGGAAGCGAGAAGAGGATAGGCTTTTCAGCAGTACCCTCACAGTACAGGTTTCCTTTTACAGTAAATTCGATAGGAAGTTCATTGACACCCACTTTCTGAGTAGCGATGATCTGCGCTCCTTCCTTGATAATAAGAGAAGTTCCTTCGGGAACTACATAATGGTCTTTCAATTCCACAACTGTATCTGCCGGCCATATGATGACGTCATCGTTTTCTGAGCCCTGACCGCCCTGTTCGGGGCCGTTTGAGAAGTCTTCGTTTGAACAAGCTGTTGTCAGTGACAATGAGAATAAAGCTGTTCCCGCCAATAATACATTCTTAAGTTTCATGTTACTTAGTTTAAAAAGTTAGTTTATCGATTTTTATTATAGTTTGTATCTTATTCCTAGCATGAACGACTGTCCGTGCCATTCCTTACGTTCGATCAGGTTGCCGTCTTTCCGTTCAAATCCGGTGACACCGTCTGTCTGAGGACCTTTGTGAGTGTATCTCAGCAAAGGAGTATCCAGCAGGTTCGAAGCCTTGGCATAGATGGAAATGCCGTTCTTGAAACTTTTCTCTACCGAAGCATCGAGCTGCATGTATCCGTCTTCCCAGATATCGTTGTCCAGGTAATTGGAAACCTCACTCAGGCGTTTGCCCGTATAACTTCCGGCCAGCTGTCCTTCCCAGCCATGCTTGGTACTCTTGAACAGCAGCGACAGATTGGCTACGTGGGCTGCCTGTCCGTACAGCGGTCTCGACTGTGTGACGCGTATCACTTCCGAGCCGTTCATGGTGCGCTTGTCGGTCGTAATCTTGGAATGTGTGTACGTATAGTTGGCCTTAATGCCAAACCAGTTGAAATATTTCATGAGGTCGACTTCCAGTCCCAGGTTCGTTGCATTTCCGAAATTCATCGGAATATAGAAAGCATCCGAGCCCTGTATCTCCAGTCCGTACTCAATCGGGTTCTGCAGGTATTTGTAGAAGACACCTACCATGAACTGTTCCGAAGATTTAGGGAAGAACTCATAGCGCAGGTCGATGTTGTCGGCCACTGTATGCTTCAGGTCCGGATTACCCTTCTCATCGTAATCCTCGTTCAGAATGGTATAAGGTACGATTTCGAAGAAGCTCGGCCGGTTGATGGCCCGTGCATAAGAGAACCGGAGGTTGGCATTCTCGTGTACCCCGTATTTCAGGTGGAAGCTGGGCAGTACATCCGTATACACCTGACTGTTTTCTGCCTTAACATCGCCGACCGGGTATTTCAGCAGGTATCCCTGATCGGTATGTTCCACACGTACCCCTGCAATCAGTTCCCATTTCGGGAAAGTGTATTTCACCATACCGTATCCGGCACCGATCTTTTCAGTGGCATCGTAGTTCAATGCCCCGCTGATGTTCCGGCTTTTGAAGTCAAACTGGATTTCATCGTAATTGTTCCAATCCTCTCCGCGGTATTGCGGAGCTCCCAGTTCCGTCTGGAAGGTATATTCATTGAAGTAACTGTCCCTTTTCTTGTCGCGGTACATACCTCCGGCAGAAAAGTCGAGTACAGCCCCTCCGTCGAGTTTCCATTTGTAGGACAGGTCCAGGTATCCGGCCTTGTCGTTGTCCGAGTTGTGTTCCCATCGGCGGACCAGTGCCTTGTTGACCGCTACACGGTCTCCACCGTCGAGCAGACTGATTTCCGCATTGTCGGGAGTTTCACTGAATGCTTTTGAGATGACTGCCGACCAGCTGAGGCGCAGGGCGTTGTCGTCCAGGAATCCATGTTCCCCTTTCAGTGTAGAGTTGATGATATACTGGCGGTTCCATTTCATTCTGACCTTTTCTTCCTCCTTGTCCTTCCGGTCGCGCACCTCCGCTTCCCGCATGTCCATATATCCGTTGTACCAGGTCAGCTTGTGGCGCGGACTGATGTGATAGTCCAGTTTGGCATGGGCACCGATGCGTGTCTGCTGTGCCGAGTAATTACGGTCTTCCACGTTGTCATTGTCTCTTCCCGGCTGATAGAAAATCTGACTTTCCTTTCCTCTGTAAGTATTCAGGAAGCTTCCGGCAAGCATTACGCCCAAGCGGTCACCGAAGAAACGGTCGCCGTATGACAGTCCGGCTGTCAGGTCCGGAAGCGGCCGGCTCCACTTCATGTGAAGGTTGTCCTGCGTAAAGTCATTGTTGGTTATCGTGAATTTTTCGGGCTTTCCCATACGTTCATAAGGAGATTCCTTTGCGATGGCACCGTGGTTGAACGACTGAAAATCCCGGTCGAAATACATGGAGTTGTAACCGGTAGAAAGATTGGCCGTAAACTGTCTTTCCGAGGGGGCATCTTTCATAATCAGGTTGACGGCTCCTCCGATTCCGTCGCCTTCCATGTTGGCGGTCAGTGATTTGGTAACCTCCAGACGGTCGAGCATTTCCGACGGAAAGATATCCAGAGGAACGAAACGGTTCTTGTTGTCCGGGCTCGGAATTTTCACTCCGTTGACCAGTGTATAATTGTATCGTTTGTCCATACCCCTCAGGATGGCATACTGTCCTTCACCGCTGCTGTTGCGTTCCACCGTCACTCCCGACATGCGTTGAATGACATTGGCCACCGTAATGTCCGGAGACAGTTCAATGGCTTTGGCGCTCATCACATTGACCACGTTCATTGCCGCCCGTTCGATGCCTCGGGCTCCGGCTTCCGTACGTCCCGGATTGCTGGCTACCACGGTAACCCCTTCCAGTACGACATCGTCGCTCTTGAGCGGTATGATAATTTCCGTATCCTTACTGTCAACCGTTACCTCACACTTCTTATAACCCACATACGAACAGATTAATGTATACTTAGGCTGGATGGAGGAGAGATTGAAACTTCCGTCCATTCCCGATACTGCTCCTTTTCCGGGTTCTTCTTTCACAAGAATGGAAGCTCCGATAATTTCTTCACCAGTCTGTGCATCTTTTACTATTCCTTTGATATCTCTTGCATTCAGATTTGCGCTGGCAAGAATCAATACACCTAATGCCCAATTTGTTTTCATCTATCTCCTTTTATTTTGACGCTGCAAAAGTAGACCTTGGTTTTTTCATGATAGTTTCGGAGATATTTCAAAACTGATACAAAACAAAAAAAATCTCTTTACATGGGTCATGGCCAGAGCCGGGCAGGGGAAATGCCGTGACAGATGTAAAGAGAGTGGGGGATTTCATCCGTTTACGGATGATTCGGATACCCTAAATGTTAGTCCGTATCTTTTTGACATTCAGGCAGGTTGATGGAACTGACCACTTGTGTCCAATAGTTTCTGACATCCTTCCAGTGATAATACGGAGCCCGGTCGGTAGCAATCGGGAGACTGACTTCCCGTTCGTTCAGCAACAGTTTGACCAGGATGTCGTCCTTTTCCGGATGACGGTAAAAGATGAGCTGTATGTTTCCGCACATGGGAATGATGCGGTAGGTGCGGTAGGTTTCCGCAATCTGCTGCCAGTCGTCCGTTGCCTTCGCCAGGTGATTGATGCCCATCAGCACTGCCAGCGGAGCCAGGTTGGTATCGTGGCCGTAGCGCAGGGTAGCCCCTTTCTTGCCCGAAGCAATCACCGTATCGGCAGCGGCAATGAAATTGTTCAGCAGGTTACGTTCCAGCTGATACATGCACGATCCGCTGAGGGGAGAAGCTCCTTTCTCATAATACCATTCGAAGTTGTTCCGCTGCCAGAGGTCGTACCGTTCCCGGTCGGTAAACAGGAAAGAGAGATGCTGCGGACCGTAGCTGCTCTGGCAGATGCCGTCAAGCTCAAACAGGTCGGTCATGAGCTTGACCGGATGCTGCACCGTGGCGGGATGGGTAAACAACTGTTTCATCAGTCGCTCCGGATGTACATACACACTGTCGGCCAACCGGTAAATGCTGTCTGCGCCGGCCAGATGCAACCGCTCATACTCCGGATTCTTGTATTTCATGAAGTCGCTGTCGTGTTCACTGGCATCGGTAGTGATGACCAGCCGCGGATTGAGTCCCTTCAGTTCGATGCATCCTGCCGCCATCGACAGAAAGGCCCGCGTCTTGTAAGTGGACCGTGCATCCACATGTACCCCTTCGGTAAAAATCTGAGGAAAGGCCGCATACATGCGACGGACCAGTTCCCTGTGCTGCTCAGCCCCCTTCGGCGTCAGTTCCCCGTACCGTCCTTCCGCTTCAGCCGCCAGTTCTTTCACAATTTCCAGCGCACGCTTTCCGTCCGCTGTCAGTCCGTGCTGTTTCTCCGCTTCGGCAAGCACCCTGAGCGGTTCCTCGTACTTCTTCTGCTTGGTGAGATAACGCGAACCGTGGCGTGCGAACGTCGAGATATAAAACGGTTCGTACCCTTCGGGAGACGGCGTAAGTGCTGTTTCCGGAGCCTGATACGCATAATATTTTCCGGCTGCCAACTGAGGATTTTCACAGATTTCTTTCCAGGCACTTTGTCCCGCTGCCGGAAGACAGATGCTTCCGGACAAACATAACATTGCAATGATAGACTGTCTCATTTCTTCACTCTTTTATCCTAAATCTGCCCAAAAGTAACTCTTTTCCTCCTGCCGCTTTGCCTTTCGGGCGGTAAGAATGTCCTGCAGAAGGCCCCTGAAACCGCTTTGTAATCAGGCTGAAACAAAAAAGACAAAAGCCCCTGCCGCGGGACTCCTGTCTTTCCCATTTTCCTGAAACTAAAAAAGGACTCCCGGCGGAAGTCCCTTTTCTGAAAAAATTATTTGTTGCTTTTTCTTGGCTTCAAGAGTTCACGGTGGAATCTTAACTCAGCCCGTTGTAAGTCGAAAATCTTTTTGGCCGGCAGAATCTTCTTGTATTTCTGCAGATATTCCTGTTCCAGCTGACAGGATTCCAGCCGGCATTTTACTACCTCTTCATTGATCTTGTCATACTCACTTTCCGTAAGTGTCTCCTTACCTTTCTTTATCTGCTGCCAGGCCTCCCGGTTCTTGATTTCCTTTTTATCCTGCAGTTCGAAGTACAGCGGGAAAAACTGTCTGGCCTCTTCTGCCGTGAGATTGGCCCTTTCCGTCAGAAAAGCCTGTTGGCGGTTTCTGAATTCCTGCTTGTTCATGCAGTGCTTCTGGGCCATCATTCCCAAGGGGAAGAGCAGGAAAGTGAATAATAAAAAGAGAAATATTTTTTTCATACTGTCTTAGGTTTAGTTATAAATACTTTTATCTGCATCACTCAGATATTGATAAAGCTCGTAATCGTCCAGCATGGTCTGATTGATGATCGGTGCCAGATACTCGTCCGACAAGTCGGATACCGGACTCACATACTCAGCCGGTCCTGCCTGCTGCTCCTGCTTACCTACGAAAACCTGTACGGTAAACATCAGTCCCACGAACATGGCAGCCATGTATACCCACGGCTTCACCCGTTCCCACATGCTGATTTCCTGTGTAGGCTGAGGCTCTTTTTCCGGAAGCCGCTCCATTACCTGCTGCGTCAGATTCTCAAAGTAACCTTCAGGAACCTTGAACGGATTTTCCTTTCCAATTTTCTGGAATAATTCTTTTTCTTCTTTCATATCTGTTACCCCTTTCATTGAGTTAGATAGATCTTTCTGCCAAAGGTTTAATCAAACTGTTGTAAAAATTGCTCTATTTTTTTGACTGCATGGTGGTAGGAAGCCTTCAAAGCCCCTACGCTTGTACCCAGAATTTCTGAAATCTCCTCGTATTTCATTTCCTGAAAATACTTCAGGTTGAAAATCATCCGCTGTTTTTCCGGTAGCGAAGCGATTGCCTCCTGCAGGTGCTTCTGGGTAGCATCCCCGTCAAAATAAGGGTCCCCTTCCAGCTGTTCCAGGTTGACCTCCGTATCGTCGATGGAGACATTGTTCTGCGCCCGTTGCTTGTTGAGGAAGGTCAGACATTCATTGAGCGCAATCCGATACAGCCAGGTAGACAGTTTGGCATCGCCCCGGAAATACTCCAGGTTGTTCCATGCCTTGATAAACGTATTCTGCAGCAAGTCATTGGCATCGTCGTGCGAGAGCACCATTCGTCGTATCTGCCAATAAAGCTGCTGGCTGTATTGCCTGACAACCTGCTCGAACGCATTGCGCTGCGTCACGGGGTTGCGTAACTGTTCGCCTATTTCTTCATCGTTGTATGTATACATGATATCGTATTCTTGTCTTTTGTGTATAGTTAGACTCCCGGCCTTGTAGATAGTTTAATGTGGGGGAGGATTTAAAGCGTCAGTTTCTGGTTTTCGAATGCCAGCAAGGTCTCCGGAAATACCTCCTGTGCCTCTTTCAGCAGCAGGGTCTCATCTTCGTAACGTGCCGAATAATGTCCGATCAGGAGACGTTTCACTCCCGCTGCCTTGGCAATCTGAGCTGCCTCTCGGGCAGTGGAATGCAGGGTCTGTCGTGCCCTTACCACCTCGCTTTCTGCAAACGTGGCCTCATGGAAAAGCAAGTCGACTCCCTTCACCTGTTCGGCTATCCGCGGAAGATAAGTGGTGTCCGAGCAGTAGGCATACGACCGCGGCGGGTCGGAAGGGAAGGTCAGACGGTCGTTCGGAATCACCGTTCCGTCTTCCTTTACATAGTCTTCTCCGTTCTTGATCCGGTTCATCATCCAGACCGGAATCTGATAGAAGTCAATCATTTCGCGGTTGATGTGGTTGGGCGTCGGTTTTTCCCTGAACAGGAAGCCGCAGGTGGGCAGGCGGTGCCGCAGCGGAATGGTTTCCACGCTCACCGAGCGGTCGTCGTAGATAACCTGTCTTTCTCCCGGATTGAAAGGGTGGAAGATGACCTTGTAGCTCATGCCCTGACAGAAAAATTCCAATTGGGGAGTCAGCAGCCGCTGCAGGTCGGCATGACAATGGATGTGCAGGTCGGCCGTCCGTTCCAGCATACCGAAAGTCGAAATCAGACCGATGAGTCCGAAGCAGTGGTCACCGTGGAGGTGCGAAATGAAAATATGGTTCAGCCGACTGAACTTCAGTCTTGAACGACGCAACTGAACCTGCGTGCCTTCTCCGCAGTCGATCATGAACAGTTTCTCGCGCAGGTTAATCACCTGAGAAGTAGCCTGATGTCGGGTAGTGGGCAGTGCAGATCCACATCCCAATATGTGTATTTCGAATTTTTCCATACGGGCAAAGGTAGGAAATTATGGACAATAAAAAAAGGGATTGCCGAAGCAATCCCTTTCCGGAAATATTTATTTAAAATAAATTATTTCTTTCCTTCCAGCTGTTCTTTCAAAGCAGCCAAAGCGTCGATGTCACCCAGAGTAGTTGAAGCAGCCTGGTTCTGAATCATCGGAGTTTCTTCTTTCTTAGAAGAAGCTTTCTTTGCAGCCTTCTTTTCAGCTTTTTCTTCTGCCTTAGCAGCATCTTCGAAGATACGGCTGTGAGACAGGATGATACGCTTAGCGTCCTTGTTGAATTCGATTACTTTGAATTCCAGTTTTTCATCCAGCTGAGCCTGAGAACCGTCTTCTTTTACCAGGTGCTTAGGAGTTGCGAATCCTTCTACACCGTAAGGCAATGCTACTACAGCACCCTTATCCAGCATTTCGATGATAGTACCTTCGTGAACTGAACCTACAGTGAATACAGTTTCGAATACATCCCATGGATTTTCTTCCAACTGCTTGTGGCCCAGGCTCAGACGACGGTTTTCCTTGTCGATTTCCAGTACCTGAACTTCGATGTCAGCACCGATCTGAGTGAATTCTGACGGGTGTTTGATCTTCTTAGTCCAAGACAGGTCTGAGATGTGAATCAGTCCGTCAACACCTTCTTCGATTTCAACGAATACACCGAAGTTAGTGAAGTTGCGAACTTTTGCAGTGTGCTTAGAACCTACAGGGTATTTTTCTTCGATTGATTCCCATGGATCAGCCTTCAGCTGTTTGATACCCAGAGACATCTTACGTTCTTCACGATCCAGAGTCAGGATAACAGCTTCTACTTCGTCACCTACCTTCATGAAGTCCTGAGCTGAACGCAAGTGCTGTGACCAAGACATTTCAGATACGTGGATCAGACCTTCTACACCCGGAGCGATTTCGATGAATGCACCGTAGTCAGCCATAACCACTACTTTACCTTTCACGTGGTCACCAACCTTCAAGTTAGGATCCAGACCATCCCATGGATGAGGAGTCAGCTGCTTCAGACCCAAAGCGATACGTTTCTTTTCATCATCGAAGTCGAGGATAACTACGTTCAACTTCTGATCCAAAGAAACCACTTCGCGAGGATCGCTTACGCGGCCCCAAGACAAGTCTGTGATGTGGATCAGACCGTCTACGCCACCCAAGTCGATGAATACACCGTAAGATGTGATATTTTTAACAGTACCTTCAAGTACCTGACCTTTTTCAAGTTTACCGATGATTTCTTTCTTCTGCTGTTCCAGTTCAGCTTCGATAAGAGCCTTGTGAGAAACAACCACGTTCTTGAATTCCTGGTTGATCTTAACAACCTTGAATTCCATAGTCTTACCTACGAATACATCGTAGTCACGGATAGGTTTAACATCGATCTGAGAACCCGGCAAGAATGCTTCGATACCGAATACGTCAACGATCATACCACCCTTAGTGCGGCACTTGATGTAACCCTTGATAATTTCTTCATTTTCCAAAGCTGCGTTAACACGATCCCAAGAACGAGTAGCGCGAGCCTTCTTGTGAGACAAGATCAACTGACCTTTTTTGTCTTCCTGGTTTTCGATGTATACTTCTACAGTATCACCTACTTTCAAGTCAGGATTGTAACGGAATTCGCTCAGAGGAATGATACCGTCTGATTTGTAGCCGATGTTAACTACAACTTCACGTTTGTTCATTGCGATAACAGTACCGTCTACAACCTCACGGTCGTTTACCTTGTTCAGGGTGTTGTCATAAGCCTTTTCCAAGTCTTCTCTGCTTACGTTGCTTACTGCATCGCCGTTTTCATAGGCTTCCCAGTTGAAATCTTCAATAGGAGCCACATTTTTCAAGTTTTCCATTAATTAATAAATTGTTTTTAAATAACTAATTGTGTTAGACTTTATATTGATATCTAATTTCGGGCGCAAAGGTACAATAAATTCCTGAATGTGAAAACTATTGCGGATTTTTTTTGCGTTTTTTGACCTCCGGTCCCCTCTGCCGGTCTTCCGGACTTCTCCGGAAGAAGTCAGTCTTCCAGAGAATAGTCGATGGTAGTCACCACGCGCACCTTCTTTATATAAGGTGTGTTGGCGTCGCGGTCGCTGATGCTGAACTGGCCCTGGTTGGCATGGCGGATCTTGCCCAGTTTGCTGTCGGAGTCCTTTGCAAACTTTTCGGCTGCCTGGCGCGCATTCTTGGTGGCTTCTTCAATCATCTGCGGCTTGATCTGGTTCAGTCCCGTGTATTCATACTGTACATTATAGCGGTAGTCGCCACCGGTCACGGCGATGCCTTTCCGGAGCAGTTCGCCCTGCTCCGAAATCAGTCCCCTTACCAGGTCCACCTTGCTCGAGGTGACCGTAATGACGGTAGTCACGTTGTAGCGGTAAGGATTCCGTTCGTTGCTTCCGTAGCGTTCTGCCTGCAGGTCGATGATTTCCGGCGCATTGATGCTGATTTCCTTCTCATCGATACCTTTCTCTTTCAGGAAAGTCACGATGGTCTGGTTCGACTGCTTGATCTGCTGGTACAACGTATTCAGGTCGTTCCCCAGATTCTTGTACATGAGCGGCCAGGTCACTTTATCGGCGGGCACTTCCATTTCGGCCAGTCCCTTTACGTTCACACTGCGGTCTTTTTCGGCAAATGCATGAATACCTCTTTCTATAAAAACACCGAGCAATATCAGGCCAATGGCCAGGATTGCTGCTTCCAGTCTGAAATTTTTCATATTCTCTGATTTTTGTGGGTTTATACTTTACATACTTTTTCCGGCGTATGTATCTTCTTACTAAATTACTACAAAAGAACCGGATTTACAATGAATTAAGTAGAATTGTAAGTTAAACTGAGTAAAAATCTGTAAATAAGCGGAGAAGCGGTTCATTGCTGAATTCATTATCCGGCTGCGGGGAATTTCTTTCCGGTTGATTTTTAATTTTCACCCTCCCCGTTTTGCGAAGAAAAGTCCGCACTGTGGTTTTATTAATCAACGCCGCTGATTAATAAAACCACGACGTTGAGTATTCAGATTCCGTCGGAATCCAGGATTGGCTTTTCCTTATGCGGCTTTATGGATAAACGGGTGAAGACTTTTCGAAAGTGGAGGGACAGATAATGTATATAGCGGGTGGAGAGACTGTCGTTCAGGGGATTTCCGAAAAGGGTAAATCCGTCAGGGGTGTCCGTTTGCCTGCCTGAAGCGGGAGTGTGTCTGCATTAATTTTGCATAAATATAAACGTGACATACTGAAAGCAGGAGGCAGGGAGAATAAATCAGGATGGAGAATATGTATTTGGATTGAAATGTGTAAATTGCAAGAAAACCGATATTATGAAAAAGATTCTGTCATTCGTTTTGCTGGCATTGATGGGCGAAATGGCCTATGCACAGTTTTTCAATTCACAAAAGGGGACTACCTTGTATTATAAGAGTGAAGATTTTGAAGAAAAGACTCCGCTGGTGACTACCGACACTTCGCGCATCGTGGAGGTACTGACTGTGGGGGATACTCTAATCGTGAAGCAGGTCAACTATGGAAAGGAGTCGGAACTGATGGAGGGAGACGAAGTCTTTACGTTCCGTTATACGAAGGACGGGAAAACGCGACTTTCGCTGATGAGTGCAGAGGAGGGGATAAAAGTGCTCCGTCAGGGATTCATGAAGGGATGGAAGTCGGCCGATTCGGCAAATGTGAACCGCAGAACCGAGGCTGAAATGGAGGCGGACTTTCAGAAATACCTGAAGCATGTGCGGTGTGAGGGGGATTTGTCTCTGATACTGGATGCGAATGCTGCCGAGGGGGATAAATTGCCTGAATCCGACTTTCTGTATAAACTCGGTCCCATGAAGCTGCGGGCTTTCCTCAGTAATGGCAGGGTAGAAGGCTTTGAGTCGATAACGACTCCTGCGGGGACTTTTAACTGCCTGAAGGTTTCTTACCGGGCACAATATAAGGTGATGCTCTTTTCCGAGAAGTCGTATGTCACGGAGTGGTATGCTCCGAATGTGGGACTGGTCAAACGGCAGGAGACTGATAAAAAGGGAAATCTGCTGTATGACAGTGTCCTGACCCGGATAGAGTAACCGGGTAGTCAAAACGACAGGCAGGAAAGCTGCTCAAAGAGTTTTCCTGCCTGTCGTCTATATGAACACCGTCCTTGTTGCGGACGGTGTACGCTGATGCTGTATGTATCGGGATGGGATTAGTGGCAATGACCGCAACCGCATCCGCAACCTTCTTCTTCCTGACCGTGGTCGTGGTCGCCGCATCCGCCGCCGCAACTGTCGCAGCTGCATCCGCATCCGCCGCTCATCATGTTCACCAGGTCCTGGATTTCCTTGTTGGTTGCCTCGCGTGATTCGATGACAGTACCTTCAAAGATCAGGTCTTTACCTGCATGAGGGTGGTTCAGGTCTACCACTACTTTGTCGTCAGTGATTTCACCTACGTTGGCATAGAACTGGTTGCCTTCTGCATCGCTCAGCATGATGATGTTTCCCGGGAAGATGTTTTCTTCGTCGAACTTGCCGTCGGCATCACAGAACATGGATTTGGGCACCTGACGTACGTTGTCTTCGTTACGTTCTCCGTAAGCTTCCGCACAAGGGATAGTGAAGTTAAACGGTTCTCCCTGGTTCAGGGCAGCGATTTCCTTCTCAAATCTGTCCAGTGTATATCCCACACCGGTAATGAACTGGAACGGATGTGCGGCCGGTGCTTCTTCTACCAGTTCTTTCTGGCCGTCAGTGATGGCATACAGTTTATATGCAACAGTAATGTATTTATTTTCCATAATCTAATGTGATATTAATGATATAATATAAATGTGTTATATAATAAGGTGGGCCGACGGATGCCCGGCATGGAAACTTTCCGTCGCTACCTGTTCTGCAAAGGTACGAAGAAGTCCTGAATTTTTGGCATGATTCGGGGAATATTATGGTTTTTTGAGAACTGGGAAGGAGGCGGGAGGAAGCAGCGGTGCCCGACCGGCAGCGGACGACCTTTGCGTGACTGCGGTTCCGGAGGGGGCCGGCCGGCTGAAAAAAGAGGCCGCATTCAAGAGCGGTTATTTTCATTTTGTAAAATCAGAATTGTCAACTCTTACTTAATATTGTTTTTTATTGAATTTTTCTTTCATTTTATTTGTTTGTTTCAAAAAAGCATTTACCTTTGCATGTGTAACAAACAAAGAGAACATATGAATCAGTTTATCCATATTATTAACCTGGCAGTCCTGCATATTATTATTCGCGTCGTGGTCTTGAAACCCATGAGGTGAGCGGGGGTGCATATATGGATGTCTGAAATCAGATAAAACGAAAGCCTTTCTCACCGTGTGTGCAGAAAGGCTTTTTTGTTAGATGAAGGAGCAAAAGGAAAGGAATAAAGAGATGAAACATCAGTTACGTAGTTCGATGAGTACCCAGGGACGCCGCATGGCAGGAGCCAGAGCGTTGTGGGTAGCAAACGGAATGAAAAAGGAAATGATGGGCAAGCCGATCATTGCGGTTGTCAACTCGTTTACACAGTTTGTACCGGGACATACCCATCTGCACGAAGTGGGTCAGCAGGTAAAGGCGGAAATTGAAAAACTGGGATGCTTTGCCGCTGAGTTTAATACGATTGCCATTGATGACGGCATTGCCATGGGGCACGATGGCATGTTGTATTCGCTCCCTTCGCGCGACATTATCGCCGACAGTGTGGAATACATGGTGAATGCGCATAAGGCGGATGCCATGGTCTGTATATCGAACTGCGACAAGATTACTCCGGGGATGCTGATGGCTGCCATGCGGCTCAATATTCCGACCGTGTTTGTCTCAGGGGGACCGATGGAGGCCGGTGAGTGGAACGGAAAGCATCTGGATCTGATTGATGCGATGATCCAGTCGGCCGACCCGACGGTGAGCGACGAGGATGTGGCAGAGATTGAATGCCATGCGTGTCCGGGATGCGGCAGCTGTTCGGGTATGTTTACGGCAAATTCCATGAACTGTCTGAACGAGGCCATCGGACTGGCGCTGCCCGGTAACGGAACGATAGTGGCTACTCATGCCAACCGTACCCGGCTTTTCAAGGAGGCGGCCCAGCTGATTGTGAAGAATGCCTACCGTTATTACGAGGAGGGCGATGAGAGTGTGCTGCCCAGAAGCATAGCGACGCGTGCGGCTTTCCTGAATGCGATGACACTGGATATTGCCATGGGCGGTTCAACCAATACGGTGCTGCACCTGCTGGCCATCGCTCACGAAGCGGAAGTGGACTTCTGCATGGATGATATCGACCGGCTTTCACGCAAGGTACCTTGCTTGTGTAAGGTGGCACCCAATACTCAGAAATACCATATTCAGGATGTCAACCGTGCGGGAGGTATCTTGAATATCCTGGGCGAACTGCATAAGGGGGGACTGCTGGATGTGTCTGTCAGTCGGGTAGACGGAATGACCCTCGAAGAGGCCATCCGGAAATACGATATCTGTGCGGAGAAGGTCGATCCGGAAGCCTTGCGTATCTACAGCAGTGCTCCGGCAGGCGTGTTCAGTATCCGGATGGGTTCTCAGGACAAGCAGTATGCCGAACTCGATACCGACCGCGTATCGGGATGTATCCGCAGCCTGCAGCATGCTTACAGCAAGGACGGTGGGCTGGCGGTGCTGAAGGGTAACATCGCACAGGACGGCTGTGTGGTGAAGACTGCCGGAGTGGACGAAAGTATCTGGAAATTCTCCGGACCGGCGAAGGTCTTCGATTCACAGGAAGCAGCTTGTGAAGGTATCCTGGGAGGAAAGGTAGTCAGCGGTGACGTGGTGGTCATTACGCACGAAGGACCGAAGGGCGGACCGGGCATGCAGGAGATGCTGTATCCGACATCGTATATCAAGTCGAAGCACCTGGGCAAGGAGTGTGCCCTGATTACCGACGGACGGTTCAGCGGGGGTACTTCCGGACTGAGCATCGGACACATTTCTCCGGAGGCGGCAGCCGGCGGCAATATCGGAAAGATTGTGGATGGGGATGTGATTGAGATTGATATCCCGAACCGCTCCATCAATGTGCGGCTGAGTGATGCGGAACTGGAGGCGCGGCCGATGGCTCCCGTAACCCGTAACCGGGTGGTTTCGAAGGCGCTGAAGGCTTATGCGGCAATGGTCAGTTCGGCCGATAAGGGCGGAGTCAGACTGATTGACTGAGGTTTTTGCCGGAAGGCGGCTGACGATGAAAAAACTTGTTTGTGAATGAATTAAAAACAATGATACCATGAGTAAGGAAAAAATAACAGGAGCGGAGGCGCTGATGCGGTCGCTGGAGCATGCCGGAGTAAAGACGTTGTTCGGTTATCCGGGCGGAGCCATTATGCCGGTGTTCGATGCGCTTTATGACCATCGCGCTACGCTGAATCATATATTGGTACGTCATGAGCAGGGTGCGGCTCATGCGGCACAGGGATTTGCACGTGTTTCGGGTGAGGTAGGGGTTTGTCTGGTGACCAGCGGACCGGGGGCTACCAATACCATTACGGGGGTTGCGGATGCCATGATTGACAGTACGCCAGTGGTGGTCATTGCCGGTCAGGTGGGCGCAGGACTCCTGGGTACGGATGCGTTTCAGGAGGTCGACCTGGTGGGTGTGACACAGCCGATTTCGAAGTGGAGCTATCAGATCCGCCGTGCCGAAGACGTGGCCTGGGCAGTGGCAAGGGCGTTTTTCATTGCACGCAGCGGTCGTCCGGGACCGGTGGTACTGGATTTTGCCAAGAATGCTCAGGTGGAATTGGTTGAGGATTATCAGCCGATGGATATCGACTTTATCCGGAGTTATGATCCTGATCCGGAAACTGACCCGGCTTGTGTGGATGAGGCGGTTGCCTTGATTGACGGGGCAAAGAAGCCTTTTGTACTGGTGGGCCAGGGCGTGGAACTGGGCGGTGCGCAGCAGGAGTTGCTTGACTTTGTGGAGAAGGCGGATATTCCTTGCGGTTGTACGCTGCTGGGACTTTCGGCAATGCCTTCGGGACACCGGCTCAACAAGGGTATGCTGGGCATGCACGGTAACCTGGGGCCGAATGTGAAGACCAATGAATGTGACGTACTGATTGCTGTGGGTATGCGTTTCGACGACCGGGTGACCGGTGACCTGGCTACTTATGCGCGTCAGGCGAAGGTGATTCATCTGGATGTGGATCCGTCGGAAATCGGCAAGAACGTACCGGTGGATGTGCCGCTGCTGGGAAACTGCAAGCGGACGCTGGCTCTGCTGACCGGACGGATTGCGGAAGCGCGGCATACGGAGTGGATCGAGAGTTTCCGGACGTACGAGGAAAAGGAGTTTGCTCAGGTGATCCGCAAGGAGGTATATCCCGAAGGAGGACCGCTCAATATGGGCGAGGTGGTGAATGTCATCAGTCAGGCCACCCGCAACGAGGCGATTCTGGTGACCGATGTGGGACAGAACCAGATGATGGCCTGCCGTTATTTCAAGTTCAGCAAGAACCGCAGTGTGGTGACTTCCGGCGGTATGGGTACCATGGGATTCTGTCTGCCGGCGGCCATAGGGGCTACTTTCGGGGCTCCTGAACGTACGGTATGTGCGTTTATGGGCGACGGAGGCCTGCAGATGACGATTCAGGAACTGGGTACGGTAATGGAGCAGCAGGCTCCGGTCAAGATTATTCTGCTGAACAATAATTACCTGGGCAATGTGCGCCAGTGGCAGGCCATGTTCTTCAACCGCCGCTATTCGTTTACTCCGATGATGAATCCCGACTACATGCAGATTGCTTCGGCCTATGGCATTCCGGCCTGCCGTGTACAGCAGCGGGAGGAACTGGACAAGGCGGTAGAGCAGATGCTGACTACCGACGGACCGTTCTTGCTCGAGGTGTGTGTGGTGGAAGAAGGAAATGTCCTGCCGATGACTCCTCCGGGAAATTCGGTTGATTATATGCTTATGGAGTGCTGAAAACTGAAAGGAAATGGTTATGGAAAATAAGATATTATATACAATCATAGTTCATTCGGAGAACATTGCCGGTCTGTTGAATCAGGTTACGGCGGTATTTACCCGTCGGCAGATTAACATCGAGAGCCTGAATGTGTCTGCTTCGTCGATCAAGGGGGTACATAAGTATACGATTACTTGCTGGACGACTCCCGACATCGTGGCAAAGGTGGTGAGTCAGATTGAGAAAAAGATGGATGTCATCCAGGCGCATTATTTCACGGACGATGAGATTTTCCAGCGTGAGGTGGCGCTTTATAAGGTGTCTACTCCCGAATTTCAGTCGAACCCCGAAGCATCCCGGCTCATCCGCCGTTACAGTGCCCATATTGTGGAGATGAATCCGACTTTTGCCACTGTGGAACTGACGGGAATGAGCGATGACATTACTTCGCTGTATCAGGAACTGAAGGCGCTGGGCTGTGTACTGCAGTTTGTCCGTTCGGGCAGGGTAGCGGTTTCGACCAGTTGTTTCGAACGGGTCAATGAGTATCTGGCACATCGCGAGGAACGGTATCAGGCTGAAAAACAAACGAAGTGACTTATGGAAAAAGAGAATAAGATAGGAAGTTATGATTTTGTGGCAGAGCCCTTCCATGTCGATTTTACGGAAAAGCTGACGATGGGGGTGCTGGGAAACCACTTGCTCAACTGTGCCGGGATTCATGCGGCGGAGCGTGGTTTCGGTATTGCCGAACTGAATGAGAATCATTATACCTGGGTGCTGTCCCGTCTGGCAGTGGAAATGGAAGAGATGCCCCGGGCTTATGAGAAGTTCAGTATCCGTACATGGGTGGAAAACGTGTATCGGTTGTTTACCGACCGTAATTTCGAGATTGTGAATGCAGCGGGCAAGCCCATTGGATATGCCCGTTCCATCTGGGCCATGATCAGCATGGAGACCCGTAAGCCGGCGGATTTGCTGGCACTGCACGGAGGAGGCATCACGGATTACATTTGTGATAAGGAATGCCCGATTGAGAAGGCCGGCAGGGTGAAGGTGAATGAGGCGGAACCGGTGGCACGGTATACGGCCAAATACGGTGACATCGACCTCAACGGTCATGTGAACAGTGTGAAGTACATCGAGCATGCATTGAATCTCTTCCCGCTCGAGATGTTCAGGGAAAAGAGCCTTCGCCGCTTCGAGGTGGCTTATGTGGCCGAGAGTTATTACGGCGATACCTTGTGTTTCTACCGCGAACAGGTAGGGGAAGGTGAGTATGACATCGAAATCAAGAAGAACGACACGGAAGTGGTAGTTCGGATAAAAATGATATTTAACTAATTGTTTGATAACTGGCAGTTTATCGGACTGCGAAAAAAATTGTAACGATATGGCAAAAATGAATTTTGGCGGTGTGATCGAAAATGTGGTGACACGCGAAGAATTTCCATTGGAAAAAGCACGTGAGGTTTTGAAGAATGAAACAATAGCAGTGATCGGTTACGGTGTACAGGGACCGGGTCAGTCATTGAATTTGCGCGATAATGGGTTTAATGTGATTGTCGGACAGCGTCAGGGCAAGACTTACGAGAAGGCTGTGGCCGACGGATGGGTACCGGGCGAAACGCTGTTCAGCATTGAAGAGGCGTGTGAGCGTGCTACCATTATCCAGGTGTTGCTGTCGGATGCGGCTCAGATTGAGTGCTGGCCGTTGATCAAAAAGCATCTGACTCCGGGCAAGGCGCTTTATTTCTCTCACGGTTTTGCCATTACTTATAAGGAGCGTACCGGCATCGTGCCTCCGGCTGATGTGGATGTTATTCTGGTGGCTCCGAAGGGATCGGGTACTTCTCTTCGTACGATGTTCCTGGAAGGACGTGGACTGAACTCTTCGTATGCGGTGTTCCAGGATGCAACCGGCAAAGCCATGGACCGTGTGATTGCCTTGGGTATCGGTGTCGGTTCGGGTTATTTGTTTGAAACGACTTTCAAGCGTGAGGTATATTCTGACCTGACCGGTGAGCGTGGTACGTTGATGGGTGCTATTCAGGGTCTGTTGCTGGCTCAGTATGAGGTGTTGCGTGAAAACGGACATACTCCGTCGGAGGCTTTCAACGAAACGGTAGAAGAGCTGACTCAGTCATTGATGCCGCTGTTTGCTGCCAAGGGTATGGACTGGATGTATGCCAACTGTTCGACAACGGCTCAGCGCGGTGCGCTCGACTGGATGGGTCCGTTTCACGATGCAACCAAACCGGTTTTCGAAAAGTTGTATAAGTCGGTTGCCGACGGTATCGAAGCACAGCGTTCCATCGACTCTAACTCACAGCCGGACTATCGCGACAAACTGAACGAAGAGTTGCGTCAGTTGCGCGAAAGCGAAATGTGGCAGACAGGTGCAGTTGTCCGTAAACTGCGTCCGGAAAATAACTGATACGGGGATTTTTCCTGCAATGAAAACAGTCATCTTCTTTCGGGGAGGTGGCTGTTCTTTTGTTGATGAAGGTCGCTGGGACCTTCTCTCCGGAGGGGCCTTCCGGCTCTTTCGGCCGACTTGCTTGGCGTGGTGGAAGGGACAGAAACGGGAATGGAAAACGGATGGGACGGAGCCGTGAACCCGGATGGACTTTTATGGATTTTTTATGAACTGTATTGTAAAAGCTGCCGGAGGATTTTGTTGGATTATGTCTGTGATTTTTTCTAAATTTGCTTGCAGAACAGTGGCTTGGAGATGTCTGGAAAGCGGTCGGAAACCTGTCTTCCTGAGCGTGTGGCAAAGACGTTTGCCGGCTCCGGAAAGGGTGGAATGACTGTGGGGAAGAAGGGACTTCCGATGCCTGCTGTAATGGAGAGATTACGATTGATTATTTGAACAAATAGATTTATGAGAAAACTTTTATTGCCTGTTTTTATTGCGGCATGTATTCCGTCGTATGCCCAGTCGGTCATCGGATTTGAGGGAGGCGTGCCTGAGGGGTTTACTTCATCCCAGAGTGAATTGTCTGTAACAAGCAATTTGTATAAGGAGGGAAAACAGAGTCTTGAATGGAACTTCGGTCCGGAATCGACTTTGGAGATTGCCTTGAAAAAACCGATTGTTCTGAATAAGAAAAGCGAGACGAAGGGGGGAACCACGCTGTGGTTGTACAACGAGCAGCCGGCACAGGATTCTGTCCGTTTTGAGTTCCTGGATGAGTCCGGAAAGGTCCGTTACTGGTTTACCTATCGCCTGGCATCGCAGGGATGGCGTGCGTGCTGGATCGGGTTTAAGAGCATGCGTGGAGACAAGTTGCAGGCTGGAGATGAGATGACGCTGACACATTGCCGGCTGGTGGCTCCGAAGCGTAAGGGACGGGTGTACCTGGACCGCTGGAAGATGTTTGAGAACAACATGAACCTGCGTACGACACCCGACATGCAGATTGCTTATAACGACCTGGCAGTAGGAAGAGACTTGTGGCACTGGTGCCGCGTGTGGGAATGGGAACAGTATACCTGGGACATCCCTCGTCCGGAGGTGCTTTCTGCGGCTCAGAAAAAAGACCTGAAGACGGTGGAGGCCAACCTGGATAAGGTGATTGTCGCTCCGACGAATGTATCGGGCTTGTTGAAGAAGGCAGAGGATGTGTATGCCAAGGCGGCCATCACTCCGTTCGGAAACGGTTTTGCCGGTGCGCCTGTCGTGGCTCCGGATGAGCAGAACAAGAAGGCGGGGGAACTGTCCTGGAATGACCTGGAGACGATGCTTTCCGGTTTTGCCTTCGATGCGGTACGCAATCAGTCTAAAGAGAGCGAGGAGCGTTATTTCACGGTATGGAAGTATGCGATGGACCAGGGTTTCGCTTTCGGTAGTGGAATGGGAACCAATCATCATTACGGTTATCAGGTGCGTAAAATCTATACAACGGCCTGGCTGATGCGGGACCGGATTGCCCGTTCTCCGTTGCAGGCTGACATTATCAGTACACTGTCGTTCTGGTCTGCCTTGCAGGAAACACGCCGTCCTTGTCCGGAGGTAAGGGATGAGATGCTGGATTCATGGAATACCTTGCTGCAGGCCAAACTGATTGCAGCCATGATGCTGGTGGATGAACGCGACCGGGTACAGGCGTTGCAGGGATTGTCTCGCTGGGTTTCGGGCTCGGTGAAGTATACGCCGGGTACCATCGGTGGTATCAAGGTCGACGGAACGACTTTCCATCACGGAGGTTTCTATCCGGGATATACGACCGGGGCTCTGGCTACCGTGGCCGATTATGTGGCGATGACTTCCGGTACGGAGTTTGTACCTACTTTGGAAGCCCGTCAGCGGCTTGCAAATGCCTTCCTGACCATGCGCAATTATTGTAATATGTATGAATGGGGTACCGGAATCGGAGGACGTCATCCGTTTACCGGTAAGATGGGGGCTGCGGATATCAAGGCTTTTGCCCAGTTGGCCCTCTCGGGCGACCTGTCGGGTGAAGGAGGTGATTTCGACCGTCATCTGGCTGCCGATTACCTGCGCCTGATTGGAGACAAGGATACGCCGGAAGCCCGTTTCTTCAAGGAGAAAGGAGTAAAGGCGGCTGAGGCTCCCGAAGGATTTTTTGTATACAATTATGGAGCGGCCGGTATTTTCCGTCGCGGAGAATGGATGGTGACGCTGAAAGGATATAACACCAATGTGTGGGGTTCTGAGATTTATACGAAGGACAACCGTTACGGACGTTATCAGAGTTATGGCTCGGCACAGATTATGGGACAGCCTTCGCGCAGTGCGAGCGGGTTTGTAGAGAACGGCTGGGACTGGAACCGTTTGCCGGGAACGACTACCATTCATCTGCCTTTCGACTTGCTGGAGAATCCTCGTCCGGGTACGCTGATGGCTCGTTCCGATGAGGAATTTGCCGGGGCTTCTTCCCTGGAGGACAAGAACGGTATGTTTGCCATGAAACTGTCGGAAGCCGATTATCCGAATTTCACACCCGATTTTGTGGCACGCAAGTCGGTCTTCTGTTTTGATAACCATATGGTCTGCCTGGGTACGGGCATTTCCAACAGCAATGCGGAGTATCCTACTGAGACTACGCTTTTCCAGAGTGAATACCGCAGCGGAAAGAATGCCATCTCGGTAAATGGAAAGAAAGCCGATGCCGTGGGATTTGAAACGCAGCTGGAAGGCGATGGCAAGTGCCTGATCGGCGATGGTTACGGTAATTATTACCAGGTGAACGAGGGTACTGTCAAGGTGCAGATTGCTGAACAGGAGAGTCGTAACGAGCGGACCAAAGCGGCCAATAAGGGAACTTTTGCTTCTGCTTATCTGCTGCACGGCAAGGCTCCGAAGGATGCAACTTATTCGTATACCGTATGGATTCAGCCTACCGGTAAGCAACTGGCGGCTGCCAGAAAGAAGGAGGTTTGTTCGGTGCTTCGCCGGGACAACGTGGCTCATATCGTGAAGGATCATGCCACTGGTATTACGGCTTATGCGGCATTTGAGCAGACTGAGGTAGGAGGTACCGACTGTATCGCAAAGATTCCGGCAGAAACCATGGTGATGAAGAAAGAATCGGGCAAGCAGCTTGTCATCAGTGTCTGTGACCCGAACCTCCACATCGAGGAGAAGACTTATACCACTCCGGAACCGAGTGCTCCTTCTCAGAAAAAGCTGGTGCTGAACGGAAAGTGGAGTCTGGCAACGGATACCGACCGGGTGAAAGTGACTCAGAACGGTGATCAGACGGAGGTGACTGTGACTTGTCAGCACGGTCTTCCAGTGGAGTTTACCTTGAATAAATAACCAGAGAATTGACCGATGTGCGGAGAGTCAAGTGGGATAATTGCGGTATTTTTCCTGCTTTGCTCTCCGCACATGGTATTTTTTGCTTATATTTAGGCAGAAATAGTATCCGACGGAAATCGTCTTTCTGTTGGATAAGGAATCGATACGGAGCCGTGTTGTCGGGCCCGGCGTTGCCGGTTGCGTATGTGGCAGAAAGGCATGGCGGGCAGGGCAGGACGAAAGTTTCCGGTTCCGCTCCCGCTGCCGGAGGAAGATTCCCGAATCCTGAATGAAAATCTATCTTTGAAGAAAAAATAAATTAACTCGGTAAGATATGGAAAATGAAGTATTGAACGTTATCAGGACACGCCGCAGTTGCCGGAAGTATAAACTCGAGCAGATTACGGACGAAGAGTTGCAGGCAGTATTGGAGGCCGGTACATATGCCCCTTCCTCACGCGGAATGCAGTCGGCCTATATTGTGGCCGTACAGAATAAGGAACAGCAGGAACGGCTGGCATCCATGAATGCGAGAATCATGGGAGCTACCTCCAATCCTTATTACGATGCTCCGACCTATGTGCTGGTGTTTGCACCTGCCAATGCCAATAACCCGGTTCAGGACGGAAGTTGTATTTTGGAGAACATGATGCTTGCGGCCCATTCACTGGGACTGGGCAGTTGCTGGATTCACCGGGAACGTGAGATGTTCGCTTCTCCGGAAGGTCAGGAACTGATGTGTCAGTGGGGATTGCCGGCCGGACTGGTCGGTATCGGAGCTTTGTCACTGGGCTATCCTGCTGCTGAAGCCGGACAGGCGAAGCCTCGCAAGGAAGATTATTTCCGCATTATCAAATAAACCTTTCTTCAGAAGAAGGTGGAGAGAGGGTACCGGTAAAGCAGGGGATTCCGCTTCTGTTTCCGTTTCCGAAAGGATTGAGGGTAGAACTGGAGTGCGGAATCTGCTGTTCCGGCAGATATACAAAAAAGCCGTATCATGCTTTCTGCGGAAAGTCTGATACGGCTTTTTTTGTATGTATTCATTTATTACTTCTGTTGCTTCGTCTTTCCCGATGTTTTTCCGGCAGTATCCTTAAAGTGCCTTTACTTTGCGGAGGGAGGCTGAAGCTCTTTTATTTCTGTGCTTTGCGGCTGCGGGGCAAGTCGGCCAGTTCGTCTTTATAGGCTTTGTAAGTACCCGGGCGCTGGGTAGTTGCCTTGAAGGTAACCTCCCCCGAAGCGAAACTGATGTTTCCGATTTCCTTTCCCTGTGCATCCTTTACAACGTCCGAAGGAGTGTTCTGGAAAGTACCTTCCCACCGGTAGATTTCTTCTCTCTGTTCGTCTTCCAGGTATTCCTGGTAGCGGCAGTTCATCCGGTATCCGTCTTTCAACTGAGTGATTTCGATATACGTATCGGTTTCTCCAGTCAGTTTTCCGTATTTTCCGGTGATGTCTCCCAGGTCATCGTCCGATGTACATCCGGCAACGGCAGCCGAGATAAGCAGGAACAGAAAAATGCGCTCCAGGTTGCGGAGAAAATTCAATGATGGAAAAATGTGTGCTTTTTTCATAAGGTCTTGTTTTATCATTCTTTTTATTGTTCTTAACATTCACAAAGATAAATAATAAAACCATACCTCCATCGTTTTATCGGGGTTAAAAACGGTATTTTGTTTATTTTCTTTAACCTGATGCTTCCTTATTTGCTTTTCCCTACGGAACTTATGACGCTTTTTCTTCCGCTGTTCCGTATTTCGCATAATTTGTTTAAAATGAAATATTTGGTGTAATATTCCCGGAAAGATGACGGATATATCTTATTTTTTCTCTAAATTTGTACGCTAATTGTATATATATATATATCGAGAATGATGGACATGGAGAAAGTTCCCTTGTTGGGGAAGACATTGGAGGAGGTTCAAGTATTGGTGCGCGGCCTGGGGATGCCGGCATTTACTGCCAAACAGATTGTTTCGTGGCTGTATGACAAGAAAGTGACTTCGATTGATGAGATGACTAACCTGTCGTTGAAGAACCGTGAACTGCTGAAAGAGCATTATGAAGTGGGAGCCTCTGCACCGGTGCATGAGATGAGATCGGTAGACGGAACGGTAAAGTATTTGTTCCGTACCCCGGAAGGTGATTTTATTGAGTCCGTATATATACCCGACAATGACCGGGCTACTTTGTGCGTGTCCTCTCAGGTGGGCTGTAAGATGAACTGTCTGTTTTGCATGACAGGAAAACAGGGGTATACCAACAGCCTGACTGCCACTCAGATTCTGAATCAGATTTATTCCATTCCCGAAAGAGATACGCTTACCAATGTGGTGTTCATGGGGATGGGAGAGCCCTTTGATAATCTGGATGCGGTGCTGAAGGCGCTGACCATCCTGACTTCCGATTATGGATATGCATGGAGTCCGAAGCGCATTACCGTTTCGACCGTGGGATTGCGGAAAGGTATGGAACGCTTCCTGGAAGAGAGCGACTGCCACCTGGCGGTGAGCCTGCATTCTCCGTTCCCTGCCCAGCGGCGTGAACTGATGCCTGCCGAGAAAGCTTTCTCCATCATGGAGATGCTGGAGATTCTCCGCCGGTACGATTTCAGCAAGCAGCGGCGTCTTTCTTTCGAATACATTGTGTTCAAGGGTGTCAACGACAGCATGATTTATGCCAAGGAACTGGTGAAGATTCTCCGGGGACTGGACTGCCGTGTCAACCTCATCCGCTTCCATGCGATTCCGGGCGTCGACCTGGAAGGAACCGACATGGATTCCATGCTGGCCTTCCGCGACTATCTTACGCAGCACGGTGTCTTTGCCACTATCCGTGCCTCACGTGGAGAAGATATTTTCGCTGCCTGCGGCATGCTTTCTACGGCCAAGCAGCAGGCTGAAAAGAAACAGACAGAAAATTAATAAACATTGATAACCATGAAGCGTTTTGCATTTTATTTGAGCCTGGTACTGGCGGTGCTGGTACTTGCTTCTTGTAAGAGTGACGGAAAAAGTGTGATAACTCCCAATTCCAGCGGACGCCCTTATGAGGTTCTGGTCGTGGCAGATGACAACTGCTGGATGAGTCCGGACAGTGCATTGTTCCATGTGCTGGATACCGATGTTCCCGGATTGCCCCAGCCGGAGCGGTCTTTCCGTATTTCGCGGGTACGTCCTGCTTTCTACGACCGTTCGATGCGCCTGTTCCGTAATATCATTATCGTCGATATCGATCCTGCCGCATATACGCAGACTAAGTTCAAGTTCTCACGCGACGTGTACGCTTCGCCGCAGATGATCATGACCATCCAGTCGCCCAGTCAGACCGACTTCGCAGAATACGTTTCAAAGAACGGTCAGGTAATCGTCGATTTCTTTACCCGTGCGGAGATGAACCGGGAAATCAAGTTGCTGGAGGAAAAGCACAATAATGTGATTTCGGCAAAGGCGGGCAGTCTCTTCGACTGTGACGTGTGGATGCCGGTTGAAATGGAATCGTACAAGGAAGGAAAAGATTTCCTCTGGGCCTCTACCAACCTGAATGACATGAACTTTGTGATGTATGCATTCCCGTTCCGTGACAAGGATACCTTTACGAAGGCATATTTCATCCACAAGCGTGACTCGGTGATGAAAATCAATATCCCCGGTGCCCGTGAAGGAATGTATATGGAAACTGCCGACTCTGCCTTGGTGGATGTACGCAATATTTCGGTAAAGAACGACTATGCCTTCGAAGCCCGCGGACTTTGGGAAATGAAAAACGACGCGATGGGCGGTCCGTTTGTCTCACACATGCGTGTCGACCGTGCCAATGCCCGTGTCATTGTCGTAGAGACCTTCGTATATAATCCGGGTAAGATGAAGCGCGACCAGATGCGCCGGTTGAATGCCGCCCTCTATACCTTGAAACTGCCGACTGAGAAAGAAGTATCGGAAATCCCGGTAGACGCCAGTCTGACAGAAGAGAAAATGGAGAAAGATTCGCTTTTAAACAAATAATATATACTCATGGAAGGAAATAAAATAAGAGTGGGAATCACCCACGGTGACATTAACGGAGTGGGCTACGAAGTCATTCTGAAGGCTTTTTCAGATTCACTGATGTTCGATTTATGCACTCCTGTCATATACGGTTCGCCCAAGGTGGCCGCATACCATTGCAAGGCAATGGACATTCAGACCAATTTCAGCATCGTCAATTCTCCGTCGGATATTCAGGACGGACGGTTGAACATCATTAATTGCTCGGAAGAGGAACTGAAGGTGGAACTGACCAAACCGACCGTGGAGGCCGGAAAGGCAGCTTTGTCTGCCCTGGAAAGAGCGCTGCACGATTACTCGGAAGGGGTATTCGACGTACTGGTTACGGCTCCGATCAACAAGCATACCATCCAGTCGGATGTCTTCCATTTCCCGGGACACACCGAATATATTGAAGAACGGGTAGGGGAAGGCAACAAGGCCTTGATGATTTTGCTGAAAGGCGATTTCCGCATGGCACTGGTAACCGGTCACATTCCGGTAGGGGAAATTACTTCTCACCTGACCAAGGAACTGATCATGCAGAAACTGGAAATCTTCCATCAGTCTCTGAAAAAGGATTTCGGTATCGACAATCCCCGCATTGCCGTTTTCTCTCTGAACCCGCATGCCGGTGACAACGGACTGATCGGTTCGGAAGAGGCAACGATTATCAAGCCTGCCATCGAGGAAATGGTAAAACGCCATGTACAGTGTTTCGGTCCGTATCCGGCCGACGGTTTTATGGGAGCCGGCAACTACAGATACTTCGACGGTATCCTGGCCATGTATCACGATCAGGGACTGGCTCCTTTCAAGGCGCTGGCAATGGACGAGGGAGTGAACTTCACGGCCGGTCTGCCCATTGTGCGCACTTCTCCGGCTCATGGCACTGCGTATGATATTGCCGGTAAGGGAATTGCGTCGGAGGACTCTTTCCGTCAGGCTATCTATACCGCACTGGACGTGTTCCGCAATCGCCGCAGAGAGGCCGAAATCAGTGCCCGTCCGTTGCGCAAGCAGTATTATGAGAAGAGAGATGACAGTGATAAACTGAAACTGGATGCCGTAGATGAAGAATAAATACAGAAATATTTTTTTGTTGTTTGGCGTGGCGGCAATTGCCGTCATGCTTTTGACGTTCGACGTATCATACGATGAATTGACCGACAGCCTGCGACGGGCCGGAATCTGGTTTCCTGTGGTAGTTGCCCTGTGGGCTTTTATTTATTTGTTGAATGCCGGGGCCTGGTATATCATCATCCACGACGGATTCAGGGAGCGCATTGTTCCGTTCTGGAGAGTATATAAATATACGGTGACCGGATTTGCCCTGAATGCAACCACTCCGGTGGGGCTGATGGGCGGGGAGCCCTACCGCATTATGGAACTTTCGCCTTACGTAGGTGTCGAAAAGGCCACTTCCAGCGTGATTCTATATGTGATGATGCACATATTCTCTCACTTCTGTTTCTGGCTGTTCTCCATTCTGCTTTATCTGGTGCTTTATTACAACCGCCTGGCAGTAGGTATATCCATCTTCTTCGCTCTGGCGGGTGCCTTCTGTCTGCTGGGTATCTATTTCTTCATGAAAGGTTACCGCTCCGGACTGGCCATGCGCTGTATCCGTTTGCTGCAGAAAATGCCTTTCCTGAAAAAATGGGCGATTTCTTTTGCCGAACGCAAGCAGGAATCGCTGCAGCAGATTGACCGGCAGATTGCGGAACTGCACAGCAAGCACCGGATTACGTTCTATTCATCGCTGAGTGCGGAGTTTCTGGCCCGTATACTTTCTTGTGCCGAGATTTATTTCATCCTGCAGATATTCTCCGGCGACGTCAGTTACTGGGACTGTATCCTCATTCTTGCATTCACCTCCCTGTTTGCCAATGCCCTGTTCTTCCTGCCCATGCAGCTGGGAGGGCGTGAAGGAGGTTTTGCCCTTGCGGTCGGTGGACTGGCCATGCCTTACGGTTACGGGGTATATATGGGGCTGATCATGCGTATCCGTGAGCTGTTATGGATTGTACTGGGGATTGCGCTGATGAAATTCGGCAACCGGAAACTGCTTCCGGAAAGAAAAGAGCAGATTGTAAAAGAATAAATCCGGGCCGTATGGACGGTACGGCCGGATGATATAAAGGACAGGTTTCTGCATAAGCGACAACGGGGAATTTTGAAAAATAGACAATTTGATAGAAATTCAGGTCTATTTTACGTTTATGCGGGTTAAAATCAGTTCTTCTTTTTCTTCTCAATATAAAAAAGTGTAATTTTGCTGTCCGATTGAAAAAAATAAAAGGTATTAAAATGGGAAAAGAATCTTCAACGAGAATTCAGACATCAATTCTTAACAGAGCCGAGAAGGTGGCTCTTGTTTGGCTGGCCAAGAGGCAGCCCCGGTGGGTTACCTCCGATTTTTTAACCTATTTAGGCGTTTTGGGAGCCGTTTTGTATGCAGTGGGATGTTTTTTAGCCAATGATAATATTCAGTATTTGTGGTTGGCGTCATTGGGAATGGTAGTCAATTGGTACGGAGACAGCCTGGACGGCACATTGGCGCGTGTGCGTGAGTTGCAGCGCCCTATCTATGGTTTCTTCATCGACCATACGCTGGATGCCGGCACCATTTCAATCATGTGTATCGGTGCGGGACTGTCACCGATGTTCCGTTTTGACATCGCCCTGCTGGTTCTGGCCGGCTATCTGGTATTGTCTGTATATACTTATATCTGCGCCATCGTCAAGGAAGAGTTCAGACTGACTTACGGCAGTGTCGGTCCTACAGAGTTCCGTCTGGTAGTCATCCTGATCAACACGCTCGTGATCTATACCTCATGGTCGGAACTGAGCTATACCATCTGCGGACAGACCTTCGGCCTCTTCGACCTGATCGGAATCGCCATCGTCATCTTCCTGTTCTCTGCTTATATCGCTCAGTTTGTAAAAGACCGGAAGATTCTGGCCAAGCAGGATCCGGTGAAGCCTTATAACCCCTGAGAAAAATAGAAAATCTATGATATGAAGAGACTGCTTCCTTCCCGGAGCGGTCTCTTTTTTTGACGGAAAGACAGGGCATAACCCGTAATTGTCTATTTCGATTAATATTGGTTAATACTGCATAAAAGTCTGTCTATTTTTCGTTTTTGAGGAACGGCTTTTTGCCGAAAACAAGAAAAGCAGTATCTTCGCTTTTGTTTTAAGAATTTGGAAAAGTGTGTATAGGTAGTTTTATGGTAAAACGATTGTTGTTGCTTATGTTTTGGGGAATATGGACAATTTGTACGTTTGCCCAAATCCATGGAACCGTAGTAGACTCCGAGACTGGAGATCCGATACCTTATCTTAACATATACTATGATGGCAAGGGAATGGGAACCATTACCGATATGGAAGGAAGATACTCCATTGAATATCATTCAGGATGGAACGAACTGACTTTCTCCATGGTAGGATACACCACTCAGGTGATAAAGGTTTCTGCCCAGACCCGGGAACTGAACATTAAGATGCGGTCTGACCTGATGCTGGAGGAAGTGATTGTCAAGCCGAAGAAAGAGAAGTATTCCCGGAAGAACAATCCGGCTGTAGAGCTGATGAAGAAGGTCATTGCTTCGAAGAAGAAGACCAATCTGGAACAGAATGATTTTTACCGTTACAACAAGTATCAGAAGATTACGCTGGCCGTCAACAACATTACGGCCGATTCGCTGCGTGAGTCGTGGTTGTTCAAGAAATATCCTTTCTTCCGCGACCAGGTAGAGGTGTGCGATGTCACGAACAAGAATATCCTTCCGTTGTCTATCGATGAGACGGTATCCGAAAAGGTATACCGGAAAGAGCCGCATTCGGAGAAGACCTACATACGCGGTATCAATTCGGGGGGAGTCAACGAACTCTTCAGTACGGGAGACATGCTGACTACGGTACTGAAGGACGTGTTTCAGGACATTGATATCTACCAGGACCGTTTCCGTTTCCTGCAGTATCCTTTCGACAGTCCGGTGTCGGAGGCGGGTATCAATTTCTACAAGTTCTATATCATGGATACCGTATACGTGGATAAGGAGAAATGTTTCCACCTGTCGTTTGTACCCAACAATCCGCAGGACTTCGGCTTTACCGGTCACCTGTACATCCTCGCCGACTCGACGTATCGGGTAAAGGAGAGTCAGCTGAACCTGCCGAAGAAGACCGATATCAACTTTGTGGACAACATGATCATCGACCAGAAGTTCGGTGAACTGCCTACCGGAGAGTGGGTGCTGCTGGAAGACGACATGCTCTGCGAACTCTCTTACCTGAAGAAGGTGCTGGGCTCCTACCAGGTAAGAAGAACGACGCGGTATTTCGACTTCTCGTTCGACCCGATTCCGGAATCGATGTTCAAGCGCAAGGAGAAAGAGATAAAGGACGTGAACGCCATGATGCGTAACGAAATGTACTGGAGCCAGTACCGTCAGGAAGAACTGACCAAGTCGGAAACGCGGATGGGCAGTTTTGTCGACGACCTGACAAAGATCAAGGGCTTCAAGTACATCATCTTTGTGCTGAAGGCGCTGATTGAGAACTTCGTGGAGACCAGTACCCCCGACAGTAAGGTGGATATCGGTCCGATCAATACCATCATTTCTTCGAACTATATCGACGGACTGCGTCTGCGCGGTTCGCTGCAGACTACGGCCAAGCTGCATCCGCATCTCTTCCTCAAGGGATATTATGCATACGGATTCAAGGACCAGAAGTCGAAGTATATGGGAGAGGTGGAATATTCCTTCAATAAAAAGGAATATCTGCCCAGGGAATACCCGAAGAACTCACTGACACTGACGTACCAGTACGATAACATGCTGCCTTCCGACAAGTTCATCAGTACGGATAAGGATAACGTGTTTACGGCACTGAAGGTCTGCTCGGTAGACCAGTATAACTACGAGCGGAAGGCTACCTTGAAGTATGAGCGTGAGCGCGAATTCGGACTGAAGACCACAGCCATGTTCCGCCATGCCAATTACGAGCCCTGCGGTGAGTTGTTCTACCGTACCATGGCCGGGGAGAGTGCCTTGCAGTCAGCTCTCGACCGTCAGGAACTGGCCGGACAGAAATGGGTGAAGTCTCCGTTCAATACGCACGATATTACCGTAACCGAAATGTCCTTCGGGCTGCGCTATGCTCCGGGAGAGACATTCGTCAATACCAAGCAGCGCCGTCTTCCGGTGAACCTGGATGCACCGGAGTTCACCTTGCAGCATACGCTGGCCCTGAAGGGAGTGCTGGGAGGCGACTATACCTATAACATGACCGAAGCCAGTGCCTACAAGCGTTTCTGGCTCAGTTCGTGGGGAAACATCGACGTGTACCTGAAGGGAGCTATCCAGTGGAACAAGGTGCCTTTCCCGCTGCTGATCATGCCGGCGGCCAACCTGTCGTACATCATTCAGGATGAGACGTTCAACCTGATCAACAACATGGAGTTCCTCAACGACCGTTATGCTTCGCTCGATGTGTCATGGAACATGCAGGGTAAGTTGTTCAACCGTATTCCGCTGCTGAAGAAACTGAAGTGGCGTGAGTTCATCGGGGTGAAGTGCCTCTGGGGTACGCTCACCGACAAGAACAATCCTTTCCTGGAGCAGAACCGTTACGACAATACGCTGATGATGTTCCCGGGCCACTACGACATGAACGGGGTATACCAGTATTCCAGCAATGTCATGGATCCCAAGAAGCCGTATGTGGAAATTACGGCCGGTATCCATAACATCTTCAAACTGCTGCACGTAGAGTATGTACGACGGTTGAATTACAATGAACTTCCTACGGCCAACAAGTGGGGAGTCCGTCTGATGATTCGTACTGTATTTTAATTTTTCAGACAAAATGGCAAAGACAAGCAAAGTTTTTGTAATTTTGTCATAGATAGAAATTGATGGCTATGGTAAAATCAGAAATACAGAATGTAAAGTTACGTTTCGGCATCATCGGCAACACGGAGGGTCTGAACCGGGCGATTGATGTGGCCATGCAGGTGGCCCCGACCGACTTGTCGGTGCTGGTTACCGGTGAGAGCGGTGTGGGTAAGGAGAGTTTTCCTCAGATTATCCATCAGTTCAGCCGGCGCAAGCACGGACCTTATATTGCCGTCAACTGCGGGGCGATTCCGGAAGGAACGATTGACTCGGAACTGTTCGGACACGAGAAGGGCTCGTTTACGGGAGCCATCAGTGACCGCAACGGTTATTTTGCCGAAGCAAACGGGGGAACGATTTTCCTCGACGAGGTGGGAGAACTGCCATTGTCTACCCAGGCGCGTCTGTTGCGTGTACTGGAATCGGGCGAGTATATCAAGGTCGGCTCCTCCAAGATGCAGAAGACCGATGTGCGCATCGTGGCAGCCACGAATGTCAACTTCGAGGAGGCCATTGCCGAAGGACGTTTCCGCGAAGACTTGTACTACCGTCTGAATACGGTGCCCATCAAGGTACCTCCCTTGCGTGAGCGCGCAGGCGACATCGTACTGCTGTTCCGTAAGTTTGCAGCCGATTTTGCAGAAAAATACCGGATGCCTTCCATCCAGCTCGATGAGAAAGCCCGGCAGTTGCTCATGAGCTACAGCTGGCCGGGAAATATCCGTCAGCTGAAGAACATCACGGAACAGATTTCCATCATTGAGACCAACCGCGACATTACTGCCGAAATCCTGCAGAATTACCTGCCGGCACAGCCGGTATCGAAACTTCCGGCCATGCTGGGTATCAAGCCTGCATCGGGTGGAAAGGGCTTTGAGAGCGAAAGGGAGATTCTGTATCAGGTATTGTTCGATATGCGGAGGGATGTGACGGAACTCAAGAAACTCGTGCACGAGATCATGACGGAACGGGCTGCCGAGGGCAATACGCATCCGCAGACCACACCGGTACATTATATCCAGAATGCCCTGCCGCTGATACACGATACGTCGGTGGTGGTGCCTACGGTCACGGAAGTGCCGGCCACTCCGGTATCCGCACCGCCGGCTGCCAAAATATCGGCTCCCCGGATGACTCCCGAAGAAGCCTCGGAAGTGCAGGATACGGAGGAATACATCGAAGAAAACCTGTCACTCGATGAGGTGGAAAAGGAGATGATCCGCAAGGCCCTGGAGCGGCACCGGGGAAAGAGGAAGAATGCTGCAAACGATTTGAAAATATCGGAGCGTACGCTCTACAGAAAAATAAAGGAATATGGACTTGATTAAGAAATGTTGGAAAAGAGTGGCTTTTTTGTCGGTAGCACTGTGTGCGCTGGTGGCCTGTACGGTTTCGTATAAGTTTAACGGAGCTTCCATCAACTACGACAAGGTAAAGACGATATCTTTCGAGAACTTCCCGAACCGCTCCGATGCCTTCGTATGGGGTCCGATGGAGTCTATGTTTAACATCGCACTCCAGGATATCTATATGCAGCAGACCCGTCTGAAGCAGTTGCGTCAGGGAGGCGACCTGGAACTGGCGGGTGAGATTGTGAAGTACGATGCCTACAACAAGGGTGTGGGTTCCGACGGTTATTCTACGATGGTGGAATTGCGCATGACGGTCAACGTGCGGTTTGTCAACAATACGAACCATACCGAAGACTTTGAGCAGCAGTTCTCTGCCAGCCGTGAGTACGATTCCAAGCAGCAGCTTTCATCCGTACAGGAAGACCTGGTATCGCAGATGATCGACGAGATTGTGGAACAGATATTCAATGCCACTGTGGCCAACTGGTAAGCAGCAGTCATGATACAGCAGCGTTTGCAGGAGTGGATTTTACATCCCGAGTCGTTGGATGAGGACTCGTTGTTTGAACTTCGGGAGATACTGAAGCGGTATCCTTATTTCCAGACGGCCCGTCTGCTCTATCTGAAGAATCTGTTTCTGTTGAAGGATGCGGGCTTTAAGGAGGAACTGAAGCGGAGTGTGCTGTACGTGGCCGACCTGAGTCAGTTGTTCTACTACATCGAAGGGGAGCATTTTGTCATTGAAAAGCACGATACACAGGCCGACAGCCTTCAGTCGGGCGGCGACCGTACGCTGGCACTGATCGACCGTTTTCTGGCCGGTTCGTCTCTTTCGGCATCCACGCCTTCTCCGGCCGTTCCGGCTGCGGCACGGCAGCACACGGAGCCGGCTGCCGCTGACGATGAAATCAAGCTTGAGGTCAGCATGGACTATACCGCCTTTCTGATGCAGGAGGAGAAGACGGAAGAACCGGTCCGCATGAAGGGACAGGACCTGATTGACTCTTTCATTGAGGCCTCGCAGGAGGTGCATTCCGAGGAGGCGGCCGCACCGCTTCCGGCAGAGGAAACGGAGGAAGCCCTTCCCGAAGAAACGGCAGAAGAAGAGGTGAAACCGGAAGAAGAGAGTCAGGAAGAAGATTATTTCACGGCAACACTGGCAAAAATCTACGTGAAACAGAAAAGATATGATAAAGCATTGGAAATTATTAAAAAATTAAATTTGAAATATCCAAAAAAAAATGCTTACTTTGCAGACCAAATCAGGTTTTTGGAGAAATTGATTATTAACGCTAAATCAAAATAAAGAAATGTATCAATTATTTGTTGGATTAATAGTATTGGCAGCTGTGTTGATGTGTTTTGTCGTATTGGTACAGAACTCAAAAGGAGGAGGTCTTTCTTCCAGCTTTGCTGCTTCAAATCAGATTATGGGGGTTCGCAAGACAACCGATTTCATTGAAAAACTTACTTGGGGTCTGGCTGCTTTCATGGTAGTGATCAGCGTGGCTGCTTCGTATGTGCTCCCGGGAACTACACAGAGTTCTTCTGTGATTATGGAGCAGGCTATCAAGGAACAGGCTACTAACCCGCTGAATGCACCTGCCGGTTTTGCTGCTCCTCAGACTGATGCCGCTGAAACTCCAGCTCCTGCTGCTTCTGACTCAGTTGCTCAGTAATAATTTGAAAGATATTGATAGGAAAGCTGTCCCAATGATCGGGGCAGCTTTTTTTATGTCCTTTGGCGTAGGCTCAGGGAGGAGGAGGGACAGGCCTGGTCGGGTAATGCGAAGATAAGTATACGGGTTTGCAGTAGCTTCGGTTTGCATTGTCTGAATCTTCTGAAAGAAGGGGACAACTTCCGGTGGAAGGTCGTACGACCTCCGTATGCGGGTTTTACAACCTGTAGCCGCGGGTTGTCGGACCTCCGTGCGCGGGTTGAAGAAGATAAGAAGAGAAACATCTGTCTGCATCGTTGCAGTCGAGGCTTTTTCCGTACAGCGAAAAGAATCGGAAGAAAGGGCGGAGGCAATACAATTCGAGCCTCTCGTACAGAAAGGGATAAAAAAACAGGAAGATGTACCGGAGGGCACATCTTCCTGCAAGATATTAGGCTAGGAAAAAATTATTTCTTGAAATATCTGTTGTAAAGACCTTCGAAGCCTTTTCCGTGACGAGCTTCGTCTTTAGCCATTTCGTGAACTGTATCGTGGATAGCATCCAGGTTCAGCTGTTTTGCACGTGTAGCGATACGCTTCTTGTCTTCGCAAGCGCCACATTCAGCGTTCATACGTTTTTCCAGGTTAGTCTTAGTATCCCATACGCAGTCACCCAGCAGTTCAGCGAATTTAGCAGCGTGTTCTGCTTCTTCCCAAGCGTAGCGTTTGAAAGCTTCAGCTACTTCAGGATAGCCTTCGCGGTCTGCCTGACGGCTCATTGCCAGGTACATACCTACTTCTGTACATTCACCCATGAAATGGTTGTTCAAGTCTTTGATCATTTCTTCGTCGCAACCTTTAGCTACGCCAATTACGTGTTCGTCAACAAACTGCAGACCACCTTCTGCTGCTTCTTCCATTTCTTTGAACTTTGAAGCAGGAGCTTTACACAATGGGCATTTTTCAGGAGCTGTTTCACCTTCGTGAATGTAACCACAAACTGTACAGATAAATTTTTTCATAATCAATAATAGTTATTAGTTATTAGTTTAAATTGCGATTTCTCGTTTTGAATTCTCTGTCAAATATATTAATTCTTTTTCTCTTTTTCAAGACAATCCGGACATATTCCTTTGTAGTAGTGGTGAATTTCTTCTACCTTGAATCCCTGCTTGGTCAGAGACAGGCTTTCTGCTTCCGGTGCACTGACTTCCATGTCGTATATCTTACCGCACGACTTGCACTTGAAATGTGCGTGCTGCGAAGTGTCGCTGTCGAAACAAGCGTTGCGCTCGTCGATGGTCAGCATTTGGGCAGCCCCGTGTTCCACAAACAGTTTCAATGTATTATAGACTGTCGTTTTTGAAAGGGTAGGGATGTCTTTGTTCAAAGCCAGATAAATCTCATCGATGCACGGATGGGTCTTGTGCTTCAACAGATAGTCCATAATAGCTATTCGCTGTACGGATGGCTTTATTTCGTAACTGAGCAAATATTCGTAAGCGTTCATCTTGTTTTATATATTTGTAATTATTACAATTTTAATTCTGTGGCAAAGATAGAAACATTTTCTTTAACTCCAAAATATAAGTTGTTTTTTTATCTTCTTTATTTTCTTTTTAAAGTTTATTTTTTGAATGGAAGGAGGGACTGACGGTACGGAGGGAGGTGAATCTTCGGGGCGTGTCGGTGGTATGCGGGTGTGGAAGGCAGGGGAGATTTTTTCGGGTTTTTCTTTATTTTGTGAAATGGGCTGGCAGGAATATTGCTGATTTTTGTGTAAGTTTGTACTTGTACATTAATTAATGAACGGATATGAAATACGGTTTTGTAAAAGTGGCGGCTGCCGTACCGGCGGTGAAGGTGGCCGACTGTTTGTTTAATGCGGAGCAGACTGAGAAACTGATATTCCGGGCCGATGAGCAGGGAGTAGAGGTGATTGTGTTTCCGGAGTTGAACCTGACGGGATATTCCTGCGGAGACCTGTTCGGCCAGAATCTGCTGTTGGAAGAGGCCGAGATGGCATTGGTGCAGCTGCTCAATAATACTCGTGGAATTGAGATCATTTCGATTATAGGCATGCCGCTGGTGGTAGAGGGCACGTTGCTCAACTGTGCGGTGGTGATTCAGAAAGGTAAGATTCTGGGAGCGGTTCCCAAGACGTATCTGCCCAATTATAAGGAATTCTACGAACAGCGCTGGTTTGCTTCGGCCAGCACCCACGGTCAGGATACGGTGGTCCGTATCTGCGGACAGTCGGTACCGGTGAGCCGGAACCTGCTGTTTGATATGACGGGCATGTGTTTTGGCATTGAGCTCTGCGAGGATGTGTGGGCTACGGTACCTCCCAGTTCGCTGCTGACCCTGAAGGGAGCGGAAGTAGTGTTCAATATGTCGGCCAGCACGGAGAACATCGGCAAGCATAATTATTTGTGCGCTTTGCTCTCGCAGCAGTCGGCCCGTTGCCTGTCGGGATATGTGTATGCCTCGGCCGGTTTCGGAGAGTCGACGACCGACGTGGTGTATGGCGGAAATGCGTTAATTTATGAAAACGGTAAACTTTTGGCGGCTTCTGAGCGTTTTTCTTTTGAAGAGCAACTGGTGATCAGTGAGATTGATGTGGAGCACTTGCGTTCGGAACGTCTGGTGAATACGACGTATGCGGCCGGAGTAAGGGAATATGCTGCGGTGCCGGTGAAGCATGTAGCTACCGAACTTTGTTCGGGTAAGGAACTGGTGCTGACACGTAAGGTGGATGCGCATCCGTTTGTGCCGGCTGGTGGCCGACTGAGGGATGAACGCTGTGAGGAGATTTTCTCCATCCAGGTAGCGGGACTGGCCAAGCGTCTGGTGCATACGTCGTGCAAGACGGTGGTGGTAGGTATTTCAGGGGGACTGGATTCTACGCTTGCGCTGCTGGTGTGTGTGAAGACGTTCGACAAGCTGGGACTGCCGCGTGAGGGTATCGTGGGTATTACGATGCCGGGATTCGGAACGACGGACCGTACGTACCGTAATGCGCTCGACCTGATGACTTCCCTGGGGGTAACTCAGCGCGAGATCAGTATCAAGGAGGCCTGTATCCAGCATTTTAAGGATATCGGTCAGGATCCGGAGAAGCACGATGTGACTTACGAGAACGGTCAGGCGAGAGAGCGTACGCAGATTCTGATGGACTATGCGAACAAGATTGGGGCGCTGGTAATCGGTACGGGCGACTTGTCTGAACTGGCTTTGGGCTGGGCGACCTATAATGGTGACCACATGTCGATGTATGGGGTGAATGCAAGTATTCCGAAGACCCTGGTCCGTTACCTGGTAACCTGGGTGGCTGAGTCGGGTGTGGATGAGCAGTCGCGTCTGACCCTGCTGGATATCGTGGATACACCGATCAGTCCGGAACTGATTCCGGCGGATGAGCACGGAAACATCAAGCAGAAGACAGAGGATCTGGTGGGTCCGTATGAACTGCATGATTTCTTCCTGTATCACTTCCTTCGCTATGGATCTCGTCCGACCAAGATTTATTACCTGGCACGGATTGCGTTCGAGGGAGTACACGATGAGGAGACCATCAAGAAATGGCTGACGACTTTCTTCCGCCGTTTCTTCAGTCAGCAGTTCAAGCGTTCCTGTCTGCCCGATGGCCCGAAGGTGGGTTCGGTTTCACTGAGTCCGCGCGGCGACTGGCGTATGCCGAGTGATGCCAGCGTGGCACTGTGGTTGCGTGAATGTGATTATTTATAACAATAACGATTAATAGACTGGATTATGAAGAGAAAATTAGCTTGTTGGCTGCTGGCGTTTGCCGGTTGTGGAGTATGGAGTGGAAACGGACTTCTTGCCGCAGAGGGCGTGCAGGGAGAAGTGGTAATCTGTCGCGGAATGGAAGCGCATACTTCAGACAAGATTCCGGAGGTGGGAAGCATGGCACCTGCTTTTACTGCCGTGGGAGCAGACATGAGTGAAGTTTCTCTGAGTAAGTTCCGTGGAAAGCGGGTGGTGCTGAATATTTTCCCGAGTCTGGATACGCCTACCTGTGCGGCTTCGGTCCGGCATTTCAATGCCGATGCGGCCGGACTGGATAATACGGTGGTGCTGTGTCTTTCCATGGACCTGCCTTTTGCGCAGTCGCGGTTCTGTACGGTAGAGGGACTGGAGAATGTGGTTCCGCTTTCGCTCTTCCGGAGTGAGGACTTTGCGAAGGGCTACGGACTGCAGCTGGCGGACGGTCCTCTGAGGGGACTGATGGCCCGGGCGGTCATTGTCGTCGATGAGAATGGGAAGATTGTCTACCGGCAGTTGGTGCACAATATTTCGGACGAACCGGATTATGAGCAGGCCATCGCCGTGCTGAAGTAATCGGGCAGGCAGTGGCTTTCGTAATGGAGCAGCCGGTAAAGAAGGATATTGAATAAAGAGAAATACACAGAGAGCCCACAGGGTATCTCTGCCAACAGAAAGCGGCAGCATCAGAAATTCCGTGAAAGGATACTGATGCTGCCGCTTCTTTTATGTTCCTATGTTTTCAGTTCGGGCAGTCCGGTATATCGGATATCTCCCGATGATTCATTCAGTGTTTCAGGTTGTTCCATCCCGCTGCCTGATACCAGGAGAGGGTCTCGTAATACTGGTCCCACTGTTTTTTTCCGATGGTGTAGGGCAGGTACATGCCGATGCCGCAGAAACGGTTCTTGTCTCTCAGTATCTGACCAAATGGAGAACTGGTGTAGTCGGTAATGCATTCCTTTGCGATAACCGTCTGGGTAAGTGCCTGCTGTATGGAAGCGGGAACCTCTCCGTTCAACCTTTGGAAGATATCTGCTACATCGAATGAGAAATATCGGTAGTCTCTGTCTGGATCAGACACACCGTATTGCTGGATTTCCTCGTAGGGAATGTTCTGGAGCTTGTCCGGTATGAGGCTCAGTTCCTGACGGATGGCAGCTGTCAGGTCATCCATCTTCGTACAGTCGACAACGGCATAGGTACCCCATGAATTCTCCCGCTTGTTGAAGTCGATGACCGTCTTGCACAACTGCGCATAGTCGATTTCCTTCTCGTACAGGGAAGTCAGGAAAAGATGGTAGGGGAATCCCATGGCAGGAGTCTCCATCACCGAAGCAATGCAGTAGTGAGTGGCATCCCGCAGTTCGTGAAAAACCTCGGTAGTACCCATCATGCAGGCATCGAAAAGGGTGAAGTCAAGGTTGTGCTGAGGGAAACTGGCTGTCAGTGCGCTTCCCAGTTCCGGAATATCAATCGAATATCCTCCGTCATCGCCGAAAGCATAGGTTGATACCCGGCGACTTGCCTGCAGCCAACCGCTGGCATGTGAGCCGAAAATCAGTCCGTAGCTCTGTGACGGTGCAATCTCCTGCATGATGCTCAGGTTGTTGATGATTGCCTGTCGGGATACCGCCGATCCCGGGTCGGCCGTATGCTGTATGGCCTGTGCAAGGATGTTGCCCACAGTGGCATCGTATCCCTGCAGTACCGGTTGGTTGTTGATTTCCCCGAATCCGTTTGTACGGAATTCCAGGATGGTAGTCTTGTCCAGATACTGGTTATATTGGTTGGGTTTGTAATAAACCAGCAGGGTACAGGTATCCTTTGCGGTCGCCAGACTCTCATACATCCATTTTACATTGTCCATCAGGTCTCCGTCGAGGTTGTTGTTGGCCACCAGGTAGGCCAGAATGGTACGTTTGGCCTGAACCGGCTGGTGGTGTTCGGGAATCTCGTTCGAGCATGCTGCCAGCAGGACGACAGTCAGAAAGAATATCAGGAATTTTTTCATTCGTATAATTCTGCCTTTTCAAATTTAAAATCGGGGTTTACCTCCTTTACAACCAGTGTGCTGTTCTTCTGGTACTTCTGTCTCAGCTTGGACATTTCTTTCTGGAGGTTTTTCTTCTTGCGGTGGAAGAAGATGAAGCAGGTACGGTTCTTTCCGTCCATCCGGCTTTCAAGGTAGTCTTTCAGCTGGATGCTGTATTGCGAACGTCCGTCCAGCAGTCCCTTGTCGTTCAGGGAAGCACTGTCCAGGTATTGGATGTCGGTAAAGTAAATCAATGAGTCGGTAAAAGAGGCGGATACCCCACTGATGTATACTCCGTAGTGTCGCTTGTCCTTGTTCTTGCGTGCCATGGCCGGGAGAACAAACGAAGCGATGAGCAGTAAACAAATTAATTTAATGTATTTCATGACTTTGAATGTTGAATTTAGGGTACAAAAATAGCGAAAACTTGAATATTTGAAAAAGAATAAAGGTTTTTTATGGAATGCGTGTATAAATAAAAAATGCAATTTCAGGAGTGGAATCCATGAAATTGCATCTTGTTTTTTTGAGAAATGAAACTTTATCTTATTTTATCCCAAATAAGATTTGAGCAGCTTGCTACGAGAATTTTGTCTTAATCTTCTGATAGCTTTTTCTTTAATCTGGCGGACACGCTCACGTGTGAGCCCGAACTTGTCGCCGATTTCCTCTAACGTCATTTCCTGCGTGTTAATACCGAAAAACATCTGGATAATATCCTTCTCTCTTTCCGTTAACGTAGAAAGCGCTCTGTCAATTTCCCTCGAAAGTGATTCATTAACCAGAGAACGGTCGGCCATAGGGGAGTCGTCGTTCACCAGCACGTCCAGCAGGCTGTTGTCTTCTCCTTCCACAAAAGGAGCGTCTACTGAGATGTGACGTCCTGAAACTTTCAGTGTATCCGAAATCTTGTCGACTGGAATCTCCAGTTCATCGGCAAGCTCTTCCGGAGAAGGACGGCGTTCGTTTTCCTGTTCAAACTTAGAGAAAGCTTTACTGATTTTGTTCAGTGAGCCAACCTGGTTCAGCGGCAGACGGACAATACGTGACTGTTCGGCCAAAGCCTGAAGGATTGACTGTCGGATCCACCATACGGCGTAGCTGATGAATTTGAAACCTCTTGTTTCATCAAATTTCTCAGCTGCTTTGATCAGTCCCAAGTTTCCTTCGTTGATCAAGTCCGGAAGACTCAGTCCCTGGTTCTGATACTGTTTGGCTACTGATACTACGAAACGTAAGTTGGCACGTGTAAGTTTCTCTAACGCAACACGGTCTCCCTTGCGGATACGCTGAGCGAGTTCTACCTCTTCTTCTACAGTAATCAAGTCCTCCCGACCGATTTCCTGCAGATACTTGTCCAGAGAAGCGCTCTCTCGGTTAGTGATACTTTTGGTAATCTTTAATTGTCTCATTATTATATAACGGATTTGGTCACAAAGTTATGAAAAAAGTTTGATATTTGACTTTCTATAGCGAAAGTTTTTTGATAAATATCTTTTTCTTATAATTAAAATGCTTTCGGATGGATATTTGTTCGTTATTTATGCAGTTTTTAGTTATTTTTTAAACGGAAGTTCCAACTGTATCCATTTTTCTCCGTTTTTTTCGTCTGCAGCCTCTTCTTTGGGATTGGATACGGTGAGGCCCAGCAGGCGGATGGGATGCTGGGGGTAGTCGACTCCCTGCAGCAGTTTCTTGGCCAGGGGAAGGATTTCCTGCAGGGTAGACAGGTTGTGGCCGACACTGGTGCTGCGTGTGATTTGGGTGAAGTCGTGGAACTTGACTTTCAGGGTGAGGGTGGTTCCCGAAAATTGTTTCTTCTGCAACCGTTCTGTCAGTTCGCAGGCTACGTGATAGAGCTCGATGATGACGGCCGATTTCTGGCTGATGTCTTTCTCGAGGGTGTGTTCGCAACCGATGGATTTCCGGATGCGGACGGCTTCTACGGGGCGCAGGTCGATGCCCCGGGCAAACTGGTAATATAGCGTACCGGTTTTGCCGAACTGCCGTTTCAGCATTTCTTCGGAACAGGCGCGCAGGGTCTCTCCGTTGTAGATGCCCAGACTGTGCATTTTCTGGGCAGTGGCAGGGCCGATTCCCCAGAAGGCTTCGATGGGGAGATGGGCGATGAAGGATTCGGCCTGGTCGGGATGGATGGTGCACAGTCCGTCGGGCTTCCGGAGGTCGGAAGCGATTTTGGCCAGAAACTTGTTGTAGGATACCCCGGCAGAGGCAATCAGGTGCAGTTCCTGACGGATGCGTGTCTTGATTTCCCGGGCGATGTCAACCGCCAGGTCCATGCCTTTCTTGTTTTCCGTGACATCCAGAAAGGCTTCATCCAGTGAAATGGGCTCAATCAGGTCGGTGTATTCATGGAATATCTGGTGTATCTGTGCGGAAACCTCTTTGTAGACTTCCATCCGGCCGGGAACGAAGATGAGCTCCGGGCAGAGTTGCCTGGCCTTGACCGATGACATGGCCGAATGTACCCCGTAGCGTCGGGCCTCGTAACTGGCGGCTGCTACGACTCCCCGCTTCTCGGCATGGCCTACGGCTACAGGCTTTCCTTGTAGTTCGGGATGGTCCCGCTGCTCCACTGAGGCATAGAAGGCGTCCATGTCAATATGTATGATTTTTCGGTTCATCGTTGCTTTCTGTATTCTCGGATTGCAAAAATACGGAAAGTTTTTAGGTCATCATAAAAATGATTTGTACTTTTGTCTGATTTGTGTAACTTGCAAAGATAGTCATTATGATGAAAGATGAAATTAAGAAAGCATGCGAGGTCATGCAGAAGGGGGGCGTGATATTGTATCCTACCGATACGGTGTGGGGCATTGGATGTGACGCTACCAATGAGGAAGCTGTGAAGCGTGTATATGACATTAAGCGGAGAGCCGACAGCAAGGCGATGCTGGTGCTGGTGGACAGTCCGGTAAAGGTGGATTTTTATGTCCGTGAGGTACCTCCGGTTGCGTGGGATTTGATTGAAATGACCACGAAGCCTTTGACTATCATTTACGACGGTGCCCGTAATCTGGCTGCCAACTTGCTGGCCGAAGACGGAAGTGTGGGCATCCGGGTTACTTCGGAGGCTTTTTCCAAGGAACTCTGTTTCCGTTTCCGCAAGGCGATTGTTTCTACATCGGCCAATATCAGCGGTGAGCCTGCCCCGGCTGTATTCAGCGAAATCAGCGAGGAAATCAAGCAGGCAGTAGATTATGTGGTGGATTTCCGCCGGGATGAAACCGGACATCCGAAGCCTTCCAGCATCATCAAACTGGGAAGCAAGGGTGAAGTGAAAATAATCAGAGAATAAGAGATAAAAGATACTTTTAATGAAGACAGAAGGAGATCGTTTTGGTCTTCTCCAGCGTTTTCTGCGTTGGAGAGAGACACATATCAAAGACAAACAGTTTGTGTTGATACTGAGTTTTCTGGTAGGTATTTTCACGGCGCTGGCTGCTTATGTCTTGAAGTTTTTGGTGGAATATATCAAGGAGTTTCTGACAGAGAACTTTGATTCGACCGGAGTGAACTGGCTTTACCTGGTGTATCCGGTAGTGGGTATTTTTCTGACCAGTCTGTTTATCCGGAAGGTGGTACGTGATGATATCAGCCACGGAGTTACGAAAATCTTATATGCCATATCGCGGAAACAGAGCCGTATCAAGCGGCATAACATGTGGTCGTCGGTCTGTGCATCGGCCATCACAATCGGTTGTGGTGGATCGGTAGGAGCCGAGGCTCCGATTGTGCTTACCGGTTCGGCCATCGGCTCTAATCTGGGAAGTATTTTCCGGATGGACCATAAGACGCTGATGCTGCTGGTGGGCTGCGGGGCCGCAGGAGCGGTTTCCGGAATCTTCAAGGCGCCTATAGCCGGACTGGTGTTCACGCTGGAGGTGCTGATGATTGACCTGACCATGGCTTCGTTGCTGCCGCTGCTGATAACCAGTGTGACGGCTGCTTCCGTTTCTTACCTGCTTACGGGTACCGAGGCGATGTTCCAGTTCCATCTGGACTATCCTTTTGCACTGGAGCGTATTCCTTATGCCATTGCACTGGGAGTGTTCTGCGGACTGGTTGCCTGGTATTTTACCCGCTCCATGAACTGGATTGAGAACATCTTCCGCCGTTACTCCAATCCGTATGTGAAGTTTGTCATCGGAGGTACGATGCTGAGTGTGTTGATTTTCCTGTTTCCTCCACTCTACGGTGAAGGATACGATACCATTGGTCTGCTGCTGAACGGAACGACTCAGGCGGAATGGAATACGGTAATGAACAATTCGTTGTTCTACGGAAGCGGCAGCTTGCTGGTGCTTTACCTGTTGCTGATCATCCTCTTCAAGGTGTTTGCTTCGAGTGCGACCAACGGAGGAGGGGGATGTGGTGGTATCTTTGCACCGAGTCTTTTTCTGGGCTGTATCTCCGGATTTGTCTTTTCTTACGTATGCAACCAGTTCAATATCGGAAATACGTACATTCCTGAAAAGAACTTTGCCCTGATGGGGATGGCCGGTCTGATGTCGGGAGTGATGCACGCACCGCTTACCGGGGTCTTCCTGATTGCCGAACTGACGGGTGGTTACGGACTGTTCCTCCCGCTGATGATTGTTTCCGTATCGGCCTATCTGACCATCATCGTCTTTGAGCCGCACAGTATTTATTCCATGCGTCTTGCGAAGAACGGTGAGCTGATTACCCATCATAAGGACAAGGCGGTACTGACCCTGATGAACATCGAGAGTATCGTGGAAACTGATTTCCTTACGGTACGTCCGGACATGGATCTGGGAGCGATGGTAAAGACCATATCCAAATCCAGCCGTAACCTCTTTCCGGTAGTCGACGGACACGACAAACTGATAGGAGTGGTGGTGCTGGACGATATCCGAAATATCATGTTCCGTCAGGAATTGTATCACCGGTTCCGTGTAGACAGCTTCATGACAACCCCTAAGGCCAAGATTATCAGTACTGACTCTATGGAAACCGTCATGAAGAAGTTTGACGATACCAAGGCCTGGAACCTTCCGGTGGTGGATGAAGATGAGAAATACATCGGATTCGTATCAAAATCAAAAATGCTGAATGCTTACCGTCAGGTACTGGTGGATTTTTCAGCAGAGTAATCATTTTAAAAACGGATTTATGGACAAGAAGGATTTAAGAATCGTATATATGGGTACTCCCGAATTTGCCGTTGAAAGTCTGAAGCGACTGGTAGAGGGAGGATATAATGTAGTCGGCGTGATTACCATGCCCGATAAGCCGATGGGGCGGCACGGCAGTGTGCTCCAGCCCAGTCCGGTCAAGCAGTATGCCGTTTCGCAAGGCTTGAAGGTCATGCAGCCGGAAAAACTGAAGGATGAGGCTTTTGTGGCCGAATTGCGGGAACTGAAGGCTGACCTCCAGATTGTTGTGGCCTTCCGCATGCTGCCGGAGATTGTATGGAACATGCCTCGTCTGGGTACGTTCAACCTGCATGCTTCCCTGCTTCCGCAGTACCGCGGAGCTGCGCCGATCAACTGGGCGGTGATCAACGGAGATACGGAAACGGGAATCACTACTTTCTTCCTGAAGCATGAGATTGATACGGGTGAGATCATTGATCAGGTCCGTGTTCCGATTGCCGACAAGGACAATGTGGAAGTGGTGTACAACCGCCTGATGACGCTGGGAGGCGACCTGGTGCTGAAAACAGTGGATGCCATCCTGGAGGGCAATGTAAAGACGACTCCTCAGGAAGAACTGGCACGGTTCGAGGACTTGCGTCCGGCTCCTAAAATCTTCAAGGAAACTTGCCGCATCGACTGGAGTGCGGGAGTGAAGAAGGTGTACGACTTCGTACGCGGATTGTCTCCGTATCCGGCTGCATGGACGGAACTGAGACAGGAGGGTATGGAACCGGTGACATTGAAGATTTACGAAACAGAGAAACAGTTCGAGCATCATTCCCTGGTGCCCGGTACCATCGATACCGACCGGAAGACGTATTTCCGGATTGCTTCGACAGACGGTTTTGTCAACGTGCTGTCTTTGCAGCTGGCCGGTAAGAAACGGATGTCTGTAGCCGATTTCCTGCGCGGTTACCGCAATTCGGAACAGGCGTTTGTGCAATAATACCCTATTTCACAGTCGGTTTTCCGTGGAAGCCGACTGTGGTTGTTGAATATAGTATCAAATCATTAATCACTTAAATTTAATACATGAAGAATTCTGTAAAATGGCTTTTTAGTGCCGGTATGTTAAGTGCAGTAGCCACTGTTACCTCGTATGCGGCAGAGAATAAAAAACCGAATATTCTCATCATTATGTGCGATGACATGGGATACGGCGATTTGGGATGCTATGGTCAAAAATACATCCAGACTCCTAATCTGGACCGGATGGCTCAGGAAGGAATGCGTTTCACCCAGGCCTATGCCGGCAGTCCGGTCAGCGCTCCGTCTCGTGCTTCCCTGATGACAGGACAGCATTCGGGCCACGGACATGTGAGAGGCAACCGTGAATACTGGAAGGATGCCCCTGTAATGTATTATGGTGAGAATCAGGACTGGACAGTAGTGGGACAGGAGCCTTATGATCCCAACCATATTATCTTGCCTGAGGTCATGAAGAAGAACGGATATACCACCGGTATGTTCGGAAAATGGGCCGGAGGATATGAGGGCTCGGTATCTACTCCCGACAAGCGTGGGGTGGATGAGTTCTACGGATATGTCTGCCAGTTCCAGGCTCATCTGTATTATCCGAATTTCCTGAACCGTTACAGTAAATCGAAAGGAGATACGGCTACTATCCGTATTACGCTGGATGAAAATATCCCGCATCCGATGTTTGGCGACGAATACAAGAAACGTACTCAATATTCTGCCGACCTGATTCATCAGGAGGCCATGCACTGGCTGGAGGGGCAAAACGGAGAGAAGCCTTTCTTCGGTCTGTTTACCTACACCCTGCCGCATGCAGAGCTGGCTCAGCCGGAAGATTCCATCCTGTCGCACTACAAGAAACAGTTCTTCGAAGACAAGACCTGGGGAGGCAGTGAGGGCAGCCGTTACAATGCAGTGGTACATACCCACGCTCAGTTTGCCGGTATGATTACCCGTCTGGATACGTACGTCGGAGAAATTCTTGCCAAACTGAAAGAAAAAGGACTGGACGAGAACACGCTGGTGATCTTTACCAGTGACAACGGTCCTCATGAAGAAGGAGGGGCCGATCCTGAATTTTTCGGTCGTGACGGCAAACTGAGGGGATTGAAAAGGCAGTGTTACGAAGGAGGAATCAGAATTCCGTTCATCACTTACTGGAAAGGTACCATTGCTGCCGGCAGCGTAAACGATCATCAGCTTGCGTTCTATGATATTCTGCCTACGGTCTGCGAACTGATGGGAGACAAGCGTTTCCCGAAAAAATACCTGAATAAGAAGGTGGAGAACGACTGCTTTGACGGAATCTCCTTTGCTCCTACGTTGCTGGGAAAGGATGAGGCGCAGCAGAAGCACGATTTTCTGTATTGGGAGTTTCATGAGACCGACCAGATTGGGGTGCGCAAGGGCGACTGGAAGCTGGTGGTGAAAAAGGGAGTGCCTCATTTGTACGACTTGTCTACAGATATTCATGAGGATACCGACGTGGCGGGCAGTCATCCGGAAATCGTAAAGGAACTGGTAGACATCATTTTGCGTGAGCATCGTGAAAATGCACTCTTCCCGGTGACTTTGCCTGCGCTGTAAATACATGAGGTTGCAGGAAGTCCGGGGTATTGTCTGATAATTGCAATATCGTCTGATAAATAGAAAAGCAGCGGAAAACCGGTTGTGATGGAATTACATCGGTTTTTCGCTGCTTTTTTGGGGTCAGTAGCTTTTTAGTGGGGATATGCATATAAGTTCGCAATGCGGAATAAGAAAAACTTCTTGTCAACAACTCCCCTGAGATTCGCTCTAAAGAGTTTGATTTTAGCATTGAATGATTCAGCAA
>NZ_JABSOE010000060.1 GCF_013618865.1 Phocaeicola faecicola
ATGATAAGGTGGAGAGCCGTGTACGGGGAGACCTGTATGCACGGTTCGGAGGCGAGTGCTTGGAAACCTACCATTGTAACAAATGGCAAGGCGCTGGGTGCTTAGCCTATGGCCAGATAGCTTCCGCAAAAATCCCCCTTACCCGAATGATTTCCCCGCAGCTCTACTGGGTCATGACAGGCAACGATTTCTCGCTGGACATCAACAATCCGAAGGAGCCTAAGATTCTTTGTGTGGGCAACAATCCGGACCGCCAGAACATCTATTCCGCCGCGCTCGGACTGTACAACTCCCGTATCGTGAAACTCATCAACAAGAAAGGGCAGCTCAAGAGCACGGTCATCATCGACGAGCTTCCCACCATCTATTTCCGGGGGCTTGACAATCTGATTGCGACGGCGCGTTCCAACAAGGTGGCGGTCTGCCTCGGTTTTCAGGATTTCTCCCAGCTTAACCGGGACTACGGTGAAAAAGAGTCCAAAGTCATCCAGAACACGGTAGGGAACGTGTTCAGCGGACAGGTGGTCGGCGAAACCGCCAAGACGCTTTCCGAACGTTTCGGCAAGGTTCTCCAGAAACGGCAGTCCGTTTCCATCAACCGGCAGGATGTATCCACCTCCATCAATACCCAGCTGGATGCCCTCATTCCGGCGTCCAAGATCTCCAACCTTTCACAAGGCACGTTTGTCGGTTCCGTGTCTGACAATTTCGGCGAGAAGATAGACCAGAAGATTTTCCATGCCGAGATAGTCGTGGATCATGCCAAAGTCAGTGCGGAAGAAAAGGCATACCGGAAAATCCCGATAATCAACGGCTTCCTGGACAAGGACGGGAACGACATCATGCTCCAGCAGATACAGCGCAATTACGATCAGATAAAGGCGGACGCGCAGGCCATCATCAACGAGGAGATGGAACGCATCAAAAGCGACCCCGGACTGTGCGAACGGCTGGGACTGAAGACGGAAGACGAGGAGGCAAACGAAGGGGATAAGGAAAATTAATCCGGAATCAGGACCGTTTATTCCAAAAAAAATTCCTACATTTGAACTGTGAAATAGAACATAACGGCGGACGGCTGGATGCTTTCCGCCGGTTATCATACATAGGTCGCAAGATGCCCTAAGCTGAAATCTGGTAAATTTCTAATTGTAAAGGCTATTGCGTGAGGCTTATGCTATACCTTATAGCATGAGCCCATGCGAGTTTTTACAATTGGGCTTTACCAGAGCCCCAGCTTAGAACCGCATGGGCGTCATGCTTTTTTAATGTCTGAGGTATGGCAAAGATCCAAGTCGTCATGGCTGTCACACTCGATGGCTTTCTTCCGCACAGGGAAGACCCGCTTCTGCGATGGATAAAGGAAAATAGCCGTTACGGGTTTCCGTATTGGCAGGAAAGAAACGCGCTGGAAATTTACCCCCACTATGGCATCATCGACCTGATGGACATGGCGGGAACAGACAAGGAGCTTGTCTGTTCCGTAGAGGTCTCGGATGATAAACGGGCGGAATATGCCGGCGGACTTTTCAGATACAACCTGGTCAATGAGATGGTCATCTACCTGCTACCCCTGACATACGGACAAGGAACAGGCTTTTCATGGGAGTTCCATCCTTGCCGGTGGAAACTGCATGCCGTCAAATCATTTTCCAACGGCGTTTGCAGGCTTGTTTACAGAAATCCGGACAGTTACTGAATATGGTCCAGACCGTATTTTCTCATTTTCTTGTATAAGGTCGGACGGCTGACTCCCAGACTTTCTGCCGCATGGCTGATGTTTCCGCCAAAATCTTCCAGTGCCTGCCTGACACGGTCGGCTTCGTTCCCGCTGAATTTCCGTACCGTTCCCTCCGGCGGCGTTATGGCATTTCCGGCCAGTCCCAGGTTCTCGCCCGACAGCAACGGGGTTTCCGCAAGCAGTACGGCGCGTTTGACACGGTTGCATAGTTCCCTCACATTCCCCGGCCATGAATAGGAGAGCAGAAGGGATTCCGCCTCTTTTGTAAAACCGAGCGTATCCAGTTTCATTTCCTCGGAATACCTTTCCCTGAAGAAAGCGGCCAGAGGAAGTATGTCTTCCGGACATTCGGCAAGCGAGGGCTGGGTTATCTCGAATTCCGCCAGGCGGTGATAGAGGTCTTCCCTGAAACGCCCTTCCCGTATGGCACGGTTCATATCCTCGTTGGTAGCAGCGAGAATGCGTACGTCGGCTTCCCTCAGTTCCCTGCTGCCGACAGGACTGTAGGTTCTTTCCTGCAAGACCCGGAGCAGCAGGATTTGCATTTCATAAGGCATGTTCCCTATTTCGTCAAGGAACAGCGTGCCTCCCCTGGCTGCCGCAAAATACCCTTCAACGGGCTTGTCCGCACCGGTAAACGCGCCTTTCACATGCCCGAAAAATTCCGATGCCGCCAGTTCCTTGGGCACACAGCCGCAATTGACGGCGACAAAAGGCTTGTCTCCGCGTCCGCTATTCCGGTGTATGGTCCGGGCGACGGATTCTTTTCCGCAACCGTTCGGACCGAGAATCATGACGGACAGGTCCGCACAGGCCACACGACGGGCAAGCCGGTCCGTTTTCTGTGCGGCGGGGCTTTGCCGTTCCAGTGTCCGCGCCTCTTTTCTCACGATGACCGGTTGCTGTAGCAGGTCGTGCAGAAGTTCCAGCAGGTGCTCTTCATTGACTGGTTTGGGCAGATAGTCCTTTGCGCCCAGTTTGATGGCCCGGACCGCATCGGATATGCTGCCATATCCGGTCATTATCACAAAGGGTATGCCCGCTCCGTGCTTTGTGCTCCATTCCAGCAGGCTGATTCCGTCCCCTTCCGGCAGGCGGACATCCGCCAGCACCAGTGCCACGTCATTCCCCCTGATCTTCTTCCGTGCAGAAGGCTCGTCCGTGGCCGTAACGGTATCGTATCCGGCTTTCTGTAACCACCTTTGCAGCATGTCGCACAGAATCAGGTTGTCTTCCACTATCAGTATTTTAGTTCCCATCGGTATCTCTGTTCAATTCGGTTTTCGCTTCTTCAATCAGTTCCTTTATTTCCCGCATCAGTTTTTTTGTATGTTCCCTCAGCGTCTCGTCATCCGCAGTCCGGTCATGCAGGATTTTACGGTAAGCTGACAGGATTCCGTCAGCTCCCAGAAGTTCCCATACCGGCATCATCCGGTGCACCACCTTCCTCATGGCGGCACGGTCGGCTGCGGGCAGGGCATCCTCCAGCTCGGAAAAATCCTTCTCGGATTCCTTCACGACCAGGCCGAACATATGCTGCCTGTCGTCCGTATTCTCCATCAGGCGGGCATAGTCGAATCTTGTCTGCCGGAACGGTCCGTCCGCTGTCACGGAGGAGATGAATGCCAGCAGCCCTTTCATCGGGAAGGGCTTGTGGAGGCAGCCGCAAAATCCTGACTGCTCATAGATGCCCGAGCCGCCGTCCCCGCGTGCTGTCATCACGGCCACAGGCACGGTGCGGGAGTTTCCTATATCGGAACTACGGAGCAGCTTCAACAGCCCGAAGCCGTCCGTACCGGGCATCTGCATGTCCGTCAGCACCAGATCGTAATCCGACTTGTAAAGGGCGTTCACCGCCTCCGCCGCATTCAGGCAGGTCGTACACTCCACCCCGTTGCGTCCGAGCATATCCTCGGCTATTTTCAGAAGGATGGAGTCGTCGTCCACCACCAGCACCTTCTTCGGAAGCACGCCGGACGGTTGCGAGATGCGGTCTTCCGTCGCCACCTCCTCCGATGTTTCCGGCAAGGGGAAGGAGAGTCGGAACACGCTTCCCTGACCGGGCTTGCTTTCCACTTCTATATTGCCGCCGAGTGCCTTCACCAGCCCCTTGGTAATGAACAGCCCCAGTCCGAACCCTTCCGAATTCACGTTCTGGGCGGCACGCTCGAACGGATGGAAGATCCGCTCCAGCGTCTGCTCGTCCATGCCTATCCCCGTATCTCTGACCTCCGCCCTCAGTCTCCCTTCCGAGTATTCGGTAAGGAAACGGACACTGCCCGAAGGGGTGAATTTGATGGCATTGGTCAGCAGGTTGTCCAGCACCTGCTCTATCTTGTCCGCATCGCCCTTGACCGTAACGGCCGTACATTTATGTGCAGCCTCGAACAGCAGGGCTTTGCCGTGGGCCTTTCTTGAATGGTTCTCTGCAATTCTCGCCAGCAGCTCGTCCAGACGGAAGGGGACTTCGTTCTTCGTGTCTTTGGCCTCGTTGATTTTATAGACGTCCATCAGGTCATTTACAAGGTGCAGGATATGGCGGCACGAATGGCGTATGTTTTCCAGATAGGCCTCCCGTTTTCTCTTCTCCCGGGTGTCCGAGGCGAGTTCCGCACAGTTGTTGATGTTGCCGAGCGGTCCGCGGATGTCGTGAGAGACCGTCAGGATGATTTTCTTGCGCATATCCAGCAGTTTTTCATTTTCTCGGATGATTTGCCTGAGCTGCAATTTCACCTTCCCCTCCTTCTTCAGGTCATGACGGATAATCAGGAACGATACCACCAGCAGGGCGATGGCGGCAACGGTTACGATGGTGAACAGATGGTATGACAGGTCCTGTGCCTGGGATATTTTTTCTTCCCTGCTTTTAAAGGCCTCCTGTGCCTGCCCGTCAAGGGCGGTGATGAAATCATACAGCTTCCGGTTCAGTTCCTTGTTCTGTAACCTCAGGCTCCGGGTATAGGTGTCAATCCGCCGTTCCCTGTCCTCCTGCATGGCAACCAGCTTCCCGTTCAGTGCCCTCAGTTCCTCATCCCGGTCTTGGGAAGGAACCTGCACCGTCTCTTTTTTGCCGAACCATCCGGCTATGCCCTTCTTTCTTCGGGTGACCGTCCGGGTACGCAGGGCCCTTTCCGTAACCACCGGAAGCCGGTTCGTCAGCAGGCTGTCCGCTTCTTCCTGGGCCATTACGGCTTCCATGATGTGCAGCAGGTGCTTCTCTTTCTCCTCAAGCAGGCCGCAAAGGGTGTCTATCTGCTCTGCATGAACAAAACTGCCGACATGCTGTTTCATATCCTGCAACAGGCTGTCTATGACCAGACGCCGGCTCTTGTATTCCTCGAAATCCTTCCGGTCCCATGCGATGACGGATTCCCCGTGCGTGGCAAGTTCCGCAATGCGGCTGTGGATTATGCTTACGCCATTACGGATTTTACGGACCTCTGCGGCTTCTGCCTCAATTTCCTTTGTCCGTTTCCTCTCATGCAGCAAAATGGCGGTCATGCTGCCGATAACCGCCACCAGTACCAGATATCCCAGAAGGATTTTGTTCTGTATCGACACTCTTAACATTCCAGTCTGTAATTCATTCAACTATTCCTTGTGATGCAACCCGAAGATTGCCTTTTCCTATACTCCGAATACCACCTCAATCTCCGTAACCCTTCCGTGTTCCCGGCGCACCTTCAGCATCCGTGCCGGGATTCCGTGGTTGAAGCAGCATTGGATGAATTCCATCCCGATGAATACGCCCGTGTCCGGATTTCCGGCTGCCTCCTTGTCCCTGTTGCGGAAGGTGACGCTCCCCCTCATGACTTCGTTTCTTCTCTTGCGGTATTGTGCCTCTTTCTGGAACATCATGTTTACTTCCCCTCTGATGATCTGCACCTGCTGTCCCCCGGCTTGCAGGAAGTCCAGATAATTGTCAAGCAGGTCTTCCGGGCATCCGCTTTGGGACAATGTTCCTTTTATTCCGTGCATCTGAATCTGATTTTCCATCGTTCTCCTTATTTGGATATGAATATGTTCTTGTCTTTTATGATAAGCGTGTCTTTCCCTCCGTTCTTTATCAGGCTCACGTTGTCCAGGTCAATGCGGCTGTTCGATATGGAGAAGTCCTGATGAATCGTATCGTTGTGCAGGAAATGGATGTCCTGTTTATACAGGTTCGGAATGGAATAGAACAGGGATATGATTCCCCCCGTGCAGCATATCATCAATACCGTGAAGGCAATAAACCAGCGCTGGTATTTTCTGTTATCCACCACCTTCACCTCAACAGGGGCGGGTTCTTCGCTGATTGTCACCTTTTTCTGATTCCAGACTACACGGCACCTCAGATTGGGGAATTCATGCAGACCTAACAGATCCGGTATCTGTTGCAGGAATTGCAGGTATTGCTTGGTTTCCATCTGCACTTCCAGCTCTACCGTTGCACGGATGACACTCCGCTTCATTATCTTGGGCTTACCCGATGCGCCTGCGGGCTTGGCTGCATTGACGGGACGGATGTCCGATGCGCCTGTGTCCACGCTCATGGCAAGCTCCATACTGGTGTTTCCCAGCGAGGGGGAGTCTGCCGGATGGCTTCCATAAGGGGACGAGTTTTCCGTTCCCTCATATTCCGCTATCAGGTCTGCTATTTCCCGCACCTCGGTCACCGTCACGTTCTTTGCCTCTGCATTCACAAAACTTTCCACTTTGGCCTTCACCCTGTCGGTCAAAAAGGCTTTTATCTTGTCTTCGCTTTTCTTATGGATAAGGTAGCTCGGATACTTCTTGGTGAAGCTCCGGGCTACGTTTTCCATATAATCCATTTTATAATTAAAATTATCATTAATAGACAAAAAGTAAACTGTAATTAATTTAAAGTAGTTCATATTTATTTCCCCATATTAGTTTCTATCCACCATTTTTTTTCTTCAAGTTCTCTGTATTTACATATGGATTCATTATCAAGATTAGAGTTGTAATATGCATTATACAAATTTTCCCAACCATTCTTTCGATATATTATATTTACAAACCATTCCCCAGCATCATTAAAACAATAAAAATCTTTTGGGGTTTCTGGTATAATAGCATCAGCCCAATTACATTTTTTTCTTCTTTTATTAGAAAATTCCCATTCTCCTATATATTCAAACAAATTACATTTTAATTCTACAATATTATTTATTGCTTTGTGTACAGTACCATTTTGCAGCATGAAAGCATGTTTAAAATGTCCTTTAAATATTCCACTATTTTTGTTTCCAAATTCTTTAAAAAAATAACTTCCTAAAACAAATCCATCAATATGAATTGATTCGTCTTTTTTTTGACAAAAAAGAACACTATCTATTAATATATTACCTTCAAATTGACAAACTATTGATAATCTTGTTCGACTAGCTCCTTTAATTCTATAATGATAATTTGATATTTTTTGAGCGTCATAAAATTTTATATCAATACGACTAAAATCATCACCTAAAAAACCTATCAAATCCAAATTGCAGAATAATGAGCACAAATTCTTGTTTAAAATATTCCTATTGTCAAAATTATCTTGAGAATAAATATTATAACAAGATAAATATATTATAACAATCAATATTATATTTAATCTTTTCATTCTACTTTCTAATATTTTCGGATATTACAACTTTAACATACTCGATTCCAACATCTTCAATAAAATCAATTATTTTATTAAAAGCATTAGCACTTCCTGTAACCTGACTATTATTTGAATTTTTTCCCGTTCCAGGAAGTAAACATCCTAAAGTATGTGCACCAGAATTACCTCTATGAATTAATATAGCTCTAGAAGCTGGAACATTTTCATTATATAATTTGGGAAATCCATTCTTTAAATACTTATCTTTATATTTTCCTTTATTATATTTTTTTGATACATGCCATTGTAAATTATATTCACCTACAGGAATACGTTGATCTAATCCTGAAACGGTAGTAGAATCCCCAATCGGCTCTAGTATATAACCTTTTATATCTGTTCCTTCAATAAAAAAGGTACTTATTGTTGCTTGATTTGCATGGGAACCTATTTTATATTCCCATTGTCGAATTACATGTAAATAATAATATTCAACTATTAATTTTGCTACTTCTGTTTTATAATAATATCCAAATCCGTCTGTAACACTACAGCAAATTCTTATATTAGATTTTTTTGACAAATCTACAAGTTGAACTATTTCTTTAATATCTATTTCTATAAAATTTTCCTTTTTCAAAAAATATAAAGGTTGTATTTCTTTTAATGTTTTTTCCAAGAATGATATTTGATTATTTTCTGTTTCAATATAAAATTTCAATTTTATATTATATATCCAAAACTTTTCTATATATAATCTAACGACTGAATTAAAAAATGTTTTCTCTATTTTTTCTCCATCTAAATTTGCCCAATATGCTTTAAAATAAAGCAAATCAAGTTCTGAACTTTGAACACTTCCGTTTAAATAACCTTTCGCCTTAATCATCTTCTTTATTTAGTTTAAGTCCTTTTATCACAACATTATTATTCACATCAACAGTACCAGATAATTTAATTATCGTACCATCTTCATACTCTATTTCAAACTTTACAGTTTCACCAGCATTCGCATTTTTGACTTTAGCGCATAAAGTTACTATTCCATTTTCTGGTAATTCTTCAATTCTACAACTTCCTTGCGCATCCATCCAATACACTTCCACTATTTCCGCTTGCTTTTCCTCCTTCGATTCTGATACAACCGACACCAATGGTTGCTGCGAAACTTCCGACACCTTCCATTCCTTCTCCCTCGCCTCCAGATTGTTCCTCTTGATAATCCCCGGCGACAGGTACGCGGTCATCACCATCGGAGAGTTCACGGCACTCATGCTTTCCTCTATCTTCACACAGAAGCAGTCCCAGAACCGGAAAATATCCACAACCTCCACCTCGTTGTAGATGAAATGGATTTCTCCGTAGTGCATGGCTCCTTCGTTCAGCCAGTCATAGAAGAACTGCTCGTCGCCGCTGCATTCGAACATGAGCGTGATCAGGTCTCCCTCAACCGGCAGGTTTTCCCGGTTTCCTGTTTGTTCGCAAACCTGGATATGGAGCTGTATGATCCGTCTCAGATTCGGATCGTCACAGTGCCGGACATGGCACCGGTAGCTGTAATAGAGTATCGGCACCTCTTTGCCCTTTATTTTCAATATTGCCTGATATATCATAATTGTAAAACTTCAGATAAACAATTAGGGTAACAGTTCACGGCTGATCCAGTAATAGGTCTGCCCGTTCGATTTGAACGACTTGCCGGCGGCTTCGTCCAGCATTTTCTTCTTTTCCTTGAAGTATTCAATCAGCATGTCCAGTTCCACATCCGTAATCATCTCTTTATCCTTCAGGTCCTTGACCCGATATACCTCAAAAAACGGATAGTCTGCCGGACAGGATGTGAACCGCTGCAAGGCCGCCGATATGGGCATTCTCAAAAAGTCTTTCCTTTTTACCTTGCAATACTTGCCCGTGTTGCGTTCGGACAGGAAATGCCGCACCAGTTTCCTCCGCACACGGCGGGTGGAGGCGTATTCCGGCACGTTCAGGCTGTCCGTCTTCACGCGCACGGTGGATTCTTCGTTATCTGTCCGTAAATAGTCGTCCGGACAGTCGCAGATGTCCGTTTTCGCCTGTTTTTTCTTCTTGACGGCTTCGTACTTATAGTCCACAATCAGCTTGGCGGGTTCCTCCACATATTTTCTCAGCCGTCTGAATTCCTCTTCGTTGGCAAGCAGGTAATAGTCCAGTGTCCGTGACACTGAGTCCGGCAGCACGACAGGCTGCGCGGGCAGGTTCCAGGCGGGTTCGATACCCGGAAGCACGGACACTATCGGTTGTACTCCTGACTGGCGGATATGGTAGTAGTCCGTCATTGTCGAGTCTGCCTTATACCGTTGTGTTCCCACTTCGTCAAATGCCCTTGCCAGGCTGTTGCCCAGCAGAGTGTTGTCAAACTTCACTTGCAGCAGCATGGAGTCCACGGCGGCGGTCAGCCCTTCCAGCTCCAGCGTCTGGTTCTTCTGTGGAAACACCAGCCATCCCTGTGTCATGCTCCGGTTGGGGAAGTCCAGGCAGTAGGTGTTATGGTTCACCTCCGCATATTCGTTTTCGTTCCTTACTTGTTCGGGATATACGACCAGTTCCCGTTTCTTCCTGCTGATGCGTGGTGCCGAGCAGTCTATCATGTTCCCTATTTGCAGCACGAAGTTGTTGAAGTTGTCCGGCTCTCCCCCGTAAAGCTGGAAGCCCAGCAGGCGGCAGTTGTTCTTCACCAGCTTGTTCACCAGAGTGGAGTCCGCCCATTCGCTGTTGAATCCCTTGTCGCCGATGACAACCAGTATGTTGGTCTCGTCCGGGCATTTGTTGAACTGTTCCGCCCCGATTCTGACACCCGACCAGCTACCGAACCTCCCGTACGTGGGTTTCAGTTGCTTGGCGTTACGTGCCTTGGCGGAAAGGAAGTCAAGCAGCTCCATGTAGTCGGGAGTCAGTTTGCAGATGGGGTCTGTCGGGCTGTCCGGCTCGTTGAAGGTCAGCACGGCGCCGAATCTGAAGGAAAAGCTCTCGTCATTCACCAGTTGCGACTGCAATCCCTGGATGGCGTTCACCACGGCAGGGAACTGCTCGATGGTCTTTTCTTTCCCTTCCAGCACAAACATGAGGTTTATTTTCTGCAAGTCCTTCTCTATCTTGTTCTTGAATGTGCCGTAATAGATCGGATTGCCGTTTACGTTCAGCACATAGCTTTCCTGTTTGTCAATGACCGGCATCGGGACTTGCGTCCTGAAGCACAGGCTCGTGTCATTGTCCTTGTAGGACAGTACCGGGCTGTACCGTATGGCAGGATGGTTTTCTGCGAGTTCCTGTTTCCGCTTCATGTCGTCGGCAGACAGCCGCAAGGTATCCTTCCGTTCCCTGTCCTTGAAGATGAGCGTGCTGTCCGGCAGCGAGGCTATGTCTATATGGAGCTGTTGCCCGGCGGCGGTCAGCAGCCGTCTGTCTATCCACCCGACAGCCGTCTGTCCTATGCTGTCCGCGTCAAGCTGAGGTCTGTTTGCCACGAGGACACATCCCTTGTCCTCCGAAGTTTTATAAGGGTACACTACACTGTAAAATGGAATTTTGCCTGCTTCCTGTGTCAGGTCGGTATTTTTGAACAGCTTTACGGAGTCGGTGGCAAAATATGCTTGCGGATCGGCCAGTGCCGTAGTGTCGTCCAGCATGACCACCTGCTTGTCCTTGAATCCCGTAACCACATCCGTTACCCCGCTCCGGGTCAGCAGCAGGTCGTCCTGGTTCATCCAGCCGCTATATTTGGCCTGTTTCCACTCTTTCAGCCTTCCGTTTTTCAGGATGGCGGGATCATATTGGATGAGCCTGAGCCAGTCTCCCTTGCGCTTGATGACCAGAAAGGCGTCCATATATTCTACGGCTTGCATTTCGTTCTTCCCGCTCGGACTCAGATAGCTTGTTCCCCTTTCCTTGGCGAATACAATCCACGGATTGTGCTTGAACAGCGACAGGCTGCGAGGTTCTTTCACACCTTCCACCGAATAGTTCCGCACGTATTCGCGGGGGACCTTTTTCACCCGTGTGAAACGGTGTACCGGTCCGCAGGCTGTCATACAGGCGATGCCCAAAATACATCCTGTCTTGAACAGAGGCGATATAAAGTTCTTTTTCATGACTCGTTACTTTTTAGATTCGGAAAAACGTTCGTGTTGTGTCACCATCAGTTGCATGACGCATTCGTTGTCCAGGTCATCGCCCATATCTACAGTCACTTCATCAATCAGGGTTTTCCCTCGTGCGATGATTTTCAGCCCCTGGCAGTAGGAATAGAAATCATTCTTTTTATTGTTGTTGACCGTAACGGCAATGTCCGGATTTCCGCAGAGGTATTTCTTCAGGATATAGTTGTAATGGGTATTGAAAGGCCTGCCGTCCACGATGGCCTGCAAATGCTCACGGATGTCGTTCCCGATAACGGCAAGCACGTCTGTGGAATCGTTTTCCGCATACTGTGGAAGGATTTCAATCGTGTGCCGCACCGGGTACTGCGTGTTTTCCGTGGTCAGCTGCACCTCATACGTGCCCGGTTCCGAATAGGCATAGAGCGGGTTCTGTTCCCGGGAATCGACGATTCCCGACTCGCCGAATTGCCAGCGCCATTCCTTGGAGGGACCGTACCCCTTGAATGATACGATTTCTCCTTGCAGGGCGGTTGCCGGAGCCTCCATTTTTACGAGCTGCTCACTCCCGTAAGCGTCCGCCTTCCGGCGCACTGTGATAATCTGTTTCTTCTCCAGCGAATGGTCCACTTGCAGACGCACCTGGTAGCGTCCCGGCTCTTTGAACACATATTGTCCGCTCCGCTCGCGGGAGACGTCCCCGTTGCCGAACTCCCATAGCCAGGAGTCTGCCCTGCGGGTACTGTCTGCATAATAGATGGCTTCTCCCACCTCCACTTCTATGGGGGTCAGCGTCATCCGCACGGTCCGGCTGGAGAAGAATATCCGGATCAGCACGGCTATAAGTATGCACAGCAGCATGGCTGCCGCCACAAACAGAATCTTTCTGGTATAAATCTTTCCCATATCGTTTATTTTTTAGTGCCTGAACGCAGGTCTTCCACCTTCTTCTGCAATCCGATTTCACATTCTTCCAGATTGGCTTTGAACAGTTGTATGTTTTGTTCGATGCTCCATAGCTGTTTTTTGTCCGACAGCCACATGGAGTAAAAGTCGGCTACGTGCATGAACAGCTTGTACCGTTTGTCCCAGCTGTTCCTCTCGTATGTGTTGCGCAGATTGTTTATCAGATAATGGATGTCGTCTTCTTCGTACTTGGCATGCACTCCCGGCTCGAAGGTCTCGATCTTGCGGAACAGGGAGTCTATGGCAAGCTGGCTGTCGGCCTGTTCCTGCTGGAAATCCTTGATGCGGTCCATCTTGATTTTCACGAACTCCTTCTGTTCAAACATCCTGAAATCCGAATTCCACATGAATATCGCCAGGCAGCACGCTACGGTTGTCACGAAAAAGAACAGGAATACATAAATATGCCCCATCAGGGTCTCCCGTTTGTTCAGTGTTTGTTTGTCCTCATTCATAGGTCGGTGATTTTATTTGTTTCTGTTGGTACCTGTATTCAGATTGCGCTGTGTCTTCCGGTTGTCCCGGATGCATTGCATCAGGTCTTTCTTTACCATCTCTTCCTGAATGCCGAGCAGGCGGATGGAGTCCTTCACCCCCATGAAAAGGTTGATGTTTCCCAGTAGTTGCCTGTAAAGCCTGCAATCCTTCTCATCCATGCTCTGGATGTATTTCAGCAGATTCATTTTCCGCTCGCTCACAACGCTTTGCAGTAGCACATCGTTTATCTGGGGCGAGGTGTTCATCAGTTTCATGTACTGATAGACCGAATCCACGCTGTTCGACAGTGCGATTTCTTTGGCATATACATAGTCATACTTCAATGTCTGTTCCGTAATCCGCTTCACCTCTGTACTGGAGGTTTTAAGGAAACAGGCAAAAATGGTCACGGCAAGAATGACGCAACCCGTCAGGTAACAGGAAAATCTCAAATAGGCTTTCCTTACTTCCGCATTGTTTCTCGGTTTCATATCCAATTGATGTTTTTATTGTTTACAAATAAGTGCTGATTCCCAAGTAGGCTCCTTGCTCCGTCGGGGTTCCCAGCTTGAACAGGGCGTCTTCCTGCTGTATGACATAGCGGACCTCTATTTCCTTGTCGGCAGGCAGGAACAGTTCCATCAGGGCGTTCAGTATCTGGCTGTCGGTGGTGTTGTCCAACAGGGTCTCCATCTTTTTGGCCGGCAGCGGACCGATTTCCAGCAGCATCCGGTAAGTGCCGTCTGCAAAACGGTTTCCCAGTACCATGTTGTCCCCCAGCAGGCATTCGCCCAGTTTGGGCATCATTTCCGGATCGGTCTCCACCACGCTTTTTCCTCCTTTCAGCAGACGGACGGGCACCCCGGTCAGCATACTCATGCACTCGCCTATTTTGGAGGGGCTGACGGTTATCTGCTCAATGTAGGCAAGCATGCGGATGAGCATGATTGCCAGATGCACAGGCAGCAGTTTCAGCACCGGCCACTGGTCGGAGAATATGCTCACGAAGTCCGGATGCACGTTCATCTCGTCGATGCGGCGCTCCTTGTTCTGGAAGGATACCAGCATATGGTCCAGCGCGATTTCAAAAGGCTTGAAAAAACGCCTGGCGTAGAACTCCTCGTCGCGGTGTACCCGGATTTCATCCAGAATCTGCTCCTTGGAAAGTTTGTCCGATTGGTGGAGGTTCTTATGGAAAATGCCTTCAGGCAGGGTATCGTAGATGCTCCGCCTGTTCACATAGAGATACAGGTAATCCTTCAGGTCGTAATGGGAATATTCCGAATGGGCGTCGTGGATGTCCTTCGAAAAGCAGCGCCGTATGTCTCCCAGCCGGGAAATCAGGGTGCGCTCCGCGTCATAGCCGCTTTCCTTCAGTCCGCTGGCCACCACTTCCGCCTTGAAGTCGGTGTCCGGCAAATTGAACGAATGGGAATGTTCGTCAAAACCTACTATCTTGTCTGTTTCTTCTGCCATGGCTTTTCGGGTATATGAGGTTAGTCCAATATATTCCAGCGTGACTCACTCGATTCCTTGGGCTGTCTGGAGCGTTCGGCTACCACGATGTTCTCCTTGTGCTTGCCGATATATTCCAGACGGCTCAGGGTCGTCCATAAGTCATTGAACAGGTACAGGAAACGTTCTGTTGTTATCATAAGCTGCCGGATACCGTGATGGTCGTACAGCAAGCCGCAGTTTTCCCGCAGCAGCCCTTCGTATGCTCCGGGGGTAATGCCGTTCCATTCATTGAAGTATTTCAGCAGTTCTTCTTTCTCTTCCTTGCTCATGAAGCTCAGGCACACGTGCAGGTGGTGCGCCAGGGTGGAGAATACGTTCAGGAACCGCAAGGGCGGATAATATTGCCCTTCATTGCGGAAGGAGAAATAGATGTCGGATATGTAAAGCATGATATGGCGGCACATCATGCCGATGTTGGTGGCAAGCGCCGTCTGTTTGTCCGCATTTTCCACCTTGGCGAGAATGTCGAACGAGGCTTTTTCTATGGAATCCACGAGCTGCCCGAACTTGGCATAATAGTTCTTCAGGTCCGGATGGCTGGACATGCTGGTGCATGGAGGTATGAAGTTGCCGTCCACCTCACAGCGGTTGCCGTTCTTGCGCAGGCGTCCGATCAGCAGGAAGTGCCTTCCCAGCTCGCCCCCGTCTGTTTGTCCTGTCGGCAGCACGCTCAACGCATATTTGGGCAATGCGTCGGGCTGCCGGGGACTTGATTCCTTTTCGTCCGGAATACCCGAAGGCCGGTGCTCGAACGGATCGGCCATCAGGATGACGTCCCACCGCATGTCCTTGTCCTCCGTTTCATCGGCGGAAATATGGAAACTGGCGGTCAGCTCGTCATTGTCTCCCGCATCATAATCAATCAGATAGCCTCCCGAAGTGATGGCATGGCACCGCTTCAGGCGGACTTCCAGAGTCCCCGTGACAAGTTCCGTGATACTGAAGTCGCCGGAAACGGACTCACCCTTCCTGAAAGGCAGGAGTCCGTAGTTGGTGCGGTTGAGATGATAAGACTGGTATTCGCACAGCCTGTCTGTAAAGTGATTTTCCTGCTGGACAAAGTGCTCCTTCTTGACCGGCATGCCGTCCGCCCAGTTCACAAGCGGATAGCCGCCTCTTTTATTTTGATTTCCTGTCATAATATTGCTTTTTTAATATTCCCTATGCTTTACTAGTTCATTTGCCACGCGTTTGGCGATAATCACGTCATGCATCTTCAGCTTGTTCTCCGCAAGCGTGCATTCCGGGTCGATATAGAATCTCTTCCTGAAAAAGGAGGACTTGGTGTAGAACACCCATTCATAGTATGCTCCCCCTTCGTTTTGATAGACGATGGGCGAAGAGGGCGATTTGAGGTTGCAGTCGTCTATCATACGCTGGAACCACTGTCCGAAAATGACGTCATCGGATGCCTTGCCGGTAATGCGTTCCGACACCGGGTCATCCACTCTGCGGAATATATCCACGTCTATGACAATGCTCCGTTCACGGTTGATATACAGGGTTTCGGAATCATACTCTTCCGAGTATTTCCATACCTTGTAGATTTCCACGGGAATGTCGAAATAGCTTTTTACCGTCTGTGTGTATAGAAGGGGAAACACGAAAGGCAGTATGCACGTCGAGGCCCATATCCCGTACTCAAGCTCGTTGCAGAGGTTGAATACCACCGAAAAAAGTCCGGCTCCCACCAGCATGGCTGTGACTGTCAGCAGGCACTGCATACCGAAGGACGGCGCCCCGTTGCTTGAAGAAAACACCTTGAGCAGGATGCGCCGGTTGTAATGTCCGGCAGTCCAGTACAGGACAACCAGCAGGATATAGATATAGGGCATGAAATTGTAGTCCATGAATCCGGACAGGCCGGGCAGGGCAAGTACAATGCCGCACAGAAGCAGATAGACAATCAGTTTCTTGTTATTCAGCAGTCTGTTCTTCCGTGCGATGAAATAGGCCGCTACTCCGAAAATCACGGTAAGCAGGGGCATCAGAAGATAAGATGAGATAAGATGTTGCGTAACTGGGTTCATAGGTTATAGTGTTTATGCTTTATCGTATTCGATGAATATCCTGTAATTGAAGGTGTCCGGTGAGCTGGCCGAAAGCCGGGTTCTCAGATTGTCCTTCATCTGTTTCTCCTGCGACGGTTCATCCAGTTTTTCCCTGAGAATCAGATGGACCTCCTTGGTCCGAATCAGTCCTTCGCTGGGCATAGGGCTGATTTCCACTCCATTCCTGATTTCCGTGCGCACTAGCAGTTCGCCGAGTTCCTTTTTGCAGAAACTGGCAATGTCATTCTGCGTCAGTATCCGCCCGTGGGAAATGAAGCCATATTTGTATATGTCTATGCGTTCCCTGTTCTTGGGGGCCTGCTTGCCGCCGTAGGTGGTGCTGACAAGCGCGAGTGCCTTCGCGTCCAGATAGGTGGTGGAGTTGGGGGACAGGTCCACGCCGGCTTGTATCCGGTTCCCCGTCTCGCAGTTGGTGGTCCAGTATTTGACGGTGATCTGTCCTTTGCCGGACAGTTGGTCTATCATCAGATAATAGGGTGTTTCTCTGAACTCGTTCATGTTGTCGGCTGTCTGTTTCATCTGTGCCATCAGTTGCTCCATCTGGCTGGCAAGCGCCTGTAGTTTGATACTCGGAACGGAACCGAACGCGTGAGTCTCGTCATCCAGAAGGTCCAGCAGATAACACAGCAGTTCCTGGGCAGACCGGGAGTCAAACCGCTCACACCCTCCTTTACGGATGGAATACGTGCCATGACCCGTCTTGGAATTTCCGTCCGGATACAGCAGTTCATGATAGCTTTTCCCCTCCGAGTCTTTCACGCTGTGTACGGACAGCAGGGACTCATGGCTCTCCGTCCGCAACGGAATCACCCTGAAAGTGTCTTCAAGGGAGGTCACCTGCTCGTGCAGCAGCTTGTTCTCGACCGGCACGATGTTCGTTCCCGCATGAAGCTCATCCATGACCTCCGCTGTGAAATGGGCGGGAAAGTGTACCTTCATCCACACCAGCCTGTCCTGCATCTTTTCCCGCACGGCATCCTTGAAACAGAGATACAGCTCTTCAGGCAATGTCTCCTTGAACGAATCGTCAATCGGGAAAGCCTGCCGGACTCTCAGGAAATGCCTGTTGTAGATTTCCATGACTTCCTTGTCTATAATGGACATCACGTCGTAGTTCTGGAAAAACGCGCGGATGGGGTTCTCCTCTACATGTTCCCTTTCATAAATTCCCCGCTGCATGATGACCTGTTCTCCCTTTACGGACCATTCCGTGCAGGGAAGCAGGAACAGGTATTCATAGCTTTCAGTAAGGTTCGGGAAATCAAGATAGAAAGAGAAATCTCTGAGGTCGTTGATGGAATCGTCCACGGCCATGCCGAGCCATACGGTACGCGGGGACATCCTGCGTTCCGTACGGGCAATCATGGTTTTCTCCAGGGTATGGTCTATCCGATACAGGATGTCATTGCAGACCATATACCTGATGTCGGCCTTATGCAGCAGCGTGTCACACGCCGGATAGAACGAAATGCTTCCTGTCGGCAGCTTCCGGCTCAGTGAGTCGCTTTCATAATACATGCCCGATTCCCGGGTGATCAGATAAACGGGCTCGACGGGAGAAGCGTGTACGATGCCGTGTGCGGGGAAGGGGGAGGTCAGGATGCCCGGTGTCAATATCCGGGCGGTCTTTTCCAACAGCCTTGTCTCGATGGCCGTAAAATCTTCTCCCAGCATATACATTTCATTCGCCAGAGCCTCCAGCAGGAGCTTGACGACCGGGTCAAAGTTTTCGGCCTTCTTGATTCCCCAGAAAGTCGCGGCATATTTCAGCATACGGTTTCTGATCTGTTCCTTGTTATATTTTTCTGTGCTCATACGCTTTGTTATCTGGTTGAAATGGGACCTAAATAAATCACATAGTAGAAGCAGCGCTTCTCCCCTGTGTGCACTAAACTGCCATATACATATACCTGCACCCTTTTTTTTACGGTCGGAGCGCCGGACACGTTGTCCTGTCGGGTCATGTCATCTATGGCTACCCGCACATATACGTTCGCAAGACGCTTTTCGTACCGGGCGATTGCCTTCGTGATGTATTCCGAGAATTGTCCTTCCCAGCGGGTGTGGGAGACAATGCTCTCAAAGTCAAGGTAGAATATCTCACAGCCGAACTCCTTGTCAAAGGTGTGTTCTCCGGGAGCCGTGCTGATTAGCAGCTCGATGAACTGGTCTATCGAATCAATCTCGCTGCACGATGCGAGACGGTTGTTTCCCGCATCTTCGTTCAGCAGGGCCTCGAAATCCAGAGGCAGTTTGCAAAATCTTGTTTCCATATCCGTCAGTGCCATTCGTTTTCAAATTCCTCGTTCGTAAATTTCAGTGTTCTTGCGGCAAACAGCAGGACGATGCTGCACTCGTGGGTGGTGCGGTCAATTCTTCGCCGGAAACGGATGCAGTTCCCGTCCGTAAACCGCAGGGCGAACGTGGCCTGCTGGTCGGGTTCGTCTTTCCGGTAAATCCGCAGGTCTCCGTCCTCATACACTCTGTATGCGGCCCATCTCAGCAGTCCGTCCCCCGGCATCCCGGTAAGCCTACAGGTGACAAAGCCGCCGTACGCCTCACCTTCCGGTAGTCCGTTGCGGTCGGTACCGCGCTCGAATCTCAGGTCAAACTCCTCTACCTCGTATGTCTCGTGACATACGGTCAGCCGCATCACGTACCGGTCATCCGATGTGGTGGAGTCTTTTCGCTTGAACAAAGAGGTAAACCAGCTCATGATTTCAAGTTTAAGTGACACGAATCCCCGACTTCCATTTCCCTGAAATGGATGGATAGCGAAGTCCGGCTTTCTTTTACTGTCGAATGCACGTCGAGTTCAAGGCATTGTGCGCCTCTGAAACGGATAACTTCCTTGGGCGCACCGCTCAGGCCGGAAGTGTTCATCACCTCCCCGTCTTTCAGGATGCTTGAGTTGAACATCCATTCCAGCAGCTCTTCCGTAGGGAATCCCGCAATGCTTGCCCGCATCCTGCCTCCGTGTGTATTGCCGCTTGCTTGCCCGTTCGTACGGGCCTGTTTCTCGAAGTCATACTCATAGCTCAGCAGGTCGTATGCCTGCACTTCCTCATGCTCCGAAGGTTCGGCGGTCCAGAACTTGATATACGATTGTGCACTCATATCCTTATGTTTTTTTATTCTTCTTCACTCGTCAGATTGGTTGGCAGCATGGCGGTCAGGGTCCGTTCCTCGTTCATGCGTGACTCCACGAACAGCACCGTGTCCTGGCTGTCCAGATGCTTGCGCACATAGGCACGCAGGTAGGCTTTGAATGCCTGCACCTTCGTCCGGTATTCCTCTAAGGGGAGGGCGAAGATGTCTTGCGTCCCGACCCGTTCCAATCCGTATTTCTCCAGTTCTTCTTCAAATGACTTCTTTGATTGGGCATTGGAGATTGTATAAATGATTATAATTTTATATTGTTTCATAATAAATATACTTAATTAGTTTATTATAAACATATTTTTAAAATGAATCATACAGAAATAAAAAGTAAAAATTACACCAATCGTCAATAATATAAAAAATACATTTTTGGATTGTCTAATATTTTCTTTGTAAACACTTCGTGCCTTTCTTACTTTCATCTCGTTCTCAAAAAGACATGCGTTAATCATATATAAAACTAATATGAATATTATATGAAAAATTGGATGAGAAATATATTTTAATATTCTAGAATCAAATACGCTATTTATCAAACAACTTAACACACCATATAACATATAAATAATTAAAGTAAACATTCCTACAGAGTAAATTTTATTATCCTCCGCATTTTTACTGAATTTATCATAAATAAAGTAAATCGTAAAATACCAATACTTATACCAATTCATATTATTCTGTTTTATTTGCCCATAATCCATGGAGCCATCATTACCCCATTTTCATCTACTTGATTCATATACATTTCATATAGATTTTTGGAACAATCCTTAAAAAGTCCCTCCCATCCATTAGGATAATATTCATCTACAATCGTATATGTTGTTGAAATTATAGCGCCTGGTAATGATATTAGACCAATACCTGTAAAAAAACCGTTTACGAGACACTCTGTTATAGATATATTGCCCTTATAATAATCATAACAATCATAAGCAACCCCCAACACGCTAGAAACAATCCCAAACTTTTTTATATATTTAAAACTATTCTCCACAAACTTTCCTGAAATTGGTCCTATACTATATCCAGGTAAAGCAGGTTTATAAATAGGTCCATCAGAATAATAAATAGGTCTAAGAGGATGAATCCTTTCTACAACAGGATTTAGACCTATTTCTGCTATCCCTGCAACAAGTCCAGCATTCGTATTATAATCATCAAAATCTTTGAATACACCTAATATATCTGTAGACTCTTTAGATACATTGTTTATCATTTCTTCACTACCATATACTATTGTTTTATAATATGATTCATTATTCTCTTTGTTATGAATACAAACACTAACTCTATAAGAGTCAGAAGTCTCATTTATTTGAACATATATATTGTGTTTATTAGGGTCTGATGAAACAGTAATCTTATCCATACCTAATTTAAAGGTTACAGTTCCATCGCCATTATCTTTCTTTATATGGTTGATAATATCTTCAGGAGAATAATCCATGCTCCTAAATATAGCTTGAGGAGAAGTATCCCAAATTTGTTTCCTAATAGGGTGACTCATCCAAGTATTCCACTGTATCCTATTATTTTCAATAAGAGGCATCTGCACTGGTGAATAATAAGGAAAAGTATATCCTTTCCCTTTGACAAAACCAGTGTAAGGCAATCCCATGTTTTGCAAAAAAAGATATTCTTCAATTGATATTATTTGATTTGTTTCATATCGCATAATTTCTTATTTTACCCACCGATTATCAAATTCAATACCATTCACGCTTACACTCTCTGGAGATAGAATCAGAGTTGTTGACAATCCTTGTCCCAAAGCCTCTATAACCCGTCTCAGACTGACACAGTACGTATTTGTAAACGCCACCTCAAATATCACCCCGGACGTACCGGTCTTGAACAGCACCGACCCGTTCTTCTTTACCCACGGCTTGATGGCCCATCCGTAGATATTGTTTTTCACCGTTTGCGAAAGGGTAATCATGATTCGCCCTCCGCGCACTTCTCCTTCCGGTTGGTTCTTGTTTCCGTCAACAGGCTGGTGGAAACCTATCTTGAACTGTGCTACCTCATATTCGTCGCCGTCAACGCAGAATGTTACATTCACGTTGCTGTCCACTTGTGGAAAATTAAAGAGTCCCATAACATTTTCTTTTTTTAGAGTACCCACTGGTTTTCAAATTCCTCCGTGCCGAACATCAGTTTCTGCGCCTGCACGGTCAGCTTGGTCGCAATATAGCCCTTGCCCTGCCGGATATAGCTGATTTCCATATCCACGCAGGTCGCTTTCTCGAAGAGTATCTTTTCAAGTGCGGAGCCTTGGTTGTCATGCACGACGATGGCGCCGCTCTGGTATTTGCGCGCGTCCAGCATCCACTGGATCATGTCCCGGTTGGGCAGGTTGGGATAGGTCACATAAAAGGTTCCTCCCTTGACTTCCGTCTGTACCTGCCCCTTGACATCTATTCCTTGGGCGAACCCGAACTCACAGCCTGTCAGTTGGTAGCTGTCCTTGTACATATCTGTCAGCGAAGTGGCTGCCTGATTGCCGATTTTTAAGAATACTGTATATCCAAACATAGTGCGTTCGATTTATGGGTGAATATTCAAGGTTAATTCATTCCGTTCGTCCAGACCGACCTCCAGTGTCTTTCCCTGGCACAGCTCCTCCCTGATGATAAGCCGCGAAATGGGTCTGCGCAGATAGTTGCGGATTACCCCGGCAACCTGGCGGGCGCCGTATTTGGGGGTAAATCCCTTATGGGCAAGCATCTTTCTGGCGTCGTCATTGATGGTTATGCCGATACCCTGCTTGTCCAGCAGTTTCCTGACCCCGTCAAACTGTATGTCGAATATTTTCAACAGAATATCCTCGCTGATGGGGGAGAACGGAACGATTTCCGACAGGCGTGCCAGGAATTCCGGACGGAAATACTGGCCCATCACCTCCATTATCTGGTTCGTGGTGGGCACATTACCCGCCTCCAGCTGTTTCGTCAGCCACTCGCTTCCCACATTCGAGGTGAACAGGACAATCGAGTTCGAGAAATCCCCTTCCTTTCCCAACCGGTCATGCAGTTTTCCCTCGTCCATGACTTGCAGGAATATGTCATATACGGACGGATGTGCCTTCTCTATCTCGTCAAACAGCACGACGGCATAAGGCTGCTGGCGTATCTTGTTGACCAGCATGCCGCCTTCCTCATAGCCCACGTATCCCGGAGGCGCACCATACAGCAGGGCGGCCGAATGTTCTTCCTTGAACTCCGACATGTCAAACCGTATCATGGACTTCTCGTCGTTGAACAGCGTTTCTGCCAGTGCCTTGGCAAGTTCGGTCTTTCCGGTTCCGGTAGGTCCCAGCAGGAAGAAGGAGCCGATCGGTTGCCCCGGCTTGTTCATGCCGCTGCGGGATTCCAGAATGGCGTCTGTCAATGTCTTCAGGGCGCGGTCTTGCCCCACGACCCTACGCCGCAGATAGTCTTCCATATTGAGCAGGCGCTCTTTCTCCTGCGACTGTATTTTGCCGATAGGGATGCCTGTCTTGCTGGCGACAACGGCGGCTACCTCATACACTTCCACCTCCTCTATCTTCTTTTCGGCAAACCGCAGGATGGCATTCAATGCGTTTCTCAGATAAGCGGCCAGTTCCTCATGCTTCTGCAATTCATGGACATCCGCCTCGTCAGGTATGACACCCAGCAGGATGGGGCTTAGCTTGTTGTGCATCAGGAATATCAGGTCCCTCAGCTCTTCCTCCTTCTTTACCGTCTCCTTTTCCTCCCGCTCGATTTCGTCCAGTCGGGCAATAAGGGCTTTCGCATCGCTCTTTCCTGTCTCGTTCACCATCTTGATGGCGGAGAGTGTCATGTCCAGCAGCCCGATGGCGGAATCCGGCAAACGGCGGTCCTTCACATATCGTTTGGCAAGGCGGACGCATTCGGCTACCGCCTCCTCGCTGATTCTTACCTGATGGTAGTCCACATATTGTTTCTGTACGGAATGTAGCATCTGGATGGCGGACTTCATGTCCGGCTCATTGATTTGCACCACTTCGAAACGACGGTTGAACGCATGGTCCGGTTCGATTATCTTGCGGTATTCGTCAATGGTCGTGGCGCCTATCACGGTCAGGTTGCCATGCGACAGTTCGGGCTTCAGCACATTCCCGGCACCCGAATTTCCCTGCCTGCTGTCCAGCAGCACATGGATTTCATCGACAAACAGGATGGCATTGTCTATGGCGCGAAGCTCTTTCAGGATGTTTTTCAGGCGGTCCTCGATTTCTCCTTTGTATGTTGCCCCGGCTATGAGCGAGGCGTTATCCAGTTCGAACACACGGGCTCCTTCCAAGAAGGACGGCACTTTATGGTTTACGATATCCCATGCAAGCCCGTAGACCAGAGCCGTCTTTCCGACCCCGGCATCTCCTACAATCAGCACGTTGGACTTGCTGCGGCTGCCTAATATCTCCATGACCATGCGGTTTTCGCGGTCGCGGTTGATTACCGGATGCAGCCTGTTCTCCGCTGCGGCGGTAAGGTCCATGCAGTATTTGGATAAGAAGGAAGAAGAACCGGATGCCGGAACGTGGCTTTCTTCGGCCAAAGCTGGGGAACAGCTTGCCGGCTCATTATTATATATGGAACGGATGTCCTTTTCCAGTATGGGAAAGGACCTGAGCTGGTCGCTCGAAAAGGCGATTCCCGGCTTTGCAAGGGCTGCCAGCACGCATATCGGACTGATGTCGAACAGGCCGAATTCTATACGCACGTCATCGGCGGCACGGAACACGCAGTCAATCTTTTCCGAGGGCTTGATCTCGGACAGTTGGGTGGATTTCGGGAATTGCTCGATATGGACATCCGCCCACTCCTCAAGATACCCCAGATCCTTACCTATACTTGACAAAAAATCTCTAAGCCCCACTTCCTTGTGAAGTAGAGCCTTCAGCAGATGCGAAGGTGTATAATACTCGTTCGCATTTTCACGGGCCACTGCCAGTGCTATGTTAAGCGCAATTTTTACAGAATCATCAAGATTAATGAAACCAACTCCTGTATCCATAATCAATCGAATTTTAAAAATTGCACAGGAGAACACCGCAAATATAAGGTAAAAATTGAAATTCAGCCATTTTTATAGATGTTTTTTTTAGGGCAGCAGCCATTTTTTTCAGGAAAAATCGAAAATTTTTCCGAAAAAGCTTTGTAGTTTCCGGGAATGCCATATATTGGGCAACGAAATCAGAAGTCGGGGATACCGGCAACCGGTCATCAACGGCGGAAATTTCAGAATTAACATTTTTATTAACTTAAAAAACTGAGAATATGGCATTTAAAGCGTCATTCAAGTTTTCGGACTCGAAAGAGTTTGATGTATTGAGATGGGATGTCGAATTCAACCGTGATACTGACCCAAAGGGTCGTCCGGCATCTGACATCTACGGTGGTACAATCAATGTGGAAGTTGAATCAACTCCGGATACGATTGTACTGGACAAAATGTTCAAGCAGTATCAGCCTGTAAACGGAAGCATCGTCTTCAAGAAAGCGGACGAGGATGCCAAGATGAAGGAACTGGTATTTGAAAACGGTTATGTAGTGAAGTACAAGGAGGCACTGGATGTGGCGAATGCATTTCCGATGACAATCAGATTCTCCATTTCGGCACAAGTGGTAAAGATGGGCGATGCTTCATTTGAACAGAACTGGCCGGAAAATAACTGATGGTTATTTCTAGTCAAAGTTGTTAGAGTGCCGGGATATACCAATTCCGGTTATTTCGGCACTCAAAAACATACCGACTGGTCGGATTAATCAATATGAACCTTTAGACATAATAAATATGGGAGCAAGTTTTCTGAATTCGGTAACCGCCAAAGTAACCATAAAGGGAGAAGAACAGAAGTTCGTTTCTTTACGCCTTCATCAGGCGTTCAACCGGCATCACACATTCACTGTAATTGTGAACTATCTGTCGCCTAACAACACTTTCCAGCAGACACCGGAGAAATTCATCAGTTACATTGGAGAAAAGGCAAACATTTCATTTGCCCACAAGCAGACCGGAGAGACTTGCGACTTCGAAGGAATCATCAATCAGGTGGAAATGATTGGAAGTGTCGGCAAGACAGGCGGAGTGGCCATTCACGGAACAAGCCCTACAATATTGTATGAAAACAACAGTACGCTTGATTCATGGACGGATCAGTCATTGTCTGCCATCATAAAGGAGGCGACACAGGAATACGGAAAAGTCAATTTGGCATCCAATCCCAAATATGCCTTGCCCATTCCCTACATGGCACAGTACAACGAAAGCGTCTTTGACTTTATGAACCGCCTTTCAGCCCAGTACGGGGAATGGTTCTATTACGATGGTGCCAAAGTCTATTTCGGCAAGCCCGATAAGGACAACACGGAGAAAATCGTGTACGATGTGGACTTGGAAGAGGTACGGCTGGTAGCCAGTCTGGTTCCCGGGAAATCTGCAAGATATGATTATGTAGCGCAGGAGAACAAACAGCATAGTGCAGATACGCCCGCCAAACCGGAAGGGATGAACGACCTCCAGTCCATCGCGCACGGATGTTCCGAGAAGGCTTACAGCGCACGGACCACCTCTGCGGCCAATCCGCACGTCACCGACAAGGAGGGATTGGACGAACAGATGAAAATTGTTAAGAATTCGTCTGGTGCCGGCCTCTTGAATATAAAGGGTATCGGCAAGACATGCCGCATCAGGATCGGCGAGATTATTGACGTGGTTTTCCCCGACAGGATGAACCTGCCGCCTTTGGGAAAATTCCGCATCACCGAAATCACACACGAGGTACACCGTGACGGACATTACGTGAACACTTTTGTCGGAATCCCGGACGGAACGGTACACATTCCTGTTCCTGACGTAAAAATGCCGCTGGCATTGCCTGAATTGGCTACGGTGGCTGCAAATGATGACGAAAAGGGACAGGGACGCGTGAAAGTGGTCTTCGACTGGCAAAAGCCAAAAGAAAAGACAACCAACTGGATCAGGGTACAGAGTCCTAATGCGGGAACAAGCGATGCGGTATCCAAGAACCGGGGATTGGTATTTGTGCCGGAAGTAGGAGATCAGGTGATGGTCGGTTACGAACACGGCAATCCGGATCGTCCTTATGTGACCGGAGCCATGTTCCACAAGGATTCGGGAAAAGGCGGAGACAAGGACAACAAGATAAAAAGCATCATCACACGTAGCGGAAACGCCATCTGTTTCGATGATGAGACCGGAAGCATCACCATCACGGACCAGACAGGGAAACAGCTTATCCTTCTGGACGGAAAAGACACCATTTCCATCATGGCAAAGAAGACCGTCACCATCACCAACGAGGAGAATTCGGTCATCATCATGGACGGGAAATCCATCGGATTACAATCTGATACAATTTCCATTGAAGGAAAGAAAAGCATCACACTGCTGTCTGGCGGCGAGAAAATGATACTCAGCGGTGAAAAGAAAATAATTGCCAACAAGGGTACCAACATCAAGCAGGAGGCCTCCAAAGAATATGACCTGAGCACCCAAAAGGGCATGGTTAAGGGCATGAACCTGGCTATCGAGGGGACTGCCGATGTAGCCGTCACAGGAGGAATCATAAAGTTAAACTCATAAAAACAAGGCTGGATATGGGAGCATCTGCATCTGTTATACAGGAATACTACAAGGCGGTCGACTATTGGGCGGATATAGCCGACAAAAAGGACTGGAAGCTGGCTATATGGATTGTCGGACAGAACGACGTGGACTTGGTTGACAGGTTCCTGGAAATCGAGCGTTCTCCCGTAGGACAGTTCGAAGATATTTTCTTCCGCTTCGACACGCCGTACGAAGGAACAGTGGACGAATACACCGAACAGTTGTGGATGGAATATGCCGGCTGGTTCTCAGAGGAGGTTGAGGAAAAATACGACATACTTAAGGCACTGCGTCACGACGGGCTGCTGAAGGAAGAGTATGTTCCCGATACGTCTGCCGAACATACGGCAGGCAATCTGTGGAAAGAGATGCTGCGCTTCAAGTCATGCATTTCCGGGCTGGAAGATGCCTGTTTCTGCATCTATTTTCCTCCGGGACAGGAACGGGGATTCTCCAGAGCCGAATGGTTCAAAAGGACACTGGAAGAAGGCATTCCGCAGGGAATCCGGCTGACAACAATTGACATGAAGAAAAACAGGAGTGTCAGCCTGGACGAGTCGCCGGCCATCGTCCACATCCGCCCCAAGTTCGATATGGCGGCGGCTCTTCACAACCGGATGGCGCGGGCCGATGCCGGGAATGACCTGATTGCCCCCGAAAACCGGTTCAACCGGCAGGTAAGCGCCGTCATGGACTGCACGCAAAAGCAGGATTGGAAACTGTTGGAAAAGGAGATTCGGAAACTGCTGGATATTGCCGGAGAGTTGAAGGACACGAATATACAAATATCCGCCCTGTTCATTGCCTCTGAAGCGTGTTATGCGATTCGTGAATACAGGCATAGCATCAGATATAGCGACGATACTATCCGGGAAGCGGAAAAGGCGATGGCAGGCGGCGAGGCGGCAGGATACAGCTACTGGAAAATGGCTACTTCCATGAAGGCTGCCATTCTGACGGCTGAGAAAAAGCGGGAAGAGGCAATTGCCCTGTATGACGGGATGGCGCAGAAGGCCACCCGGCAGAAAGACCCCTACTATGTCATGGAAGGATACCGCATGTCCGGCTTCTTGCGCTACGAGGAAGGGAAGCTGAATCAGGCTTTCGAGTATTTCCTGCTCGCGCTGGCGGGTGGAAGTTATCTTTCCGAAGAAATCAGGCGGAACTCCACCTTCACCTATGCGGCATACCTGGCGCTCCATACGGGCAGGCAGGTACGTGCCCCGGTTGACATCGAGGTACTGGAAGGGCAGCTTCAGGAATGGCTGGGGGATGATTGGAGACAACTGGTTGACAATCCGGCCATGCAGCAGGCGAAAGCCAGAAGAAAAAAAGGATTTTTTGGTTGAAAGAGATTTACTAACATATTTTTTAAATTATAAAACAAACTGAGTATGGACTTGGGAAATTATGGAATAGGCGGAAATGAAGTGAAAATTGACGCCTCCGAAGGTATTGCGGAGATTCCACAAAACCGGACACTATTGGTTGAGCAGCTGACAAAAGACGAACCGGTAGCTCCCGAAGTAGTCACCGGCCTGACTAACATTGACGAGGTCTTTGCACATTTCATGCCGGAAATAGATATTGAGTTCTCTGATGCGGAAGGCGCTCCCGTAGAGGAAAACTTCCGCTTCCACAATGTAGGGGACTTCTCCGTGAAGAAGATGACGGAACAGAGTCCTTTCCTCTCGGGGCTGAATGCGGAAAAGCAGTTCGCCGACAGGATGGAGAAATCCTTGCGCTCGAACAAGGTGCTGCAACGGGTTCTGGAAAATCCGGAAACACGCAAGGCGTTCGTCAATACGCTGTCCATCATGTTGGACGAATTGAAGGCAAACGAGAAGTCTAATCCTGTAAACGAATGAGAACTATGAGTGAACAGAACACACAGAAGGAAGCCGTCGTACAGCAACAGCAGGCGGCGGTACAGGCCAGGAACCTGAATGCGGAGCTACAGGCATTGGCAAAGTTCGGAGGCTTCAATGTCTTGGAGTCTTCGGTGGACGGCATACAGAATCTGAATCCGGAACGCAAGGCTCGCCGGAATATTTTCCTGACCGACAGGGAACGGGCCAACGAGCGCAAGGAGCTTACCAAGAGAATTGAAATGTGGATAGACATGCTGGGAGGCAACAAGTCCATCAGCGAAATGGTGGATTTGTGCCAGAAAAAGTCCGCCGCCGTGTCCGACCTGCTTTCTCAAAACCAGTTGAAGGCGGTGGAAGAAGTGAAGCAGTTGGAAAAATCCTACCGCACGGTCATGCTTTTCTACAAGAATACGGACTCCGACAAGATCAAGAACGTATCCATCGTCAATGCTTCAATGGACCAGCTTACCGATTTGGACAACTCTTTCTTTATCGACGCCATTGCCGACGAGCTTCGTGCCAACTATGACCGTCTGGACCTGCGCACCAACTATTCTCTGCTGGTAATCCCCGGATACCTGGGTTCCAACAAGGTGGTGGAGAAATGGGCGAAAATAGCCCATGACAACAAGGTCATGATTTACACCGATTTTGCCGACCTTGAAAAGCCGGACGATGTCATCGAGATGTTCTTCGACTCCAACCTGACGGGCGGCGATGTGTACAAGTCCAACGTCTGCATGACCTGCAACTATCTGGTAGGACGCGGACGCTATGCCGAACTGGGAGAAACCGAAGACTTGCTGATTCCGCCTTCGGCAGCACTGGCGGGCAGTGTGTACAAGACGGTGATGGCACAGGTCACTGCCGGAAAGAAGTACGGCTCCATGAGCGAGGTGGACAGCGTGGCTTTCAACCTGAAGAAGAGCGAAATCTCCGAACTGGAAAAGATCGGTCTGATACCGATGGTAAAGGAATACGGCAAGGTGATGGCTTTCTCTGCCAAGACACTGTTCAACGGCGACAACCTCGGCTTGCAGACCTACTCGGTCGTCCGTGTATTCGACTGGGTGACAAAGGTCCTGATGGATTTTCTCAACCGCCGTGCTTTCGAGAATTGGAACAGCAAGGCTGAAAGGGACTTGCGCGGTCAGATCAGCAATTTCCTTGATAGCATACAAGGTCCCGGACGTTTGATTGAAAAGTTCAAGATCCTGCGTTTCGAGAGGGACCCGAAACAGAAGGACCGCATCTTCCTCGACATTCACCTGACTCCCTATTTCCCGGCAAAGAGCTTTGTCATCAAGCTGGAGGGAACGAAGGGTGACGATGAAAATGAATGGAACAGCGATTATGCACAGGACGCATAAATAAGCTTTCTCTGGAGTAACTGAAGGGTCCGACGGGACTCTTCAGCTACTCCCCTTTTTACATCCTAAAAAATTCTCACTATGTCAGATATATTCAAGAATATAGCTGGTACCGTTGACAGCAACAGTGCCAGACGGGGGTTTGCCGACCTTTTTACGGACTCCAAGGCCGCCCTTGACGAGCTCCAGGGCGGGCTGGCGGGGATGCTGCCGTCCATGCCCGGGATGCCAGTGGCAAAGTTCAACGACATCTCCATAGGGATAGACACGCACCCTACGGTCACGCCGCCGTCACCGATCATGCCCGTGCCGCACGTGGGAAAGGTGTACGACCTCATGGCGGACCTCATGGCGGGGCTGGCGACAGCCGTGCCGCCATCGGCAGGAGGACTGGCAGGTGTGGCGGGAAGCATACTCAAGGGAATGGCGCCGTCCGTCAAGGTCCACAACCAGTGGATTGCGCAGGCAGGAATCGGTATCGTGCACCTGCCGGCGTACGTCCTGCACCCCGCGCCGCTGGTCAGCGGCATGTCCGAGTCCGAAATGTGGATGGGCAGCTCGACGGTGCTGGCCGACGGTGCCCCCT
>NZ_JABSOE010000061.1 GCF_013618865.1 Phocaeicola faecicola
TTCTCCTATCTCAGCCCCCGGATGAATATCTATCCCTGTCTCAAAATGGGCAAGCTCACTGATAATTCTCGGTATGAGCGGTATCTCCATTTTATATAGTTCGTGGGCAATCCTGTGGTTTGAAATGACTCTGATGGCAGGATAGCAGGATATTATCTCCCCGATACAGGTCGCTGCCGGATCTCCGTCAAAGGCTGCATGAATGTCCGTTGCCAGCACCCTTCTCATTTCGGGAAGGCTCCGTATGAACCTCTCGGCATACTTTCTTGCCGTCTGGCAGCAGGGAGTTCCCTTTATCCTTTCCTTCATGTTCTCATTTCCGAAGAGCATACCCGCCTGTATCTGCTGCGTCAGGATATTGCTCAGCTTCTCCAGTGTCACCCCAAGATGAAATGTGAGTGTCTGGCTGTTTACCGTATGATTTCCATAATACCCCGGAAACAGGACTGCACGGCAAAGTTCTATTATCTCATGTATGGCTTTACCTGAAGGTATCGGGTCTCCTTCTTCATATTTGATGAAAAGTTCAGGGAATGATGAATAATCCGCCAACTTTTCAACAACTTCTCCGATGTATGTAATATGTTCCATGTGATTATATATATTTAAATCGTAAATATACGTTGGTTAAACCTATAATAAAAAGGATAGGTCATATCCTTTTTATTGTCTGCACTGTCTTTAAAATCCCAAAGCCTTGATCATCTTATGGTTCAGGTGTCTGTTCTTGCCCTTGAACGGATAACAGTGTATATGTATGGCAGGATTGAAGTTCATTTCAATGATCGCATAGTTATCCGGTGTGGCAGGAGCATGAATATCCTGTATCATCATATCCAGTCCGGTAATCTTCACGTTCAGAGCTTTTGCAGCTTCCACAGCAATAGCCTTGTACGAATCGTCTATATCGTCTGTAAAATCTATGCTGTCTCCTCCCGTACTGATATTGGAGTTCTCACGAAGATAGACCACTTCCCTCTCTTTGGGTACAGTGTTGAAATCCATTCCCTGCTGCTTCAGAAACATTTCTTCCTCACGCCCCTTTCTGATTTTCTCCAAAGGGGTGCGATATCCTTTACCTCTGAGCGGATCTTCATTCTTCCTGTCTATCAGTTGTCCGATATTCAGAACACCGTCACCCGTCACATTTGCCGGAACACGGTGAAGGATACCTACCACTTCATCATTGATGATGAATATCCTGAATTCCCTTCCCGGTATGAACTTCTCTATAAGCACCGTGTTGTCATGCTCAAAGGCTATCTGCAAGGCTGCCTTGAAGTCCGTTTCATCATAGTTGTGCTTCAGTATGGTTATACCCAATCCGAAATTGGTGGACTTAGGCTTGATTACCACAGGTTTCCCTGCATACAGGCGGTAGTCTGCCATACCTGCCTCCGGTGACGTGTATTCATAACCGCCCGGCACGCTTATTCCGGCACGTTCCAGCACCTTCTTCGTTACCACCTTATTTTCCATCATCAGTACAGACACGTATGAGTCCAGAGAGGTCTTGGTTGCCTGCATCACATATTCTTCCTTTTTACCGTCAAACAGACGTATGAAATTTTCCTTACGGTCAAGTATTTCAAAACCTATCCCTTTAAGTATTGCAGCCTTCAGCAGAAGCTGTGTGGACATTTCCATATCCTCCAGTCCATGAAATCTGTAACCTCCGCTTATGGTGGTTTCCCTATACTGTCTTGCCTTTTCCAGATGGAACGGTACAAACCCCACCCTGTTTATGTTCTCATACAGTACCATGCCTATACGCTTCTCAGGATTCTGTACAAGGTACAGATTATGCTGCATCTCCTGACGGTAGATTTCATCGTCAAGCACCCCATATTCTGAGAGAATTCTCTCCATATCTTCTAAAATAGAAGTAGCTTTCTGCTGTACAGTGGTCGAGCAGCATTTCAACTCCTTCTTTTCGTCTCTTCCATAGCATGAAGCCATATCCTGATTACGTGTTGCCCTTTGCAGTTCTTCCTCCGTAAGACTTCCGTTCTCCTCCTTCAGCAGAGAATAGACAAGCAGAAGGTGAGAAAAATAAATGGCACTTGCACATACCCCCGATTTTGTAAACGGGTCAAGATCCACAATTCGTACCTCAATATAAGAAGGAGAACCATTATCCTTTTCCAGAAACTTGATACGGACCGGAAGATAAAGCTCGTGAGGTCCGTCAATACGGTTTTCCCTTATCAGTTTGTCAATAGACATATTATAGGCTTCAAGTGAGGAATAATCGATGAAGAACTCCTCACGGTTACGATACCCTAATGGACTTGTCCTCAGACTGAGGCTTACCCCACACTTCATGGGCTGCTTTTCTCCCGTTTTAAGCGAAATCACATTCAGGGTTTCTTCTGCAAGCGGAGATTCACCGTACAGCCAGATAAAAAGCCAGCGGTATTTGAGAAAGTTCCTTACCACACGAAAATATACCGTTTCCCTGACCTCCTCCATAGAGCTGCCGCAAACACCGCTTTTTAGCAGAACGTCCATCAGTTTTTCCGAAAAAGAGAAATTGAAGTGTATTCCCGAAATAAGCTGCCTTTCCTTTCCGTAGGTTCCGGCAAGTTTCTGACGGTAATACTCCTTGTCCTTGAACTCTCCCGAATAATGTGCAATGGGTATCTCCTGATTCTCCTTCAATACAGGAGGAAGGCTCTGAGGCCAGAGAAGCTCATCGCCGATATTCTCCGTAACCACATCGTGCAGCGTTTCCATAAATCCCAAAGCCTCTCCTACACTTGGCAGCGGCGGAGTTATCATTTCCACCTGACTCTCTGAAAAGTCGGTGGTTATATAAGGGTGCTTCCCCTTGTCGCCAAATACTGCCGGGTGTGGAGTCAGGGCAAGCGTACCGTCCTGATTGACCCTGACATTTTCCTTTTCAAGTCCGAAACACCCCTCTCTAAGCAGATGGCTGTTCTGTTTAAGTATAAAGCAAAAATCCTGTGTATTCATATACTGCTATATTGTATGTTTGATTCTTCAAGTTCCTTTTCCCTTTTTCTATATAATAGATAAAGTACAATGCCCTTTATCACGCTAGTAAGCGATATGCTCCACCAGACACCATCTATTCCCATTCCCATACTTTTGCCAAGCAGAAGGGCAAGAGGTATCCTCATTGTGGTGAACACGATGCTCACGGTTGCAGGATATTTGGTAAGCCCCTGTCCGGTATAAGCTCCCGAAGTGAGTATTTCAAGTGTGGCAAACAGCTGTGAGAAGCCGACTATACGCAGATAGGCACTGCCTATTTCTATGGTGGCAGCCTCCTTCACGAAAAATGACAGTATGGTTTCCGGGAAAGCTAAAAATATGAATGTGGCAGGTATGGAAATACAATATCCAAGCCTGATGCTTGTACGATAGCATTTCCTAATCATATCCGTATTCCTTTCCCCGTAATATTGCCCTATCAGTATGGAGGTTGCCTGCATAAGACCGTTCATAAGAAGAAACGAAAGCGACTCTATCTGAAGACCCAGCTTCTGTGCGGCTATTGCATCTGTTCCCCATATACTTACTATACGCCCGATGGCTATACCGATAAGCGAGAACAAAATACGCTGCATGGCAGGTGCTGTGCCTATTCCAAGTATTTTCCTGAGAAACTTGCGGGGTACCGCTTTTATACTCAAGGTAAGTTCAAGCCTATGTCTGAGAAGATATATCGCATACATCATGGCACCCCACTGTGAAAATGCCGTAGCCCATGCCGCACCTTCCACTCCCAGTCCGAAATAAAATATAAACAGAGGGTCAAGAATGATATTGACGATATTCCCATAAAGTACCGCCCTGAACGAGAACTGTGTCTTTCCGTGTGCGTCTATAATGGCGGTAAACAAAAGGTTCATAAACATGATAAGAACAGTGATACTGCTTATCCTCAGATAGTTCTGAGCCATCGTGTTTACTTCCGGTCTTTCGATATTGAAAAGGGATATAAGAGGCTCTGCCAGCATAAAGACGAACAGGGCATAGAATATCCCCAACACGAATGTACTGCGTATTCCGCATGATATGAAGTGTTGTATTCTGTCCTTCTTTTCAGCCCCTATACTGTGTGAAACCGATACCATGGTACCAATGGTTATCACGCTTATCAAAGACCAACCCAACTTGATATAAAATCCGGCTGTTCCAACAGCAGCCACTTCTCCGCTTCCCAGTTTCCCGACCCAGAACATATCCGTAATATCGTATGAGATCTGAAGACAGGATGATAATATGATAGGGATTGCTATTCTCAGCAGTGATTTTCTTTTTTCTCTTTTTGCCGTTATCTGTTCCATAGTTTATTTTATATCGTAAAAATACGATGTTATATACCAATAAAAAAACTCTTATTCAAATCATAAGAGTTCTGAAAACAACTTCTTTGCCAAAAGCAGGCTTTCACGGTTAATACGATAGCAAACCTTTGGTGGAGCTATCTCGCCGTCTATCAGACCTACATCTTTCAGTACCTTCAAATGCTGTGATATGGTAGACTGCGCGATTGGCAATTCCGTTGTCAAGTCTCCACAATAACAACAGGCATTATGGTTAGCCAACAACCTTACGATTGCTATTCGTGCCGGGTGGCTCAGAGCCTTTGCAAAACGGGCTGCCATCACGTCCCGGTCTTCAAAATGCTGTGCTTTACTATATGCCATAATCACTTCTCATTTTTAATTCATCGCAAAATTACGATAAACGATTGAATCAACCAAATAATCGTGCGTTTTTTTCATCGAATTTTTCTTTTTTTTAACCTATCACAATATCTAAAGTCTCGTATCTCAATGCAAAAAGAGGCTGTCTAATAAGTCCCCGAAAATGAAAATCACCCCTGTCAGAGCTTATTCTGACGGGGTGAAATCGTAAAATTCAGATTTGTTAGACAACCTCTTTAATCTGGATTATATTTTTATTCCTTTCGAGCGGTTTTCCTCTCTTGTATATAATCCCTGACGTCCAATGACGATATGGTTGGCAATGGAGTTGCCAGACGAAGGTCGATCATTCGCTGGGCTGTGTATCTGCGGAGCATTTTCAGTATGTTGTGATGATTCGTACCGTACACTACTTGCATCCGGCTTGACCTCCTGCCTTTCATTCTCCTTTTCGGCAACTTCCGGTGTAGGCGGTGCAAGCTCCAACTGAATCTTACGGTCAAGCGCGGCAAGTTCGGATTTCAACTGTTTCAGTTCGTCTTCCTTCTTCCACACCTTGCCCGCTATCTCCTGCAACTGCGGAATCTCCTTTTCCAGCACCTCGTTCTTTGCCTTGTACTGGTCGATGATGGACGGAATCCTCTCCAATGCGTTCAGGAAGTTACGTGCGGCGGCTATCGGGTCTGCCATCGCCAGATGCCCGTTGTTGTAGGTGTACTTATAGTTTCCCTCCACCACAAAGCGGTTGTCGGTAAACTCCAGTCCTTCTTTGAGAATCCGCTCACTGACCACCTTTATCGGAAAACCGTAAAGTTCCCCGACAGCCTTGTACAGTCCGCCCGTCGTGGCGTTCTTGGCGATTTCCTGCAAACGCTTTCCGAGAACCTTCTCGTCGGTTGAATCCACGCCGTCCACCTTGACGGTATTCAGGCGATTGCCCTCATTATCCGTCCGCACAACCGAAAGAAACCTGTTCCAGTCCTCCGTCATGGCATCAATGAAAGCCGTGTTGTTACGCAGTTCTCCCGTCTTGGATTCCAGTTTGAACTCCGAATCCCGCTTGCCCTTGTTGAACGACTTGCGTTCCCCTTCGAGTGAGGCGATACGCTTCTCCAACTTCGCTTTGTCAAGCAGGTCGGTATTGCCGGAAAGCAATGCCATATACTCCGAGAAGTTCATGCCCGATTTCTCGTCCATAGCCCCCTCGTCGATGGTACGTGCGCCCATAGCCCCGCTTTTGAGCTGCGAGATGAACGTCTGCTTGCAGTGCAGCAGGTTGAACTTGTAGCTGTCCAGTGACTTCTCCACGGCGTAAATGATGACATCCACGTTGTTTCCGGCAAAATGTTTGGCAATCTCATTGCCGGCTCTAACTCCACGTCCGTCACGCTGTTGCAGATCAGACGGTCGCCACGGTGTATCCAAATGATGGATGGCGACACACCGTTTCTGCGCGTTCACGCCCGTTCCGAGCATAGAGGTGGAACCGAACAATACACGCACCGTCCCGGCGTTCATGGCGTCTATCACTGCTTTGCGAGCCTTGTCCGTCTTGCACTCCTGAATGAAGCGCACCTCGCTTGCCGGTATGCCGTAATCCTCCGTCAGTTTTCGCTTTATCTCGCTGTACACGTTCCACCCGTCGCCCGGCTGGTATGTACCCAAATCCGAGAAAACGAACTGCGTGCCTTTCTGCGCGTCGTATTTATGGTAATACTCAGCTATCATCTTGGCGCAGTGGCTCGCCTTGTTGTCGGGGTGGTCTTCGTAATTGGGATCTATCATGCGCATATCCAAAGCCATCTTCCGCGCGTAGTCGGTAGCGATGAGCATCTTTGCCTTCTCCTCCGTTTCAGACAGCGGCAACCTGCCCAACAACGTGGCGTCGCCAGTCTTCGCAAATTCCATCAGCTGTTTGATGAAATATTCTTGGTCAGGTGTCGGCGGTATGTGGTGCAGTATCTCGTTCTTGTGCGGACGATCCACACCCACGTCCTCCGCCGTGCGGTAGTCGGTGATCTCATTGTAGAAGGCGGCAAGCTCCGGCACTTTGATGAAGTAGCGGAAACGTTCCTTCTGCACCACGTTGTTTGTCACGTTGAACTCGAAGTCGGTTGTCTTCTTGGCGAAAATAGCCGCCCATGCGTCGAAGCAGCGGATGTCCTGCCGTTCCAGTTCCTTGGGACGCAGATACTTGAAGAGCAGGTACAATTCCGTCAGGCTGTTGGATATGGTCGTACCGGAGAGGAATGTCGCCCCCAAGTCCTTGCCAGTGCGCTCCTGTATGGTGCGTATTGCAAAGAGCATATTCAGGGCTTTCTGGCTCCCTTCCGAGTTTCCCAACCCCGCCACACGGTCATGCCGGGTGTTGAAAGTCAAGTTCTTAAATTGGTGCGATTCGTCAATGAAGATATGGTCGATACCCATCTGCTTGAAGTCCACCACGTCATCCGTGCGCGACTTGATGGCGTGTTCCACCTTCTCCAGCTTCGCTTCAAGGTTGTGTTTGCGTTTCTCCAGCCCTTTCAGCATCGCCCGCGACACGTTCTTGCCCTGCTGCCGCAGGACTTCGAGATTTTCCTCCACCGTGTCAAGTTCCGCTTGCAGTATGCGCTGCTGCAACTCCGGCGACTGAGGTATTTTCCCGAACTGGTCGTGCGACATAATGACGCAATCATAGTCATTGTTCTTGATGTTGTTGAAGAAACGCACACGGTTGGCGGTCGAGAAGTCCTTTTCCGAAGCGTAGAGGATGCGGGCATTCGGATAGGCAGCCTGATAAGTGGCAGCAATCTCCGCCACATTGGCTTTCAGCCCGATAATCATCGGCTTGTGTGCCAAGTTCAGACGTTTCATTTCATGCGCTGCAATGCACATTATCAGCGTTTTACCGGTTCCAACCTCGTGGTCGCAGATCCCGCCGCCGTTCTGTTTTATCATCCAGACGCAATCCTTTTGCGATGGATAAACGCTTTGAATACCACGGCTTGCCAGCCCCTTCAGGTTGAGGTCGGGGAAGGTCTGGTGCGAGCCGTCATACTTCGGGCGCACGAAACAATTGAACTTGCGATTGTACATCGTTGTAAGCCGTTCCTTGAATTGCGGCGACTGCTCTTCGAGCCATTCGGAGAACCCGTTGCGAATCTCGTCAATCTTGGCGTTGGCAAGCTGGATACCTTCGCTGTCACGCACCTTGATATCGTTACCATGTTCGTCATTGCCTATGGACTTCATCATGTCCGGACAGGTGTTGTGCAAGGCGTGTTTCAACAGGTGCATACCGTCATAGTTCCGGTAATAGCCCTTCACCAGAAACTCATCCGTGATCTTCATGGTGCGGTAGCCGCACGCCACAGAAAATTCGTCCATGCTGGCGGAATAGGCGATTTTCACGTCCGTACCGAAAAGATGGCTCATGTAGGCGGCATACACTCCCGTGGGAATCCAGCGTTCACCGAAGTTGAAGTCAAGATCTTCAAAGGCGATACGCTGCGGTTCGGCTTCTTTCAAAGCCTCCAAAGCCTGTTTCACATCCGACAATCTTTCGCTTTCCGTATTATTTTCCATCCATGCCTCTATGCGTTCCGCTTTCTCTATCACGTTCCCCGCAATGAAGCGGTCTTTAATCTCGTAACCGGTTACGAGCGGATTGTAGAAGACACGTCCTTTGAGGGCATTGAGCAGCTCCTCTTCAGTACTGTCGGTGATCTCCCGCATATAGTCGAGATTGACCGTACCGAACTTGTTGAGCGAAGCGGACAAGGCTTCTTCGGGAGAACCGACATTGGCGTGATTCTCCACCGAGAAGGAAACGGGACGCTCGAAGATGTCCGCCTTGACAAACTTGCCGTCCTCCGCACGTTCCAGCGAAAGGATGTCGCGCCCGCCGGCATCCATCATCACTAACTTCACGTTTTGTTTGGCGTTGAGGTTGCCATAACGCATGACAAACTCGTCGTAGCAGGTGTTCAACGCCTCACGTTGCGCCACCCCTTCATCGTGATACTCCGCTTCGTAGTTGTATAAACGCTCGTATGTGTCACGGAGCGACACATACAGCATAGCTTTCTCCTTCTGGTAACCGGTCAGGTCAAGCGGCTGGAATGTCGCGCCGTAAGGCGTGATGTCTTTCAGGTAGCCGAGATTGCGTGAAGCGTCCAACACCATCGAGCCGTCACGGTGGTGCGGCTCCAGCATACCATTAAACGGACGGGGAGAAAGGTCGAGAGGTTCCTCCTTCGGCTTTTCCGTTTCAAATTCCGGGAAAAGGGAAGTCGCCGGTTTCACACTTGCATTATTGTCCGTAACGTGATCGGGGGTGACTTCCTGCTGTGCTTCGGGCTGTTTCCTCGCTTCTTTTTCCGGTATGGCAGGAGCGGCTTTTACATCCGTGCCGTCCACCCGTTGTTTCTCCTGATGTTCCGCAGCCAGCCTTCGAAGCTCCTTTCGCCGTTCCGGTGTCAAACCCATCATCATCTCGTAAAAGCCATTGATGGGAGGATTGGTTTCCCAGTCCAGTGTGGCATAAATATCGTCAGGGTCGCTTTGTTTAACGGTATTCTCCGACTTTGTTTCCTTGTTCCCGTTTACAGTTTTGTCGGTTTCAACAGGAGGTACAGCCGTAACCTGCGGCTTGGGATTAGGTATAGCTCGTTTTGTCGTGTTTCCTTTCTTCGCCGTCTTTTTCTTTTTGACAGGTTCTTCTATGGGCATTCCCCAAAGGTCAAGCAGGGTGAGCTGCACGGCTGCCGAGTGATTTTGTTGGCGTGGCTCTATTTCCGGTTTTTCCTTTATCGGTTGTGTCTGCGGTTTATCCACGTGGATTTCTTCTGCCCGTGCCGAAGATACCGTTTCCAGCTTTGCAGTTTGGGGTTCCACCTTTGCTTCAACGGCAAGCCGTTCCCATACCTGCCCAATTGCGCCCGAATACAGGCGCATGGCAAGCCTGAAATGACAGTCCTCGTCAAGCATACGGCGCAAATCCCCGGCGATGCCTGCGGTTTTGCCCTCGTGCAGATAGACCATAGCGGGCTTGCCGTAAGGGTCGGTATCAAGTTTCGCGGTCGTATGCACGATACGTTCGGGATGGTGGATGAAATAGGCGTTGTCCGTCAGGTTTGTCTTCGTATCCGTCTGTATCACGGTCAGCAGCCGTTCATCCTGTGACAGTTCTGTCTTGTGCAAGTTCTTTTGCAGGATTATCAGGTCGCTGCCTACCTCTGTCCCCGCGTTGTCCGAAAACAGGTTGTTGGGCAGGCGGATTGCCGATACCAGATTCGCCTGACTGAAAAGTTCGTTGCGCACGGAGGTCTTGGAACTGTTCAGCATTCCCTGCGACGTGATGAAAGCCACGATGCCGCCGTCGCGCACCGTGTCCAGTCCTTTTAGGAAAAAATAGTTGTGGATGGCTTTCTGTGCCGAGCGTCTGCCGAAAGATTCGCTCCTTTGAAATTCAGCGTCAAACACGGCTATGTCACCAAACGGGATGTTGGACACCGCCAAGTCGAAATAGTTGTTGAACGGTTTTTCGATTTTCTCGAAACCGTCTATGCGCATCTTTTTGTCGGGGTGAAGCTGTCGCAGGATAGTACCCGTGAGGAGGTCTTTTTCAAATGCCATCACATCCGCATCAGGATTGTGCCGCAGCACGGCGTCCACGAAAACGCCGACACCGGCCGACGGCTCCAGCACACGCGACGGGCGGACACTGTAATCCGCCAACACATCGGCTATGGTGTCTGTTATCTCTTTCGGTGTGTAGAAGGCTGTCAGCACGGACGCTTTCAGCGAATCCACAAACCGTTTGTACTCCAAGTCGTTCCGGCTGTTATCCCGTATCAGCCTGTGCAATTCCACGGTAGGGGCAAACAGTTCGAGGTCGGATTTCGCCCAGTGGACGGCATCCATCAGTTCCTTGGCGGGATTCAGGATACACTTCAAGCCTCCGAAGCCGCAGTAGCTGCGCAGTGTGCCGCGCTCGGCCTCGGTGGGGGTGCGCTCTTCCCGGTCAAGGAGGAAGGCCGTCCGTATCGCCTCGATGTTGTCCCTCAGTCGCTGCTTGCGGTTAAACGCCATACTCGGCCAGATAGAGTACGACAGCTCCCGTCAGCTCGCTGTACAGCAGGTCATAGTCCAACGACTGGGCGAAATGGTCGTCGGACAGGTCGTAGATGGAAAACACGTTGTCCACCAAGGGCAGCAGCTTCGCGGTAAAGGCTTCCTGCTGCGTTTCTGGGATTTCGTAGGCAAACTCGTTCGTGATGACCTCACGCAGGATGGCGTATTTGGAGTGGTGCAGCCCTTTCAGCAGGGTCTGCATCGCCAGTTCCTGCGCTCCCGCTATGGGATAGCCCTCACGGCGTGCCTGCTCGTAGGCGGTTGCGGCCAGGTCGGCACGGGTCTCGATGAAGGAGGCATCACCGGCCTGCTCAAAATGGTTCTCTTGAAGGTGCTTTTGCAGATAGAGGTGGTAGTACGACAGCTCTTTCCGCTTCTTTTCATTCTTGTTCATGTCTATTCTTGGATTTAGTGGATAATAAAATGCGGATGAAAGAAAAAAGCACTCCGGGTATCCCTCCCGAAGTGCCACCACTAAATCCAAGTAAATCAGTCCGGTCTTAGAAGAACAAGAACGTTTTCGCTAAGCTAGATGAGCAATGATAAGCTCGCATAATCATTGCCATGGCGAGAAAACGAAGGTTCAAAACCAACGATTCGACTTTGATTCAGTGGCGAAGGTACTCATTTATTTCCTCTTCGGGGAATGTTTTCCCTTGTTTTTCACTTCGGGGAAGATAAATACCGTGTTATAGTCGGCATCAAAGGCGATAATGGCATCGAAACTCTTGCCTTGCTTGCTCTTGAAGCCTTTCAGCAGGGCGGTCTTCCCGGTAGTGAGCAGTTCCTTGATCTCCTCGTCCATCAGGTTGCGGCTGGCTTTCTGGCGGAACACGGGCAAACCGCATTCGGGATTGTCGCAACGCACCACCTTGCCGTAGAACTGCATCTGCCCCTTGCCGCACTTGGGGCAGTTGCAGCCGGATGGCTTATGCCCGAAAATCTTGTCGCAAGAGAGCAGTTCGGCGGTGATTTCCGTGGTATATCGCTCTATCTCCTCATGGAAGGCGGAGGCTTCCTTCTCCCCATGCTCGATGCGTGTCAGCTCACGTTCCCACTCTCCCGTGAGGGCGGCATCGGCAATGCGCATCCCTTTCACCACGGAGTAGAGAGCCAGCCCCTTCTCAGTAGGCACGAGCGATTTCTTGCAACGCTGCACGTAGCCGCGGGCAAAGAGGGTCTCGATGATGGCGGCACGGGTGGCGGGAGTGCCAATACCGCATTCCTTCATGGCCTGACGCACCTCCTCGTCCTCCACGTCTTTGCCTGCCGTCTCCATTGCCGAGAGCAGGGTGGCTTCGGTATGCAGGGGCTTCGGCTTGGTTTTGCCCTCTGTGAGGCTGATGCCGCATACGGCAAGGGTGTCGCCGCTCTTCCAAGGCGGAAGCACCTGCTCCTCGCTCTCTTCGCCCAGCACGGCACGCCATCCTGCCTGACGGATGACACAGCCTTTGACGGCAAACTCCGCCTCGCCGCTGAGGGCGGTGACGGTGGTGAGTTCCTTGACGCACTTGTCGGAGAAGGCTTCCACCATGCGCCCGGCTATCATCTGATAGATGGTGTTGTCCTCCTTAGAGAGGAAGAGCGGTTTCTCGCCTGTGACGAGCAGGGCGTGGTGGTCGGTCACCTTGCTGCCATCCACGCTGCGGCGGGTCAGCCTGTCCCTATGGGGCACCTTGCCAATCCATTCGGGATAGCCGCCGAGGAAGGTGAGCAGCTTGGGAATTTCAGCAAAGACATCTTCGGGGATGTAGCGGCTGCCGGTGCGCGGATAAGTGATGAGCTTCTTCTCGTAGAGCTTCTGCGCTATCTCCAGTGTCTTCTCCGCCGTGAAGCCGTGCTTGGCGTTGGCTTCCTTCTGCAGGGTGGTGAGGTCGTAGAGCAGCGGCGTTTCCTCCACCTTCTCCTTGCACTCCACCTTGGTGACAAACAGGGAGGGCTGCGCTTTTACCTTATTATATATATGCTCCGCAGGGGATTTCTCCTTCCATTTCTCCAAAGAAGAGAACTTCACCGTCTGTTCCCCTGTGCCTTCCACAGACAGATGCACCTGCCAAAAGGCTTCGGGTGTGAAGCGCTTGTGCTCCCAGTAGCGGGCGCACACCATGGCCAGCGTGGGTGTCTGCACACGTCCGAGGGAGTAGGTGCCCCTGCCTGCGGCGATGGTCATGGCCTGCGTGGCGTTGATGCCCACCAGCCAGTCGGCCTCACTGCGTGCCTTGGCGGCATGGTAGAGGCGGTCGTAGCGGTTGCCCTCTTCGAGGTGGCGCAGCCCCTCGCGGATGGCCTTGTCGGTGAGGGAGCTGATCCACAGGCGCACGAAGGGCGTGCGGCAGTTCAGGTAGCTGTAGAGGTAGCGGAAGATGAGCTCGCCCTCGCGTCCGGCATCGGTGGCCACCACAATCTGTTCGCTCTCGCTGAAGAGCCTGCCCACGATGCGTATCTGCGTGACGACACTGGGGTCGGGCTTGTAGCCCTTCTCCGTCTTGGTGTGACGGGGTTGCAGGGTGAAGGTGTCGGGCAGGATGGGCAGGTGCTCACGGGCGAAGCCGTGGATGCCGTAGCCTTCGGGCATGGTGAGTTGAACCAGGTGCCCGTAGGCCCAGGTGACGGCATATCCGTTGCCAGAAAAATAACCTTCTTCTCTCTTGGTCGCACCCACGATGCGGGCTATCTCACGTGCCACGGAGGGCTTCTCTGCGATAATCGTCTTCATACTGATTTACTTTTTTCTGTTTTTACCTATTGTTTCTATTCTCATGTTTGGGATAATTGTGGATTCAGTGGTGGCACTCAGGCTCATACCTTCATGCCTTTGCTCTTGCGTTTCTCCTGCTTCTGCTGGATGTCGTCCTTCGGGGCAGTCTGTCCCTTCTGCAGCGGCTCGTTGACATTCTTGGTCGCTTCGTTGGTCTTGCCCTGACTGTTGACGGCCACCTGCGTGCGGCTCTCGTTTGCCGGAGCTACCTTCTGGGCGTTATCGGGATTGGTGTCGTAGCGGTAGGGACGGCCTTTGTCGGGATTGAAGCGGAGGTACATGGTGGAGGGTACGCCCTTGTCGTCGGGCACGTTCTCCAGCTTGACGGTCTTGCCCGCCACGTAGTCGGCTTTCTGCTCCTCGGTGAAGGGCACACCCTTCCACTTGGTGATAGGGCGGATGCTGCCATCCTCGTTGGTCCATGTATTGCGACGTTGCTTGCCGGGTTCCTGTTGCGGTGCTGACTGTTCCACCTTTTGGGATTCCTTGTTGCTCTGCTCCTCCACGGTACGGGGCGACTTACCCGTGCCGGGCACGAACTCCACGCCTCGCTGCTCCACGTTCACCTGCAGGGTGGTGACGAACTTGCGGCCGTCGTTGCGCTCGATGAGCTTGTCCTTGACGGGCAGTCCGGCACGGAGCATCTCACGCTCCCTAGGGGTGATCTCCGTCTTGCCGATACGTTCAGGAATGCGGATGCGGGCGGCGGGCATGTCGGTAATCTCGTTGGTCTTGCGGTCGATGCTGATGAAAGAAGGGGTTATCTCGCCCGTGGCCTTGTCCACCAAGTCCACGATTCTTCCGAGGTTGCCTGTCTCCTTCAGGGCTTTCTTCTCTTCCGGGGTGAACTTGTGACCCTTGTACTCATCGAGCTTCTGCTCCTTGCGGATGAAGTGGGGAACGAGACGCACGTTGCCGTCGTCGTCCTTGCGGAAGGAGAGGCGGGCATCGAGGCTGAACGACTCTCCTCCGAAGTTGGGCGTGACACGCACGAGGTCGGACTTGCCGTAGTTAAGCATCTTCTGCAGGTCACCGGACTGCTCCAGCTCCTCACGCTTCACGCCCCAGTTCTTTTCCAAAGCCTGCCAGTCGATGCGGCTTTCGTCGATGGGCTGGTAGCCTTGCTTTTGCTTGTTCTCTTGTTTGTTCTCTGGTTTGTTCTCTGGTGCGTTCTGCTGCACGTTTTCCTGTTGTTTCTGTTCCATGTTTTCTTGTTTTTGGGGTTCTACATTGTTTGTCTGATTCTGTTTTTTCTTCTGCTCTTCCTGTGCCTTCTGTTCCTGCGCCACCTGTTTTTCGTAGGCAGAGGTATCCACTTTGTGGGGTGCGAGCAGGTCGGCATTGGCCACGGGGTCTTTCAGCAGTTCCTTCATCACGCCGAGCAGGTTCTCCGCCTGGTCTGCCGCAATACGGTAGAAACCGAATCGGCTAGGTTCCTTGCACTGCCGAAAGAAGTTGCGGAAGAAATTGTCGAGCACGTCGCCGTTCTTGTCAAACTGCAGAAAATCCTGTGCGTTCTCCATCTTTGGCGGTGTGCGTCTGGGGGTGCCGTCCGCCTGTAATCCGGCCACCACGCTGATTTCGCCCGTCTTTTCATCACGGACTATCAGCACGTCTTTTTCGTTTTTTTTCTTTGCCATCTTGATTGACTTTTAATTGTGATACATTGATTGTTATCGGATGCGGGCCTTGTAGTCCGCCATCTTCTCTTTCTGGAAACAGTCAATATGCTCCGAGAGGAACTTCTCCACGTCCGACTCCTTGTAGTAGGTCTTCTGCCGGAGCATGAGGTAGGGCAGGATGCCCAGTGTACGGTAACGTTGCAGCGACCGTTTGCTGACTTGTAGCATCAGACAGAGGTCCTGGTTGTCGTAGAGGCGTTCGCCGTTGTACAGTCGGCACTCCGTGCCTTCCTCCTGATTCGGCGACTTCCGCTGGCTGCGAAAGAGCAGGTCGTCGAGCATCTTCTCGTGTCTGTCGAGCCGTTCCATGAGGAGGTGGAACAGCCGTTCTATCTTGTAGGTATCCATCTTCTTTTCCGTTTTATGTTTTCTTGCCTGTCCTTACCATATACTGCCTGTGCAGTTCGCCGATGCACTCTGCGTTGCCGCTCATGGAGCATTCCTTCATCATGTGCTCCACGTCCGTGAGGCGGTAGCGGCAGGTGCGCCCCATCAGCGAGAAGGGGATGCGCCCCTCGTCACGGTAGCGTTGCAGGGTGCGCAGGCTGATGCCGAGCAGGGCGGTCACCTCCTTGCTGGTCAGCCACCGTTCCTGTGATTGCACGGGCTGTCTGTCCTCATACTTGCGGATGTGCTCCGCTATCTTCTCGATGTGTCCGACCAATTCCTGAAAGGCGGCACTTTCTATCATTATTACGTTCATAATCAATACTGTTTTTCTTGTTTCTGCTGCAAAATTACAGGGTATGGAAAGTGCAAACTTATGACTCATAGATGACTCATAGATGATTTTCTTGCAACTGGCACAAGATGGCTCATCTTTCGGTTCCAGATGCAGCCACCTGCGCTGGAAATGAGTGGTTTTAGGAGGTCGCAGCGTAACTTTGCACCGACAATCACAGCAACACTCAGAATCATGGAAGTAGTAATCATTGAAAGAAAGGCGTTCGAGGCACTGATGACGGATGTCTCGTCGCTGACGGAAAAAGTGAACCGCCTGTGCGGTCGTGAGAAGGACAGGCGCATGGCGAAGTGGATGGACAACGAGGAGGTTTGCCGGCTGCTGCGCCTCACTCCGAGAACCTTGCAAACGATGCGAGACAAGGGATTGATTGCCTGCTCGCAGATTGGCAAGAAGTTTTATTACCGCAGGGAGGATGTGGCAAACCTTGTTGCGGACAGCAGGGAGACCAGCCTATGAAGCAGGAGATTCTCACGCTGGAGCAGGGACAGGTGGCGGACATGCTCCTCTCGCTTAAAAACAGCCATCGCAGGATAAACCGCTTCCTGCAGGAATATACGCCTCCGCTGAACGGTGACCGTTACCTGACGGACAAGGAGGTGGCGGAAGTTTTGAAGGTGAGCCGCCGCACCTTGCAGAACCTGCGCAACAACCGTGTGCTGCCGTTCATCCTGCTTGGCGGCAAGGCTCTCTACAGGGAGTATGACATACAACGGCTGTTGGAGACGAACTACCGCAAGGCGGATGTATAAGCATGTATTGGAACAAAAAAGACGGACGGGCAACCCTGATGAGTGGGATTGTCCGTCCGTCTTTTTCGTTTGTTGTTTCTGTCTGTCCTTTCAGTTATTCCCGAAAGTCCACAGGGGAATGATGATGGCTTGGTGCACCTCTTTATCCTTTTCTCTTGTCGCTGTCTCTTTCAGCCACTTGCGGAAGGCGTGGGCATAGAAAGTGTTTATACGATAGGCCAAGGCGACGATGATGTCCCAGTGGTAGATGTCCACGGAACAGCCGTCCGCCTTGCGGATATACTTGCACGCCTCATAGTCCACCAACACACCCGTCTTGCGGATGGCCTTTATCTCCCTGCCTACGGTGGCGGCAGGGAGGTTGAACAGGTCGGCTATCTCGGCGAGGGTCATCCATACTTCTTCCTGCGGGTTGCCCTCCATGCGCACGTGGCCGTGCTCGTCTATTCTGATAGTTCTTCTCATGGCGTTCCGTGTTAGATGGTCTGACAAATGAACTGCTCCATGGACTCTATCTGCTTGGACAGGCGTTCCATGTCGTTGCTTACCTTCTCGGCGGTAATCTTCGCATAAATCTGCGTGCTGCGGATGCTGGTATGGCCCATCATCTTCGACAGGGTCTCAATCGGCACACCGTTGGAGAGGCAGATGGTGGTGGCATACGAGTGGCGGCTCTGGTGCCATGTGACGTTCTTGTTGATGCCGCAAAGTTTGGCTATCGCCTTGATGCCGTTCTTGCAGTTCCCATAACATGGGACGGGCAACAGCCGTCCGTCTTCTGCCATGCCGCTGTACTTCTCGATGATGTGCTTGGGCACGTCGAGCAGGCGGATGTTCGACTCCACGCCAGTCTTCTGGCGGTTGGTCTTTATCCACAGGTGGCCGTCGAAGGAGGTCTGCAGGTTCTCTTCCGTCAGGTTGTACATGTCCCGCCAGCTCAGTCCCGTGAAGCAGCAGAAGATGAAGAGGTCCCGGATAAGTTCATAGCTTTTCTTCTTGAACGTGCCGTTGATGAGTGCCGTAATCTCCTCCTTGGACAGGAAGCCACGCTTGGTCTCTTCCTTCGTGATGTGGTAGGCATAGAAGGGGTCACGCGCCAGCCAACCGTTGTTGATGGCGGTGAAGATGATGCTGCGGAAAGGCATCATGTACGACCACACGGTGTTGGTGCAGTGGTTCTTCTCCGTGCGGAGGAACAGCTCGAAGTCGGTGATGAAGGCGGGTGTCAGCTCACGCAGGGCGATGTCGCTCATCTTGTAGCGCTGCTTGATGAACTCCGACAGGTGGTTATATACCACGCAGTATTTCCAGTAGCTGCGCTCGCTCTTCATCTTGCCTACCTGCTTTGCATAGTCCTCGTTGTGCTGCTTGAACACGGCCAGCAGGGTCTTGTGGTTCTGACCCAGCCCCAGATAGGCGTTGCGCACCTTCTCCGCCGTGACATACCCGTCGGTGTCGCACACTTCCTGATACGCCTTGTTGATGCCAAGCCGTATCTTGTCCAGCATACGGTTGCCCTCCTGTGCCACGAGGCTGCGGCCTGTCAGCTTGCCCAGTTCCACGTTCCACATCTTTTCCTCCACGTCCAGCTTGCTGCTGAACTGTGATACCTTTCCGTTCACCGTGATGCGGCACATCACGGGAATCATTCCGTTCTTTTTCGGCGCGTTGCGCTTGAGGTAGAACAACACCCTGAAAGTGCTTCTGCTCATACTCTACGTTTTTTAATTGCAAAATTAGTTTCTGTAGAGCTGAAAGGCTGTAAGCAAACCGCAGCACATCGGCGCAATCGCATCCGCTTCATGTCTTTTTCGTCCTTTTCCCGCAGGCATAATCAGCCATTACCCTAATTTTACCTTCTGAAACACTGTATTCCGATAGTTTACAGCCATTTCCTCACGGGCTTTTCAGACCTCATCGCCAGCAAAAAGAGTAACGAGATAGTAACGCAACTCTTGCTTCAACTGACTTTCTTGTGGCATCCGTTGTCTTCACAGAGAATCTAACTAAATCAATTAATCCGCTCATTCTCATAGATTTTTCATCATTCTGCCCTCATTCTCAGTTTTTTGTTGTATCTTTGCAGAAAATGGATATATGGAAGGGTTCCGGCATATCATTATGTGCCGGGATTCTTTTTTGTTTTATAAAGAAGTAATTATTAATAACGAAAACATAGGAGGATTAACATTATGGCGTATATGTCAGAAGAAGGCTATCAGCAGCTGGTAGCCGAGTTGAGACACTTGGAGGCGGTTGAACGTCCGAAAATTGTGGCAGCTATTGCAGAGGCCCGTGACAAGGGTGACTTGTCGGAGAATGCAGAATACGATGCAGCGAAGGAAGCACAGGGATTGCTGGAGATGAAAATCAACCAGCTGAAAGCTACCATCAGCGATGCGAAGATCATCGATACTTCGAAGCTGAAGGCAGACACTGTACAGATTTTGACACGTGTGGAATTGAAGAATGTGAAGACAGGTATGAAGATGGCTTATACTATCGTATCGGAAACAGAGGCTAATCTGAAGCAGGGTAAGATTTCTGTAAATACTCCGATTGCTCAGGGCTTGCTGGGCAAGAAGGTAGGTGATATTGCCGAAATTACAATCCCTCAGGGTAAAATCAGTCTGGAAATCACAGGTATATCATTTTAATATAGAGGCAGGTCTGCTTTGTGCGGGCTTGCCTTTGTTTTATTTAATACAGTTATTGCTATGGCAACAATATTCAGTAAAATCGTAGCGGGAGAGATTCCCAGCTACAAGGTAGCGGAAAATGAGAAGTTTTATGCGTTTTTGGATATCAACCCGTTGACAAAGGGACATACGCTGGTGATTCCGAAGCGTGAGGTAGACTATATCTTCGATCTGGATGATGCGGAACTGGCTGAGATGCATGTGTTTGCCAAACACGTGGCGCTGGCTATCCAGAAGGCATTCCCTTGCCGCAAGGTGGGCGAGGCGGTAATCGGACTGGAGGTTCCTCATGCACACATTCATCTGATTCCGATGCAGAATGAGTCGGATATGCTCTTTTCTAATCCGAAGTTGAAACTGGATGCCGAGGAGTTTGCTGCAATAGCCGAGGCTATCCGTACTGCTTGGGAAAATAAAGACTGATAAGATTTCCTCCTTTAAATATATTATTATTGTCGGATACGGATTCCATGGACGGCTTGCAGGAAAGGCTTGCCCCGTGAAATCTGTATCCGTTTTTTTTATTGTTTACTATGATTAAACGCTTGTTTTTACTGAACTGGGTGATGTGCTTCTGTATGGTGGCATACGGCCAGCAGTTCCGGATTGAAGGAACGGTGGTGGACAAGGTGACCCGTGAGCCGCTGGAGTTCGTGAATGTGCTGGTGGTGGGGCTGGGAACCGGTGCATCGACCGATGGGGAGGGACATTTCATTATTGATCATGTGCCGCCGGGCATCTACCGGCTGCAGGCTTCCATGCTGGGATATAAGACAGCCTTGTCGCCGGAGTATCGGGTGAATCACCGTACGCCTCATGTCGACTTTGAACTGGAAGAGGAGAATGCGCAACTGGCGGGGGTGACCGTAACGGCTTCGCCTTTTCTGAGGGTGGCAGAAAGTCCTGTCAGTCTGCGGGTAATCGGGGTGCAGGAAATAGAGAAGGCTCCCGGCGCCAACAGGGACATTTCGAAGGTGGTACAGAACTATCCGGGAGTAGCTTTTTCGCCGATCGGTTACCGTAACGACCTGATTGTGCGGGGCGGCGGACCGTCTGAAAACCGTTTTTACCTGGATGGGGTGGAAATCCCGAACATCAACCATTTCAGTACGCAGGGGGCTTCGGGCGGACCGGTGGGATTGATTGATGCCGATCTGATACGGAGTGTGAAGTTCTACAGTGGGGCCTTTCCGGCCGACAGGGGAAATGCGCTGAGTTCGGTATTGGACTTCAGTCTGAAGGACGGTGACATGGAGCATAACTCGCTGAAGGCTACGGTGGGAGCTTCGGAGGTTTCTCTGACGTCCAACGGACATTTGGGCAAGAAGACTTCTTACCTGGTTTCGGTCCGTCAGTCGTATCTGCAGATGTTGTTCAAGGTATTGGGACTTCCTTTTCTTCCGGCCTATACGGATGCTTCCTTTAAGGTGAAAGCCCGTTTTGATGCTCATAATGAACTGACTTTCCTGGGACTGGGAGGAATTGACCGTATGAAACTGAATCTTGATATTGATGGGGAGGATGCGGAATACCTCTTGAGCTATTTGCCGACTATCAACCAGGAGACATTTACGCTGGGTGGGGTATACCGGCATTATTCGGGGCCTCACGTGCAGACGGTGACATTGAGTCACAGTTATCTGAACAACCGGAATATCAAGTATAAGGACAATGACGAGAGCACTGAGGATAATCTGACCATGAACCTGCGCTCGGTGGAACAGGAAACCAAGCTCCGGATGGAGAATACTTCTACGCTGGGGGTATGGAAACTGAATGCGGGGGCGGAACTGAATTATTCGCAGTATACCAATACGACTTACCAGAAATTGTTTACGGACCGGCTGAGGGTGTTCGACTATCATACTGGGCTGGATATGTTGCGGTGGGGTATTTTTGCTTCTGCCGATTATACTTCCGTCGACGAGCGGTTTACGGCTTCGCTGGGTGTACGTACCGACGGCAATAACTACAGCGACCGGATGAAGGAACTCTGGCGGCAGCTCTCTCCCCGTCTGTCTTTGTCGTACCGTCTGGCCGAAGGACTGTTCCTGAGCGGACACATGGGACTGTATTATCAGTTGCCTCCCTATACGGCACTGGGCTTCAAGGGAGAGAGCGGAGAGTATGTCAACCGTCATCTGCGGTATACTTCCGTATCGCAGGAAAGTGTGGGACTGACGTGGAATCCGAATGAGAATATGGAACTTTCGGCAGAGGGTTTTTATAAATATTATGACCAGATGCCGTTGTCGCTGGCCGACGGTATTCCGTTGTCGTGCAAGGGAAACGATTATGGGGTAATCGGTAATGAGGCACTGAATTCCAATGCCGAAGGCCGGTCGTACGGTGTGGAAGTGATGTTCAAGTGGCTGCTGGTGCAGCGTCTGAACCTGTCTTCTTCTCTGACGGTATTCAAGAGCGAGTTCCGCAACGGCAATGAAGGAGATTATGTCCCTTCGGCCTGGGACAACCGTTTCATCTTCAATGTGAGCGGAACGTATAACTTCCCCAAACAGTGGAGTGTCGGTATGAAACTGAGCTGCATAGGCGGTTCTCCTTATACTCCTTATGATGAAGACAAGTCTTCACTGATTGAAGCGTGGAATGCTTCCGGCAGGGGATATTACGATTATAGCCGGTACAATACGGAGCGCCTTCCGGCATTCGGACAACTGGATGTGCGGGTGGACAAGACCTTTTACTGGAAAAAATGCATGTTCGGCATTTATCTCGATATTCAGAACATTACGGCGAGCAAGCTTCGTCAGCCCGATGTGCTGATGAGTACGGGACAGGTGGATCCTTCCGACCCGCAGCGTTACGTGATGAAGTCCATCAAGCAGGAAAGCGGTACGTTGCTGCCTACGCTTGGAATTACCTTTGAATATTGATTTCATGCAATAGAAATAAAGCGGTCCTGCTGTGAGGTTGGTAACACAACCTGCAGCAGGACCGCTTCGCTTAAAATTCCTTCGAATAAGATTCAATACTCACAGATGCGGGAGAAAAATCATTCTATCTCAGTAGTTTTCATCTGTTCCCGACTTACGTTGAACTTCTTTCCGTACCCTATCCAGTAACGGGTGGAAGCCCATATGAAAATCCGCTTGCAGAGGGGCATGGTGGTCTGGATGCTCCGGTAATTGCCGGTTGCCATGGAACGGGCCAGTTGCTTGATGGCCCGGATAGCCATATACCTGAACGGTGTCCTTAAAATGGCTTCTCCACTTCCCAACGACAGGGTGGAACCTGTCCGGTAACCGTTCTTCCGGCAGAAGAACTGTATAATCCGGAGTGCTGTATCATTTTGTTGAGGCTCAAGAAAACCGCAATTGATCAGTACGGAGATTACGGGTTTTCGGACTGGAGGATGGGCTTCCAGATATTTCAGAAAGGCCAATAGACCGGAAGGAAGTGAGTCGGCATATAGTGGAAATACCAGTAGCAGTTCCTGACAGTCGGACAGCCGTTCGCACAGTGCCGCATGATTGGTTTTGGAGACAGCGAAGTATTCGGCCGGCGCCTTGCAGTGCTTGATAAAAATCTCTGCATATTGTCTTGAGTTCGATTTCGGAGCCCTCGGGCTACCGTTCAGTATCATGATCTTTCCCATTTTCCGATGATTTGCTGAGCAGTTTCATTCAATCTGTCTGCTGTGGTGAAAATAATGTCATAACTCTCAAAGTTCATGTTCTTGGCGTTCCGGCCGACCAGCTCCCTGAAAATCTCCTGCTCTTCCGGTGACAAATCTCCATAAGCCAGTATGGTGGCTTTCTTGAGACGGGGGTTACGGTGTATATGATGTGTCTCGTTCTGGTGAATACGGATGAAGGCCTGTTGTACAGGAATCGCCCGTTCAAGCATGGTTTTCATAGGAACATCATAGCTGCCATATACTACACGGCTTATGTAAAGTACGGTATCACACTTTGCAATGGCGGTATATACCTGCGGGGCATCGTCATGGATGACACATTTGCCGGGAGTCCGTGTCCAGCAGCCAAAGCATCCAACACAGTGGGCTATCTTCAGTGAAGGCAAGTGGATATACATGACGGATTCACTGTCATGAAAACTGCCGGTAATCGGATAGTCAGTTATTATAAGTCTCATTTGTGTCGCTGTTAAGATTACATATAATGGTATCGGGCTGTTGACCCTTCCACATATTATAAAACAACGGTTTTCTTTTAAATGTTCAGGGCAGCTTCCGTTACGGACTGTCTGATAATAAGTAACGCCTTTCCTGCTCCGCTTTATTCAGTCGGAACAGGAAAGGCGTTACCTGCCATGCTTTTGAATGTATGTATATTTTCAGGAGTACTTCTCTCCGAATTTCATTTCTGCATCGTTGACAAATTTCCGGATTTCATTCGGATCATCTTTCTTGCAGATAAGCAGGATGTTGTCCTGTGCAGTCACGAGGTAGCCGTCCAGGTCCTTGATGACAGCCAGTTGGCCTTCCGGCATGAGAATAATGTTGTTCTTGCAATTATACAGCAGCGTATTGCTGTTTACAATCACGTTATGATTTGCATCCTTGGGTGAGGCATCGTACAATGCACTCCATGTACCCAGGTCGGCCCATCCGAAATCACAAAGTTGTACATATACATTTTCAGCCTTTTCCATGATGCTGTAGTCGATGGAGATGTTCGGGCAGGCAGAAAAATCAGGCCGGTTGCATTCAATCCGCGGACAGAGGTCCGACATAATCTTGTGGAATGCATTCAAGATGGTATTGACATGCCAGATGAATATTCCCGAATTCCAGTAGAACTCATTGCTCTGGACGAAGATTTCGGCAAACTCCAGTGCCGGCTTCTCAATGAAAGTCTTGACTTTGTAGAAGTCCTCCTCTTTTTCTTCTGCAATCTGTATGTATCCGTACCCTGTTTCCGGGCGGCTGGGTTTGATGCCCAGTGTGACCAGCGTGTCATGACGGGAAGCAAACTCCAGCCCTTTCAGTATGGCTTTCTCGAATTCCTGCTGTTTTAAGATCAGGTGGTCGGAAGGAGCCACTACGATGGTCGCATCAGGATTGATTCCCTGTATGACATGCGACGCATAGGCAATGGAAGGAGCCGTATTCCTTCTTTCTTCCTCTATGATGAGCTGCTTTTCACTGATTTCCGGAAGAATCTGCAGCACAAGGTCTTTATAGCTTTGATGAGTCGTAATGAAGATATTCTCCTGTGGAATGAACTGCTTGTACCTGTCGAATGTTTGTCTTAATAAGGTCTCCCCCGTTCCGAAGAAGTCCAAAAATTGCTTGGGTAACTTTTTTCGACTATAAGGCCAGAAACGTCGTCCCATTCCGCCCGCCATGATGATGCAGTAATAGTTATGTGTCATGGTAAATTCGTCTATATTGATTGCTGATGCTAAGATAGTCTTTATTTTGCAAGTGTATCCTAGAAAAGTTCTTAAAATAACCAATCGGATGTCAAAAAAATTACCCAACTGTATGCTCCGGTGCCGGCAGGAAGCTTGCCTGTTGGGCTTCTCTCTCCGGATATCCTTATCCAGGTGCGCTATTTTATAACCGATCTTTCAGCGTTTTCATACAGTTTTTGCTAACTTTGCAACACTTTGAACAAATTATCAATAAGGAAGTTACATACATTACTTGTTTAACTGCTATTTTAATATAATTCGTAAATATGAAGACAGATTTGCTGACACCGGACAAAGATCCGATGGGAAAGGCCATACACGATTATTTCACCAAGCATCGCGCAGGGCGGTTGCGGGTATTTTCTTCTCAGTTCGATGAAGATGAGATTCCGGTAAAGGACTTGTTCCGTACTTATGACGATATGCCGGAACTGGAGCAGAAGGCTTTGGACCTGGCAGAAGGAAAGGTTTTGGACGTGGGTGCAGGAGCCGGTTGTCACTCGCTGGCCCTGAAGCAGGCCGGGAAAGAATGCCTGGCGATCGATATCTCGCCACTGTCGGTAGAGGTAATGCAGGAGAGGGGAGTGGATGCCGTACAGGCCAATCTGTTCGATCCGCACTTCTGCGGTCAGTTTGATACCATTCTGCTGTTGATGAACGGCCTGGGAATTGTAGGAAAACTCAAAAACCTGGCAGACTTTTTCCAGCGCATCAAGCAACTGCTGCGTCCGGGCGGATGTGTCCTGGCCGATTCCAGTGACCTGCGCTATCTGTATGAAGAGGAAGATGGCAGTTTTGTAGTGAATCTGGCCGACGATTATTACGGTGAGATTGATTTCCGGATGCAATACCAGCAGGTGAAGGGAGATACTTTCGACTGGCTGTATGTGGATTTTGATACACTTTCCGCCTATGCTGCCCAATATGGGTTCCGTACCGAAATGGTACAGGAAGGACCGCATTATAATTACCTGGCGCGCTTGTCTCTGGCTTAATGCCCAGAGGCGGCTTGCCGTTACTTTAAGACAGCATCTTCATGATGGGACTATAAATTAATCATATTACTACAATACTTGAAAAACTCAACCGCATGATTACATTTACACTTTGTCTGTTTGCCCTTTTGATAGGCTATTGTACCTATGGGCGCCTTTGCGAGCGGATTTTCGCTCCGGATAACCGCATTACTCCTGCAATCCAGCATGCCGACGGTATAGACTACATGGTACTTCCGCCGTGGAAGATTTTTATGATTCAGTTTCTGAACATCGCCGGTGTCGGTCCGATCTTCGGTGCAATTATGGGAGCGATGTTCGGTACCGCTTCTTTCTTATGGATTGTACTGGGCTCTATCTTTGCCGGAGCCGTACACGATTATTTTTCCGGCATGCTCTCCTTGCGTCACGATGGAGAAAGCATTCCTGAGATTATCGGCCGTTATCTGGGACTGTCTACCAGGCAGGTCATACGTGTCTTTACCGTAATACTCATGATACTGGTGGGTGCCGTATTTGTGGCTTCCCCAGCCGGGCTGTTGGCCAAGCTCACTCCGGAATCACTTGATGTGACCTTCTGGATTGTCGTTATCTTTGTGTATTACATACTGGCCACCCTGCTTCCTATCGATAAAATCATCGGAAAGGTCTATCCGCTCTTTGCGGCCTCGCTCCTGTTTATGGCAATCGGATTGCTGGTCATGCTTTATGTCAAGATGCCTGATCTGCCGGAAGTCTGGGAAGGACTGGGAAATACACATCCCAAAGCAGAGACCACACCGATTTTCCCGATGATGTTCATTACCATTGCCTGCGGGGCCATTTCCGGATTCCATGCCACTCAAAGTCCGCTGATGGCACGCTGCATGCCCAGTGAACGTCAAGGACGTCCTATCTTCTATGGAGCCATGATTACCGAAGGAGTGGTGGCATTGATATGGGCAGCCGTAGCGACCTACTTTTTCCATCAGGACGGCATGGGTATCAGCGATGCCTCGGTAGTGGTTTTCGATATCAGCCGTGAATGGCTTGGTACTGTAGGAAGTGTACTGGCGATTCTGGGAGTAGTGGCTGCTCCGATTACCAGTGGTGATACGGCCTTCCGTTCGGCCCGTCTGATTGTTGCCGATTTCCTGAAAATGGAACAGAAAACCATCAAGCGGCGCCTGGTCATCTGTATTCCCTTGTTTGTCGTTGCCTCGGCTCTGCTGATATACAGCCTGCGTGATGCCGACGGCTTCCAGGTAATCTGGCGCTATTTTGCCTGGGCCAATCAGACACTCGCTGTGTTCACTCTCTGGACCATTACGGTCTGGCTGGCACGTGAAAAGAAAGGCCTCACCTTCCTCATCACCTGTATCCCGGCGTTGTTCATGACGGTGGTTTGTGCTACTTACATCTGCATCGCTCCGGAAGGTTTCCGCCTGGGACAGCAGGCAGTCCTGCCCGTCTCATTGTCTGCGCTGGTAATTGCTGCTGGATGGTTCTGGCTCTGGCGGAGAAAGCAGCAGAAAGAAAAATGATGAAATGTGAATCATCAGCCTGTTATACAGACTTCGCCCCTATACGGTTGACCACTCGTATAGGGGCGAATTTTATATCTTCTCCGAAACCTTTCCGGTTTGCAGGAGTTGATTACTTATCTTTTCTTTCTTGTCTTTCTTTTTGTGACCTTTGCTTCTCTGCGGGTTCTCAGGAAATTCATTCCCGTCCCTTTATCAGGCCTTCAGTGCAGCAATCAGTTCTTCTGCAGTCACCAGATCCTGTGTTCCGGTCTGCATGTTTTTCAGCATGACCTTGCCTTCATTCATTTCGTTTTCGCCGGCAATGGCTACAAACGGAATCTGTTTGTTGTTGGCATGGCTCATCTGTTTCTTCATCTTGGCACTGTCCGGATAGATTTCTGCCCGTATGCCTTCAGCTCTTACCTTGGCCAGTATCGGCAGAATGTAGTCGGCCTCTTTTTCTCCGAAGTTGACAAACAGGACCTTGGTGCTGTCAGAAGCTTCCTTCGGATACAGATCTAACTGGTTGAGTACATCGTAGATACGGTCGGCACCAAAGGAGATTCCCACTCCCGATACTCCGTCCATACCGAATACGCCGGTCAGGTTATCGTAACGTCCGCCACCGCTGATGCTGCCAATCTGTACATCCAGTGCCTTTACTTCGAAGATGGCTCCGGTGTAATAGTTCAGACCGCGGGCCAGTGTCAGGTCGAGTTCCACATCCGATGATATGCCCTGACGTGCAACCGTGTTCAGCAGGAATTCACTTTCTTCCACTCCCTTCATACCCGTCTCGCTGGTTGCCAGAATCTCTTTCAGGGTCTGAAGTTTTTCAGTGTTTGATCCGCTCAGCAGGATAATCGGCTGCAGTTTGTCGATAGCTTCCTGAGAGATACCTTTTGAAGCCAGTTCCGCATTTACATTATCCAGACCGATTTTATCGAGTTTGTCGATGGCTACAGTAATGTCGATAATCTTATCGGCCGCACCGATGATTTCCGCGATTCCGGTCAAAATCTTACGGTTGTTGACCTTGATGGAGATGCGGATACCGAATTTGCGGAATACCGTATCAATCATCTGTACCAGCTCTACCTCGTTGAGCAGTGAGTCACTGCCTACCACGTCGGCATCGCACTGGTAGAACTCACGGTAACGTCCTTTCTGAGGGCGGTCGGCGCGCCATACCGGCTGTATCTGGAAACGCTTGAAAGGGAAGGTGATTTCATCGCGGTGCATCACCACATAACGAGCGAACGGAACGGTCAGGTCATAGCGCAATCCTTTCTCACAGAACTTGCCTGCCAGTTTGGCAGCGTTGCGGCTCAACAGCTCTTCATCGGTGATACCGGAAAAGTAATCGCCGGAATTCTGAATCTTGAAAAGCAGCTTGTCTCCTTCCTCGCCGTATTTTCCCATCAATGTAGACAGGTTTTCCATCGAAGGAGTCTCGATTTGCTGAAAGCCATACAGGTAAAATACTTCACGGATGGTGTTGAATATATAGTTACGTTTCGCCATTTCTACGGGCGAAAAATCCCTTGTTCCTTTGGGTATTCCAGGTTTTGTTGCCATAATGAATCAAACTTTAGATTTTATGGATGCAAAAGTACACTAAAAAATCGAATAAAAAAACCAACCACCCTGAATAGCAGGTGGCTGGCTGCAAGTTTTTTATTTATAGAGAAATCACTCTCTGCGGTTCGTGAAAATGGTGATGTAATAAATCAGTGTCGCCAGCGAACTCAATGCGGCTACTACATAGGTATAGGCAGCTGCTTTCAGTGCATCCTGCGCTTGCGCATGGTTGTATGAGCTGGTAATGCCCGAACTTCTCAGCCATACCAGTGCACGGCGGCTGGCATCAATTTCCACAGGCAGAGTGATGAAACTGAACAAAGTAGTCATGGCGAACAGGCAGATACCTATCAGCAGCAGTTGTGGAAAAGTATTGACCATAAGGATACCGGCCAATAATACCCATGACATGATGCTGGATGAAAACTGAACGACAGGTACCAGTGCCGAGCGCATTTGCAGAGGAGCATAGGCGCGTGCATGCTGGATGGCGTGTCCGCACTCATGGGCGGCAACGGCTGCGGCAGCCACACTGCAGGTGCCGTAGACATCACTGCTCAGGTTTACGGTCTTATTGGTTGGATTGTAATGGTCTGTAAGACTTCCCGGAGTGCTGATTACGCGCACATCGTAAATGCCGTTGTCACGCAACATTTTTTCGGCTACCTCCCTTCCGGTCATACCGTTGTTGAGCGCCAGGCGGGAATATTTTTCAAATTTGCTTTGCAGACTGGATTGCACAATATAGCTGATAATGGCAATACCGATAAATAAAATCCAATAATACGTCATCTTTAAATTATTTTTGTTTCACAGAATAAGTAACAAATACTTTGCCAAAATACTAAAAAAGAAAATGAAATAAACATTCTTTACTAAGCTTTTGAAGATTATTAAGAAGCATTTGGATTTTCATGAACTTTTGTCAGTCTTTCTTTTCATTGTGCGGAGGGAAAGGGGATAGAGAGTACCGGAAAATATGACGGGTAGAAAAGCGGTCAAAACCGGTAATATCGGGAGTATAAATTGAAAAGAAGGCTAATTTAGCCACATTTTCTCATTTTATGCATGTTTTTTCATAAAAAATAAAGAATTTGTTTGGCCGTTTCAAAAAAAGGCTATATCTTTGCACTCGCAATCGGGAAATAACCGATGCGCAAAAGGATTGATTCGCTAGCTCAGCAGGTAGAGCACAACACTTTTAATGTTGGGGTCTTGGGTTCGAGCCCCAAGCGGATCACTCGATAAAGAAGCGACTGTCTCAAAGGGGTGGTCGCTTTTTTATTTTTACCGCCTTGCGGGATAAAATTGTTTGGGCTCAGTAGAAATTTAGTGGGGATAAATTTGTAATCTAATCGAATAGTTCTTTACTTTACAGCATGGAAAACGATTATTTGAGCATGTTGGCCAGTATTGTACTGCCCACACAGATATTGGATTA
>NZ_JABSOE010000062.1 GCF_013618865.1 Phocaeicola faecicola
GCTGAATCATTCAATGCTAAAATCAAACTCTTTAGAGCGAATCTCAGGGGAGTTGTTGACAAGAAGTTTTTCTTATTCCGCATTGCGAACTTATATGCATATCCCCACTAAAAAGCTACTGACCCGTTTTTACGTTGATCCGTTTTTACGTTGATCCTATCGTTGACTCCTGGTGTCGGCTGAAGTAATATCGGGCGAGGGTAAAACAAAAAATCCTGACTTCATCTTGAAATCAGGATTTTTCTGTGGTGCCACCAGGAATCGAATAAACTTCATTCAATATTCTGATTAACAGCGCTTTATATAGCGTTAAATTTCTTTGAACCACTGAATTAGAAACTATTCAAATTCACTAATTTTCGATAGTTACTCGTTATTATTTTTTTGACACTGCAAATATAAGCATTTGGTTCAATTCCTACAAACTTTTATCTAATTATATAGATATATATTTCCATTGTTTTTTTATTAGATCTGTAATTGTCTTAATTGTCATCTTGTTTTAATAGTCTAATAAATTCTACTCAAAAGGTAATATTTTGTTATTTTCTAATATTTCTATAATATCCTGTTCTTTATAATAGATCTTTCCTCCAATTTTGTAATAAGGTAATTTCCCATTCATTCTATATTCAATGAGTGTTCTTTTTGTAATTTTTAGAGCATCTGATAAATCCTTTTCTGTTATATAACGATATCCTTCCAATTTTGGTCTGTATATCAAAGATTTCTCTTCCAAAAAACTGGAAATTTTTTCCAGGGTTTCAATAAATCTTTTAACTTCTTCACTATCCTTATTCAATACAACCTGTCCCATTTCCATTATTATTTATAAATGTTTTGATGTTCCTTTTCATGTAATCCATAATATCATCTTTTTTATAATACACTTTTCTTTCGATACGGCTATATGGAATCATTCCTTTCTGTCTTAGAGATAATAATTTCCTTTCAGAAATATCTAAAATAGTGCATACATCCTGATTATCCAGCCAATCATTGAGACCGGACTTGCAGGTTTCCAGACTCTTCAATTGTTTTTCTATTTTTAATAATGCATTGTTCATTTCTATAAATGCTGATGTCTCAATATTCACAATCTCCATAATCATTGTTTTTGTGGTCAAGACAAAAGTAATGCTGCTTATTATCTAAGTCAAGAACTTGTCATCATATAGCACCATATAGCATCATATGTCAATGTTGTTAACCTGTTATCAATTATTCGTTTAAAAGTTTACACATTCGGTTTACACTAATATGGAACAGATAAAATTTATATACCTGATTATCAGTGTGTAATATCTTTTTTAGTCATTATCTGAAATTAAGGCATACTATTTTCACCAATATAAGTAAATACTCTTAGAGTGCGCACAACGGGAGTATCGATTTATTCACTTAATAATATTGGAATTATGTCATATATAGATAATGAGATACTCGAAAGACTTATAGGAACTATGGTAGAGGGATTTGCCCGCATTGAAAAGAAACTGGATCAGATGAACCGTCTGAAAGAATGTATGAACGGAGACAGACTGCTTGATAATGTGGATCTGGCAGAACTCCTTGGTGTGTCGCAAAGAACCCTGGCACGTTACAGGCAAGAGGGCAAGATTAAATATTACTCGGTGGAAAAGAACGGAAAATCATTCTATCTTGCCTCAGAGATACAGAGTTTCCTTCTCCAGCGAGGTAAGAACATGGTAAATAATAAGTAGCAAATAGAATAAGTGACCGTATTCTGATGGAAAGATAATACGGTCACTTATGCATTATACCGGGATTGCGGTCACTTTCAATGTCTCCAGATTGACATAGGCACCGCGGTACAAAGTCTTTCCTTCCTTGAACATTCTCCACAGCAGGTCACAGCCGATATGTGCCAGAGTGGAGTTGATGAACAGATCCTGTTTGTCCAGTGCTTCCGCCAGTGAACAGCTCGGTCCCGATTCTTTCTCCTTGATTTTGGCATAGTCCACCTCTTCGGTGATGACATTCATCTTAGGCATGGGAATATATTCCTGTGACGAAGGCTGGAGGACTTTCTCCCTGATCGTGCCGATGATGACCTGTCCTTTTGTCTGGCTGTTCCCGAAATCCATCCAGTATATGGGATCCGAATGGTCACTGGAATTCTCTTTACGGACTTTCTTCAGGAATTTCCAAAGCGTAAGACGTGAACGTATATTGTCCGTGCAGGTAATGATTATATTGGCAGTATTATTTTCGGAATAGTTTCTTGAGGGGAAACATTGCGGTTCGGCAGTCCATGCGTATCCGAAGAAACGGTTGATACGTGTGACGAGTGACACGGCCTTGTTCAGTCCCAGTTCCGTCTCACTGAACAACTGGCGTCCGATATTTGCCTGGCTTACCGTATCGGGATCGAATACGGTGACATGCAGTCCCGGATGCCCCAATGCCTGGAGTGCCATGCTCATGCGTGCCAGATTGGTTATCACTTGTGAGCCGGTACCTCCGGCTCCGATGACAAACACCGTTACCGGATGACGCGGATTGAGCAGGTAGCGGTCGGTAAAATGTATCTTTTTCATGGAAGTATGTCTTTAAGTTTTTTATTCATGGGTTTTAGTTCGTTCATGTCGAACGGATTGTCTCTTATGTTCCCGGTTACGATGACAAGATTTGAAACGGTAGGATTGACATTTCCTCCAAGATGGGAGAATTCTGTCAGCCAGAACCGTTTTTCCCAGTATTCCAGCAGGGACAGGAAAGTCGGGTTCTGTGGCTTTTCCAGTGAACTGCTGCCAAGGCAGACACTTGATCCGGTCACGTTGAAGAACGGGGCACGGAACAGCGGTGTCGTTTCCACCGGGCGTTTCCCCTTGAAGGCGAACACGTCCATGTTTCCGTTTTTTACTCGGTAGACAATTCCCGGCAGATTGAATATGCCGTCCTGTATGTTGAGATCCTTGTGGAAGAACATCTGTCTCTTTCCGGGCGGATTGTACCATACATATTCTTCCTGTCCTTTCCTCGGATTACATGCCAGCATGTTTTCGGGTATTCTTCCGGACGGTATCCCGCTCATTTCTTCCGTATAGGATTCCAGCAGGGTGTTCATGAATTCGTATGTTACGGGGATTCCTGCCCCCATCTGTCCGTTTTTTCCGATGGGACGCAATTCTATGAAGTACCTGGAATCAATATTTCTCCTGTCTTCATACTTGTAGGCTATGATGGCCGCTTTTGGAACCATCATTTTCTGCATGTTTCTGGTCAGCTCGTTCATATCTTTTATAAATTATAGGTAACATGTTCTACAAACTTCTCAAACCATCTGGAAAACCGTTCCGGATAGTCGTCGGGTCTGAACAGATTATCTGTTTCGGGTGTGATGAAGGTAAATGATACCGGAGTCTGGTTGTATGTCTCCTGGCAATCTGTAGAAAAACAACTTTCCATGTCGTTTGTAACCGTATCCGTAATGGAATATGTAAGCAGAATCTGGTATTCAAGCGGTGGCGGATCGAAGTCCCTTTCCCTTTCGCTTGAAAAATCATAGTCATAGCTCATTATGTGGGGGCTGTCCTTTGATATCAGGGACATACCCTCATTGACCAGTCCCAGAAGAATCCTTTCCTTTTCGTTGGAGGGAGTACAGCTGCGGATGTGCCTTTCCAGATTCCGGCAGAATGCCCTGGAGTGCATCCTCTCCAGTTTTCTGTGTACCGTTCCTTTCTCGTATGACCTGAATAGCCTTTCCTTCCTGTACAGTTCCCTTTTTTCCTCGTCATCAAGCCGGTCCATGTCCATATAGTCGATGCAGCACTCGGACATCTCAAAATATGGAGTGTCGGTTATATCCTGTATCCTGTGGTATTTGATGAACCGTCTGATGAACTCCAGTGTAATCTTTTTTATTTCGCCGTGCAGCTTCTCAGCAAAGTCTATCGGTATGAGGAACAGGGTGTAATCGGGCCATTCATGGAAATGGTAGATACAGAACTGGAGCCTGCCGGCGACAAGCTCCAGATTGACATGATGTGACACGATGGAGTCCAGCGCATCATACAGCCGGCATATTTTCTCCCTTATGGATATTCTTCCTTTGGGATGGTACGGCAGCTCCGTATTCAGGAGCTGCGCATACTTCTTTGCTGAACGGTACAGGAAATCGAGGTTCTCTTTCGTAGTGACGTTTACCGTTGTATCCCTGTCATCCTCTACATACAGGTCGGGAGCGATGGACGGTATTCTCGCATTCAGAAAACCATGAGGCTTTCTGCCGGCGGAAGCCTTCTTTTCTTCCTGCTCCTGACACCACGGCTTATATCCGTATTTTCGAGTTCCGATATGATAAGTCTGGCCAGGTTTTCCATAGCCTGTTCCGTAAGTTGTGTACATGGTTTCTTGTCTTTACATTGTTCTTTTTTCATGTCTTTACCCTTTCACTCCGATGGTTGTCTTGAATTCATATACCGCCCGGTCGTCCTCTATTTCCGGTCCGTGCACGGTTGCCGTGGTCAGTTCCGGGTAGTTCATGGAATAGAAGTCCATCACTTCTGCCGGTGACATGTTTACGTTCGGATCGTCAAGTACGATTTCCTTACTGTTCTTCTTCATCTTGAATGTTCTTTTCATTCCTTTAATTTCCAGTGCCATATCCTTTATTATTTATACGTTTGACATTTGTCCTGTTGAATCAGCAATATACCATTTCTATCTGTGCCTCGTCCTTCATACGGTATTCCGCAGGGAAATCCGGATATTCCGCATACGGGTCTTCCTTCAGGAGTTCCCTGTCATTCTCGTCTTCCGGATCGAAACAGAATGTTTCATTCGCGGCCGGTACGCTCTGGTATTCACGCCCATTTCCGTTCTGCACTTGCACCGTTCCGTTCTGAATATGTCCGTTTGACGGTTGCTGTGTCTGTCGTGGAGGATAAGAGACAGCTTCGGGCTGGTGGAAATCCTGCGGATAAGGCTGCATCGCTACACCTTGCGGCATGCCTGTCCCTTGCATTGCCGGACGGTTTGGGGCCGGCTGTACGTATGTACCGTTCTCAACAAACGCCGTCTGGTGTGTTTCATGAGGGATCTGCTGATGGACCGTTTGCATTACAGGTTCGGGATTGGTTACATGGACATGCTGTTCCGGGAACATTTCCGGCTGCTGCATGACCGGTTGGGACCGGCCGTTCATACCGACTTGCGGTTGTGACATGACCGGCACCGGTTCTTCTGCCATACCGAACAGGCTTCCCTCACTGGCCTGTTTCTGTACCTCCTGCATCTTTACGTCAATCTCCTTCTGTTTTTCTGCGGAAGCCAGGACTCTGGCCTGTTTCAGCCATGTCATTGATTCTGAGAATCTTCTGGCCGTAGCTGCGTCATCCGCCTTCTTAATGAGTTTTTCCATCTTTTCCCGTTTTTCTCTGGCTTCTTTCGTTTCCGTCGGTACCGACGTTGAAGCTTTTGGCGTCTTTGCCTGTGCCGTTGCCTTTTCTGCCTGTTTCTCGAAATTTTCCGCATTGGCAAGCAGTCCCTGCACCTTTTGCAGCGGCTGTATTATGGTCTGCAGGAATCCCATGTCAAGTTCTGCCGGTGTCCCGTTCACTACCAGCGGTACCATGTTCTGCCGCATGTCTTCTTTCAGGTTGTTCCTCCTCGGCATGACCGCCACGCTAAGACTGTTTTCCACTTTACGGATATTGATGCTCAGATCCGTACCTGCTGTAATCATCTGATAAATTGATTGAAAAAACATAATTTTAAAGTTTTATGGTTATACATAAGTTTCCTTGAAGAATTCCTTCAGTATATTCTCCCTGTCCGGATTGCTGGAAATATCACGTAGCGATTCCAGATAGTAGCCGATGTTTTTGGGTTCGTCGACCGTATTGGGCAGGCGTCTTCTGACCGGTCTGATTTGTTCGCCCTGTGGCCATGCAGCCGGCATGACCGGAGCCTGTGAGGTGAAAGCAACTGTTTCCATATATTTAATGTTTTGATGGTTATGCGACAAGTAATCCCACAATGAACAGAAGAATGAAAACCTTGATAATCATGACCAGTATCCTGAACATGAAACCGATGAATCCTCCTGCGAGCAACAACAGCGTAATCATCCCTGTGGGGACAATCCCTTTGCTTGTCAGCAGACATATTCCCGTAATCAGGAATATTGCCATTGCATGTCTTCCGATTTTTCCTATGACCTGTAGTTTCATAATCATTGATTTTTGAATGAATAATCCCATCGGGATGTGTTTTCCCGATTTTATAGGCCTTCGGCCTCTTGGATTGCCTTTTTGCGCAAGGCCTGGCGGGAAAAAATACCGGAGCGCAGCGAGGATGATTTTTTCCTGTCCAGCCAAGCCCGCAAGGGCCGCCTTGCCGCAAAAGGCAGGCAATCCAAGACCTTTGCCGCTTAAAAGCGGAAAAACAGCTTCTTTCTTTACGGGTAAAAAGAATGCAGACCTTCCGGCCTGCATTCTTCTGGTTGGTATGTCTGGGATGTCAGATCTTCTTGGGAGTATAGGTGTTGAATATATCATCGGTCATTTCCATGGCGAGAGTCCTGATTCTGTCCAGGAATTTCTGTCCGGTCGTCATTCCGTTTTCAAGTCCGGCAAGCTGCTTTTCCCACTCCCCGGTTAGAGAGGCGTCCGCAATCCTCTTTCCACGGATGGTTTCATAGGTGAACATGCCTTTCGGTGTCGGTACGATATATTTTCCTGAATAGCGGATATATTTTCTCTTGATCAGTGTACGTATGATGTTTGTACGTGATGATACTGTTCCGAGTCCGTGCTGTTCCATGTATTCCACCAGTTCCGCATCCGTGAACGGATTTACAGGAAGCTGTTTCTTGTGCAGCATGTTGCATCCGCACAGATTCAGGCTTATACCCTTGTCCAGCTGTGGAAGTCCGTTTACGGAATATGCTGATTGTGGAATTATGTCCGGGTGTTTGAATACACTGTACCAGCCTTCTTCTATAATCTTTGTATGCTCCGCCTTGAAGTGCTGTGCCGCACATACCGCTTCTACGCTTGTTGTCTCTATGCGGCATGGCTGCATGAACGCTTCAAGCATTCTTCCTGCCACAAGCCTGTAGACCAGCATTTCCTTTTCTGACAGTCCGTCAGGACGTACTCCTGTCGTTATGATTGCATGGTGTACATTCGCTTTTTCCCGACTGATTACACTGCGTGAAAGTGTCAGGACATCTATTGCGGCACTTTTCCCGGAAGTGGTGAACATATCCCATGAAAGCAGATCTGACATGATCGGCGGAAGCGAGTCAAATACGTCTTTCGTAAGGTAACGGCTTGATGTCCGTGGATAGGAGATCAGTTTCTTCTCATAAAGTGACTGGGTGATGTCATACACTTCCGATGCGGTAAGTCCATGGCGGATGTTCGCTTCCTTCTGCAACTGTGTCAGGTCAAACAGTTCCGGCGGCAGTATTTCATTTATGCTGCGGGTGATGCCGGTAATCTGTGCCGATTGTGCCAGCCTGCAGTCCTGGAAAAACATGGCGGCAGACTCCCTGTCGGAAAGGTCCTGAGTACGGCGCATCTTGAAAAGGATGCCGTCTTTCTGCAGGGTTATGTAGACGGGCCAGCTGTCAGATGAAATATGGTTCTCCCTTTCCCGGTAACGTCTGCTTATGGCTGCCAGCACCGGTGTCTGCACCCGTCCGAGGGAATTGTTGCCGAGTCCCGTCGCCTTGCACATGGCATAGCTGGCGTTGATTCCGAGAATCCAGTCCGCCTTGTTGCGGCAGTCGGCGGAGAGGAACAGGCTGTCGTAGCAGCTGTCCGGCTTCATGTCCTCCAGTCCCTTGCGTACGGATTCGTCTGTCAGGGATGAAATCCACAGGCGTGAGCACGGCTGGGTACAGTTCAGATACTGGTAAACATACCGGAATGCCATTTCTCCTTCACGGCTTGCATCCGTAGCCGCGATGATCGTATCGCAGTTCTGGAATACCTTTTCAATCACTTTAAGCTGTAGAACCGCCTCTATGTCCGGTATCCAGCCGTTTTCGGTACGGGTGTGGCGTATCATCAGCCCGAATCTGGCAGGGATGAAAGGGAAGTCGTCACGTTCGAGCTTCTGTGTCCCGTAGTCTTTCGGCATGGCCAGTGACAGCATGTTCCCGAAAGTCCACGTGACCATGTAGCCGTTTCCCTCCACATATCCGTTTCTTACTTTAGTTGCGCCGATTATCCGTCCTATTTCTTTTCCTACACTTGGTTTGTCTGTCAATATTGCAATCATGATTAATTCTGTTTTTATGTCTTTCCATACGGCAAGTCCGTATGGAAAGGAAAAATGATACATAATGGATTGTTATTCACCTGAGCGGTTGATACCGTTTATGCTTACGACCGGATTTCCGTTCTCGCCTTCTGTCAGACTGAGCGTGGCATCCATGGTCAGTGAGAATACGGGTGTCTTGATTTTAACGGACATGACATTGGTTTCCTCTCCCTGAAGAAGCAGGTCAAGGTTGCCGTCCTTTTCAATCAGTTCCTTGCTGATACCCACTGATTCAAGTTTTTCCCAGTCTATTTGTTCAGCCTTGTAGATATGATGGTTGTTCTTGCTCATATTTGATTCCTTTTTTGTATTTGATGATTTGATTGTTTGTAACACCGGTCGGGTCAGACAGCCTGTTTCGCCCCCTTCTTCTGTTCCTGCTGCTGGGTGTTGTCTGTCTGTGAGGCACGCTGTGAAGTGTTGCGTCGGATATCTGGATTTTCCTGGAAATATTGCAGCTGTCCGGTATTTGCGTTTACTTTCAGGTACGAGTCGAACGGTTTTCCGTTGGGACCTTTCATGCCCGTCACAAGGATGGCCTTTCCGTCCTGAAGGTTTGCTCTTTCCTGTGCCGAAAGCAGGTGTCCGTAAACCTCAGCCGGGATTGCTGGTGCCTGTCGTTCGTTGAAACCGTCCGGGGTTCTTGAGTATTGCGGTCTTCCGCTTGCAAGGTCCAGCTTTACAAATGACGAGAATTCCTCACCTTTACGGTTGATCATGTTTTCAAGATAGATTGGCTGTCCTTTACGCAATGCTTCCTTGTCCTCCGGTGTGAGCTGTACCGAACAAATCTCCTTCGGTATGTAGATTTCTCCCGTTTCAGGGTTGTGGCGTGTGTATTGGAGTCCGCCTGTGACCTTGTCCATGGTGACAAAGGAAGAAAAAAGTTCACCGTTCTTTCGCTTCATGTCCTCCACAAGAATGGTATGGCCTTCGTTCAGTGCCTTGAGCTGCATCGGTGAAAGCTGTACACCTCCGAGAGACTGTTGGTTGAATGCCTGGTCCTTTGGGAATATGAACTCTATACCCCTTCTTTCCGCACTGTACTGCAAGGTTGCGTTGAATTCCTTTCCCTGGTTGGACTTCATGCCGTCCACAAAAATCTGTTCTCCGTTTTTCAGTTTCTGGATTTCGTCCGGAGTCAGTGTAACCCCTTTGATCTCATTCGGGATATAGACATGCTCCTGTCTGACGGCTACCAGTTCGTTGGTATTCTTGTCAATGGAAATCAGGCATGGCTCTGTCGTATTTCCACGAAGGTTGAGGTCTGCCACACGTCCCATGTTCCCGCTTTCACGCAGGTTTTTCTTGTCCTCTTCCGTAAAGATGTGTCCGAAATAAGGACGGTCAAGTTCCGGTTCCTTTCTGATGCCGTGGATGCCCAGCATGACCTGTCCGTCGCTGGATATGAATGAGAGACGTGCGTCCAGCTTGGCGGTCAATACCCCCGGAATGCTGAGTGTCAGCGGCATGGTCTTGTTGGTTTTGTATCCTTTCAGCATGCTGTCAAGCTGTCCGGACTGTTCCAGCATTTCCTTTGACACACCGAACTTGCCCAGTTCATCCCAGTTTATCATGTTCTCGTTATAGCGGTATGTTGGTGTCTGCTGGCGTTGCGGTTCCTGTTGTTCGCGTCCCTGTGCTGCCGCTTCCACCTGTGATACCTGTTCAGGCTGTGCCTGCGCTGTCTGTTCCTGTTTTTTTGCCATTGCTTTTTCCTCCTCTTTTGTTTGATTGTTTTTCTGACTGTTTGCCTTCGGCACGATTTCATAGCGTTTCAGAAACTCCTTTACCGCAATAGTATTCTTGCCTTCGGCCAGATCCTTGAGTGCCTGCTTGTTCTGCTTGTAATCATTGAAGGTCATGCGGATAAGCCGGAAGTGCGTCGGTTCCTTCAGCTGGCTCCAGAAATTCTTGATGAAGTTTTCAAGGATACTCGAATTCTTGTCGAACTTCATGAATGAGTTCTCGTTCTTCTCTTCCGGTGTGACCGTCTGATAATTGCCTTTCCCGTCCGCCTTGCTGACCACTCCCAAACCTCCCTTGGGGTCGTTCTTGTTATGTACGAGCAGAAGCTCGTCAATTTGTTCCACATAAGGCTTTTCCGTTTTCTTTGTCCGGCCTTGCCTTTTTCCCTTGTCTGGACTGTTTTCTTGTGCCATAATCTTTTGTTTTGAGTGACTACTTGATTTGTTTCACAGTCCAAATGTAAGATGATAAATTGGGTAAACAATTGATTTGCAAATAGATGGCATTAGATGGCATCAGATGTCATCAAATGTCATACGAAGGATTGGAAAGAATGTTGAAACAGCAGGAAAAAAGGATGAAAAGAAGTATGAAGAGTAGAAGTAAAAGCATGGCGAAGCCACCGGACTATGCAGATCGGAGGGAGCTGAAATCCCTGTCTTATTTCGGGAGTTGATAAGCAGGTTATGTTTTTATTATTGGGTAAGGTGGATTTTCACAGTATTTGTGAGGTCATATATGGAATATAAGGATAGCCGCCTTTAGTTTACGGCTATGCGTCACGTCGGTCGCAGTTAATCCCTGTAATCTTTCCTTTAATTCTAATCCTTTTGCCGCCGCATTCTTTTTCAGGAGAATTTTCATGGCGTAAGCCATAAAGAAAATTCTCCTGAAAAAAGGAATAAATGCGGCTGGCAAATCAGGATTGGGATTTATTTTTGATGGAAGGGATAACAAGTGTTTTTAAAGATTAAAATATGATAATTCATTCGACTTATTGAAATATATTCGTATTTTTGCGAATAACAAACAGAAAGAGGGATAGAAATGATAAAAAAGAAGTATACAGAAGAGCAGGAGAAGTTAGCCCGTTTTGCAAAAGCGATGGGACATCCGGCACGTATAGCCATACTCCAGTTCCTGGCATCTCAGGAATGTTGCTTTTTCAGTGATATTCATGAGGAACTTCCCATTGCAAAGGCTACGGTATCTCAGCATCTGAAAGAGTTGAAAGAAGCCGGACTTATCCAAGGGGAGATAGAAACACCGAAAGTAAAATACTGTATCAACAAGGAAAACTGGGAAACTGCAAAAAAAATGTTTGCAGATTTTCTTGGCCAACCTATATGTAAGAAAGAGGGCTGCTGCAAGTAAGCTCTTTTTTTGACAAGAAGATTCGTAGTTTTGCGAATAACTAACAACAAAAAATAGAAAGACATGAAAAAGATTTTATTCTTAATTGCTGTATGTTTCGCCTTTATCTCTTGCAACATGAACGCAAAGAACGGAACTGAAGCACAGACTCAAAAAGAAGTGACAGTAAAAGACCATGTAGAAGTATTGTATTTTCATGGAAAGCAGCGTTGCGCAACCTGTATGGCTATCGAAAGCAACACAAAAGCTGCGATGGAAGAAAGTTTTGCCGAGCAGATCAAAAAAGGTGAGGTCGTTTTTAAGGTAATAGACATCAGCAAGAAAGAAAATGAGAAGATAGCTGAAAAGTATGAGGTAACCTGGTCATCACTGTTTATCGTTAAGTATAAGAACGGACAGGAGACATACGAGAATATGACAGAATTTGCTTTCGGAAACGCCCGTAAGTCACCGGATGTATTCAAGGCAGGTATAGTGAAATCTGTAAATGAAATGTTGAAATAATATAAGGGCTATGGATTGGTTACAGACATTGCTGGATAACAGCTCTACTCCCGTTCTTACGGCATTCTTACTCGGACTGCTGACCGCACTATCACCTTGTCCGCTTGCAACAAATATAGCGGCCATCGGATTTATCGGAAAGACATTGAAAACAGAAAACGCATTTTCCGGAACGGTCTTCTTTATACGTTGGGACGTGTCCTTTCATACACCCTGCTCGGAGTGGTACTGATTATGATTCTGAAAGAAGGTTCCAGCATGTTCGGCATTCAGAAGACTATCGGGACATGGGGTGAACTCGTTCTTGGTCCGCTTCTGCTTGTAATAGGCCTGTTCATGCTCTTTGGTGACAAACTTAATCTTCCGAAATTCGGGTTTAACGGAAATGCGGAAGGTCTCGCCAGGAAAGGCGGATGGGGTGCCCTGATGATTGGAATACTCTTTGCCCTGGCTTTCTGTCCGACAAGCGGAGTTTTCTATTTCGGTATGCTTATACCGATGTCTGCAACGGCTACAGCCGGTTATCTGCTGCCGGTGGTATTCGCTATTGCCACAGCCCTGCCTGTACTTGCCGTTGCATGGATTCTTGCTTTCAGTGTACAGCAGATGGGAAGTTTCTACGGTAAGATGCAGAAGGTGCAGAAATGGATGAACCTTATTGTAGGTGTGGTATTCATCATCATCGGCATCTATTATTGCTGGATAATGTATCTGTAAAACAGATTTGATAACAAATAAAATATTTACGAATATGGAAATTAAAGTATTAGGTCCGGGTTGTGCCAAATGTAAATCAACCTATAATGTAATTGAGAAGGTATTGAAAGAAAACAACATCGATGCAAAACTGACCAAGGTGGACGACATCATGGAAATGATGAACTACAACATCATGACTACACCTGCCGTTGTCATTGACGAAGTAGTGAAGATGAAAGGACAGGTGCCGACAGAAAGTGATGTAAAGAAACTTCTTGGTATCTGATAAACAGAGTTATTTAACGATGAGCGGCAGATGCCATAACGGTTGTATCTGCCGCTTTTTTAACTGGAACAATGTTCGTATTTAGACGAATAAAAACAATTAAAATATGATACAGGATTTTGCAGACTGGCTTGTTTACGGACTGTTCGGACTGAGTGCCGACACTCCGATAGGAGTGGCCGTAAACTTCTTTTTTTATGACACTATAAAGATTTTAATCCTCTTGTTTTTCATCAGCGTACTAATGGGAATTATTAATGCCTATTTCCCGATAGAGCGTTTGAGAAATTATCTGGTAACACACAAAATGTACGGACTTCAGTACCTGTTGGCTTCGATTTTCGGAGCAATAACCCCGTTCTGTTCTTGTTCCTCCATTCCGTTGTTCATCGGGTTTGTAAAGGGAGGTATTCCGTTGGGAGTAACCTTTGCTTTTCTGATAACCTCACCATTGGTGAATGAGGTTGCCGTTGCCATGTTCTTAGGTTCTTTCGGACTGAAGGTTACTCTGATTTATGTGATTAGTGGTATATTGCTTGGAGTTATCGGCGGTTTCGTCCTCGGAAAAATGAAGCTTGCACCCTATCTCAGCGACTGGGTAAAGCAAATACAAGCCAATTCTTCAGTACAAAGCGAGGAATGGGAAAAAGACCATACAACCTTTATAAAAAGACTGCCAACCATTATCCGTGATTCGTGGAAGATAGTAAGCGGCGTACTTGTCTATATCCTTATAGGTATAGGTATAGGTGCTTTTATGCACGGCTTTGTACCGGAAGGTTTCTTTGAGCAATATATGTCGAAAGACAACTGGTATGCAGTTCCTCTTTCCGTAATTCTTGCCGTACCGATGTATGCCAATGCCGCAGGTATCGTTCCGGTTATCGAGGTATTTGTAGCAAAAGGTATCCCTATGGGAACAGCCATTGCCTTTATGATGGCCGTTGTCGGGCTATCATTACCGGAAGCAACCTTACTCAAAAAAGTAATGACATGGAAACTGATTGGTATCTTTTTTGGCACAGTTGCTTTCTTCATTATACTATCCGGTTATCTGTTTAATTACATTTTATAAAAAAATGAATATGAGAAGTATTATAAAATGGTGTTCATCAATTATGATGGCCGCCATTTTCATTCAACCGACTTTTGCACAAAATGATGAAAAATTATTTTCCGGCAAACCCATACTAACCCTCTTTGCCAACTACAAGGCAGGGGTCGGACACTGCAACGAGAATAGCGGATTCAACCTTGACCGTGCTTTTGTAGGATATGAAGGATTTTTTACAAAAGGTTTTTCTGCAAAAATTCTTATGAATGTGGAAACAATGGCAGATGAAAACGGAAATACCAAATTCAACGGATATTTGAAGAACGCACAGATAGACTGGAAAGGGAAGGGATTTTTTGTGTCTGCCGGACTGGTAAATCTGAAGCAGTTCTCGGAACAGGAAAATTTCTGGGGACATAGGTATATCTTTAAATCTTTTCAGGAAGAATATGGAATAGCCTTTTGTGAAGATATAGGAATTGTAGCAGGATATGAATTTTCACCTGTCATATCTGCTGATATGGCTCTGACAAACGGAGAGGGGCGTAAGTTTAAGAATATGGACAACAATTACAAATACGGAGCCGGACTAACTTTAAAACCGGTAAAAGGATTTATGTTCAGACTGTATGGCGACATATACAATACACCGGAGTATATGAAGTCGGTTTCTGGAAATCAGAAAGATCAGTATTCAATTGCAGCCTTTGCGGGGTACAGCCACAGCAGGTTTTCTTTCGGTGCAGAATATAACCGTGCTTTCAACTATAAATTTTCACCGGAAACAGATGTAAACGGATATTCGGTTTACACTACCATAAAAATAAATTCAAAAATACATCTGTATGGAAGATTCGACTTATTGGACGCAACCGAAGAAAACCAAAATACAGTTAAGGAAGGACATACCATTATAGGAGGTTTTGAATATGCTCCGATTAAACAAGTCAGAATATCTCCAAACTACCAAAGTTGGAAGGCAAAAAGTGGGAAACGTGAAAACTACCTGCTTATGAGTATAGAATGTAAAATATAAATCAACAAATTAAAAAACTATTTGAAATGAAAGTATTGATACTTTGTACAGGAAACAGTTGCCGCAGCCAGATGGCTCACGGATTTTTGCAGTCATTTGACAAACATTTAGAGGTATATTCCGGCGGAACGGAACCAGCCGTTCAGGTAAACTCCAAGGCTATGGAAATGATGAAAGAGGTAGGAATAGACATCAGTTCACATATTCCGACACATGTAAACGCCTATATCAATCAGGAATGGGATTATGTAATAACTGTATGCGGAGATGCAAATGAAAGCTGTCCTACATTCATAGGAAAAGTAGGAAAACGTCTTCATATCGCCTTTGACGATCCTTCACACGCAACAGGTACACTGGAGTTTATTGACTCGGAGTTTCGCCGTGTGCGTGACGAAATCAGAAATGCCTTTGCCCGTTTCTACATTACTGAAATCAGAAAAGAAGAATTGCCAAAATGCTCTTGCGGTGGCAACTGCTAAAAAGGATATGGAAAAAGAGAAAAAAGGAATAGGTTTTTTTGAACGATACCTAACAGTGTGGGTGGCTATCTGCATTGTAGTAGGAATAGCAATAGGACAATGGTTTCCTGCCATACCCGAAACACTCGGTAAGTTTGAATATGCGAATGTATCCATACCGGTAGCCATTCTTATATGGCTGATGATTTATCCCATGATGATGAAGGTGGATTTTCAGAGTATTAAGAATGTTGGAAAGAAACCTAAAGGAGTGTTTATCACTTGTATTGTAAACTGGCTGATAAAACCGTTTACGATGTTCGGCATAGCATGGATATTCTTCTTTGTTATATTCAAACAGTGGATACCGGAAGCACTGGCTGGTGAATATCTTGCCGGAGCCGTACTGTTGGGTGCTGCACCCTGTACAGCTATGGTATTTGTATGGAGCTATCTTACTAAAGGCGATGCTGCCTATACGTTGGTACAGGTAGCAGTGAATGACTTGCTTATTCTGGTGGCTTTTGCTCCGATAGTGGCTTTTCTTCTCGGTGTTGGCGGAATAATCATTCCTTGGGACACGCTTACACTTTCTGTAATTTTGTTTGTGGTCATACCTCTTGTAGGTGGTGTAATTACACGCCGTACTGTAATATCGAAAAAGGGAGAAGACTATTTTAACAATGTATTTATAAAGAAGTTCGACAATGCTACTATAATCGGACTATTGCTCACATTGATAATTCTGTTTTCGTTTCAAGGTGAAACAATCCTTGTAAACCCACTGCATATTCTATTGATTGCAGTACCCCTGATTATACAGACATTCTTTATATTCTTTCTTGCATACGGCTGGTCAAAGGCTTCAAGACTGCCACATAACGTAGCTGCTCCGGCAGGTATGATTGGTGCAAGTAATTTCTTTGAACTTGCCGTTGCTGTCGCCATATCGTTGTTCGGTCTTCAGTCCGGGGCTGCACTTGCAACAGTGGTAGGTGTTCTGGTAGAAGTGCCTGTAATGTTGAGCCTTGTACGGATTGCAAACAATACAAGAAAATTCTTCTGATAAAAAGCCTCCGGCGGGGTAACTCTCCGGGGGCTTCGTGCGTCTGCACATTAAAAAATACATAAAATTTATATCTGGGGGTTGGTTGATAAAAAAACACATCGTATATTTGCGATATAAAACAATGAAAATATTATGGCATTTAGTAAAGCTGAAGAATTTGAGGAAAAAGATATTTTGGCAGCCCGTTTTGCAAAGGCTCTGAGCCACCCGGCACGAATAGCAATCGTAAGGTTGTTGGCTAACCATAATGCCTGTTGTTATTGTGGAGACTTGACAACGGAATTGCCAATCGCGCAGTCTACCATATCACAGCATTTGAAGGTACTGAAAGATGTAGGTCTGATAGACGGCGAGATAGCTCCACCAAAGGTTTGCTATCGTATTAACCGTGAAAGCCTGCTTTTGGCAAAGAAGTTGTTTTCAGAACTCTTATGATTTGATTAAGAGTTTTTTTATTGGCATAAGGTATCGTATTTTTACGATATAAAATTGGAAATATGGAACAGACATCGGCAAAAAGAGAAAAAAGAAAATCACTACTGAGAATAGCAATCCCTATCATACTATCATCCTGCCTTCAGATTTCATACGATATTACGGATATGTTCTGGGTCGGGAAATTGGGAAGCGGAGAAGTGGCGGCTGTCGGAACGGCCGGATTTTATATCAAATTGGGTTGGTCTTTGATAAGCGTGATAACCATCGGTACTATGGTATCGGTATCACACAGTATAGGGGCTGAAAAGAAGGACAGGATACAGCACTTCATATCGTGCGGAATACGCAGTACATTCGTGTTGGGGATATTCTATGCCCTGTTCGTCTTTATGCTGGCGGAGCCTCTTATATCACTTTTCAATATCGAAAGACCGGAAGTAAACACGATGGCTCAGAACTATCTGAGGATAAGCAGTATCACAGTTCTTATCATGTTTATGAACCTTTTGTTTACCGCCATTATAGACGCACACGGAAAGACACAATTCTCGTTCAGGGCGGTACTTTACGGGAATATCGTCAATATCATTCTTGACCCTCTGTTTATATTTTATTTCGGACTGGGAGTGGAAGGTGCGGCATGGGCTACGGCACTTTCACAGGGGTGTGCCATGATGTATGCGGTGTATCTTCTCAGACACAGGCTTGAACTCACCTTGAGTATAAAAGCAGTACCCCACAAGTTTCTCAGGAAAATACTTGGAATAGGTACAGCACCTGCCATGCAGCGTATTCTGTTCTCGCTTATCGGCATAGCCATCGGGCGTATCGTAAGTATATGGGGAACAGATGCAATAGCCGCACAGAAGCTGGGGCTTCAGATAGAGTCGCTCTCGTTTCTTCTTATGAACGGTCTGATGCAGGCAACCTCCATACTTATAGGGCAATATTATGGGGAAAGGAATACGGATATGATAAGGAAATGCTATCGTACAAGTATCAGGCTTGGATATTGTATCTCCATTCCTGCCACATTCATATTTTTAGCTTTCCCGGAAACCATACTGTCATTTTTCGTGAATGAGGCTGCCACCATAGAAATAGGTAGTGCCTATCTGCGTATAGTCGGCTTCTCACAGCTGTTTGCCACACTTGAAATACTTACTTCGGGAGCTTATACCGGACAGGGGCTTACCAAATATCCGGCAACCGTGAGCATCGTGTTCACCACAATGAGGATACCTCTTGCCCTTCTGCTTGGCAAAAGTCTGGGAATGGGAATAGAGGGTGTCTGGTGGAGCATATCGCTTACCAGCGTGATAAAGGGCATTGTACTTTATCTATTATATAGAAAAAGGGAAAAGGAACTTGAAAAATCAAACATACAATATAGCAGTATATGAATACACAGGATTTTTGCTTTATACTTAAACAGAACAGCCATCTGCTTAGAGAGGGGTGTTTCGGACTTGAAAAGGAAAATGTCAGGGTCAATCAGGACGGTACGCTTGCCCTGACTCCACACCCGGCAGTATTTGGCGACAAGGGGAAGCACCCTTATATAACCACCGACTTTTCAGAGAGTCAGGTGGAAATGATAACTCCGCCGCTGCCAAGTGTAGGAGAGGCTTTGGGATTTATGGAAACGCTGCACGATGTGGTGACGGAGAATATCGGCGATGAGCTTCTCTGGCCTCAGAGCCTTCCTCCTGTATTGAAGGAGAATCAGGAGATACCCATTGCACATTATTCGGGAGAGTTCAAGGACAAGGAGTATTACCGTCAGAAACTTGCCGGAACCTACGGAAAGGAAAGGCAGCTTATTTCGGGAATACACTTCAATTTCTCTTTCTCGGAAAAACTGATGGACGTTCTGCTGAAAAGCGGTGTGTGCGGCAGCTCTATGGAGGAGGTCAGGGAAACAGTATATTTCCGTGTGGTGAGGAACTTTCTCAAATACCGCTGGCTTTTTATCTGGCTGTACGGTGAATCTCCGCTTGCGGAAGAAACCCTGAATGTGATTTCGCTTAAAACGGGAGAAAAGCAGCCCATGAAGTGTGGGGTAAGCCTCAGTCTGAGGACAAGTCCGTTGGGGTATCGTAACCGTGAGGAATTCTTCATCGATTATTCCTCACTTGAAGCCTATAATATGTCTATTGACAAACTGATAAGGGAAAACCGTATTGACGGACCTCACGAGCTTTATCTTCCGGTTCGTATCAAGTTTCTGGAAAAGGATAATGGTTCTCCTTCCTACATTGAGGTACGAATTGTGGATCTTGACCCGTTTACAAAATCGGGGGTATGCGCAAGTGCCATTTATTTTTCTCACCTTCTGCTTGTCTATTCTCTGCTGAAGGAGGAGAACGGAAGTCTTACGGAGGAAGAACTGCAAAGGGCTACCTGTAATCAGGATATGGCTTCATGCTATGGAAGAGACGAAAAGAAGGAGTTGAAATGCTGCTCGACCACTGTACAGCAGAAAGCTACTTCTATTTTAGAAGATATGGAGAGGATTCTTTCAGAATATGGGGTGCTTGACAATGAAACCTACCGTCAGGAGATGCAGCACAATCTGTATCTTGTACAGAATCCTGAGAAGCGTATAGGCATGGTGCTGTATGAGAACATAAACAGGGTGGGGTTTGTACCGTTCCATCTGGAGAAGGCAAGACAGTATAGGGAAGCCACCATAAGCGGAGGTTACAGATTTCATGGACTGGAGGATATGGAAATGTCCACACAGCTTCTGCTGAAGGCTGCAATACTTAAAGGGGTAGGTTTTGAAATACTTGACCGTAAGGAAAACTTCATACGTCTGTTTGACGGTAAAAAGGAGGAATATGTGATGCAGGCAACCAAGACCTCTTTGGACTCATACGTGTCTGTATTGATGATGGAAAATAAGGTGGTAACGAAGAAGGTGCTGGAACGTGCCGGAATAAGCGTGCCGGGCGGTTATGAATACACGTCACCGGAGGCAGGTATGGCAGACTACCGTATGTATGCAGGGAAACCTGTGGTAATCAAGCCTAAGTCCACCAATTTCGGATTGGGTATAACCATACTGAAGCATAACTATGATGAAACGGACTTCAAGGCAGCCTTGCAGATAGCCTTTGAGCATGACAACACGGTGCTTATAGAGAAGTTCATACCGGGAAGGGAGTTCAGGATATTCATCATCAATGATGAAGTGGTAGGTATCCTTCACCGTGTTCCGGCAAACGTGACGGGTGACGGTGTTCTGAATATCGGACAACTGATAGACAGGAAGAATGAAGATCCGCTCAGAGGTAAAGGATATCGCACCCCTTTGGAGAAAATTAGAAAGGGGCGTGAGGAGGAAATGTTTCTGAAGCAGCAGGGAATGGATTTCAACACTGTACCCAAAGAGGGGGAAGTGGTCTATCTTCGTGAGAACTCCAATATCAGTACGGGAGGAGACAGCATAGATTTTACAGACGATATAGACGACTCGTACAAGGCTATTGCTGTGGAAGCTGCCAAAGCTCTGAACGTGAAGATTACCGGGCTGGATATGATGATACAGGATATTCATGCTCCTGCCACACCGGATAACTATGCGATCATTGAAATGAACTTCAATCCTGCCATACATATACACTGTTATCCGTTCAAGGGCAAGAACAGACACCTGAACCATAAGATGATCAGGGCTTTGGGATTTTAAAGACAGTGCAGACAATAAAAAGGATATAACCTATCCTTTTTATTATAGGTTAAACCAACGTATATTTACGATTTAAAATATATATAATCACATGGAACATATTACATACATCGGAGAAGTTGTTGAAAAGTTGGCGGATCATTCGTCATTCCCTGAACTTTTCATCAAATATGAAGAAGGAGACCCGATACCTTCAGGTAAGGCCATACATGAGATAATAGAACTTTGCCGTGCAGTCCTGTTTCCGGGATATTATGGAAATCATACGGTAAACAGCCAGACACTCACTTTTCATCTTGGGGTGACACTGGAGAAGCTGAGCAATATCCTGACGCAGCAGATACAGGCGGGTATGCTTTTCGGAAATGAGAATATGAAGGAAAGGATAAAGGGAACTCCCTGCTGCCAGACGGCAAGAAAGTATGCCGAGAGGTTCATACGGAGCCTTCCCGAAATGAGAAGGGTGCTGGCAACGGACATTCGTGCAGCCTTTGACGGAGATCCGGCAGCGACCTGTATCGGGGAGATAATATCCTGCTATCCTGCCATCAGAGCCATTTCAAACCACAGGATTGCCCACGAACTATATAAAATGGAGATACCGCTCATACCGAGAATTATCAGTGAGCTTGCCCATTTTGAGACAGGGATAGATATTCATCCGGGGGCTGAGATAGGAGAATATTTCAATATAGATCATGGAACCGGTATCGTGATAGGGCAGACTTGTATCATCGGGAATCACGTCACACTGTATCAGGGTGTCACACTCGGTGCAAAAAGTTTCCCGACTGACGAAAACGGAAATCCGATAAAGGGAATACCACGCCACCCCATATTGGAGGATAATGTGACGGTATATTCAAATGCTACCATATTGGGGCGTATAACAATCGGCAGGGGGGCTGTTATCGGGGGTAATCTCTGGGTAACAGAAGATGTGGAACCATACGGAAAAAGAGTACAGAAAAAATAATCTGATAAATATGAGCAATATAAAGGACAATTTGCTGCAGCTTATAGGTAAGACTCCATTGGTGCGGCTTTCTAATATATATAAAGATGAATACGGAACGGAAATCATAGCCAAAGTGGAATATTTCAATCCGGGAGGCAGTGTAAAGGACAGGGCAGCCTATGCTATGATTGAAGCAGCGGAAACTTCCGGAAAATTAAAAAAAGATGGTACAATCATTGAACCTACAAGCGGGAATACCGGAATCGGTATGGCTTGGATTGCAGCCCTAAAAGGATATAAAGTCATTCTTACCATGCCGGAAACTATGAGTATAGAAAGAAGGAAACTTCTCAAAGCATTCGGCAGTGAGTTGGTTTTGACACCGGGAAGTGAAGGTATGAAAGGTGCGATAGCAAAAGCAGAAGAATTAAATTCTCAAATAAAAGGATCTGTCATATTACAGCAATTCAAAAATCCCGCCAACCCTGATATTCACTATATGACAACAGCAAATGAGATTATTGAAGATGCAGGAAAGTTTGATGTCTTTATCTCTTGTGTCGGAACAGGAGGAAGTATTACCGGTATTGGTAAAAGATTAAAAGAGAAGAGTCCTGAAATAGAAATAATAGCAGTAGAGCCAAGAGGTTCACCTGTTTTGTCTGGAGGAGTAGCTGGTCCGCATAAGATACAAGGCATTGGTGCAGGATTTATACCTGAAATTATAGAGACGAGTTATATTGATAAAATAATTCAGATAAATGATAATGATGCTTTTAAAATGATGCGAGATTTGGCAAGGAAAGAAGGACTTCTTGTTGGTATTTCTTCAGGAGCAGCTGTTTCAGCCGCTGTTAAACTTGCCTCAAACGATTCTTATAAAGGGAAAAGGATAATTGTACTATTACCTGATACTGGAGAGAGATACCTTTCTATGGATATTGCAAGTATTCATGACTTGGAAGATTACTGATTTATCTACTACAAAAAGTATTTTATAGATTTTAACGCCTTACAAATGCCTCTGAGAGGGGGTAAATTTGAAAGAATGTACTTTTTAAAGGAGACTCATCTATAATAATATTTTATGAGATACGGTTTGCTGATACTCATAAATGTAGGAAAACGAATAATTTGTGCTGATTTACGATACAGAAAATTAAACACATATTATAAATATGAAAATCAATGATTCAAAATTATATGGAAGAGTTATATTTGGATACATTATTGTTTTTTTTATTATAGCATGTATATCTTTAATTTTTATATATCAGAAGATTAAGCTAGAGGACATAAATAATAAGCAATATCAAATAAATTTAGTTCATAACAAAATATTTGTTTTACCTTTATATGTCAATAAATTATCATCTTTAAGCGAGTCTGTATTTACATGGAATTATAGAGACTATTTAGAATATCAAAGGAATCGTTTGTTTACAGATAGTATTTTACAAGATATAAAAATACATTGTAATGGTTTTATCCAGATTGAGCAAGTTGATTCTTTATGTAATATGTTAGAGCAAAAAGAATATTCTCTTTTGCATATCATGAGAACTATTAAGTCCAAAGAGAAGTCAGACAGTTTATTTTTTGAATCCCAAATTCCTAAAAAGAGTTTAAAAACACGAACAGTAACGAGAAAGAAGAAAGGTTTAGCTGGATTTTTTGGAAAAACCGAAACAGTTCAAGAACCATATTATGTGATAGAATATTCAGAATTAAAGAAAAAAACAAATATAGATCATAAAAATTATCTGATTCAGATAGAGATGGAATCAGATAGTTTAATCATGAAAAATAAATTGATAAATAATCAATTAAGCGAGCTTTTATGTGTTTTAGATGATGATATTCAAAAGAATTTTATTGAATATAATAAAGAAATTATAAATGCTCAAAAAACGGCTTTTCGCTTATTCTCTATAATTATAATCATAGCTATTATTTTATTATTGCTCTCCTTTTTTATTATACGTTCGGATTTTAATAAAGAAGAAACGATTAAACGAAAATTAAAACAGGCTATTAAAGAGAATGTAGATTTACTTGAAATGCGCAAGCAAATTATTTTAACTATTTCTCATGATGTACGAGGCCCACTTGGTAATATACATAACTGTGCCGATTTGGTTTCGGAAACGCGAGAAAAGAAAAAGCGCGAAATCTATTTAGATGACATCCGTCATTCTTGCCAACACGTCCTACATTTAGTTAACGACCTGATGGATGCTTACCGGATTAATGACGTCGGTAGCTTACGTAATGATGCACCTTTTCATCTAAATCGTTTTTTGCTGCGCATTTCAGATGAATTCTCCCGTAAATCGGTTTCAAAAGGTCTGATTCTATATTCGGAACATAATGGTTCAAATGTAACTGTAAAAGGAGACGCGGACAAACTTGAACAAGTACTAGACAATCTGCTTACAAACGCCATCAAGTTTACATCCAAAGGAAATGTCTGTTTCCATACTGAATATTTAGAAGGGAAACTGTTGATTGAAATAAGGGATACAGGTATTGGAATGGATGAAGAGACGCTTAAAAAAATATTTTCTCCCTTTGAACGTGCTGCGCAGAATGTTAATTCAGAAGGTTTTGGTTTAGGTCTTTTTCTGACTAAGGGACTAGTTAAAGTCCTTGATGGAACAATAAATGTAGAAAGTAAGCTTGGTAAGGGGAGTGTGTTCAAACTTGAATTTCTTTTACCAGAAACGGATGAGCTTGTGGACGAATGTAATTCTTATAGTGAGTCTATAACCATTTTGCCGAAAAATGTACTTGTTGTGGATGATGATCCTATATTGCTAAAAATAGTGGAAGACATGCTTGGGCGTAATGGTATAACTTGTACGACCTGTATGAATGTACGGGATGTAGTAACAGCTATTAGACAATCAGATTATGATATGATACTTACTGATGTACAAATGCCGGATATCGATGGGTTCGCTCTATTAAAACTACTTAGAAATTCAGACATAGGAAATTCAAGAACCATTCCTGTTGCAGTCATGACTGCCCGTGGTGGCGGAAATTCCGGAATCTATGAAAAAGAAGGATTTGCGGGTTGCATTCATAAGCCGTTCAACATCCATGTATTACTTACTTTTTTATCAACCATTATGTCTCAAATAAAAGTTTCTCAAACTGGAGATTTTGACTTTTCCTGCTTGTTGGATAGTACAGATGATCATGAACATATGATGTCTCTTGTTATCATGGAATCAAGAAAAGAAATTGAGGAACTTAAAACAGCCATAAAGACAACCAATCGTGAATCCATGAGAAAAACAATACATCGAATGATGCCTGTATGGGAAATGCTTGAAAAGGAACAGTTGTTGCGTGATTTTCAAGAAAAGTTACACGATATGGATATTAGTGATGATGTTATTTGTGAAAATGCTATCCAGATTATAGAGTGGATTGAAAAATTAATTAATGAAACAGAAAATGAACTGAAAAGATATGAAAATTCTGATAGTTGAAGACAATATGATACTTTGCGGAATGATTGAAAAATGGCTGCAGAAGGCCGGTTACGAAGTATTGACAGCTATAGATGAACCCGGTGCACGTAGTATTCTGAAGAAAAACGAAATCAATCTTGTATTGGGAGACGTACGTCTGCCGGAAGGTGATGGTATTAGTCTTCTGGAATGGATGATACGTTCTAAGATGGAAGTTCCATTTATTGTCATGACAGATTATGCCTGTATCACGGATGCAGTCCGTGCTATCAAACTCGGTGCTAAGGATTATTTGCAAAAGCCTGTTCATCAAGAGCTACTGATAGAATTAGTACATAGTATGCTTAAGCAGCCAGTTATTGTACGTAAAGAGCGTTCTTTTGTTGAACGTACCAGTGAAGCTGCCAGAAAAGCCGCTTCACTGGCTCGTCGTGTGGCATCTTCTGAACTTTCAGTTCTGATACTCGGTCCGAGCGGAAGCGGTAAGGAAGTGATAGCCCAGATGATCCACCGTTATAGTGACAGACGTGATAAACCTTTCGTTGCTGTCAATTGTGGAAGCATACCTAACGATTTACAGGCTTCTGAATTTTTTGGTGCGGTCAAGGGCGCCTTTACCGGAGCAGTTGCTGATAGGAAGGGATATTTTGAAACGGCCAATGGAGGAACCTTATTTCTGGATGAAGTCGGTAATATGCCGTATTCCATGCAGATTCTTCTCCTTCGGGTTCTTCAGGAAAAGGAGTTTAATCCTGTTGGAAGTGATAAAGTCAAGCATATTGACGTGCGTATCGTATCTGCCACCAATGAGGATATGGAAAAGGCTGTGCAGGAAGGTCGTTTTCGTGAGGATTTGTATTATCGCCTTGCAGAACTCGAAATTGTTCAACCGCCATTAAAAGATTGCAAAGATGATATTCTTCCGCTTGCCGAATTTTTCAGGAAAGAACATTCCAGCAGAATACGTGTCAAGAATGAGGGATTTACCGAAGAAGCGAAATCATGTATGTTGGGGTATGACTGGCCGGGTAATGTACGGGAATTGAACGCAAAAATCAAACGTGCAGTAATTGTTGCAGATAATGCATTATTGAATGTCTGTGATTTGGGATTGGAAAATGTAGATTGTAATGACAATCCGGATATTCGTATCATTCAGGAAAAGGAAAGGATACGAAATCTGCTTGGTAAAAATCATGGTAATGTCAGCAAGACAGCAGCGGAACTCGGTTGTAGTCGTACAGCCCTGTACAAGAAAATGAAGAAACTTAATCTGAAGTAATCTTTATTCTTTAAGGCGGTATACCAATCTGCATATATTGTTTCGGAATGTTTTGGACTCACGCAAAGTCCATTGTCCGAATTGAATCTTTCCGGTTATGTTTTTCCCATTTTTGTATGATATTGGAAGCAGGTAAATGACCAGTTCATCTGCGAGTCGGAAGAGAAATACTCCACCAGCATATTCGGCACTTTTTTCGTCCTGTACTTTCATAAAAAAGGTACAGTTATTGTCTCGTCTCTCTTTTGCATCCATCAAATCAAGCATACCATAATGCGGAAACATGTTGAATGTAGCCCGCTCTTCCCAATAAGGGAATCCGTTCCGGTCTGTCCTGAGCCATTCCATCAGTTCCTCATTTTTGTCCGGCAGGAAACCGTCCAATGTGACGGGCATAATAATCTGAACTTTTGCCATACCTCTGCTATTAAAAATAAAAGCATGAAACCCATGCTGTTTTTAAACTGAGGCTCTGGCAAGCCCAAAACGAAAAACATGCATGGGCTCACGCTATAGGGTATAGCATAAGCCTCACGCAATAGTCTTCGTTTTTGAAATTTTGCCAGATTTCAGTTTAAGACACTTGCGACTTATGTATATAATCGACGGAAAACATCCCGTTATCCGCCGTTATGTTCTATTTCAAGTTCAAAGATAAGGAATGTTCCCTGAAAATCAAATTGATTCAGGATTTATTTGTCATTCTGTATCTATTCAGCTTTTCTTTTCTCCTCTTCTACACTTTCTATTCCCAGCCGTTCACATAGTTCCGGGTCGTTCTTTATACGTTCCATTTCATCGTTGATGATAGCCTGGGCATCCGCCTTTATCTGGTCATAATTACGCTGTATCTGCTGGAGCATGATGTCATTCCCTTCACTGTCCTTGAACGTGTTGATAACCGGGATTTTTTTATAAGCCTTTTCTTCCGCACTTACTTTGGCATGGTCCACGATAATTTCCGCATGGAAAATCTTTTGGTCGATTTTCTCACCGAAATTGTCCGACACGGAACCGACAAACGTCCCCTGTGAGAGGTTGGAAATCTTGGAAGCAGGAATCAGGGAGTCCAGCTGGGTGTTGATCGATGTGGAGACATCCTGACGGTTGATGGATATGGACTGACGTTTCTGCAAAATCTTTCCGAAACGTTCGGAAAGTGTCTTGGCCGTTTCACCTACCACCTGACCGCTGAATATGTTGCCGACTGTATTTTGAATTACCTTGCTTTCCTTTTCACCGTAGTCACGGTTAAGCTGGCTGAAGTCCTGAAATCCCAGACAGACTGCCACTTTGTTGGAACGTGCCGTTGCAATCAGGTTGTCCAGTCCTCGGAAATAGATGGTTGGAAGCTCATCTATGATTACCGTGCTTTTAAGCTGCCCTTTCTTGTTTATCAGCTTGACGATTCTGGAATTATACAGTCCGAGCGCAGCGGAATAGATGTTCTGTCGGTCCGGATTATTGCCTACACAAAGGATTTTAGGCTCCTTCGGATTATTAATGTCCAGAGAAAAATCATTACCTGTCATGACCCAGTACAACTGTGGAGAAATCATTCTGGTAAGCGGAATTTTCGCTGAAGCTATCTGGCCATAGGCTAAGCACCCAGCGCCTTGCCATTTGTTACAATGGTAGGTTTCCAAGCACTCGCCTCCGAACCGTGCATACAGGTCTCCCCGTACACGGCTCTCCACCTTATCATTCA
>NZ_JABSOE010000063.1 GCF_013618865.1 Phocaeicola faecicola
CGTCACGCCGATGGTACTGCAGACTGTGGGAGAGTAGGTAGTCGCCGTTTTATTCAGAATCCCCGGAGTGGTCAACGCCCCGGGGATTTTTTTGTTTGTATACCTCTGATTGGTTGGTATGCTTCTGCAGCTATTTATATATCTCCGATTTATTTATAACCTCTGAATGGATCGTTGAAAGAAGCGATGATCGTTAAAGAACCGACTGGTTGCGAAAAGCAGACTTGCTGTGATATACTTGAACTGGAAAAGCGAGATAACCCGATTGCCCCGTCCCTTAGACGATGCAGTGGCTGTTGGGAAAACTATATGGATATATCGCCTTATGCAGGCAATGTGCCTTCATCTATGGCAGAAAAGACATTAGCGTAGATGCTCCAGCTTTTTCCTCAGGATTTTGAGTGCCTTGTACATGTGAGCTTCTACGGTGCGTAAAGAAATCCCCATGACGTCTGCGATATCCTTGTTTTTCATGTCATGCAGGTAACTCAGTTTGAAAATCTCCTTACACTTGTCGGGAAGTTCATTGATGGCTTCTTTTATCTCTGTCCTTAACTCCTTATTCTCTATTCTGCGGATAGTCTCAGACTGGTCGGGCTGATAATACTCCAGCCTCTTTTGATAGAATTCAACCTCCTCCGCAGTATAGTTATTGGCAATGGCCTGATGCTTCAGGTGATTGATGGCTTTGGTATAGACAGAACGATAGAGAAAAGATTGAATCTGACTGCCCAACTCAATCGAATCCTGACGCTTCCAGATTTCGACAAATACATCTTGAACTAGATCCTCTGCGTCTTCTTCTCCTACCAGACGTGTGGCATAAAACAGAAGACTTGAATAATACTGTCGAAATAGGTCCTTGTATGTATTTTCAAATTGGTCTATCATTCACATTCAAACTATTACTCAATAATACAAAAATAAGGATTTCTTTATTATGAACGCATACAAATTAATTTTTTTCATCCGATTGTGTAATTATCTTTTATTGGTATAAGTGTTTTGTGTGAGATGTTTGTTATATTAGTAGAAAATTTTATCAAGATAGCTTATGCGTTGGAAAGTAATCTCTTTGTTTGCCGTGGTGGTATTGTCCGCATCGTGCACATCAACTAAAAATACAACATCTCAGGAAGATGATTATACATGCTATGTGAATCCTTTTATCGGTACGGATTTTACAGGTAATACATATCCTGGAGCCCAGGTTCCTTTTGGTATGGTACAGTTGAGTCCGGATAACGGCTTGCCTGGATGGGACCGCATTGCCGGATATTTTTATCCCGACAGCACCATTGCCGGATTCAGTCATACGCATCTGTCCGGTACGGGAGCAGGAGACTTGTATGATATTTCTTTCATGCCTGTTACCTTGCCTTACAACGAAGCTGAAGCGCCGCTGGGAATACATTCCAAGTTCTCTCATCAGAACGAGCAGGCTACTGCCGGCTACTATCAGGTAATGTTGACTGATTACAATATCAATGTAGAGCTGACCGCCACCGAGCGTTGCGGCATCCAGCGATATACTTTTCCGAAAGCCAACGCGGCTATTTTCCTGAACTTGTCGAAAGCCATGAACTGGGACGCTACCCAGGATTCTCATATCGAGAAAGTGGACTCGGTGACTATCCGGGGCTACCGTTATTCTGACGGATGGGCGCGCAATCAGAAAATTTATTTCTGCACCCGTTTCTCTCGTCCGTTTGAGAATATGACGCTGGACACCGTAGCGATTGAGAAGGAAGGAAAGGTCATCGGAAAAGGGGTAGTTGCCCGCTTTGACTATACGACTCAGGACAACGAACAGATTTTACTTTCTACCGGAATTTCCGGCGTAAGCATGGAGGGAGCTGCACGTAACCTCAATGCGGAAGCCGGCAAAGATGATTTTGATTACTACCGTGCTCAGGCAGTCAACGTGTGGAACCGTGAACTCGGAAAGATAAAAGTTGAATCGGACAACGTGGATGACAAGACCGTATTCTACACGGCTTTGTATCACAGCATGCTGGCTCCGACAATTTACAGCGATGTGGACGGCGCTTATTACGGTCCGGATAAAAAGGTTCATCAGACAGACGGATGGGTGAACTACAGTACTTTCTCGCTCTGGGATACCTACCGTGCTTCACACCCCTTGTTCACTTATACGCAGCCGGAACGGGTGAATGACATGGTGAAGTCATTCATTGCCTTCTATGAGCAGAACGGACGTCTTCCGGTGTGGAACTTCTATGCCAGTGAAACGGATATGATGATCGGCTACCATGCAGTGCCGGTGATTGCAGACGCTTACCTGAAAGGCATTGGCGACTTTGATGCGGAAAAGGCTTTACAGGCTTGTGTGGCAACGGCCAATCTGGATCATTACCGGGGAATCGGAGTATACAAGGAAAAAGGATACATACCTTACGACCTGCACGATCAGTACAATACCGAAAACTGGTCGTTGTCGAAGACACTGGAATATGCGTTTGACGATTACTGCATCGCGGCGATGGCCGAGAAAATGGGAAAGAAAGACATTGCCGATACTTTCTACAAGCGTGCGGAAAATTACAAGAATGTGTTTAATCCGGTGACTTCTTTCATGCAGCCCCGTGATTCAAAAGGCAACTTCATGGAAGGCTTCAATGCAGAGGACTATATGCCGCACATCTGTGAAAGCAACGGATGGCAGTACTTCTGGTCGGTTCAGCACGATGTAGACGGACTGATCGCACTGACCGACGGTACAGACCGCTTTGTTCAGAAACTGGATTCCATGTTTACCTTCCATCCGACGGACAAGGACAAACTGCCTATTTTCAGTACAGGTATGATCGGACAGTATGCGCATGGCAATGAGCCTAGCCACCACGTCGCTTATCTGTATAATGCAGTGAAACAGCCCTGGAAGGGCCAGAAATACATCTCACAGATCATGCACGACTTATATACCAATACTCCTGATGGATTGTGCGGTAATGAAGACTGCGGTCAGATGTCTGCCTGGTACGTATTCAGTGCAATGGGATTTTATCCGGTAAATCCGGTATCCGGCGTATATGAAATCGGTACTCCTCTTTTCCCGAAAATGGAACTGGAGTTGGCTAACGGCAAGAAATTTACGGTTATAGCCAAAGGAGTCAGCCGTGAAAACTGCTATATTCAGTCGGTGAAACTCAATGGAGAACCTTACCGCGAAAGCAGTATTACCCATCAGCAGATTATGGACGGCGCTACGCTGGAAATGGAAATGGGAAACAAACCGGGTGTATGCTGGTATGAATAAAGTTTGATAGTGAGTGACAGGTATTTTATCGTGAAAGATTGGATATGGATAAAATAGACTATGAATTATTGATACGCTTTTACAAGAAGGACTGTTCGGAGGAAGAACGCCAGCTTGTAATGAAGTGGGTAAACCGTTCCCCGGAAAATGCGGAGCAGTTCTTCAAGTGGGAGGAACTTTATCATCTGGGACGGATGCCGGAACATGAAAATGACATTCTTCTCAGAAAGAGTGAGAAGAAGCTCATGGAACGGTTGCGGGCTGAAGAACGTATGGCCCGTTCGTATGTCTCGGTGCACCGCTGGGTCAGATACGTGGCGGTGGTCATTGTGGTGTGTGCGCTGTCGGGCGTACTGGGATGGTACTGGACAGCCGAACAGAACCAATGGCTGGTGGCTGCTACGGGAAGAGGGGAGACCCTGGAACTCGTGCTGCCTGACAGCAGTCGGGTATGGCTGAATGAAAACACCGAACTGAAATACCCTATGAAATTTGCCGACAACGAGCGTACGCTATTTCTCTCGGGAGAGGCTTATTTTGAGGTTACCAAGAATAAACATCAGCCCTTTACCGTACACGGACTGACGATGGACGTGCAGGTGCTGGGAACCAAGTTCAATTTTAGAAATGCAGTGGGGAATCATCTGGCAGAAGCTTCTCTGATCGAGGGAGAGGTGAAGGTGAAAGGACATAAGGGCGAAGGCCTGATTACCCTTTCTCCGGGACAGAAGGTGACATTGAATTCCCTGAATTGCCAGATGAAGGTGCTTGAAACTGACGTACAACTGGATGCCGTATGGCACGATAACCTGATTCCGTTCAAGAATGCGGATCTGTTTAAAATTGCCCAGGTACTGGAAACGCTTTACGGAATGGAGGTCATCCTTTCGCCGAATATCAATCATAAAGCGACTTATTCCGGGTTTATCCGCCGCAAGGATTCAGTGGAAGATGTACTGAACATCCTGAAGGGCACCATGCACTTACAATATAAAATCAATAATGGAACAATATTTATCACTTCTAATGGAAAGTAAGAAAATTCTGATGACGGTATGCGGAGCCGGCATGTTGACACTGGCTGCGTGTGCTCCATCTGCGGTAGAAACAGATTATACTGCCTATGTGAATCCTTTTGTGGGTACCGGAGGACACGGTCATACGTTCCCCGGGGCAGTGGTTCCCAATGGTATGATTCAGCCAAGTCCGGATACGCGTATTGATGGCTGGGATGCCTCTTCCGGATACTATTATGCCGACTCTACGATGAACGGTTTCTCACACACTCATGTCAGTGGAACGGGATGTGCGGATTATGGAGATATTCTGTTCATGCCGACGGTAGGAGAACAGCAGTATAATCCTCAGGACTACAGCAGTCAGACATTGCCTTATGCTTCTGCCTTCTCACACCAGAACGAAACGGCGGTGCCCGGCTATTATTCGGTGTTCCTTGACCGCTATCAGGTAAAGGCGGAACTGACGGCTACGAAACGGGCTGCTTTTCACCGTTATACCTTCCCTGCTACGGAGGAAGCCGGAATCATTATTGACATGGATTATTCTATCCAGCATCAGACCAATATGGACATGCAGGTGGAAGTGGTAAGTGATACGGAAATCAAGGGTAGCAAACTGACGGAGTACTGGGCTTTCGACCAGCAGGTCAGTTTCTATGCGAAATTCTCCAAGCCTTTTACTTATCAGATTGTGCGTGACACGCTCACGGACCACAACGGAAAAATGCAGCCACGCTGCAAGGTGCTGCTGAAGTTTGCGACGGCAAAGGATGAGCAGGTTCTGGCGAAAGTGGGTATTTCGGCCGTGGATACGGAAGGAGCCAAACGCAACCTGGAGGCTGAGATTCCCGACTGGGATTTTGAAGCGGTACGCAACGAGGCACATAAGGACTGGAACCGTTATTTGTCGAAGATTGATGTGGAGACTTCCAACGAAACGGACAAGACCATTTTCTATACGGCAATGTATCATACGGCCATCAGTCCGAATCTCTTTACCGATGTGGACGGACGTTACTGGGGTATGGACCGGAAGGTTCATCAGGGAAGTGTAGAGAAACCTATCTACACGGTATTCTCGTTGTGGGATACTTTCCGTGCCTTGCATCCGCTGCTCTCTATCATCGATCCGGATCTGAACAATGAGTTTATTTATTCGTTGCTGAAAAAACATCAGGAAGGCGGTATTTTCCCGATGTGGGACCTGGCATCGAATTATACGGGAACCATGATCGGTTATCATGCGGCTTCGCTGATTGCCGATGCTTATACAAAGGGATATGCGGATTTTGATTTGCAGGAAGCTTACCGGGCTTGTCTCAGAAGTGCGGAATACGATACGACCGGCATCAAGTGTCCGGACCTGGTACTTCCTCATCTGATGCCGATGGCCAAGTATTATAAGAATACATTGGGTTATATTCCTTGCGACCGGGAAAATGAATCGGTAGCCAAGGCGCTGGAGTATGCGTATGATGATTTCTGTATCTCTTTGCTGGCCGATGGCGTTGGGGATTATGACAACTTTGAACGGTATACCAAACTGGCCAAGGCGTATAAACTGTATTTTGATCCTTCTGTCCGCTTCATGCGTGGACTGGATTCGAAGGGTGAATGGCGGGAACCGTTCAATCCGAGAGCTTCCAACCACCGGAACGATGACTACTGTGAGGGAAATGCCTGGCAGTGGACGTGGTTCGTGCCGCATGACATCGAAGGTCTGGTAGCACTGATGGGGGGAGAAGAGGCGTTTGTCGGTAAACTGGATTCGCTGTTTACGGCAGATTCTTCGCTGGAAGGAACGGAAGTTTCGGCCGATATCAGTGGACTGATCGGACAGTATGCACACGGTAATGAACCGAGTCATCATATCATACATTTGTACAACTATGTCAATCGTCCGTGGAAGACTCAGGAATTGATTGACCGGGTGTTCAAGGAGCAGTACCGCAATGAGCCGGACGGTCTGTCGGGCAATGAGGACTGTGGACAGATGTCTGCCTGGTATATACTGAACTCTATGGGATTCTATCAGGTTTGTCCGGGAAAACCGGTTTATTCTATCGGACGTCCGTTGTTCGATAAGGTAACGGTGAACTTGCCGGGCAGGGGAGTGTTTACGGTGATTGCCAAGAACAATTCTCCGGAAAATAAATACATTGAGTCTGCTACGCTGAACGGAAAACCGCTGACGGTGCCTTTCCTGCAGCATAAGGACATCATGAACGGAAGTGTATTGGAATTAACTTTAACTAATCAGCCCACTCAATGGGGGGTAACAACTAACTAATAGACCATGAAAAAATTATTTGTTTTAATCTTATTGGCCGGTTTCTTTAGTTTTACTAAGGCAACTGATTATGCCGACTACGTGAATCCTCTGGTAGGAACGCAATCGACATTTGAACTGTCGACCGGAAATACTTATCCGGCAATTGCACGTCCTTGGGGTATGAACTTCTGGACTCCGCAGACAGGCAAGATGGGGGATGGTTGGCAATATACGTATACGGCAACCAAAATACGGGGTTTCAAGCAGACTCATCAGCCGAGTCCGTGGATCAACGACTACGGACAGTTTTCCATCATGCCGGTGACCGGCGCTCCTGTGTTCAACGAGGATAAGCGGGCCAGCTGGTTTGCTCATAAGGGAGAAGTGGCAAAGGCATATTACTACAAGGTATATCTGGCAGAGCATGATGTGGTGGCCGAAATGACTCCTACGGAGCGTGCGGCAATGTTCCGTTTTACTTTCCCTGAAAACGAACATTCGTATGTGGTAGTCGATGCGTTCGACAAAGGTTCATATATCAAGATTGATGCAGCCAACCGCCGTATCGTGGGTTATTCTACCCGTAACAGCGGAGGGGTTCCGGCTAATTTCAAGAATTATTTTGTCATTGAATTCGATAAGCCGTTTACTTATCAGGCTACGGTACGCGACAGTGTGCTGCAGGAGAATGTGGGTGAACAGCAGACCGATCATGCAGGTGCAATCATCGGATTCTCTACCCGGAAGGGCGAGCAGGTGCATGTACGTGTGGCATCTTCTTTCATCAGTCCGGAGCAGGCGATGCTGAACCTGAAAGAGTTGGGCGACGGTAACTTCGACGGATTGGTGGCACAGGGTAAAGAGGCATGGAACAAGGTTCTGGGCAGAATTGACGTAGAAGGCGGCAACCTCGACCAGTACCGTACATTCTATTCTTGTCTGTACCGTTCGCTGCTCTTCCCGCGTAAGTTCTATGAAATTGACGCACAGGGACAGGTGGTTCACTACAGTCCTTATAACGGAGAGGTGCTTCCGGGATACATGTATACCGATACCGGTTTCTGGGATACGTTCCGTTGTCTGTTCCCTTTGCTGAACCTGATTTACCCTTCTGTCAACAAAGAAATTCAGGAAGGTCTGATCAATACTTATAAGGAAAGCGGTTTCTTCCCGGAATGGGCCAGCCCTGGACACCGTGGTTGTATGATTGGCAACAACTCGGCTTCGGTATTGGTTGACGCTTATATGAAAGGGGTGAAGGTAGATGACCTGGAAACCCTGTATAAGGGACTGATTCACGGTACGGAAAACGTTCATCCGGAGGTTTCTTCTACCGGCCGTCTGGGTTATGAGTATTACAATAAGCTGGGTTATGTACCTTATGATGTAAAGATCAATGAAAATGCAGCCCGCACCCTGGAGTATGCATACAATGACTGGTGTATCTATAAGTTGGCGAAGGAACTGAAGCGTCCGAAGAAGGAAGTCCAGCTCTTTGCCAAACGTGCGATGAACTACAAGAATCTTTTTGACAAAGAAACGTTGCTGATGCGTGGCAAGAACAAGGATGGCAAGTTTATGGCTCCTTTCTCTCCGCTGAAGTGGGGAGATGCCTTTACAGAAGGTAACAGCTGGCATTATTCGTGGTCGGTGTTCCACGATCCTCAGGGACTGATCGACCTGATGGGAGGCGATGAGGTCTTTGTTTCCATGATGGATTCGGTATTCTCCGTACCTCCTGTATTTGACGACAGCTATTACGGATTCCCGATTCATGAAATCCGTGAGATGACGGTCATGAATATGGGTAACTATGCTCACGGTAACCAGCCGATCCAGCACATGATTTACCTGTATAACTATGCGAAGGCTCCTTGGAAGGCTCAGTACTGGTTGCGTCAGGTAATGGACCGTATGTATACACCGACCCCTGACGGTTATTGCGGTGACGAGGATAACGGTCAGACTTCTGCATGGTATGTGTTCACTGCTCTCGGATTCTATCCGGTATGTCCGGGTACCGACCAGTATGTACTGGGCGCTCCGCTGTTCAAGAAGGCAGTCATCCACATGGAAAACGGCAAGCAGGTGGAAATCAATGCACCGGCAAACAGTGCGGACAATATCTATATCCAGCACATGAAGGTGAACGGAGGTGATTATACCAAGAACTACCTGACTCACAAGGACCTGATGGAAGGAAGTGTCATTGATATTGAAATGGGAAATAAACCTAACAAATCAAGAGGTGTCGCAGCCGAAGATGCTCCTTATTCATTCAGCAAGGAATAATTGAATCTGATGCATACAGACAAGGCTTCTTCCCTGAATGGGGTAAAGAAGCCTTGTTTGCATCTGGGAGGATTGGAGAATGTTTAAAAATATGTTAATATTCATTTTCCGATTAAACCAATTAAAGATTATTCCATTTTAGATTGCTATCTTTGGTCAGTTTAATGAATGATACTATGGATTACAATGAAACTAAGAATATGAAAAAAAGAAGTCCGATTACTTGGGTACCGACCGCTTACTTTGCCATGGGTTTGCCGTTTGTCGTATTGAACATGGTAACTGTGTTGATGTTCAAGGGGTTGAATGTAGAGGATAAGCTGATTACCTTCTGGACTTCACTGATATTGCTTCCATGGACACTGAAGCCGTTATGGAGCCCGTTCCTGGAGTTGTTCAAGACCAAGAAGTTTTTTGTGATTCTCACCCAGCTGGTGACAGGTATCACCTTCGGACTGGTGGCATTTTCGTTGAATCTTCCGCATTTTTTCAGTATCTCTATCGCATTGCTGGCGGTGATTGCCTTCAGTGGAGCTACGCACGATATTGTGTGCGACGGAGTGTACATGAGTGAACTTTCGGCTTCCGAGCAGGCCAAATACATCGGCTGGCAGGGTGCCTTTTACAATATTGCCAAGATTGTGGCGACAGGCGGACTGGTTTACCTAGCCGGAACCCTGATTGAAAGATATTCGGGAGGAGCTACCGACAGTGAGACCTTGCTGTCTGCCAACCAGAAAGCCTGGATGATTATCATGGCCATCCTGTGTGTGGTAATGGTGCTGTTGGGTATTTATCACCTCTTTATGCTTCCTTCCGGTGAACAGAAAAAGAATAAGGCGGAACGCCGTTCGGCAAAGGAAGTCATGACGGAACTGGGCAACGTACTGCTCGATTTCTTCCGCAAGAGTCACATTGTATATTATCTGTTCTTCATTATCCTTTACCGCTTTGCCGAAGGCTTTGTCATGAAGGTGGTGCCTTTGTTCCTGAAAGCCGACAGAGCCATCGGAGGTCTCGGATTGAGTGAAAAGGAAATCGGTCTGTATTACGGTTCCTACGGAGCTGCAGCCTTTGTGCTGGGTTCGTTGCTGGCCGGTTATTATATCTCTTCAAGAGGATTGAGAAAAACATTGTTTACGCTTTGCTGCATCTTCAACCTGCCTTTTATGGTATATGCCCTCTTTGCAATCTTCCAGCCGGAAAACGGACTGCTGATCTGTGGCGGTATCGTGTTTGAATACTTCGGATACGGTTTCGGATTTGTGGGACTGACCCTGTTCATGATGCAGCAGGTAGCCCCTGGAAAGCACCAGATGGCACACTATGCCTTTGCTTCCGGAATCATGAACCTGGGAGTGATGATACCGGGAATGCTGAGCGGATGGGTCTGCGAGAAACTGGGCGAGTGGTTCGACAAGCCCGGAGGATATGAGCCTTTCTTCATCTTCGTGCTGATTGCTACCATTCCGGCTTTCCTGATTACTTATTTTGTTCCTTTCAAATACCATGCAGACGGTACGTTGATTGAAGGAGAACGTGAATGATACTGGTTATTAAACTATACATAATTAATCCATACAGTTATGACAGAAAAATTTCAAATGCCTTGGGAAGACCGTCCTGAAGGATGTACAGATGTGATGTGGCGTTATTCTAAGAACCCCGTCATCGGTCGTTATCATATTCCTTCTTCTAACAGTATCTTCAACAGTGCCGTAGTTCCATTCAAGGATGGTTTTGCCGGCGTATTCCGTTGTGATAACAAAGCTGTTCAGATGAATATCTTTGCTGGATTCAGCAAGGATGGTATCAACTGGGAAATCAATCATGAACCGATTCAGTTCAAGGCCGGAAACACTGAAATGATTGAATCGGAATATAAATATGACCCGCGTGTGGCATGGATTGAAGACCGTTACTGGATTACCTGGTGCAACGGTTACCACGGACCTACAATCGGTATTGCTTATACTTTCGACTTTAAGGAATTCTTCCAGTGCGAAAATGCATTCCTGCCGTTCAACCGTAACGGAGTGCTCTTCCCTCAGAAAATCAATGGCAAGTATGCCATGCTGAGCCGTCCGAGCGACAACGGTCATACTCCGTTTGGTGATATCTATATCAGCTATAGCCCGGATATGAAATACTGGGGCGAACACCGTTGTGTGATGAAAGTGACTCCGTTCCCGGAAAGTGCATGGCAGTGTACGAAGATCGGTGCCGGATCTGTTCCTTTCCTGACAGAAGCAGGATGGCTGATGTTCTATCACGGAGTAATCACTACTTGTAACGGATTCCGCTACTCTATGGGTGCTGTGATCCTGGATAAGGATAATCCGGAAAAGGTATTGTACCGTACCCGCGATTATCTGCTGGCTCCGGCTGCTCCTTACGAATTGCAGGGTGACGTGCCTAACGTAGTGTTCCCGTGTGCAGCTTTGCAGGATGGTGAAAGAGTAGCAGTATATTACGGTGCAGCCGATACTGTAGTAGGTATGGCTTTCGGATATATTTCTGAAATCATTGACTTTGTAAAGCGTACGTCAATCGTTTAATGCTTGATTATTTCTTGAGTTTTTGATATTACAAGCTATAGGGAGACTGTATCGAATGACGGAAAGGTTGTTTGAGCAGTCTCCTTTTCATTTTTAAAAAAGTAATATATGCAGATAAAACGTCTTTTTGTGTGGATGTTGGGAGTGCTTGCACTGAATGTGTCGCAGGCGCAGGATCCGGTGGATTTTGTGGATCCTTTTATCGGAACGACTAATTTCGGTACTTGTAATCCGGGAGCGGTGTGTCCGAACGGAATGATGTCGGTAGTACCTTTCAACGTGATGGGTTCGGCCGATAATACTTATGACAAGGATGCCCGGTGGTGGTCTACGCCTTATGAGTATACCAACAGCTTTTTCACGGGTTTCTCACACGTCAACCTCAGTGGTGTGGGATGTCCGGAACTGGGCTCTTTGCTGCTGATGCCGACTACGGGCGAGCTCGATGTGGATTACCGCAACTACGGCAGTAAGTATGAGAAGGAAAATGCGAATCCGGGGTATTACACCATTTCGCTGAAAAAATACAATGTCCTGGCGGAAGCTACGGCTACTCCGCGTACCGGACTTACCCGTTTTACTTTCCCGGCAGGAAAGAGTCATATCCTGTTGAACCTGGGAGAGGGACTGACCAATGAAACGGGGGCCTTCATGAGAAAGGTCAATGACTGTGAGATTGAGGGTATGAAGGTACTGGGTACGTTCTGCTACAATCCGCAGGCTGTGTTCCCCATCTATTTCGTAATGCGCATCAACAAGAAACCGGTGGAGGCTGGTTACTGGAAAAAACAGCGTCCGATGTATGGGGTAGAAGCCGAATGGGACAAGGACCAGGGTAAATATAAGTTGTATACCAAGTACAACAAGGAGATTGCCGGCGACGATATCGGAGCCTGGTTTACCTTCGATACTCAGGAGGGAGAACAGATTGAAGTGGCCATGGGAGTTTCTTTCGTGAGCATGGAGAATGCACGTGAGAACCTCGACAAGGAACAGCATGGAAGACATTTTGCCGAAATCCATCAGGAGGCAAGAAACCGCTGGAGCGATGACCTGGGCCGTATTCAGGTAGAAGGTGGCACGAAAGAACAGAAGACCGTGTTCTATACGGGACTGTATCATGCGCTGATTCATCCGAACATCCTGCAGGATGTAAACGGACAGTATCCGCAGATGGAGGGCGACCAGATTCTGACTACTCAGGGCGACCGCTATACGGTATTCTCGCTTTGGGATACTTACCGCAACCTGCACCAGCTGATGACACTGGTGTATCCGGAGCGTCAGATCAATATGGTCCGTACCATGATCGACATGTACCGCGAGCATGGATGGTTGCCGAAATGGGAACTCTATGGACGGGAAACACTGACCATGGAAGGTGACCCGAGTCTGCCGGTCATTGTGGATACGTGGATGAAGGGCTTGCGTGACTTTGATATCGAACTGGCCTATGAGGCGATGTATAAATCGGCAACGATGCCGGGCAAAGACAACCTGATGCGTCCGGACAACGATGATTACATGGCGAAAGGTTATGTGCCTTTGATGGAGCAGTTCGACAATTCCGTATCTCATGCTCTGGAATATTATATTGCGGATTACTCGCTCTATACACTGGCGAAGGCTTTGGGTAAGAAAGAAGATGCCAAGCTGTTCTACAACCGTTCCATGGGATACAAGAATTACTACTGCAAGGAGTTTGGTACCTTGCGTCCGATCTTGCCGAACGGCAAGTTCTACGAGCCTTTCGATCCGAAACAGGGCGAGAACTTTGAACCGAGTCCCGGTTTCCACGAAGGCAATGCATGGAACTATACTTACTATGTTCCTCATGATGTAATGGGACTGGCCAAACTGATGGGAGGAAAAAAGAACTTTGTCAACAAGCTGCAGATGATCTTCGACAAGGGGTATTACGATCCGGCCAACGAACCGGACATTGCCTATCCTTATCTGTTCAGCTATTTCAAGGGTGAGGAATGGCGTACCCAGAAACTGGTGAAGGAACTGCTGGCAAAATACTTCACTACCAAGCCGGACGGTATTCCGGGTAACGATGATGCCGGAACGATGTCGGCATGGGCTATTTTCAGCATGATGGGACTGTATCCCGACTGCCCGGGTGTGCCGGAATATACGCTGACTCTGCCTACCTTCGACAAGGTGACCATCAAGCTCGATCCGAAGTATCACGGTACCGACCAGCTGGTGATTGAGGTCGCGAATCCCGATGCTCCGTCGGATTACGTGAAGTCCATTGAGATGGGAGGCAAGAAATGCGGTTACCGTATCAACCACAATGATTTGCTGAAAGCAGGAACTTTGCGTTTTTATAAGAAATAAAGAAAGATTTCCCCTGTATTGAAACGGGGGAAATCTGCTTTTTCACTATATTTGCGCTACATGTGAATCGGGGAGAGGTCCCGTTATTTTGTTTGACAACAATCTAAAAAAATATAAGACTATGTATCCATTAAAATTTAACCCCATATTAAAATCTACCATTTGGGGAGGTAACAAGATCATTCCGTTCAAGAATTTGGATATCCAGCAGGAACAAGTAGGCGAAAGCTGGGAAATCTCGGATGTTCCGGGTGATGAATCAGTTGTAGCTTACGGTGCTGATGCAGGCAAGAACCTGACTCAGATGGTGGCTGAATACAAGGGCGCACTGGTGGGTGAAGCCAACTACAAGCGCTTTAACGGCAAGTTCCCGTTGCTGATCAAGTTCATCGATGCACAGGATGACCTTTCTATCCAGGTACATCCGGATGATGAACTGGCTATGAAACGCCATAACTCAATGGGTAAGACTGAAATGTGGTACGTGATTGACAATGCGGAAGGAAAAGCACACTTGCGTTCCGGACTGAGCAAGGAAATCACTCCCGACCAGTATACTGCCATGATTGCCGATAATACCATCTGTGATGCCCTGGCTGATTATGCTGTAAAACCGGGAGACGTGTTCTTCTTGCCGGCTGGACGTATCCACAGCATCGGTGCAGGATGTTTCATCGCTGAAATCCAGCAGACATCTAACATCACTTACCGTATCTATGACTTCAACCGTAAGGACAAGAACGGAAATACCCGTGAACTGCATACTGAACTTTCTAAGGAAGCCATCGACTATCACGTAGAAAGTGATTATCGTACAGCTTATACTCCGAAGCAGAACGAACCGGTGGACCTGGTCAGCTGTCCTTACTTCACGACTTCTGTATACGACCTGACTGAAAACATGTCTATGGATTACAGCGAACTCGATTCATTCGTAATCTATATCTGTATGGAAGGTGCTTGTACGGTAACCGACAACGAAGGCAACCGCGTAGAAATGAAGGCAGGTGAGTCAGTGCTCTTCCCTGCAACGACTCAGTCGCTTCAGGTGGTTCCCGAAGGTAAGGTGAAATTCCTCGAAACCTACGTTTAATAGCTTATCAGATACATAAAAGGTTTGCCTGTTCATGTGCGTTGGAGTGGCAGGCAGACCTTTTTTATTTAACGATTCATTTAACCTAATATATGAAAAAACTAGTCAGATTATTGCCGGCTGCGCTGCTGGCGGGAGTGTGCTACAGTTGCGCTACTGCAGACAAGGAATCGGTATCCATCGATTTTACACAATATGTGAATCCGTTCATCGGAGCGGCCGATAACGGACATACTTTCCCGGGAGCCTGCCGTCCGTTCGGTATGATCCAGACCAGTCCGGTTACTGGGGCTGTGGGCTGGAGATATTGCTCGGAATATGTATACGAAGATTCACTGATCTGGGGATTCACTCAGACACATCTGAACGGAACCGGATGTATGGACTTGGGAGATATCCTGGTGATGCCTGTGACAGGCAACCGTCACCGTGCCTGGGATGCTTACCGCAGCCGCTTCCAGAAAACTTCGGAGAGTGCTACTCCGGGATATTATACGGTAACGCTGGATGACGCCGGAGTGAAGGCGGAACTGACAGCTACCGTGCATACGGCATTGCACCGTTATACGTATCAGCAGGCTGATTCGGCTTCTGTGCTGATTGACTTGCAGCACGGTCCGGCGTGGAATGAAGACCAGTACCACTCTCAGGTGCAGTCGTGTGAGGTCAACTGGGAAAACGATTCTACCCTGACTGGCCATGTCAACAACAAGGTGTGGGTGGACCAGGATTATTTCTTTGTCATCCGTTTCAACCGTCCTGTAGCGGAAACGTTCGAATTGCCGATGCAGCAGACAGAAAAGGGCAAGCGCATTGTGAGCAGCTTCGACCTGAAGCAGGGAGATCAGCTGATGATGAAGATTGCGTTGTCGACTACAGGCGTAGAGGGTGCCAAGGCCAATATGGAGGCTGAAATGTCCGGATGGGACTTTGAGGCTACCCGTCAGGCTGCCAAGAGCGACTGGAACAGTTACCTGAGCCGCATCGAGGTGGAAGGTACCGACGACCAGAAGACGAACTTCTATACCAGCTTCTATCATGCACTGATCCAGCCGAATGAAATTTCGGACGTAGACGGAAGTTACCGGAACGCTGCTGACTCTGTAGTGAAGGCAACCGGCGGTAAATTCTATTCTACTTTCTCTTTCTGGGATACTTATCGTGCGGCTCATCCGTTCTATACCCTGATGGTGCCGGAACGTGTAGACGGCTTTGTCAACTCCATGGTCGATCAGGCCGAAGTACAGGGCTTCCTGCCGATCTGGGGCCTGTGGGGCAAGGAAAACTTCTGTATGATTGCAAACCACGGGGTATCTGTCATTGCTGAGGCTTATGCCAAGGGCTTCCGTGGCTTTGATGCCGAACGTGCTTTCAATGCAATTAAGCAGACTCAGACAGTTTCTCATCCGTTGAAGTCCAACTGGGAGAACTACATGAAATATGGTTATTTCCCGACCGACCTGACTGAATCGGAATCGGTTTCTTCTACACTGGAAAGTGTATACGATGACTATGCTGCTGCTGATATGGCTGCCCGCATGGGTAAGACCGAGGATGCGGCTTACTTTGCCAAACGTGCGGATTTCTATAAGAACCTCTTCGATCCTTCTACCGGTTTCATGCGTCCGAAAAAGGCCGACGGAACCTGGAAGTCTCCTTTCAATCCGAGTCAGGTAGGACATGCCGAGAGCGTAGGAGGTGACTATACGGAAGGAAATGCCTGGCAGTATACCTGGCATGTACAGCACGATGTGCCGGGACTGATTGCCCTGATGGGAGGAGAAGAACCGTTCCTGAAGAAACTGGATTCTTTGTTTACCGTGAAACTGGAAACGACTCAGGCCGACGTGACCGGACTGATCGGACAATACGCTCATGGTAATGAACCGAGTCACCATGTGACTTATCTGTATGCGCTGGCCGGTCGTCCGGAACGTACGCAGGAGCTGATCCGTGAGATCTTTGATACGCAGTACCTGCCGAAGCCGAACGGTCTGTGCGGAAACGACGACTGCGGACAGATGTCTGCCTGGTACATGTTCTCGGCAATGGGATTCTATCCGGTAAGTCCGGTAAGTGCGCAATACGTGTTCGGTGCTCCTCAGCTCCCGAAATTCGTACTTCACCTGCCCGATGGAAAGACCTTTACCATCATCGCAGAAGGCTTGTCCAAGGAACATAAGTACGTCGACAGCATTACGCTGAACGGTGAGCCTTATACTGAAAAGTTCATCCGTCACGAAGACATTGTAAAAGGTGGTACACTGGTATACCGTATGAAATAAGTTTGTCGTACGGCAACAATAAAAAACGGAGGGAAGTCCCGCGAGGAGGCTTCTCTCCGTTTTTATGTATATGGTGCCTGATGAGGCCGTCCGGCAAGACAATTGCTCCGGAATACGGCGACTTACAGGATGCCGAAATGCTTCAGGGTATTCAGGATACCGTCCTCATCCACCGAAGTCGTTACATAGTCGGCAGCAGCCTGTACCTCAGGAGCTGCATTTCCCATAGCCACTCCGATTCCGGCATGCTCCAGCATCGGTATGTCGTTTCCGCCGTCGCCGAAGGCCAGTGTGTTTTCAAGAGGAATGTGAAAATATTCCAGTACATGATCGATGCCCTGGCTCTTGCTGGTTCCGCGCGAAATGATGTCTGTAAACAGCGGGTTCCACCGCATCGGTTCACAGTGCAGCAGCACCTTGCCGAATATTTCCTCGTCCGCCTCTTTCCCGAAATATCCCATCATCTGAATGATTTCCTTGCCTCTTGCATGCTCCACCGGATAGACAGGGGGCAGTTCAATCTGAATCAGTTCCGTCACCTGGTTGACGGCCTCGTTGATATGAGTAATGAACCACTGGTCGTCATGTACGAAGACAAACGGATTTTCCGGATGCTCGTGGTAGTACTTGATCAGACGTTCGATGTCATCGGCCGGAATCTGTGTCTTGTGTATGAGCCGGTGGTCGGCCGTAAAGCAGTGCGCCCCGTTCAGAATGATGAATCCGTCGAATTCGAGGTCTCCTATGGCCTCTCTCATCAAGGTTTCGGGTCTTCCCGTCGCAATAAACAACTTAATACCTTTGCTGCGCAACTCCTTCAGCGCCTTTCGGGTAGACTGAGGAATTTCGTGTGTGCGAAACGACACTAACGTGCCGTCGATGTCAAAAAAAATAGCTTGAACCATAATTGAAAACCGGATAATAAAACGCTGCAAAGGTATGAAATTTGTTTTAATATGCGGTTTGATTTTATTTGTGGCAAGGGAATTTAGGTTTTATTTGGGCTTTGCAAGAATATATGACTCAAAAACTTATATTTGCCGGAGAGATAATCAGAAAGCATTATGGATTTGCAGTTTACGAAAATCGCGGTAAAGGTGGGCAGCAACGTGCTTACCCGCAAGGATGGAACCCTGGATATTACAAGAATGTCGGCCCTGGTCGACCAGCTGGCAGAGCTGCACAAGGAGGGGGTGGAGATTGTACTGATTTCTTCCGGAGCAGTGGCTTCGGGACGGGGAGAGATACGGCTTTCCCGGAAACTAGACAGCGTGGCACAGCGGCAACTGTTTTCGGCTGTGGGACAGGCCAAGCTGATCAACCGGTATTATGAGTTGTTCCGGGAACATGGGATTGCCGTCGGGCAGGTCCTCACTACGAAAGAAAGTTTTGCTACCCGCCGTCATTACCTGAACCAGCGCAACTGCATGCAGGTGATGCTGGAAAACGGTGTCATTCCGATTGTCAATGAAAACGATGCGGTGTCTGTCACCGAACTGATGTTTACCGACAATGATGAACTCTCCGGGCTGATTGCCACGATGATGGGAATGGAGGCCCTGATTATTTTGAGCAATGTAGACGGGATATACAACGGCTCTCCTTCCGATCGCGACAGTGCAGTCATCCGTCAGGTGGCTCCCGGAAAAAACTTGTCCGACTACATTCAGACCGAAAAATCCGGCCTGGGCAGGGGAGGCATGCAGACCAAGGTAGGGATTGCCCGTAAGGTGGCGGACGAAGGCATTGCGGTGATTATCGCCAACGGGAAAAAGGAGGACATCCTTCTCAATCTGATGCGGCATCCCGATACCACCTTATGTACCCGCTTCATCCCTTCGGAGGATAATGTGTCGAGTGTCAAGAAATGGATTGCCCATAGCGAGAGTTTTGCCAAAGGGGTACTGCAGCTGAATGCAGCGGCGGTATCTGCTCTGCGCCGTGAAGTGGCGGCCAGCATTCTTCCGGTAGGAGTCTCTTCGGTATCGGGTACCTTTGAAAAGGACGATATTGTAAGAATCGCAGACGATGCGGGCCGGCAGATTGGAGTGGGGCGGATCGCTGTCTCTTCGGAAGAGGCCCTGCGCCTGTTGGGGCAGCACGGACGGAAGGCTCTGGTGCATTGTGATTATCTGTATCTGGAAAATCTTTGACTCTTGCGGAGGACGGCATACGGTCCTTTCCGTCTGGACCTGCCGGGGGTACCGGCAGTGTCCGCCTGTCATTCGCAGTACGGGCTTGCTTGTGCCTCCATTGAAATCAAAGTGATACTCATGGATAGAGAAAATGTGTATTTTGATAAAAAATGACATCTTTCAAAAGAAAATAGTAGAAAAAATCTGGGTGATTGCATAATGTTTTGTAATTTTGACCACACAATTAAAAATCGAACTATGGATGAACAGATAAAACAAATCGCAGAACGTTTGAAAGGCTTACGTGAAGCACTTGACCTGACAGTGGAAGAGGTAGCCGCTGCCTGTGGAATTGCCGAAGAGCATTACCGGTCGCTGGAATCGGGAGAAAGTGACCTGTCTGTCAGTTTGCTGCAGAAAATTGCAACCCGGTACGGGGTTTCTCTTGATGTGCTGATGTTTGGGGAAGAGCCTAAGATGAGTGCTTATTTCCTTACCCGCCGCGGAACAGGGGTTTCTGTAGAGCGTACCAAGGCGTATAAATACCAGTCTCTGGCTTCCGGATTCAAGAACCGTAAGGCCGATCCGTTTATCGTGACGGTAGAACCCAAGCCGGAAGGTACTCCGATTTATTTCAATACACATACCGGACAGGAATTCAATCTGGTGATAGAGGGTAGAATGCTGTTGAATATCAACGGAAAGGAACTGATTCTTAATCCGGGAGACAGCCTGTATTTCGACTCCAGCAAACCGCATGGTATGTTGGCTTTGGATGGAAAGACCGTCCGTTTCCTGGCGGTAGTCATGCAGTAAGAGATAGTAAGGATAGCAAAAAAAATATATATGTTAGAAAGATTTTTAGAGCAGACAAGCTTTGTCTCTCAGGAAGATTTTAAGGAACATTTCCATATAAAGGTTCCTGAGAATTTTAATTTCGGATATGATGTCGTAGATGCCTGGGCACAGGAGTGTCCTGATAAAAAGGCGCTGCTATGGACAAACGATAAGGGAGAATGTATTCAGTTTACTTTTGCCGATCTGAAAAAACAGACCGATCTGACCGCCTCTTATTTTCAGTCGCTGGGTATCGGCAAAGGCGATAAGGTCATGCTGATCTTGAAGAGAAGATACGAGTTCTGGTACTCCATCATCGCTTTGCATAAGCTGGGAGCGGTGGTGATTCCGGCCACTCATCTGCTGACGAAAAAGGATATTGTATATCGCTGCAAGGCGGCTACTATCAAAATGATTGTGGCTGCGGGCGAGGAGGTGATTACCAAGCACATTATGGACGCGATGCCGGACTGCCCGAGCGTGGAGAAACTGGTCAGTGTAGGACCGGAGTATCCGGAAGGGTTTGAGGATTTCCATCAGGGACTGGCAAAGGCTGAGCCTTTCGAACGTCCGGAAGCCGTCAATACCAATGACGATATCATGCTGATGTACTTCACGTCGGGAACTACGGGCGAGCCGAAGATGGTGGCTCATGACTTTACCTATCCTCTGGGACACATTGCGACGGGAAGTTTCTGGCATAACCTGAGTGAGAACAGTCTTCACCTTACCATTGCCGATACGGGATGGGGAAAGGCCGTATGGGGAAAACTCTACGGACAGATGATTGCCGGTGCCAATATCTTTGTGTATGACCATGAGAAGTTTACTCCGGCTGATATCCTGCAGAAGATACACGATTACCGGATTACTTCGCTGTGTGCTCCTCCTACCATCTACCGTTTCCTGATTCGTGAGGATATTACCAAATACGATCTTTCTTCCCTGGAATATTGTACCACTGCCGGTGAGGCTCTGAATTATTCGGTGTACGAAACCTTCAAGAAGGTGACCGGTATCCGCCTGATGGAAGGTTTCGGACAGACGGAAACGACACTGACACTGGCCACTTTCCCGTGGATGGACCCGAAACCCGGAAGCATGGGTGTGCCTAATCCTCAGTATGACATCGATCTGCTGACTCCGGACGGACGTTCTGCCGAAGACGGAGAACAGGGACAGATTGTGATCCGTACCGGAAATGGCAAGCCGCTGGGACTGTTCAAGGAGTATTACCGGGCTCCGGAACTGACGCACGAAGCATGGCACGACGGTGTATATTATACCGGTGATGTGGCATGGCGCGATGAGGACGGATATTACTGGTTTGTAGGACGTGCCGACGATGTCATCAAGAGTTCCGGCTACCGGATCGGCCCGTTCGAAGTGGAGAGTGCCCTGATGACCCATCCGGCAGTAGTGGAATGTGCCATTACCGGAGTGCCCGATGAAATCCGCGGACAGGTGGTAAAGGCAACCATCGTGCTGGCTAAGGAATACAAGCAGAAGGTGGGTCCGGAACTGGTGAAGGAGTTGCAGGATCATGTGAAGCGTGTGACAGCTCCTTACAAGTATCCTCGTGTCATTGAGTTTGTGGACGAACTGCCTAAAACCATCAGTGGAAAAATCCGACGGGTGGAAATCCGCCAGAAGGATAAAGGATGATGATGCATCAATTCAATTTCCTATAAAAAAAGGCCTTTCGACGGGTAAAATTGCCTGTCTGGAGGCCTTTATTTCATTTTATGTTCTCTTTTTTTGAAAAAAAACGGGGAATTGTTTGCAGATTCAAAATATTGTGGTACCTTTGCATCCGCAAACGAGAATGAGACTCGGGCGTTTAGCTCAGCTGGTTCAGAGCATCTGCCTTACAAGCAGAGGGTCGGCGGTTCGAATCCGTCAACGCCCACCGCAAAAAGCAATTAGTCAAATTTTCCCTTTTGGGCGTTTAGCTCAGCTGGTTCAGAGCATCTGCCTTACAAGCAGAGGGTCGGCGGTTCGAATCCGTCAACGCCCACCTCAAAAGCGGAAACATACACATACATCGGGCGTTTAGCTCAGCTGGTTCAGAGCATCTGCCTTACAAGCAGAGGGTCGGCGGTTCGAATCCGTCAACGCCCACCGATAGGAAGCCTTGCAACTGCAAGGCTTTTTTTTCGTATCCCCTTTCCTGGTTCGGATTCCGGGACTTTTTATTCTGATTCTTCTTATTATTCTTATACTTATTCTTATGTTCTGACATATCGGTAAACAGTGGTTGCGGTAGTTTTGGGGTGAAATGGAGGTGGCCGCTTATTCTTTTAAAGTCCCCGAGGTATATTGTATCGGACGCTTGTCTGAAGAGGCGGGTAGCTCGTTTTTAAATAGTATCAGCATGATGGTTTTATTAGTTGACGCCGTGAATTAATAAAACGGCGGTGCTGAGCGGTGAGATCACGTTGCGGATTAATTTTTCTTTTAGCGGGTGACTTTTTTCTGTTGCCGGCCGCTTAATGTTTCAGTCGTTTTGGGAAATTGAATATCTGGTCTTTTATGAGAGGCTTTCCACCTGCTGGTGTTTGTTCAGCCAGCAGGTGATTGTGTAATTATTGAGGGGTGTATTGGTGGAGGTGCGATATACAAATAAAAAAAAGAGATTCCATTTGGAATCTCTTTATCTTGGTTGCGGAGGCCTGACTCGAACAGACGACCTTTGGGTTATGAGCCCAACGAGCTACCAACTGCTCCACTCCGCGATGTTTTATAAGTTTTTTTAGTTGCGGAGGCCTGACTCGAACAGACGACCTTTGGGTTATGAGCCCAACGAGCTACCAACTGCTCCACTCCGCGATGTTTATTTCTTAATTGCGCTGCAAAGGTACGGACTTTTTTTGAATTAAACAAGAAAATGTGTGATTTTATTTAAAAACTCATATTATCTTACGGGAAAGTAGGGGGTAAATTTGTTTGATAGAGATAAAAAGACTACTTTTGCTCAGATTATAAAGCATTGTGCAACAAAGTTAATAGATAAGATGACTGTATCAAAGACCCGGACCAAGCTTGTAGAAGTTGCCCGTCAGCTTTTTGCCCGAAAAGGGGTAGAGGCTACGACAATGAACGACATTGCTGTCGCTTCCAAAAAGGGTAGGCGTACATTGTATACTTACTTTAAAAACAAGGAGCAGATTTATCTGGCTGTGGCAGAGTCTGAGCTGGAGGTGCTTTCGGATACAATGGAAAAGGTGGCCCGCAAGCCGATTGCGGTCAACCAGAAGATTCTGGAACTCATTACTACTCATCTGGACCTGATCAAGATGCTGGTGTACCGTAACGGTACGTTGCGTGCCGATTTCTTCAGGGATATCTGGAGGGTGGAGGCAGTCCGCAAGCGCTTTGATGCTAAGGAAGTATCTCTCTTCCGCGAAGTGCTGCAGGAAGGCAAGGACATGCACCTTTTCGGAATCGATGACGTGGAAATCACTGCCGACATCCTGCATTACTGCATCAAAGGCATGGAGGTTCCGTACATTCGCGGTCAGATAGGGGAAAACCTGGACGATGAGACGGGCTGGAGATACGTGGCGAATATTGTTTACGGTGCTTTAGGATTCAAGGAAAAGGAAATAAAAGGAATTTAATCTTTAAAAATAAATCAATATGGGATTATTAACAGGAAAAACAGCCATCGTTACTGGTGCTGCTCGTGGTATCGGTAAGGCTATTGCATTGAAGTTTGCTGCCGAAGGTGCAAACATTGCATTCACAGACTTGGTTATTGATGAAAACGGAAAGAATACTGAAGCTGAAATCGCAGCTTTTGGTGTAAAGGCTAAAGCGTATGCTTCTAATGCTGCCAACTTTGAGGAAACTGCGAAGGTGGTAGAACAGATCAAGGAAGATTTCGGATCAATCGATATTCTGGTTAACAACGCAGGTATCACTAAAGACGGTCTGATGATGCGTATGAGCGAAGCTCAGTGGGATGCAGTAATCGGTGTAAACCTGAAGTCAGCATTCAACTTTATTCACGCATGTACTCCGATCATGATGCGCCAGAAGAGCGGAAACATCATCAACATGGCTTCTGTAGTAGGTGTACACGGTAATGCCGGCCAGTGCAACTATTCAGCTTCTAAGGCAGGTATGATCGGTCTGGCTAAGTCTATCGCTCAGGAACTGGGTTCTCGCGGTATCCGTGCCAATGCCATCGCTCCGGGCTTCATCATCACAGACATGACTGCAAAACTGTCTGACGAAGTGAAGGCTGAATGGGCTAAGAAGATTCCTTTGCGCCGTGGAGGTACACCGGAAGATGTAGCTAATATCGCATTGTTCCTGGCTTCTGACCTTTCTTCATACGTTTCTGGTCAGGTAATCCAGGTAGATGGTGGTATGAACATGTAATTAAAGCTATCTGTAAAAATATGTATGGGAATGGAGGATAGAGAGTTCCTGAAAGAATTCTTTGTCCTTCATTTTCTGTTTTATTAAGCCTATGACCGTAGTTTACGAGGATAATCATATAATTGTTGTCAATAAAACGGCTTCAGAGATTGTGCAGGGCGACAAGACGGGGGATGTGCCTCTGTCGGAAACAGTCAAGCAGTACCTGAAGGAAAAATACAATAAGCCCGGAAATGTGTTTCTGGGAGTGACACACCGTCTGGACCGTCCGGTGAGCGGACTGGTGGTCTTTGCAAAGACCAGCAAGGCGTTGTCGCGCCTGAACGATATGTTCCGCAACGGTGAAGTCAAAAAGACATACTGGGCCATTGTGAAGCAGTGTCCTCCCGAACCGCAGGGGGAACTGATGCATTATCTGGTGCGCAACGAAAAGCAGAACAAGTCGTATGCTTACGATAAAGAGGTAAAGAACTCGAAGAAGGCAGTATTGGACTACCGGCTGATAGGGCACTCAGAGAATTATTATCTGCTGGAGGTCGACCTGAAGACCGGCCGTCATCATCAGATCCGCTGTCAGTTGGCCAAGATGGGATGCCCGATCAAAGGAGACCTGAAATACGGCTTCCCGCGTTCCAATCCGGATGGAAGCATCTGCCTGCATGCGCGCAAGATTCATTTTATCCATCCCGTTTCCAAGGAACCGATTGATTTGGTCGCTCCGCTGCCCGAAGGAAATCTTTGGGGATGTTTTGCCGACTGATGTTCCGGAAAAGGAAGACTGTATGTAATCTTTTCAACGTATATAGAGAAAGGGCCTCCGGATGAGGAAAGCCCTTTCTTCGTTTTATGGCGGAAGGATATTTATAAAGCAAAGAAGGTATATCCTATCAGATTGTGCAGACTGATCTTTTCCAGCTCTGAAAGATTGGCAGGCTTGGTTAGTCCGTATTGTGTCCATATGTCGTCATATGCAATAGTAAAGACTATTTTATTCTTTTTACTGATCATATAGATATTGTCATTTTCCAGGCAAGTGCAATATTGATATCCGGAAGTGTCGGTCTGACTGAGGATCGCATTAAATTCAAAATTTCTATGAGGTAAGTTCTGTATGACTTCTGTAATATTTCTGTCGTCAAATATTGAAGGAACATATAAATAGTAATGTTTGGCTTTGACAGACAGACCGGAAAAAAAGTTTTTTCCAGTATCTATCATCTGATTGAAAACGGATTGGGCATGTTCATGTGTCACTGAAATTCCTGGAAGTACGGCATTGGCCAGTCTGATGTAATCTCCGTATTTGGTGACCAGAAATAAGGAGGCAAATCTCATGTCATTGCTTCCGTATGTTTCGAGAAACAGGCTGGGTTCTGATAGCTTTTTATTTTCGACTGCAATCTCTCCTTGAGTATATTTTCGTGCTTGCTCTTGAAAATTCTGTTCTATAAAAAATTCATAAAAGGGAATCAGTCCCCCTTCTCCGATTTGAGAAATAGCTAAGGATTCTTTGTTTTTCAATGATTTTGCCCATTCATTAAAATTAAGTTCTTGGAGATTTTCAATTTTACTGGGAGAGGTAAAGTTGTTGAATAGCCCTTCTCCACCAAAGGTCCGGAAAGAGACATGTATAGCAGAGAAGTTATTGGAAGAAAAAGAGAAATTCCCTTTTCCTTTATGTAATGATATATTTGTATCTCCTTTGCTTTCTTTTAAGGTCATCGAAGCACCTATGCTGTCATACATTTCCTGTTCTCTGTTCCTGTAATTTTTCTTTGATTTATAGTTCCCATGGTACAAGGCTGTCAGAGTACCTCCGGTCTCTATGCTGGAAATTAGAAAGTGTCCATACGTTTTCAGGATATTGCTCATAGGTTTGTGATATAGTTCTTTTTTAAACCGTGGATGGTAATAATTGGTCAGATCGATATTGGCTGCTCCCTCTGTTTGAATTAAGTGCAGGGAGTCTCTATAAATAATATTAAGTTGTCCATAAACGGAGTTTTCTTGCCTTACTGATGCTGCGTTGAAAATTTCAGTAAACGTCTTTTTGCTTCCAGCTCCGAACAGGGCTCCGATTATAGGTATATTTGAAATGGAAAATCCTCCTTTGATGGTTTTACTTACATGAACGGATTGTGCATATGTATTGAAATCGGTGTAAGTAGCGATGTCTGATATCCAACTGTGGATGTCTCTTGAATGTATTAGGTCCATTTCTTGGTTATGTTCCGCTTCTTGAATAATTTTTTTTAGATCTAATACGGGTAGAGTGATGTTGGATATATCAAATAACGGGAGGCGGACAGGGCTAAATCCTTGTCCTAAATATTCATATTTATATAAAATTTTGCTTCTGCTTTCTTCTTCAGGAGTATATTGGAGCTCAAGTTTTAAAGGAAATGAAGAATCTCTTTTCCTTATGACAAAGTTTTCCGTTTTTACTTCCACTTTATTCTCTGCGGTATTTTCCACTGTGGTACTTTTAACTGTCGTAAATTCTGTTTCTTTAGTGCAGGCAGCTAGCTGCAAGATAAAGATTGAGCATAAAAAAATTTTTTTCATAATGTATTAGTCTAGTATTATTTTAATAAAATGTATATTTTCTATATTATCTATTATGTTATAATTATAGAAATGAAAAATTAGTTTTTATGTATATTCCTTTAATTAAAAGCTGTTTATCAAAGTACTGAGGAAAGTGGTGGAAATGTTCTTATGTTGAATATATATGCAAAAATATCTATTTTGAGATTGTAATCAATATCTAAATCCTTAATTTTCTATAAATGATAAGTGTGGTAATATAATAGAAAGTGGTTTGTTGTCGGCTCAGTATAAAATCTTGGGGGATTAACAATAGTAATCTTTTTAAGCATATACATTGGCTAGCCTGAAGAGAAAGAATCTTGTATCCACGACTCCTCTGAATGATGCCCTGAATGCTTTTATCTTT
>NZ_JABSOE010000064.1 GCF_013618865.1 Phocaeicola faecicola
TGTCACTGTTTCTAACGTCTTTCCCTCTCGAAAGCGGTTGCAAAGGTACGCACTTTTTCCGGTTCTGCAAGTATCACGCACACTTTTTTTCTGACTTTTTTCACACTTTGGTTAAAATACGTTGTAAGACAGCGCGTTACTAGATGCATTTTTTCAAGGAAACCCTGAAGGGAGAAATCCGGTACACATTATTATATATATTATAACAGAGAGAACCGGAAAATGCCAGGAAAAAATACGGAAAACAGCCGATGACAGAAAGACAGAATCATCCTGAAGTGATGCGAAAAAGGGGTAAAACGGAGTTTTCAACATTCCCAAAGACCAGAAAAAGAGAAGAACATCCGAAACTTTAAATCGTTCCAACCCAAGATCAGGGCCAAAAATCCTGCAATATAATGCAGAATTTCATCTCCAGACAATGTCCGCTTGCCTCATAAAAACGTTCTTCCGGAAAAAGAAACACCACAGAAAAGGAAAAATCCCTTTATGTTTTTTTCCACGCAAAATGAAGGATCTGTGAAAAGACCGCCACCTTTTCGGGGAACATCGCCTACTTTTGAAAAAAGACCGCCAGCTTTTCAACCAAACACCTTTATGTATTTAAAAATCCATCTATATTGATTCCCCAATATACCTTTATGGATTGCCAAAGCGTCCTCATGAGCCCGACACTTCCTATAGTCTCCCTACACGAAAAGCACAATAAAAACAAGATACCTATCAACGTATCCTCAAACTCCAATGAACAACCGGCTTCAGAAACATGCATAATTTTCTTTATCCAATGCACTGAGAAAAAGATATTTCCCCCTCCCCACCAGCCTCTTACGCCTGTTCAATTAAATAAGTACTGTTTCTTGCCACCTAATTAGTAAAATGAACTTAATTGAACTTGATAGTTTTAAAAAAAAAGTTGAAATTTGCTGGAAATTGGAAAATTATGAAGAAATTAGCAATACTAGGCATTATTGGAACGATAGGAATATTCACTTCCTGTTCTCACTCTATATCGGATACGGAACCGACCGCTCCTACTACTGATCCGGAAGAAAAATTTCCCATTACACTGAATGTAACCAGCGCATCTGCATCGCGTCTGAACGACAGCGGATTTGAAGAAAACGATGCCATCGGACTGTATGTGGCTCACCGGAAAAATACAGAGGGGAACGCATTGCTTCCGACGGGGAATTACGTAGACAATATGCGATTTGTGCTGGATAATTCCAACCAGTGGGTTCCCGACCAGCCTATCTATTGGCAGGATCAGACCACACATGCCGACTTCTATGTCTATTATCCGTACAGTGCCTCGCTTACCGATGCCACGGCATTTACCTTGCGCGTAGCTGCCGACCAGTCGAGTCTGGAGAATTTCCAATCGAGCGATTTCACTTACGGAAAGACCCTTGACGTGACACCTACCCAACAGGCGGTAAACATCATGACGAATCACGTATGCAGTCAGATGATTATCTACCTGAAAGCCGGTAACGGATTTACCGAGGAAGAACTGAAAGCCGCCCAAATCAGTCTGAAAATCAATTCACTGAAGACAGAAGGGAGCCTTAATCTGGCGAATGGAGAGATTACACTCACGGGAGAGGCCAAAGACATGACTCCCTATCAAGGACAGGAAGATTACCGACTGCTGGTGTTGCCGCAAAGCACTACCAACGGTAGCCTGATTACGGTAAACATCAACGGACAAGATTATTTCCTGAATAAGAATTTCACGTTTACAGGCGGAAAGATTCACCGGTTTACAGTTACGGTCAACAAGAGCGGAAACGGTGTGAATGTGGGAGTTAACCCCTGGGAAGATGACGGTACGGACAACGGAGGCGTAGCCATGTAAACGGTCGGGATACCGATTTCCGAGCGGTTCCGACCGATTCGGAAAAATCACAAAAACCAATAAGATTCAACACGCTGACCGATGCTGCATACTGACAGGGAGCAGAAGCGGAAAAGAATCTGGACAGGAGAGAAATCTGAGCAATGACAAAAAAACGAAAGAAACACATGAGAGGGAATTTACTGATCAGCTATTTCATATCTTTTTTACTGTTAGGTATTCTCGGTGCCTGCCGGGATGAAAATCCGGAAGAAAAGGGCAGAGACAGGGGCCCGGGAAAAATATTACTCGAAAGTGAAGTCGACCAGCTTTACCTGAGCCGGGTAAACGACAACGGTTTTGCCGACGGAGACATCATGGGGGTGTATATCGTAGATTATGTAGGTGGAGAACCCGGGGAGCTGCAGAATTACGGCAACCGTGCCACCAACGTACAACATACTTATCATGCGGAGGAAAATAAATGGACTTCTGCCGTGGATATCTACTGGAAAGACAGCAAGACTCCGGTAGATATTTACGGCTATTATCCTTTCAGCAGTCCGGAAGAGGTGCGCTCGCATTCTTTTGAGGTAAAAAAAGACCAGTCGAAACCGACGGACGGCCGTGTAATGGGGGGCTATGAAGCCAGCGATTTTCTGTGGGGAAAGGTTGAGCGTGTAGCTCCGACCGATAAGGTTATCCGTCTGCCGCTGCGTCATCAGATGAGTAATGCACTAATTACCTTGAAGATGGGAGACGGTTTCACGGAGGATGAATGGAACGGTCTGGAGAAGTCTGTCCTGGTACAAAATACCACACGACGTGCACAAATCGACCTGGCTACCGGAAAGGTGACTCCTATGGGGGAAGCCGAGACTACCGGTACCCTTCCCTTCTGCCGTGACGGGGAATTCCGTGCCATCGTTGTTCCTCAGACGGTAAAGGCCGGAAAGGAATTGTTTGACATTACCGTAGGAAAGACTCCTTATATTTTTAAGAAAGAGGTTGACTTTTCTTATACTCCGGGAAAAATGCATCGTTTTACCATTACAGTCAATAAGAAATCGGACAGCGGGGACTATGAGTTCAAACTGACAGGTGAAGAGATTGCAGACTGGGAGGCTGACCTGGCTTCGCACGAATCGGAAATGAAGGAATATATCGTGATTCATGTAGAAGAACCGGGGACGCTGGATGCATGCCTGAAACGGACAAACAAGAATTATGCGGAGGTGCAGAACCTGAAGCTTACGGGTAAAATCGATAAGCGGGATTTTGGTTTCATGAGATTTCAAATGACTCGCCTGCAGGCTCTGAACCTGAAGGAGGTGAGAATCAAGAAATGGGAAAATGAGGGGAGTGTGTATAATGAGGATGAGATTCCAAGTGATGCAATGGGGAGTAAACAAAGTCTGCTAAAATTAATATTTCCGGACACATTAAAAGTCATCAGAGGGTTTGCAGGTACAAACCTAACAGGTAGTTTAATTATTCCTGAAGGAGTAGAAATGATTGACGAAGCTGCATTCAGTTCATGCTCCTCTTTAAATGGGACCCTGCAACTTCCTTCAACTCTTAAAAAAATTGGATCCAATGCATTCTCTGAATGTAACTTCTCAGGAGAATTAAATTTACCTTCACAGTTAGAATATATCGGTATAGGGGCTTTTTCAAGAAATAAGAATCTATCAGGTACACTCATTCTACCTAGCACATTAAAATATTTAGGATCGAGTGCATTTAGAGAATGTAGTGGTCTGACTGGTTCTATTAGTATTCCCCAAAATATAAAAATAATACCTAAAGAAGTATTCAGAGGATGCAGCAACTTAAATGGACAACTTATTTTACACGATGGCATTACTGAAATTGAAGAAAATGCTTTTTACTATACAAAATTTCAAGGGGAACTTATTCTTCCGAAAAACTTAGTGGTTATTGGTAGCAATGCTTTTAAAGGAAACAATTTTTCCGGAACTTTGGTGCTTCCCGATAAACTTTCAATAATTAATCAAAATGCATTTGCAGAATGTAGTAAAATTAGTGGAACACTTCAAATTCCCTCTCAGATTACCACAATTTCTTCCAATGCATTTTATTCATGCTCAAGCATACAAGAAATCAAGTTGCCTCAGTCTGTCGAAAATCTTCAGTCTAATGCCTTCTTTTCTTGTTCAAATGTTTCTATTATCACTTGTGAAAGTCTGACTCCTCCAATCGTACAGGGTATGGCTTTAGCCGGTATTCCTGCAACATGTAAAATCGAAGTTCCTGAACTGGCTCTAGCAGCCTATCAGACAGCTCCCGGATGGAGTGAGTTCAAACAGATTGGGGTTCATCATGAACTGATTTGCCAACCGTCTGCAGTCAAGACGCTCAACAAGGAGCATACGCAAAAATTTGTGCTGGATGCAGAAGGCGACTGGGAGGTACTGAGTCTGCCCTACTGGTGCAGCCTGAGCCCGATGAGCGGATCTAAGGAAACCGAACTGACCCTTACCGTACACGAACGTCCGCAAGGAGGAGAAGATGTCAGAAAGGGAGACATCATCTTCAAACTGAAAGACAAATATTATACCACTACCTGCAGCGTATCTCAATATAACTATGAATATGAAGAAGATGAAATCATTACCCTGCAGCAGGCTTCAAAGGGAAAAGGAGTCAATCTGGTCTTTATCGGTGACGGATACGATGCGGAAGCAATCAGCAAAGGGACTTACCTGGATGACATGAAACAGCAGGTAAAGGATTTCTTCGGAGTGGAACCCTATGCTACCTACCGCGATTATTTCACGGTCTATACTGCCATTCCCCTTTCTCAGGAAGAGGGAGTCGGATCGGTCAACCGCCTCCGGGATACGAAGTTTGAAACCACATTTACAGGAGAAAGCGGACTGAAGTGCAATACCGATGCAGTCTTCGACTATGTACGGCGCATTCCGGGGATGGACAGCGAACGCCTGAAACAGACCCTGATTGTACTGACTCCCAATACCACCAGCTACGGAGGAATCACGCAAATGTGGAATGACGGATCGGCCATATCCATCTGCCCCAAGAGCACACAGGCTTACCCGTATGACTCAAGGGGAATCGTACAGCACGAGGCAGGCGGACACGGGTTCGGTAAACTCGGAGATGAATACCTCTATCACAATGCATTCATCACCCAGTGTCCGATTTGCGGGAACATCAGCAATGAAATCAGAGATGCACAGGCGCTGGGCTGGTACGCTAACCTCTCACTTACGGCCAAGGTGCATGAAGTGCCCTGGGCACACCTGATTAACCATAATAAGTACAGTGGAATAGTGGACGTGTTTGAGGGAGGCTACATGCATACCCGAGGGGTCTACCGCTCCGAACAGACCAGCTGCATGAACAATAACATTCCTTATTTCAGCACCATCAGCCGGGAAGCCATCGTACGGCGCATCAAGGAATATGCCGGAGAAACGTTCTCCTTCGAGGAGTTCGTTGCCAACGATAAGCTGGGAGCCGTGAACAGCTACAGCCGCAACTGGAGCTGGGGAGAATGCAGCGGTCAACCGTCTGCCTCGCATCAGCCTCCGGTAATTCACCGGGGAAGTCCGAAAGCAGGAGGATCCGCAACCAGACACATCAGACACTAACCTAAACATTAAGACAGATGGGAATGAAACAGATCATATCACAGAGCCGGTGGGGAATCCTACTGATGGGAATTGCCCTGGCCGGTTGTACAGGTACGGGAACCACAGAGCCGCTTCCGGAAAAGCCCATACACAATGAGAACGAAATGGTGTTCCGGGCCGTTCATCCGGGTGCCTCACGTGCCACAGCCACCGCTTTCGAGGAAAATGACCGGATTGGAGTGTTTCTCACCGAAGCCGGAGAGGAGCTGGAGCAAAGCGGTAATTATGTCAACAATGCCTCGCTGACTTACCGTACGGGGGAATGGCAGGGAGAGTCTCCTATCTACTGGGACAACCGCAGCTATGACGTATATGCATATTTTCCCTATATCCAGCGGGTAAGTTCGGTGGACGATTATCCCTTTGCCGTAGCCACCGACCAGCGGAAGGAAGGATATGCGGCAAGCGACTTTCTGTGGGCCGGGAAAAAGAACGCACAGGCATCCGAAGGGGCAGTCACCCTCCCGTTCCGCCACTGCATGAGCCGTCTGAAGGTACGGCTGGTAGCGGGGGAAGATTATGAAGGAGAGTTGCCTAATGACGTCACGCTGTATATCCACAATACGGTGACCGAGGCTACCATCGACCTGGCAGTGGGCATCCCCACACGAAACCAGTATGCATCCGCCCGTACCGTCATTGCCCGCGATGAAGGCAACCATACCTATGGGGCCATTCTCGTTCCGCAACGGCTGCTCAACCGTCTTCCGCTGCTGGAAGTGGTTACCGAAGGGGTGTCTTACCTGATGGAAAGTACCTTTGTCTTCAAGCAGGGTATCTGCCACAACGTCACCCTGATTCTTTCGAAAAACCCGGAACAGGTGAAGATTGAAATCGGTGGTGAGATAGAAGACTGGGGCTAAGAAGCGCGAAAGGCAGCCCCGGAAGGAGTACAAGAATAATGTAAGAGAGTGAAGATAATACAAGAGAGAAGAGAGAATAGAGTAAGAGAGAAGAAAAACCAAGTAGAGACTATGATTCGAAAGTTATCCATAATCATATGCCTGATTGCCGGCGGACTGATACTGCTGGGAGGGTGTCAACACTCGCCCGAAGGGCAGGCAGAGGCCCTGCCGTACCGGCAAGGGAACGGATGGGGACTGATCCGGGCCAACGGAGAAACGGTGGTTCCTTCAGGAACCTTCCCTACCCCTCCATCGGCAGTCATTTCCCGACGGTTTTATGCGGCCGACAGCAGCGGACGGTACCAGTTGTACGACGCAGACAGTCCGCTGCAGCCGGTCTCGTCCCGGCATTTTCTGAGAATCGGCTACTTCCGCGAGGAAACGGCACCGGCACAGGAGGAAGCGTATACCCCTATCCTGCTGATTGACAGGAACGGGGATACCCGGGCTACCCTGGAAGCTGAGGGAGAGGACGGGATTGTACTGGCACACAACTTCCGGGAAGGAAGGGCCCTGGTAGGTACACAGAGCGGCAAGTTCGGCTATGTAAACTGCGAGGGAAAACTGTGCATTCCTGCGGTATATGACTATGCCGGAGATTTCTACGAAGGTAAAGCACTGGTGGCACAGGCCAACGGAGAGGGAAAGCTGGGATTTCAGGTGATTGATACCCGCGGACGCCAACTCTTCGCCCTGCAACAGTCGCAGAGCAGTTTCGACACCCGCTACAGCGACGGACTGCTGAAGTGCCGCTCCCTGCAGAACGGACGGATTACTTATTTGAACGAACTGGGAGAAGAAGTCTTTCAACTCCCGGAAAGCATAACCGACGCTTTCCGCTTTTCCTATGGCGCCGCTGTCTGCCGCACTCAGGAGGGATACGGAGCCATCGATAAAAGCGGACGTTTCATCATTCCTCCCCAGTACGACGGGGCGGAAATTATCGGAGACAACCGGATCGCCCTCTGCCAAAAAGGAGAATGGAGCATTTGCGACTTCTCCCACCGGTTGGTCTCTGAGAACAGCTATCGCAACAAACCGCTCTTCTACCAGTGGGAGACGGCTCTCCAGGCAACTGACAGTCTGATCCAGGATCCGTATGCACGGGGGGAAGAGGTGGAGGTCTTTATCCGCTGCGCCGAGAACGGCGGCAGTGAGGAACTGGCCGTTGCGACAGAAGCGGCAGAGGGAGAGAAGCAGCCCACGACAGCAGGCCGGCCGACGGATGCTCCGGAAAAGGAAGGTGCCCCTCATAAAGAGGTGCACGAAACCGACTGGAGAAAAGCCGCCAAGTCGAGTCCTTTCTACCCGGAAATACAGAAAATACTTTCCGGCAGACTGGAGGAAAGGGATGCGACACGCCGGGAGGTGATACTCGACTATGTAGAGCGGCTGAGGATGGCCTACAACACCAAAGACATGGAGTTCATCTCACAGGTATTCAGTGACAAGGCCCTCATCATCGTGGGAAAGGTAATCCATACCCTGCCCTCGGAAGAAGCCCGGTACCTGAGCAATGCACAGGTGGTCTACTCGGTCAAAAGCAAGAAAGACTATCTGGAAAGACTGGGGGCAGTGTTCCGGAGCAACCGGCACATCGAACTGAAATTCAGCGATTTTCACATTGCACGCCATCCGTCGGTAGAGGGAATCTACGGCGTCAGTCTGCGACAGGCCTACCGCTCCAGCCTCTATTCCGACGACGGATACCTCTTCCTGCTTTGGGACTTCCGCGATGCGGAAACTCCGAAGATACACGTACGCACCTGACAGCCCAGCATGCTGGACAACCAGACGCCACTGCCCGAGAAAGACATTATAGACATCAGTATATTTAATTTCTGAATATGAGAACCTTTTATTTATGCGGACTGTTGCTCTGCCTTTCCGTTGCTTGTATGGCACAGGAGTTTGCGATAAGACGCTTCCGCCCACTGCCTAACGACATTACCGCTTTCATGAATCCGTTGCGCGACCTGAATGGGGAGGCCTGTGCCCTGATCAAGGTGGTCGGAGCGGCTGATTTTACCTTCTCCACCCCTCTCGGCATCATCAAGCGCCAGCAGGAAGTCGGAGAAATCTGGTTGTATGTGCCCAACGACAGCCGCCGCATCACCATCCGCCATCCGCAATGGGGAGTGCTGCGCGACTATGCCTTCTCCAGTCCGCTGGAATCGCGCATGACCTATGAACTGGTATTGTCTTCTCCCTATATCCTGCAGAGCATGCTGGTGCAGCGCACCGAGGTACACCGGATTCCGCTCCGCGCACACGCCCAGCGCACTTCCCCCCTCAAAGGGCTGCCGCAGCAGTCGCTGCGCACTCCCCTGCCTTGGGAATTTCTGGTTTCGGTGAACGCCACTGCCGGAAAAGACCTGCTGGTACCGGGTATCCGCCTGGCTGCCCTGAAGCGGCACGGGTTCTACCTGTATGGAGAAAGCAATTTCAGTTTTCCTTCGGGAGGTACGGACGGTATCTGCGAAGCCGACGGCTATCTGCCGCAGGAAAACTACCTGCCCTATTACACCGGAAATACCCGGACCTCACACCAGCTGATACTGGCAGGAGGGATTCACCGGATACTGAAATCGCTGTATGTGTATGAGGGCGTAGGCTACGGCAAGCACCAGGTAACCTGGGAGACAACCGATGCCAAGCGGTATGAGAACCGGGCCTACAGCACATCGGGATGGGCAGCAGAAGCCGGTATCTGCTGGCGGCTGCAGCAATGGGCTATCAGCGGAGGCGTACAGACGCACAAGGGAAGCAAATGGAATGCCAATCTGGGATTGGGAATGTTTTTTTAAATGAGGTTGCACATGAGTATTCAATTACGACTCGTCATAGGATTCTTCCTGCTGGCTGCAGGAATCACCGGTTGTGTGGAAAAACCGGTACCCGAATCGCTGGCTCCCCGGGTAAGCGTGGAGCCGGCACAACAGATTACCCGCACGGCTGCCGTGCTGACAGGAAAAGTGGAAGCACAGGGAAGCGGCACGGTGAGCGAATGCGAATTCCGCTATGGAAATACTCCGGACATGAGTGAACGGATAGCGTGCGAGACGTGGGAGGCACCGCAGGTACAACTGAATCTGCAGCCGGGAACGACGTATTATTTCTGTCTGGAAGCCGGGAACGGACATCAGGCCACACAGAGTGAGGTGCTGCAGTTTCAGACGGATCCCAATGCCCTGCCGACCGTCGGTGCGGTAAGCATCGTCGGACAGACTCCGATGAGCGTCATCCTGTCGTGTCCGCTGACCGATGACGGTGGTGAGGCCATCACCGAATACGGTTATCTGTGGGGAAAAGAAGGAGAGGGAGAAAACCGGGAATCGGAAGCGGAATGGGACGAGGCAAGCGGTACGTTTACCCTTCACCTGCCCGACCTGGAACCGCTGACGGCCTATCACATCCAGGGATTTGCCACCAACAGTCTGGGACGCACCTGCAGTGAGCCCCTGCAGTTCAGCACCAGCAACGCCATCAGTTACCTCCAGCCGGGAAGTCTGCCCAAGCTGATTCACGAGAAAGAGAAATATGCCTATACCACCTTGCGCATTGCAGCCCCGCTGAACGGTGACGACGTACGTTTCCTGCGCGAGATGAGCGGCACGACAGTGACCGGAGAGCATACTCCGGGGAAAATCGAGGTACTTAATCTGGGAGATTCGCGGATTGTCAGCGGAGGGGTGAATTATTCGGGCAGCCGTTTCACTGCCAATGATACCATCGGCTACGGCATGTTCGGCAACCTGCCGTACCTGCGTGAACAGACTCTTCCTCAGGGGGCTGTCTATGTGGAAAACGGCGCGTTCGGTTCGGCATCGACACTGGAAAGGCTGGTTCTTCCGTTTGAACTGAAGGAGATAACTGCCTCGGATGAGTGTCCAAACCTGAAGGAAATCTACATTACTCCTACAAACGGGTATTACAAGACGTTGGACGGACTGCTTTACAACAAGAGTGGAAGGGAACTGGTATGGTATCCGCAAGGCAAGGATTCCGAAGAACTGATTCTGTCGGAACAACTGGATTCCATCCGGAGTTTTGCACTGAAAGGGTGTAAGGTAAAACGGGTAACCATTCCCGAATCGGTCACCGAGGTCGGCATAAGTGCCTTTGCGAGTTCGGCTCTGGAGGAAGTCACTTTCCCGCAGGGACTGACTCACATCCGCAAGGGCGTGCTGCAGGAATGCAAACAACTGAGAAAGGTCTGTCTGGGAAAGAGTACACAGTATGTCGGCGATTACTGGATTGCCCATTGCCCCGTGAAGGAACTCTACGTGTATGCCGAAGAACCTCCGTTCTGCAGCACAAATGCCTTTGGATACAATGAGTCGCTGTTCGAGCAATGCATTCTGTACGTACCGGCTGCCTCACTGAGCCGGTACAAATATCACAATACGTGGAAAAAGTTCTTACAGATTCTGCCCTGTCCGGAATAAGGCTTACGACTTGCCGGTAGCGGACAGCTTGGCAACTTCATTTTGCCAGTACTGCATCATTCCCTGATAAGCCGTGGTGCGCTGCATCGCTGCCTGGGGGAAGGTGCGGTCCAACTGACGGGATATCTGCTGCATCACCCGGATACTGTCGGAGGCAGTCAGTACGGCACCGTCGAGTTTCAGCCGCCGGGCCTCATCGGTCAGGATTCTCCGGCAGGCCTCATCTTCTACTACATTACCATATACGGGGAAATAATGAGGTGTCTGGAACGAACGGCGCGACTGCAGCAGGCTCCACCCGCCCACTCCCAGCAACATTACAACGGCAATCACTGCCACCCAGCGCAGGGGCAGTTGCCAGGGTTTCTGCCAGACGGCCCTGAACACAGCCATGTCAGAAGCATAACGTTTCTCCCTCGCCTGCCGCGTACACTTGCGGGAAACTGCCGCCAGGTGACGGCTTTTCAACAGGGAGGCCATTTCGCCGATGATGATTCCCAGGGAATAGATGTCGGCCCTTAAATCGGCCTTGGTATCGGGCAGCAGGGTTTCCGGGGCCATGTAATAGCGGGTACCGGCGGGCAACTTCAGCAGGGTATAATCGTCGCAGTCGGAAAGACTGAAGTCAATCAGCTTGACATTGTTTCCGTTGTGCGTAATCATGATGTTCTCCGGCTTCAGGTCGCGGTGAATCACCTGCTTGGTATGCAGATACTGCAGGGCATTGCAGAGTTCTCCGATAATCTTCCGTGCCAGTTCCTCAGTAAGCCGTCCCTTAGCCATGAAATCGCGCAGCGTCTCTCCGTCGACATACTCCATGATGATGCACGGTCCGATGCCGTCGACCACCTCCCAACCCATCGTATGGGCGATATGGGGATGTTCCAGCTGATAACCGATGGCAAACTCCTTGCGCAAGGCCTGTTCGTAAAACTTCTCCGACCGGTAGGAAGGAGAAAGTGTCTTGAGGATATGTTTCTTGCCGTAGCGCACCCCTACATACAGGCAGGTATATCCCGATACCGACGTATAGATGGGAGCCACTCCGCTGAACGCATCCTCCTTACTGATTTCCGTATCAATAAATCCTGAACTCAGATTTTCCATAATTACAATACATTTAATAAAGTAAGTCCGCTGTTCCGCCCTGCGATAAAAGGCTGGGTACGCTCGCCGTTGCGAAGGATATAGGGCAGCGTAAGCGGATGACCGATCATGAAAGACGTAGTCTCGAAACAGTCGCCCTCATGAAGCTTGGAGTTCTGTGCCTCGATGACCTCGAACATCAGATCTCCCTTATAAAGCAAACGTAAATAGCGGTTGGGAGCCCATCCGATTTCCACCTGCATGCCTTCCTTGAGGTTCTTGACCAGCAGCTGGTCGGACGAGAAAAAAGAAGAATTGTACACACTGCTCAGTTTCAGATGACTGCAGAACGACTTATAGTCATCGAAATTCACAAACCGGGAAAGCACATCGAGGGTCGCCTTGCGCGGATAATGCGGATAATTCACGTATCCCCACAAACGCTTGAGCGTAGAAGTGGAAATGTTCTCTTTTATCTGCATGTAAAGAAACGATGAAAACGCCTCGAAGTCGTTGGTCGTATCCAGTTTCTTACCATACTTCTCTTCTACAGTATTGATCAATTCTACGATTTCCGGTTTGAGTACATTCATTGTCAGTCTGCGTTTTTACTATATATCCACATATATGCCACTGAGCTGCATATCCTGCAGGTCAGCCGATTCCCTGTTGTCGGACAAAATTACTAAAAAAATTGCAACCAACCTACCTTTGGGAAAAGGATTCGGAAAGCAGATTGACGCTTTGTTCAGAATACCGACCGATAAGTCTGCAATTCCTTCCTCAATGCCTTGGCGCGGTGGTCGGTAAGCGAATCCAGCAGCCGCCAGAACTCCGGTCCGTGATTCATCTCACGGGTATGGGCGAGCTCGTGCAGAATGACATAATCCATCAGGTGAGCAGGGAGCAGCATCAGATAATACGACAGACTGATGTCGCGGGAAGAAGAACAGCTTCCCCAGCGCGAGCGAGCCTTCGAAATCTTCAGCTGACGGAAAGAAAGTCCCGTTTCCTGAGCCCAGTAATGAATAAGAGGAGGCAAATATTCCTGGGCCTTCTTCTTCAAGGCCCTCTCTACGGCACTGCGCAACAAGGTCTGCACCCTGGCCGACGAGAAATCGGCCTGCTCGGGATAGCAGATACATACCCCCTCCTCCGACGAACGGACCGTAAACTGCTTCAGGGGAGAAGGAGCCAGCCAGAGCCGGAAACATTCCGACTGAAGGGTATAATCGGGGGTGAACTGCTGGGGAGTAATCTCCGAAAAACTTGCCAGCAGACGCTTGCGGTAAGGCTCGATGGCCTTCAGCACCGGGCCGATGTTCACGTACGGAGGAGTCGTGACATACAGTCCGTCTGCCTTGGGACGCATGGAAATATTACGCGCCGTACGGCGGGTAGTCAGCACAATTCTGCCGAAATCTTTATCAGGAATAATCTGTTTCTTTGCCATGCTGCAAAAATAGGCATAAAAAAAAGATTACTGCTCTCGCGGTAATCTTTTTCTATTATTAAGTTAGTTATTCAAATTAGAGAGAATTGAAACTTCACAGCCTCTTTTTGTATCTACAAGTACTAACTATTATATAAAAAGCAAATGAAAATGTTATTTCCTAATGTGATTTCCTGCATCAATGGCAGTGGCCTTCTCCGCCACATCCACCAGATTCTTTACCGAATCGGGCTGATAAGCCACCTGAGGATCGGTAGTCGTCTGCTCCTGTCCCGGTACCTCCATTCCTTCTGCCATCTCCCCATCGACCGACTGTTTCACCAGACTACCGATAGTAAACAGAAAAGCCATCACTGCGGCGGCTTTGAAAAGAGGCATTACCCTGGCCCGGAAAGTCAGGCTCCGTGCCTTTACCACAGGGCGCTCTACCTGAGCCAGCAAACGTTCGTCGAAGTCCTTTCCCAACCCGACTTCCTGCATAACCTGCTGATACGTAAACAGAGACTTATACCGAAGTAAATGTACCGGAATGTCTTCCTGGCTGAAAAAAGCCCTCAATATCTGCTCCTCCTGCAACGAGGTCTCGCAGTTCCAATACTTTTCCAATAACTGTTCGATATACTTATAATCCATAGGTATCAATTTCGTTATACTTCAATTTAATCCGCTGGCGTGCCCGGAAAAGATTGACCTTCACCACCTCCTCCGTCAGTTGCAGGATTTCGGCTATTTCCTTGTAGCTCTTTCCCTCCACATCCCGGAGCTGCAGAATGGTCCGCTGCTTTTCAGGCAATTCCGCTATAAGCCGATGCAAGAGTCCGAGACGCTCGTCCCGCTCCATGAGTTTGTCCGGGGCAGCCATATCCGGCAGCTCGGTCACCTCAGGAGTCAGCTCCACGTGCCGTGCATCCATCTTCTGACTGCGGTCAATGGCCAGGTTCCGGCATATGGTCAGGCAGAATCCCTCTACCGTCTCCCACACGTTCCATTCTTCCCGGCGATTCCAGACCCTCAGCATAGTATCCTGCACAATATCCTCCGCCTCCTCCCGGTTGCGCGTAATGCACAAAGCCAATCTGAAAAGTTTGTCCTTCAGAGGCAGTATATCGTTTCGAAAACTGATCTTTTGCATCGCTCTCATAAATAATGACGGGTGAGTATACCAAAAGTTACACTCACCCGCCTATTTTTTTCAATTATTTTTTTATCACGGTTCCTGCATTGCCATCAATGGCTGAAGATGAGGTAATTACCACCTGGGAAACCCCTGCTTCGACTGCTGAAAAAGAATTTTCCAGCTTCGGAATCATGCCTCCCTGAATGACTCCCTGCGCCACATACTCGCGGAACAGCTCCGGAGTAATGACCGGAATCACGCTGTCGTCGTCGTTCTCATCGCGCAGCACCCCTTTCTTCTCGAAGCAATATACCAGCGTCACATCGAAAGCCTCCGCCAAAGCCTTGGCAGTCTCTCCCGCAATGGTATCTGCATTCGTATTCAGCATATTGCCTTCGCCATCGTGAGTCAAAGGAGCCATTACCGGTACCACACCGTGACTGATCAGTGAAACCAGTGCTTCGGCATTAACCTGCTTCACGTCGCCCACAAATCCGTAGTCGATGTCCTTCACCGGACGCTTGACCGACAGAATCACGTTCATATCCGCCCCGGTCAGTCCCACGGCATTCACCCCACGCGCCTGAAGACCGGCCACAATGTTCTTGTTCACCAGTCCCCCGTAGACCATGGTCACCACTTTCAGTGTCTCGGCATCCGTAATCCGGCGTCCGTTCACCATCTGGCTTTCAATCCCCAGCCGGGCAGCCATCTTCGTAGCCGAACGTCCTCCTCCGTGTACCAGCACCTTATATCCTTCAACCCGGGAAAAATCAGTCAGCAGCTGATTCAGTGTATCTGCCTCCTCTACGATTTTTCCACCTACCTTTATGACAGTCAGTTTCTCTTTCATCTTACTCCAAATAAGTATATCCATACAATCCAGACCGGTAATTGGCCAGGAACTCCTTACCTTCTTCCAGTGAGATACGTCCTTCCTTCACCGATTTGGTTACCCAAGTCTCCAGCGTGCGCACCAGTTTCTTCGGATTATACTGTACGTAATCCAGTACCTCGGCCACCGTCTCTCCGTCGATGATCTGATCGATGGAATAACCCTTCTCGTTCACGCTGACATGGATGGCGTTGGTATCTCCGAACAGGTTGTGCATATCACCCAGGATTTCCTGATAAGCACCCACCAGGAATACACCGATGTAATACGACTCCTTGGACTTCACGGTATGCACCGGCAAATCGTGCGAGACATTGCGGGTAGACACGAAGTTGGCAATCTTTCCGTCGGAGTCGCAGGTGATATCCTGCAGCGTAGCCGTACGGTCGGGTTTCTCGTCGAGACGCTGTATCGGCATGATCGGGAAAATCTGGTCGATGGCCCAAGAGTCCGGCAAGGACTGGAACAGCGAGAAGTTACAGAAATACTTATCTGCCAACAGTTTGTCCAGGTTACGGAATTCATCGGGAGCGTGCTTCAGTCCCGAAGCCATCCGGTTGATTTCACGGCATACCGACCAGTACAGACGTTCAATCTGTGCACGTGTCTTCAGGTCGACGATACCGTGACTGAACAAGTCGAGGGTTTCCTCACGGATCTGCTGTGCATCGTGCCAAGCCTCCAGCATCCGGCTCTGGTTCAGGTTGTCCCAGATCTGATACAACTCCTGTACCAGTTCGTGATCTTCGGCACTCACCTCAAAGTCTTCGTCCATTTCGGGAAGCGAAGCCGTTTCGAGGACCTCAAAAATCAGCACCGAATGGTGAGCCGTCAGCGAACGTCCGCTCTCGGTAATGATGTTCGGATGAGGAATGCCGTTCTTGTTGCTGGCATCGACCATGATGGAGATAGAGTCGTTTACATACTCCTGGATAGAATAGTTCACACTGCTTTCGCTGTATGACGAACGGGTACCGTCATAGTCCACTCCCAGACCGCCACCGATATCGACAAACTCAACCGGGAAGCCCAGCTGATGCAGCTGTACATAAAACTGCGAAGCCTCACGCAAGGCAGTCTTGATTCTCCGTATCTTGGTTACCTGACTACCGATATGGAAATGAATCAGTTTCAGGCAATCTTTCATTTCTTTCTTTTCGATAAAATCGAGCGCTTCCAGCAATTCACTGGAAGTCAGTCCGAACTTGCTGGCATCGCCTCCGCTTTCTTCCCATTTTCCACTTCCCGAAGAGGCAAGTTTGATGCGGATACCGATGTTGGGACGCACGTTCAACTGCTTGGCAATCCGGGCAATCAGCTTCAGTTCGTTCAACTTCTCGACTACCAGGAAAATCCGCTTACCCATTTTCTGGGCCAGCAGGGCCAGTTCGATGTAACTCTCGTCCTTGTATCCGTTACATATAATCAAAGAATCAGAATCCGTATTAATAGCGATGACTGCATGCAGTTCCGGTTTTGAGCCAGCCTCCAGTCCCAGATTGAACTTCTTTCCGTGACTGATGATCTCTTCTACCACCGGGCGCATCTGATTGACCTTGATAGGATAAATGATAAAGTTCTGGGCCTTATAGCCATACTCTTCTGCAGCCTGTACGAAACAGTTCGATATTTTCTCGATCCGATTATCCAGGATATCCGGGAAACGCACCAGCATAGGAGCCGTGACATCCCTCAACTGCAGCTCATCTACCAATTCCTTCAAATCGACCGCTACCCCATCTTTACGCGGAGTAACTACCACATGACCTTTGTCGTTAATACCAAAGTACGAAACACCCCACCCCGTAATGTTGTAGAGTTCTTCAGAATCTTCAATACGCCATTTTCTCATTTCACAACATAAAATTCTACGTTTATACTATTTTATCTGAGTAGTTTACTTATTCTTTATCCAACAAATTCTTCATTGCCGCTACTGAGTCGGCTATCTGTTCCCGGCTTTCCAGGAACTGGGCATCGAAGCGGTAATCGGCCTGTTCATAAAATGCCTTCCGCTTCTCGAGGGCCGAAAGGATGAACGACATCAGTTCGGCATCGTCTTTTCCGGCCAGCAACGGGCGTTTGCTTTTCGCAATCTTCAGGCGGCGGAACAGGACTTCGGGCACGACATCCAGAAATACGGTCTTTCCGACACGATTCATATACTGTATGTTGTCGAAGAAACAGGGGGTTCCTCCTCCGGCAGCAATGATCACATCCTCGAACTCTCCCACCTCGTGAAGCATCCGTCTTTCAATTTCACGGAAGCCTTCCTCACCGCGTTCGGCAAACAGTTCCTGCACGGTTTTGTGAAAACGCTCCTCGATATACCAGTCCAGATCAATAAACTGGAGCTGCATGGCCCGGGCAAAGGCTTTTCCCAAAGTGGTCTTTCCCGAGCCCATGAATCCGATTAAAAAAATCCGCATCATGCCTTTTTCTTCGCTGTTGTACGCGCCTTGCGTGTCTCGCTCTTTTCCTGCTGCAACTTGATTACCTTGAAGCAAGTCTCCAGGTTCAGGTCGGCGGGTTCCACGTTCGACGGAATCTTATAATTGTTCTTCTTATACGAAATATAAGGTCCGTAACGGCCGTTCAAGATCTGCAGGTCCGGTTCTTCCTCAAATACGCGGATCACTTTCTTGGCAGCTGCATCTTCCTTTTCGCGGATCAGTGCCACTGCTTCTTCCAGTGAAATGGCCAGCGGATCCATCGACTTGGGAATGGATACATACATCTTTCCATAATGCACGTACGGTCCGAAACGTCCGGTACCTACGGTCACCGTCTGTCCTTCGAGTTCACCCAAGGTACGGGGCAGGCGGAACAGGCCCAATGCTTCTTCCAGAGTGATAGTCTCGATGGAATATTCTTTGGTCAGCTGGGCAAAACGGGGCTTCTCCTCATCATCGGCTCCTCCGATCTGAGCTACCGGACCGTAGCGTCCGATCTTGACAGACACCGGTTTACCGCTCGCCGGATCGGTACCCAGGACACGCTCACCGACCTTATGTTCCATCTTGGACGCCACCGTTTCTTCTACCAGCGGATGGAATCCCTTATAGAACTGTGCCATGACGTCTGTCCAGACTTTTTCTCCCTCGGCAATCTCGTCGAACTGCTTCTCTACACTGGCGGTAAAGTTATAGTCCATGATCTGAGGGAAATATTCTTTCAGGAAGTCGTTGACCACCATACCGACATCGGTGGGCAGCAGTTTGGATTTCTCACTGCCGGTAACCTCGGTACGTACGCTTTCGGTCAACTTATCTCCTTTCAACTGCAATATATTATATTCGCGCTTTACACCTTCGCGGTTTCCTTTTTCCACGTATCCGCGCTGCTGGATGGTAGAAATGGTCGGAGCATAGGTAGACGGACGTCCGATGCCCAGTTCTTCCAACTTGCGGACCAGACTGGCTTCCGTATAACGGGGAGGAGCCTGGGTAAAGCGTTCTGTCGCTGTAATCTCTACAGAATCAAGTGCCTGTCCTTTTTCCAGTACCGGCAACAGGCGGCCTTCGTCTTCCTGCTCTACATCGTCATCATACGATTCCTTGTATACACGCAGAAAACCATCAAAGATCACCACTTCTCCTACTGCGACAAAGTTCTCTTTCATACCACTGATGGCGATGGTAGCCGTTGTCTTTTCCAGTTCGGCATCTGCCATCTGAGAAGCCAGGGTACGTTTCCAGATCAGATCGTACAGGCGCTTTTCCTGTGCCGTACCTTCGATGGTCTCATTCGACATGTATGTCGGACGGATGGCCTCGTGCGCTTCCTGAGCTCCTTTTGTCTTAGTCGTAAAATGGCGGGTATACACATATTTTTCTCCCATCAGCGACAGAATCGTCTCACGGCTCGCAGCCAGTGCCAGTTCTGAAAGGTTCACCGAGTCGGTACGCATGTAGGTAATCAATCCGTTTTCATACAACCGCTGGGCAATCATCATGGTCTGAGCCACTGTATATCCCAGTTTACGGGCGGCTTCCTGCTGTAAGGTAGACGTCGTAAAAGGGGCAGCCGGCGACTTGCGTGCCGGACGGGTCATAATGTCTTCAATGGTAAACTTGGCTCCCTTGCAAGCCTCGAGGAAAGCCTTTGCCTCTTCAAGCGTCTTGAACTTCCGGTTGAGCTCTGCCTTGATTTCGGTGCCCTTAGCATCCTGGAAGACAGCCATCACCTTGTAAGACGCCTCACTGACAAAGGCATGTACTTCGCGTTCGCGCTCCACAATCAGACGCACTGCAACCGACTGTACACGACCGGCCGACAAGGAAGGTTTAATCTTCTTCCACAGAACCGGAGAAAGTTCAAAACCCACAATACGGTCGAGCACGCGGCGGGCCTGCTGCGCATTCACCAGGTCCACGTTGATTTCACGCGGATGCTCGATGGCTTTCATGATTGCGGTTTTGGTAATTTCATGAAATACAATACGTTTCGTTTTCATCGGGTCAAGTTCCAGCACCTCGAACAAATGCCACGATATAGCCTCTCCTTCGCGGTCCTCATCGGATGCGAGCCACACCATATCTGCCTTATGCGCCTCTTTCTTCAGTTCGGAAACCAGTTTCTTCTTATCTTCCGGAACCTCATATATCGGTGTAAAATGGTTCTTGATATCTATGCTGAATGTCCTCTGCTGTAAATCACGGATATGACCATAACTGGAAAGCACTTTATAGCCTTTCCCCAAGAACTTCTCAATGGTCTTCGCCTTTGCAGGAGACTCAACGATTACTAGATTATTCTGCATAATTCTGTGTATTCCATTTAATGATTCTGCACAAATGTATGAAAAAAGGAGAATCACACCATATAAATAAGGTATGTTTCTACTTTTTTTCTTCATTTTTTACGAAATGTGTGACGAAAATACCTACAGGCAAAGGAAAATAAACCGTCAGCCGGACTTTCGTGGCGGCTTAAAAACGATTGCCTGGTTTTCATTTTTTTGCCCTTGCCAGCCGCCTTTCATGGAGGCAAATAAAAAAAGATATCAACAGGTTGTTAATAAATCACCCTTTATTAACAACCTGTTGATATCTTTCCTTCATTGGATATACCATTTATTTAAAATCCAAGGACAACTGCCCATCGCCCAACAAGTTAAAGGTAGCACGATGATAAGGACTTGCCCCATGCAAGGCAATTGCCGCCCGGTGCTTTTTGGTCGGATACCCCTTGTTGCTCCGCCAGTCGTACACAGGATATTCCGCATCCAAGCGCTTCATATAATCATCACGATACGTTTTTGCCAATATGGAAGCAGCCGCAATCGACAGGAACTTGGCATCTCCCTTGACCACCACCGTATGCGGTATGCCCGGATAAGGATTGAAGCGGTTTCCGTCAATCAGCAAGTGCTGAGGACGAATCTTCAACTGGTCTACGGCCCGGTGCATGGCTAAAAATGAAGCATTCAGGATATTGATCTTATCGATTTCCTGAGGCTCTACCACTCCCACGGCCCATGCCCACGCATCCCGTTCAATGACCTCACGCAACGCGTATCGCTGCGATTCTGTCAGCTGTTTTGAGTCATTCAGCAGGTCATTCTTATAATCAGGCGGCAGGACCACGGCAGCTGCATATACAGCTCCTGCCAGGCATCCACGGCCGGCCTCATCACAGCCTGCTTCAATGACATTTTCATGCAAATAAGGCAATAACATCTCTTCGTATTTTAAAAACGGATGCAAAGGTACGCTTTTTCAGTCTGATTATCGTCCAACCGGAGTCGCTTTTTATGAATAAGTTATTGACAGGTTTGTGCAAAAACTCCTTATCTTTGCGCCAAGTTTCATTTTTACACCCCTATTACACTATGTTTACTATCATTGGAATTATGTTTACGGGCATTGCCGTGGGATTTATCTTCAGGAAACGGCGCATATTCTATATATCACACCTCATTACGGGATTAATCTGGATACTGCTTTTTCTGCTGGGAATAGAAGTGGGAGGCAATCCGCAAATCATGAATCATCTGTACACACTGGGAGCGGAAGCCCTGGTACTGACACTCTTCTGTCTGGCAGGCAGTTGCGTGGCTGCCTGGGGATTGTGGCGGATGCTCTATCAGCCGAAAGGAGGTAAAAGATGAAAGGTAGTCTGATTATCATCGGTTTCTTTCTGATAGGAACCGTTTTCGGAAAATTCATGCCCGAAGCCGCAGAATTTGCCAGCGGTAATGTCAGTTTCTATGCACTCTGCGCGCTGATGTTCAGCGTAGGTATCAGCATCGGGAACGACCCTCAGACACTGATAAAATTCCGTTCATTGAATCCCCGCCTGGCTTTCCTGCCCCTAATGACCATTCTCGGTACCCTTGCCGGCGGACTGGTAGCCAGTCTGCTTTTGTCGCACCGGAGCCTCACCGACTGCCTGGCAATCAGTTCCGGATTTGGATATTATTCCCTCTCCAGCATATTCATCACCGAATACCGGGGAGCAGAACTGGGCACGATTGCCCTGCTGTCCAACATCATACGTGAACTGCTGACCCTTCTGTGCGCCCCACTCCTGGTACGCTGGTTCGGTAATCTGGCACCGATATCTGCCGGAGGAGCCACCACCATGGACACCACTTTGCCCATTATCGTACGCACCTCCGGACAAGAGTTTGCCATTGTATCCATCTTTCATGGATTCATCGTCGACTTCAGTGTGCCTTTTCTGGTTACCCTTTTCTGCTCGCTCAGTTAGTCGTCTTTCGGGTGATAAGCCTGCAGAGGAAGTTCACCTCTCAATACGCCCAACGCATTGGAGGCCAGAGCCCCCATCTCATCTTCTCCGGGTATCACTTCGATAGGCGCCAGTCCTTCCAGCCATTCGCGCAGCAAAGCCACGCAATAAGCATTATAGGCGATACCTCCGGTCAGAATTATCGCATCCGTCTGTCCATGCAAGGCTACATGCATGGCTCCCACCTGCTTGGCCACCGTATAAATCATGGCTTCCAGTACCAACTGATGCTTCTTGTTTCCGGCATGTGCCCAACGTACAATGGTCGGAACGTCGGTGGTACCCAGATGCGCAAGGAGTCCTCCTTTTCCATTCAGCAGCTTACGGATTTCCTGGTAAGTATATTTGCCGCTGAAACACAAATCCACCAGCTGCCGGGCAGGAATCGTACCGGCTCTTTCCGGACTGAAAGGTCCTTCTCCGTTCAGTGCATTATTCACATCCACCACCTTACCCCAGTGGTGTGCGCTGACAGAAATGCCTCCCCCCAGGTGAACCACAATCAGATCGAGTTCTTCGTATTTCCGTCCGATACGGGCCGCATAGCTACGCGACACCGCACGGCTGTTCAACGCATGAAAGATAGAGATACGAGGAATTTCAGGAATTCCGGTAATACGGGCAATATCCCTCAGCTCATCCGTCACGACCGGATCGGCCAGATAGCAGGGACAACCCATTTTTGAAGCAATCTCATCTGCAATCAGCGCCGCCAGATTGGAAGCATGCTCCATATCCGCATGCCACAAATCATGCTTGATGCGCTCATCTACCTGATAAACCCCACCCGGAGTCGGCTTCAACAGTCCTCCTCTCGCAATAATCGCATCAAATTGCTGCCACATGCCAGCCTTTTCCAGCGCTTCCTGCACATGCGTCCTGCGATAATCGTACTGTTCATTAATATGATGGAAATCTGCCAGTTCCTTTGCCGGATGAGAAATACTCTCTCTCCACACCTGAACTTCATTCTCATAAACTGCCAACTTGGTAGAAGTTGACCCTGGGTTAATTACAAGTATCTTCATAAATTCAATCGTTTTGTGTCCCCGCCAGACAGGCCAGCACAAGACTGTAAAACTTAGAGTTTCCGGAATCACTGCGCGAAGGAACCACCACGGGCGCCATTGTACCTGTCAGCATTCCGGCCATATTGGCATCGCCAAACAAAGACAAGGTCTTATAGAAGGTATTGGCCGATTCGATATTCGGAAAAATCATGATATCCGCATTTCCCACCACCGGAGAAGCCAGTCCTTTTATCTGTCCGCTATGCGCATCGCAGGCGGTCTTGGCATCCATCGGACCATCAATAAACACCTCACCGAAGGCTCCCTGAGAGGCAGCTTCCTTCAACTGCACATAACTGAGGGTATGAGGAAACTTCTCATTGACTTTCTCGGAACAGTGAATCAGTGCGATCCGGGGCTCATCATGCCCCAGTTTTCGGCACAGATCCGCATCGCAACGGATCATTGCACGATACTGTTCGAAGGTAGGCCGAGGAATCACCGCCGCATCCGAGAAGAACAGCAATTTATGATAAAGAGGGATCTGGGCGACCGCCACATGGCTCAGTACTCCGCCCGGAGGAAGCAGGCCGGTCTCTTTTTTCAGGACGGCCCTCAGCAGATTATCGGTATTGATAAGCCCCTTCATCAGGATATCCGCTTCCCCACGACGCACCAGTTCCACCGCCAACGCCGCAGCCTCATCCGGTCCCGGAGCTTCGAATACCTTCACAAAATCGGGAGATGCCGCATGCAGATGATTGGCAATTTCCATATGTGCCGAATCCGTTACCAGCAGAAACTCAGCAATTTCTTCACGCAAACTGCGTATAATAACATATTCCGTATGAGGATCATTGGGACAAACCACAGCCACCCTGCGACGAATGCCACGCGAACGAAGTGTATTTACCAATTGGGTAAGCGTTCTAATCAATTCCATACTATCAGATTTTTAGCAAATATGAAAAATAAATCTGAATAAATACATATATTTGCCGGGTTTCTATGTAATATTTAACTTATGAAAACGTTTCAAACATTCGATATTGAATCTGAATTCAAGACCTTGCACAACCGCTTTCCCAATCACCGGAAAATGCCGGTAATCGGTATTACCGGAAATTTCAGTGAAGGCAACCTCAGTCTGGCTCCCGGCTATTATACTTCCATTCTGAAAGCAGGAGGTCTTCCTTTAATCATTCCTCCCTGTGAGAACAATGACATTCTGATTAATTCACTGGAACAGGTAGACGGTATCCTGCTCACCGGAGGAGCCGACGTCAATCCCTTGTTTTTCGGAGAAGAGCCGGTGCGTGAACTTCATGGAATCAATCCTTACCGCGACCGTCAGGAATGGATGCTGACCCGCCTTGCCGTCAACCGGCAGGTTCCGATACTGGGTATTTGCCGGGGTATGCAGATGCTGAATCTAGCACTGGGAGGCAGCCTGTATCAGGACATCTATTCCCAAAGGAGTGAGACGACACTCAAGCACAGCCAGGATATGGACCGGGCCTTTGCCTCACACCACATACAGATTACTCCCGACAGCCTGCTTGCCCGCATCCTGAATACGACACGGATACCGGTCAATTCCTTCCACCACCAGGCAGTCAAGGAGGCCGCCCCCGGACTGCAAGTCTCGGCGGTTGCCCCCGATGGCGTCATCGAAGCCATAGAAAGTACCGAATATAAGTCGATTCTGGGAGTACAATGGCATCCGGAGTGCTTTATCCTCAATCAGGACGAATACATGATGCCGCTGTTCCACTGGCTCATTCAGGAAGCTACTTCCTTCAGGAGTGCCAAAGAACTCCACCGGAAGATACTGACCCTCGATACCCATTGCGATACTCCCATGTTCTTTGACCAGCAGATCAACTTTGCATCAAGAGACTCTAAAATCAAAGTCGACCTGCATAAAATGACGGAAGGCAGACAGGATGCCACTATCATGGTGGCTTATCTGGAACAAAAGGAACGGACCGACGAGGCTCTGCTGGCTGCCACCGCAAAGGCCGACCGGATACTGAATGAGATTGAAAAGATGGTGGCCATGAACTGCACGGCCGTAGACATTGCCTATACGCCTTCCGACCTGTACCGACTGAAACAGGCAGGGAAAAAAGCCATCATGCTGGGTATTGAAAACGGATATGCCATCGGAAAAGACCTGAGCAACGTGGCCCGCTTCCGCAAACGGGGAGTCGTCTACATGACCTTATGCCACAACGGCAACAACGATATCTGTGGTTCGGCACGATACAACGACGCACAGACAGGAGTCACTGCGTTCGGAGAGGAAGTCATCCGGGAAATGAACCGCACCGGAATGATGGTCGACCTCTCGCATGCCGGAGAAAGAAGTTTCTATGAAACGCTTGAAATCAGCCGCCAGCCGGTGGTATGCTCTCATTCTTCCGCACGGGCAATCTGCGACCATCCCCGCAACCTGACCGACGAACAGCTCCGTGCCATTGCGCGCCAGGGAGGTGTCGTACAAGTCTGCCTGTATAGCGGTTTCCTGCGCTCAGACCGCCCGGCAACCATCTGCGATGCCATCGACCATCTTCACCACATGGTCAACCTCATCGGCATAGAGCATGTAGGTATCGGCAGTGATTTCGACGGCGATGGCGGCATCATCGGCTGCAACGACTCTTCGGAAATGATCAATTTCACCCGCCGGTTGTTGCACGAACGTTACAGCGAAGAAGAAATCCAGATGATCTGGGGAGGCAATTTCCTGAGGGTTATGGAAGAGGTGCAACGTGCGGCTCGATAAAAGACAAGCACTTCTATCGAACATTGACTTAGTTTTGAACAGATAAATAAAATAAATACAATATGAAAAAATTACTATTTCTTCTATTTACTACCATAGTCATGTCATCATGTGGTTCTTATTATTACCAAGTTTATGACGTTACATCAAATCTAAAAGAACAAAACAACCAGTACATTGTTGAGAATGAAGATTGTTACGTCTCCTTTAACTTTTGGCTGCATTTGGGGAACGCAGCATTTACATTTCACAATAAAACAGATGAAAATCTATATATACCGCTTGCTTCCTCGTCTTTCGTCTTAAATGGCTATTCTAAATCATTGTTTGACAACGTAGATGTAACCGTATGGGTCTCTCGGACAAAAACAAAGACCTACAAAAGCAATGCTACGATTTGTGTCGCACCTCATTCTTCTGTAGTAATAAATGATAAAAAACTGCTAGACCATATATATCAGTTTTGCGACATGAAAAAAGATTTTCCCTCAAAATCTTATGGAGAAGACTTTACTGCTGCAGATACCCCTATCAGTTTCAGGTACCACATACTGTACTCACAGAATATGAATGCAGAGCAAACAAAGGCTCTGACACCGGCATTTTATGTTTCAAGAATTGAAAATTTCAAAGCAAAAAGAATTATCGAAAAAAATATTGTAAAAAGCTGCAATACTTACCAGGAAGTACCTTACAATACTCTAAAGAACGAATCGCCTAAACGTTTCTATATTGAAATGCAATCTTCTGGAATTGGTTTTTATTGAAAACAAAAACGATGACGGCCAGATCCACATTATGATGCCCCTGGTTCATCGTCAGTTAATCTTCTTGGCTTGTATGCTTTTACGTCAAATACAAACCGCCGACCCAGATTTATTAGGGATATTCAGTAAATGTCCCTAAAAAGTAAGGTGGCATATAAAGTCGATAGAGTATAATCACTTTATATGCCATTGCTATTGCCCTTTTTCTGTGTTTTTTCATATAATCCTATCAGTTGGA
>NZ_JABSOE010000065.1 GCF_013618865.1 Phocaeicola faecicola
AATCCAATATCTGTGTGGGCAGTACAATACTGGCCAACATGCTCAAATAATCGTTTTCCATGCTGTAAAGTAAAGAACTATTCGATTAGATTACAAATTTATCCCCACTAAATTTCTACTGAGCCCTGGTTACCTACAGAACCGTATCCGGCACGTAATTTCAATTGATCGATAAACCGGTTTTCCGACAGGAATGCTTCCTGTTTCAGATCCCATGCCAGGGCGGCAGAAGGGAAGTAGCTCCATTTGTCTTTCAGTCGTGATGAGCCGTCGGCACGGATGGAAGCGGTAATCATATAGCGGTTCATCAGTACATAATTAACTCGGAGCATTCCTGACATCAGCGTATTGATGGTACGTTCAGATGCTACGGCAGCCAAATCCGCATCAGACCATGCCAGGTTGTTTTCTCCAATCAGGTCAATATAGTCCAGGTTAGAAGCCGTACTGGTATGATTATAATTGTTGTCGTATGATTGTTCAAATACCGCAGTGGCATTGATACGGTGATTTCGGTTGAATTCTTTTACGTAGCTCAGTGTATTGGTATTTAACCATGAGGTGTTCCAGTAGCTTTTTACCTTTCCCTCTGTCAGATTGTTTTTGAAGGCATTATAGCTCTTTTCGTTGGCTACTGATGAGGTGAGACGGTTCTCGAATACGGCTCCCAACTGTGAGCGGAAGCTCAGTCCGTCAATAATGTCGAAATGTACATATCCCTGCAGGCGGTTGTTGATTGTTTTGTCGGAATTATTGCTTTCCCAGATGTGTCCCATCGGGTTGTAAGTGGAACTGCCGTCAAAGAATGCGTTGTTGTAGTTGCCGTTTTCATCCTGTGGCTCTATTGTATTAGGGAAGTAAGTTGCCTGTTGAATCAGACCGTCATACTCACCGATTTTAGGTTTCTTGTTTTCCCTATAATATCCATAGATATTCAGTCCGGCTTTCAGCCATTTCTTGATTTTGGTATCGACTTTCAGTCGCCAGCTGTAAATGCTGCTGTCTGATTCTTTGATGATACCTTCATCGTTCTGGAAGCGTAAAGAGGCAAGGAATGTGGTCTTTTCTCCACCTCCTGCTACCGAAAGTTCATAATTCTGTGTAACTGCCGGTGTACGGTAGATTTCTCTGGCATAGTTGAAACCGGCTATACCAGCCTGAAAAGCTGCTAACTGATCGGGAGTATAGTAGTGGTTGTTTTCATATCCAAAATACTCTTTACCAAAGTCATTGACCAGGTTGGCGTATTCATAAGGAGAGAGAGTGTCGGGGTATTTGGCTACAGTCTTGATGTTGGCAAAGGCATTGAGTGAGACTGTCAGTTTGTCTTTTTCCGGATTTTTTGTGCTTACCAATATGACTCCGTTTGCACCTCTTGAACCGTAGACAGCTGTAGCAGAAGCATCTTTCAGTACTTCAATTGAGGCAATATCGGAAGGATTAAGTGATTGTAAGGAGCCTCCGATGAATCCGTCAATTACAACCAGCGGTCCGGTTTCTGCTGTGATGGAGTTGATACCGCGTACACGGATGGTATTATCCTGACTTGGGTCACCCGATCCTGAAAGTACGGACACTCCGGCCATGCGTCCTTGCAGGGCATCAGAAACATTGCCTGTCGGTGTACTTTTCAGCGCTTCTGAGGTTTTCACAGAAGCAACAGCTCCTGTAAGGTCACTTTTTCGTTGTACACCATAACCTACTACGACTACTTCTTCGAGTACTTCAGTGTCTTCGGTCAGGGTAATTTTGAAGGTCGTTTTTCCGGCAACTTTTATCTGTTGAGTCTTGTATCCAATATAAGATACGGTCAGGGTAGCGTCTGGAGAAACATTAGGAATAGTGAAATTTCCGTCCAGGTCAGTAATTGAGCCGTTATTTGTTCCTTCTACCAGAATGGAAGCTCCGATAACGACTTCACCTTTTGTGTCAGTAACTGTTCCGCTTAAGGTTAAGTTTTGTGCGGAAATACAGATTGCAAATGCAAAAAGCAGTATACAGAGTACCGCTCTTTGAAAACAAAAATGTAATTTCATAATGTTAGTTTAAAAGTTAGTGTGTTACATAAGGTCATTTTTTCGTCTGCAAGTGTACGTAACTTCGGTACGATTTAGGGGGATAAATCATACACTTTATGTATATTTCTGTACAGAAATTAAAATTTATGCGAAAAAACAGGTTGTAGACGACGTTTTTTAGAGATTTTTTGTAGAATGGTAGCGGATAAAGGTAAAATAGTCTTGTTTTACGGCAGGATAGTAATTATGAAAAAACATGCATCCGCATAAAAAACGAGGAGGCACTCCAAATGGAATGCCTCCTCATTTTTTCGTTTGCAGCAAGTAAAGGATTACTTACGCAGACCGAGTTCTTTAACGATAGCACGGTATCTTTCGATATCGCGGCTCTTCAGGTAGTTCAGCAAAGAACGGCGCTTACCTACCAAAGTTGTCAAAGCTCTTTCAGTGCTATAATCTTTTCTGTTGAGCTTCATGTGCTCAGTCAGGTGAGAAATACGGTATGAAAACAATGCTATCTGCGCTTCAGGTGAGCCAGTATCAGTGTTAGACTTTCCGTACTTTCCAAAGATTTCTTGTTTTTTAGCTGCGTCTAAATACATAATTTTGACTTTTTAGATATATAAATTAAATTTCGCGGTGCAAAGATAGACATAATCTTTTAAATAACAAGCTGTTTTTGAGCGAAAAATAGATATTTTTCCTCTTTTTCCCGAAGGAGGAAGTTTTTCCACCTCTTTTGTGCTTGTCTATCCTTCTTTTTCACTTCCACTTTCCACAAAGGTATGCAGCGTGATTTTCTCTCTTTCACGCAGTTTGGCCTTCCGGTCCTTGCATTCCTTGCAGGCGCAGACATCGCATCGGGAGTGCTCGAAGATGTTGCAGGGATCCAGGTGGACCGTCAGCAAGATCCGGTGCGGATATTTATCTTCCAGAATCTGTTTCAGGTAAGCGGCTTCGCGGTGCCCCTCTTCGATGGTATAAAACCAGGGCAGGGTGAGGTCACAGTCCATATACAGACAGTTTCCGTATTTGATTACCTTGGTGTTGTGAATGTCAATCCATGCGGGCATCCGGTGCTGGTTAAGCACCTCTGCCAGTTCGGCCAGCAGGGCTTCATCCGCCTTGTCCAGCAAGTTGGCAATGGTCTTTCTCAGGATGGAAATACCGGTAAAGATGATGATTCCTCCGAAAAGAAAGGCCAGTAAGCTATCTATCCAGGCAATTTTCGTGAAGTACAATACCAGCAGTCCGGCTACCAGTCCGATGGTTGAGTAAGTATCCGACTGCAAGTGCTTTCCTCCGGCAATCAGTGCCATGGAATTGTATTTCTTTCCGATGCGGACACTGTACCATCCCATGAGGTAGTTCAGCAATCCGGAAACCGCTACGATATAAATACCTACATCCAGTTTCTGGATGGTGGCAGGGGAGAACAGGTGGCATATGCCTTCGTAAACGATCAGTCCTCCTGCAAAGGTGATCAGAATGCCCTCGATGGAGGCAGATACCTGCTCCATTTTACCGTGACCGAAGGGGTGACCTTTGTCTTTGGGCTTGGCCGACCACCGCAGACTGTACAGCCCGATGGCTCCTGCCGCTACATTGACGATGCTCTCCATGGCATCGGTCAGCACTCCGACCGAGTTGGTGAGCCAGTATGCGGTAAATTTACCTATCAGAATCAGGGTGGATATCAGAACAATCCAGCCCTGTACCCGCTGCTTAAGTTCATCTTCATTGGTTATCATATCCGTAGTATTTATTTTTCGGGCAAAAGTAGTTATTTTTTTCATTCCTTGTCAAGGTACTGAAAGTTTTATGCGCGGATAGCGCCGTACAACCGTATCTGCATTTACAAGGGAGAAGTTGCCGCAGGGCGCTCGGACAGATGCATCCCTTCCTTGATAAACATTCCGGCCTCCATACGCGGGTCGTACAACTCGCATATGGAGGCCGGTCAACCTTGCTGCGGAGGTTATGCCACCTCCGGGGCAAGGTTATAAAATACATTTTCAGCTTCCAGACAACTCAATTCTTTGGTTCAGAGAAAACACAAAGGAAGGGTTGCCTTACGGCTTATTTGGGTTCGTATACATTAAATTCCGTAACGTCTACTCGTGAAGGAACCTTCAACATCTGATATTTGATGTGACGGGTAGTTACAGGAGTAATGAACTTAATGTTGTGTACATTACCTGATACATCCAGTGTACCCATTGTCTTCCACTTCTGTCCGTCGTCTGAAGAGAACATTTCAATCTGAGTCGGGCAATATCCTCCTCCCCAATGGTTGGTACGGATTCCGGTAATGGTCTTGGCAGTCTGGAAGTCAATTGTAATCCAGAATCCGGTCTTGTCGCGGGCTACATCTGTATACAGATTGCCGTCTGTCAGGTTTGAAGGAGTTCCTTCTACTCCATCTTCTATCTGAACATACCATGAGGTCCGATCCATTGTTTTGCTGTTTTCCGGTTCTCCGACTTCAAGGTTGTTGATTGAGAATTCCTGTTTGGTCAGGCTGACAGGTATGGCTGCAAGGCTCTGGTTGGTGGTAATTACGGTATTGAAATTACCTGTCTGGATTTCAGCAAGGCGGATTTCAAACTCTCCGCTGAGCATTTCCTGAGTCTGGGCCAGTTCCTCTTTTCCGGTCAGTGTGAAAGTAATCTCTTCTGATTCGGTGCTGCCGGCCTTGATGACCGGTCTGTCCGAACTCAGTGTGAAGACAGAAGCAGGGATGTCTCCGTTGGCGGTAACCTGCAGCACTCCGGTAATGTCTTCCGTAGCAGGTTTCTGTATCTTCATCTTGAAGGTTATCTCCACATCACCGACAATGCCTGCCGGTGAATGCTTGATGGAAAACTGCGAGTTGTTCAATATCAGATAGTCATTGCGCTGGATATACACATAGGTTGCATTCCATTCGTTTTCTGTGGCTCCGTCATCCTTGCAGGATGAGAAACTCAGTGCAGTCCCGACCATAAGGGCTGCCATGCATATAAATTGATAGATAAATTTCATAGTAAATCAGTTTTGTGGTTCCGGACATTTGATTCCTTCTGCCCATTGTAAACTACCTCCTGTCTTAATCTCGGCATCATACCCGTGTCCTGTAAAGTCTTTTGCTTTCTTCGAATCTCCGTCGTTGAATCTCCAGTAAGCCAGCAGACCTTCTGAGTCGGGCTGTACGTAGCACATGTTTTCCTGTATCTCAACCTGTGACAGTACGCGGGTCCAGATACGTGCCTCGCTGATGTAACCGTCCAGATAACGTCCGTTGTAAGAGTAACCAAAGTTGAAGTCTCCTCCGTCGTACAGGTTAAGTGGTCCGCGGGTAGCCTGTTTGGTTGCGGCTACTTCACCGTCTACATATACGATGAACTGACTGCCGGTGAAGACTACGGCAAGGTGGTACCATTTACCGGTATCGAAGGTCATTTCCGGAGTAACCTGGTCTTTTGCAGTCACCTGGAACTGATTGTTCTTGATGGTTACGTCACCGAAACGCAAGAGGAAGTTCTCATCGTATTCAATACCCATGATGGAGCTGATATACGGGTCGCTGTTGCAGAACTTGTTGACTTTCACGCGGCACTCCATGGTAACCTGAGGAATGCTTTGCAGTTCGGGGCTCTCTTTGAACTTAGGCACGTTCAGTGAGCGGCTTCCTGAGAGTGAAAGTACCTTGGTGATGATGGTACGGTTGATGACGATGTAGTTGGTACGGCAAGATTCCAGAATCGGATAGCCTTCTGCCGAAGCCAGTGAGATAGGAACCAGATAAACCGCTCCGTCTTCCATTCCTTCGGTAGTAGTAATGTTGAACATCACCGGAGTGGACACACACGAACCCTGTTCGATGACAGATTCCATTTGTTCCATGTTATAGCATTCCTTCGGAAGCACCTTGAAGTTCGTACCCTTTTCGGCATTGTACTGCTCTACTAGTGAATCGTCAATCCGAAACGTAATGTGCAGGTCCTGTTCTGCCTTTGCCGTACAGGTTGCACTGACTCCGAAACTCTGAGGACCGTCGATGGTGATTCTGCTTACAGTGGTTTTCTCAGTACCTGTCATGTAGATCAGGTGGTTTAATTCTTCTGCATTTTTGCACCCCGTGAGCAGCAAGAAGAGAAACGCAGTCAGAATTTGAATTTTATTGAATGTTTTCATATTCATGTAGTGTTTTTATTTTACAGTCGGGTTCATGATTTGAATGGCCTTTCTCAGGTACTTGTAAGTCGGCAAAGCCAGGTATTCGTATTCCATGTGATACGTTCCAACTCCTGCCTTAGGACCCTGAGTCGGGTTGAAGCGGGCCATACCCTCGAGAGAAGGCATTACGTTTCCGTATTTGTCCACGTAGTTAGGATTTCCTCCGCTCTGCCAGAAACTTTCGAAGTTCTCGGTAAAGATGTACTGTTCAGGTCTCCAGCCTACATCAGCAGCCCTGTTAAAGCGGCCTTGAAGATCGCTGTCGCCGTTTGAATTATAGGCCTGCACGATACCGTAGTCGAAATATTCAGAGAGTCCCGGATTCATGTAGTAAGGCTCACCGTCGATACTCAGGATTTTTCCGGTGCCCGATTTCGGACCTACGTATTTGCCCATTTCATGGATGAAGGTTTCCATATTGTCCTTGTTACACAGCGGACCGCTACCTCCATAATTGGGCTCATAGTCGAAGTCTATACCGTCATAATTGTATTTTACGATGGTATCGTTCAGCGACTTGGCATAAGAAGCATAGTCTATCGTACCGTCTTCGGCAATGAAGAGTTCGGGTACTGTGTGGGCGAAGATGGTGAAAATCACTTTCGTACCCTTCTTCTGCTGTACGTAAGCCATGTCTTCCATCATGGCCGGAGTCAGGTTGAAGGTATTTCCCCAGATGGAGATGATATCTACGCTGTCGGGCACGTTGTCCAGGCGGGTAGACATGGCAGTACCCGAAGCGGTCCAGTTGCCGAACCAGCCGAATGAAACCTGATGCTTGGACTGCTTGTATGCTCTCAGTGCTTCAAAATAATCTTCCGATTTGGTAGGAGGTACCTGTACGTCAAGAGCCTCCGGAGTAGTCTGTTCATCGCATGCCACCAGAGCTGTGCTGAAACAGAGTGCAAGGAAATATAATATTTTTCTCATATTCGTTCTGTATTAAAAGGTTTATTTTTTGTCCCACCAAAGCGGTGTGCCTCCGTGGTCGGCTCCTCCCAGCAAGGAAATGGCCTGGTTGACATTGGCGCTGTTGTTGTCATATTCGGTTTGCGGGAAAGGCAGACGGCGTATCTGCTTTTCGGTATCGATGGTACCTCCGCTGTAGTTGGTTACAACCGGGAAGATTTTCGGATATCCTGTACGGCGGAATTCGCTCCAGGCTTCCATACCTTCCGGATACATGGCCAGCCATTTCTGTGTGATGATGCGTTCCAGGTTGGTTTCGAAACCGGCTGCACTGTCGTAAACCGGAGTGATGGTAGAACGGGGAGCGGCACTGTTGTTGCCTACCTTGTCTTCGAACTTAGCCGGCTGTGCAGTATCGTCGGTCAGGTAGTTGCCGAGGGCAGCACCGTGCTGTTCGAAGGAAGTTCTGACACCCTGTTCATACAGTTCCTGTGCATCGCCGTTCATGTTCCACTGTCTGAGGGCACCTTCTGCTCTCAGGAAGTAAGCCTCGGCAGCACACATCCACTGTACCGGGTCGGATTTCTGTACGTTGGGGCAGGAGAGGGCACGGTAGCCTTCGATGTTGTCAACGATAATACCGTTGCGCATTCCGTGGTAATCTCCGGCAGGTTCGGTAGCCTGACTGAAGTATTTGGAGATACGTGCGTCCTTGTAGCCTTTCAGGTACGATTCCATGGAAGCTCCCATACGTGCGTCCTTATACATATCCCATACTACGTTCAGCGGGTGGTACACCGTAATGCCGTTGTGGCTGTGCAGCAGGGCATTGTCGCAGTTGCTGGTCATGACGCCCAGTTTGCTGTGTACCACTGCCTGTTCTGCATATTTCTGTGCCCAGTCGGGTTTTACATATACCACACGCATGGCAAGACGCAGCATCAAGGTATTGGCGAATTTAGCCCACTTGCTGACATCTCCTTCATATACCAGGTCGTATCCCTTAAGCGGACGGGCCGACGGGTTTTCTGTGGCATACTGTTCCAGAATCTCACTGGCTTCTGTCAGTTCATTGAAGAAGGACTCATAGACTTTCTCCTGTGAGTCGTAGGGAATCATCAGGCTTTCGCCGAACTTGAAATAAGGAATCGGACCGTAAGCGTCGGTCACACGGTGCATGGCCGCGATTTTCAGTACCTGTCCGATGGCGTAAGTAACCGGCTCTTCATTCTTGATCTGCTCGGTAGAAACCTTTTTCCACTGTGGCATGACATTCTGGTAAGCGATAGAGAAGAGCACGTCGCTCCATCCACCGAAGCGGAGGTTGTAAGTCTGATTGTTTGAAGAACTGTTCCAGTTGTCGCTGGCAGCCATATAGCCCGAGAAAATATCTCCGACCAGGTTCTGGGCACGCTGGAACGCGTTGGCGCCTTCGTCGCTGCAGGGGATGATATCCATCTGCATGGCACTGATGGAACCTCCTGTACGCAGGTTGTCTCTGTCGAGCATGTCATCGGTAACCTTATCGGGATTGGTATTCATTTCTTCATACCCGGCGGTACAAGCGCTCATTCCACCCAACAGTAAGCAGGCGGCCCCTATATATTGTATTTTTCCTAAAAATTTCGATTTCATAGTTTTATGAATTGAGGTTAGAATTGAAGTTTTACGCTAAATCCGATGTTCCGCAAGCTCGGCATCATGAAATAGTCGATTCCCTGATAGTAGGTTCCGGTAGAAGAAGCCAGCTCAGGATCGAACGGAGCCTTGTTGTAGAACATGAACAGGTTCTTTCCGATGAGTGATACGGTTACGTCCTTCAGCTTGTTGTTGAACCACTTGTTAGGTAATGTATAACCCAGTGTCATTTCACGCAGACGTACGTTGGTAGCGCTGTAAGTATAGAATGCCAGCAAACCGGTAGTTCCACCTCCCACTACTGAATAGTAGCTTTCCGGGTTCAGCAAGCCTCCGTTGACAACTACTCCGCCGTTGTCGCGTGCATCAGCACTGGCCTGTGAGGTACCGAAACGGTCCATCATGGCTTGTGTAGCCGATACGCATATACCTCCGATACGCCAGTCGATGAGGACGCCCAGAGATACTCCCTTATACTGGAAGGTGTTGTTCCATCCGATGTTGTATTTCGGAGCAGCGTTGCCGGCCTTGATCCATGTTTCAGAATCGGCCTGGATGCTTCCGTTCTGCGGATTTACGTAAATCTGTCCCTGATGGTCGCGCTTCAATCCGGTCACGTAGATATCACCGATGCTTCCTCCTTCAGTGAGACGCTGCTTGTAGGAGTCGTTGGTACAAACGTCGATGTAAGGCATGTTTCCAATCACTTCTCCTGTAATCGGGTTGACAGTGTTCGGATCGAGCAGTTCCTTGATTTCATTGCGGTTCATGGTGAACGTCAGTGAGGAGTTCCACTGGAAATCCTTGATGCGTTCCTTGTAGGCAAGGGTTGACTCAATACCCCAGTTGTTTACCTTACCTCCGTTGGCATAGAAATGAGAGTATCCTGAGCTTGGAGGCATGGAGATGGTAAAGAACTGATTGTAAGTGTTCGAGTTGTAATAAGTCACGTCAAGGTTCAGTTTGTCTTTGAACAGGCGCAGGTTCATACCTACTTCGAACGACTTGGTTCTTTCCGGTTCCAGGAAAGTAGCCGGGATGAACGGCAGACTCTCGATGTTACCGCCACTGATACCGTAGGTCAGAGATGTCATGTAAGGCTGAGGAGCATTACCTACTTCACTGTAAGAAGCACGCAGCTTCAGGAAAGAAATAGGAGTATGGCTCAGGTCGAACATTTCGGTAGGAACGAAGGACAATCCGACAGACGGATAGAAGAAACCGGTGTTCTTATGCGAAGTGAAGGCAAACGTAGAGAACCAGTCGTTTCGGCCGGTCACATCCAGGAACAGTGCGCTCTTGTATGCCAGCTGCAAGGTTGCAAACACAGCCTGTGTGTTGGTATGTACTCCCTTGGAGTCGAGCGGACGGGTTTCCGGGTCGTTCTTGATGATGTTCTCGAATGTAAACAGGTTGGCTACTTTGGCCAGGTGTCCTTCGTAACCGATTTTTTCTCCAGCGACTTCATCTGTCACACTGGCACCGATGTTGGCGTTGATGCCATAGTCTCCGAAACGCTTGTCGATGTTCAGGATGGCATCGGCGTAGAAGTTCTTATACGCAGTCTTCTGTTTCAGGTAGTTTCCGTAGTCGGAAGCAAACAGGTTGCTGGATGAAGCGGAAATCTTACGCTCGTAGGTATCTTCCGTATTGTCGACACGCATACGTCCGGTAGCCTGCATCCAGTCGTTGATCTTCCAGCTGAGGTTGGCGGTAAACATGTAACGCATCTTGTGGTTTTCGAAATGCTCTCTGTTTACAATCCAGTATGGGTTCTGCATGGACAATCCCTGTTCACCGTATGTCCAGTTCTGTGTCGGGAAGTTACGTTCCGGGTTGAAGTGTTCATAGGTCTTGAACTTGGTGAAATCATCGGCCGGCGGGAACAGATACAATGGCACGAGCGGGTTGTGTGCCTGTCCCTGTACCAGCAGGTTATGGTTGTTCTGAAGGATATAAGATGCACTCATATCCAAGGTAAGCTTATCCTTGATCAGCTCGGTAGTATTACGCAGGGTAAAGTTATACCGGTTGTAACGGCTGTTAGGAATGATACCCCGTGAGTTGGTAGAAGAAGCCGAGAAGTACGTCTGGTTCCGGTCGGTTCCGCTGGTCACGTTCATGGAGTTGATTTCATTGAAACCGGTCTGGAAGAAATCCAGCGGGTCGTATGAAGAAGGAGTAGCCAGTTTGTTTCCCCAGCTTTCGTATACCAGGTCGTTTTTCCGTCCGTAAGTGTTCTGGAAACGGGGAGTCACGAAAGGTGAAGTAAACTGGGTGTTGTTGGAGTAGTTGACGGTGAGCTTGCCTTTCTTTCCTTTTTTAGTGGTGATCAATACCACTCCGTTGGCTCCGGAAACACCGTAAAGTGCGGCGGCAGCGGCACCGGTCAGTACAGACATTGATTCGATATCATCCGGGTTGATGCTTGAAATACCGTCACTGTCACCTCCGTCGGGCATTTCGAAAGAACCTTCGGGCTGGGTAGACCGCATGGATGACAAAGGAATACCGTCGACTACATACAGGGCGTTGTTGTCGCCGAACAGTGACTTGGTTCCACGCATTACCACACGGGTAGAACCGCCGATACCGTTGGCACTCTGGTTAATGGTTACTCCGGCAATCTTACCGGTAAGGCTGTTGACGAAGCTGGCATCTTTTACGGCAGTAACGACGTCACTCTTTACTTCCTGTACGTTGTAAGTCAATGATTTGGTCTCACGCTTGATACCCAATGCAGTAACGACTACCTCTTCGAGGGTTTCGGTGTCTTCCTGCATGACGATTTGATAGGAAGCCTTAGGAGATACGGTCAGTGTGACGGGTTTGTAGCCTACGTAAGAAATTTCCAGTACGTCGCCGTTGGATACCCTGAGGGAGAACTCTCCGTTGAAGTCGGTGATGGTACCGTTCGAAGAATTCCGGATGATTACGTTTACTCCGATAAGGGCCTCGCCTTTGCTGTCTTTGATACTACCTTTTATCAGGAAGGTTTCTGGTGCAACCTGACTGGATGTGGCATCAGTTGTCAGGGAACCGACTGCAGGAGAAGAAGCAAATGAAGGTACGGCTGCTAAAGAAAATACGGTGCCGGCTAATAAGGCAAGATTGACTCTTGCTTTTGAAGGACGCTTGAGATTTAATCCATCTCGTCGGGACAGGTCCTTGAATAATTTTGTTTTTTTCATATTAAAAATTTAAGGTTACAGGTTTATACCATGTCTTGCTTTTGCGGTTGAAAACAGGATATGCAGCCGGAAAACGGGTGCAGATGTTTTCTTTTTCTACGGGTTAACTGTCATTTATTTTCATAGGCTTCATGTCTTTTGAATGTATATTGGTTTCATGTGAATATGCATGTAACACTTATTTCCTTCAACAAGGGGACAGCCCTTTTAACAGATTTAAGGTGATTATATTTAATAACTTACTTCTATGAGTTAAATTAATTACAAATATACAAATTTTAATTAGTAGATAATGTAGTTTTTTGTGGCTTATTCGTGGAAATTTTTGGTTGTTGTTATAAAAAATTATGTGATGAACGGGGTTCGGGGCGAAAATTGGGTAAACGAGGAGTTTGACTTTGCAGATATCTTGCGCTGTTCTTTTAAATTCAGTGAGTTATTGATATAGAATTTCCCCAAAAAGTAGTACCTTTGTATCCCAAATATATAGGTATAATATGCAAGACATTAGAAACATTGCCATTATTGCCCACGTAGACCACGGAAAGACTACGCTGGTGGACAAAATGATGCTGGCGGGACACCTGTTCCGCAATGACCAGACCAACGGTGAACTGGTTTTGGATAACAACGATCTGGAACGTGAAAGAGGGATAACGATCCTTTCCAAGAATGTATCTATCAACTATAAAGGTACTAAAATCAATATCATCGATACTCCGGGACACGCCGACTTCGGTGGAGAAGTAGAACGTGTATTGAATATGGCGGACGGATGCATTCTGCTGGTAGATGCTTTTGAAGGTCCGATGCCTCAGACTCGCTTTGTATTGCAGAAGGCACTGCAGATCGGACTGAAGCCGATTGTAGTTGTCAACAAGGTGGATAAGCCAAACTGCCGTCCGGAAGAGGTACATGAAATGGTATTCGACCTGATGTTCAGCCTGAATGCTACGGAAGACCAGCTGGACTTCCCGGTAATTTACGGTTCTGCCAAGAACAACTGGATGGGAGAGGACTGGAAGACACCTACCGGTACCATCACTCCGCTGCTGGATGCCATCCTGAAATATATTCCTGCTCCGGAACGTCTGGAAGGAACTCCTCAGATGCTGATTACTTCTTTGGATTATTCATCATATACAGGCCGTATCGCTGTGGGACGTGTACACCGCGGTACCCTGAAGGAAGGTATGAACATTACACTGGCCAAGCGTGACGGTACACTGGTTAAGTCAAAGATCAAGGAAGTACATACTTTCGAAGGACTGGGCCGCAAGAAAGTGGAAGAGGTTTCTTCGGGAGATATCTGTGCCATTGTAGGTGTAGAAGGTTTTGAAATCGGTGATACCATCTGTGATTTCGAAAATCCGGAACCACTGCCTCCTATCGCTATTGATGAGCCGACAATGAGCATGCTGTTCTCTATCAACGATTCTCCGTTCTTCGGTAAGGAAGGTAAGTTTGTGACTTCACGCCACATTCACGACCGTCTGATGAAGGAGCTTGATAAGAACCTGGCTCTGCGGGTACGCAAGACCGAGAATGAGGATGGCAAATGGATCGTGTCGGGACGTGGTGTATTGCACCTGTCTGTCTTGATTGAGACCATGCGCCGTGAGGGATACGAGCTCCAGGTAGGACAGCCTCAGGTAATCTACAAGGAGATTGACGGTGTGAAGTGTGAGCCTATCGAAGAACTGACGATCAGTGTTCCGGAAGAGTTTGCCAGCAAGATGATTGATATGGTGACTCGACGTAAGGGAGACCTGACTTCGATGGAAACACAGGGCGACCGTGTGAACATTGAGTTCAACATGCCTTCGCGCGGTATCATCGGATTGCGTACGAATGTGCTGACAGCTTCTCAGGGTGAGGCAATCATGGCTCACCGTTTCAAGGAATATCAGCCTTATAAGGGGGAAATCGACCGTCGTACGAACGGATCTATGATTGCCATGGAAAGTGGTACGGCATTTGCATATGCCATCGATAAACTGCAGGACCGTGGTAAGTTCTTCATTTATCCGCAGGATGAGGTGTATGCTGGACAGGTAGTGGGTGAGCATGTACATGAGAACGACCTGGTAATCAATGTGACCAAGTCGAAGAAGCTGACCAACATGCGTGCTTCGGGTTCGGATGACAAGGCGCGTATCATTCCGCCGGTAATCTTCTCTCTGGAAGAAGCACTGGAATACATCAAGGAAGATGAATACGTAGAGGTAACTCCGAAGAGCATGCGTATGCGTAAGATTATTCTGGACGAGAACGAACGTAAGCGTGCCAACCGGAAGGATTGATCAATCCGGACAGTTGGATGAAATAAAAACAAAAGGTGCGGGCTGTAGCATTACGGCCCGCACCTTTGTTGTATATAGGGCCTTCAGTAGGATAAGGCCCTGAGGAAGGGAACTGAATTATCTTGCTCCCAGATTGTCGTATGAGCTCTGGAGGATGGCTTTCGCCCGCAATACACGGTTTTCACTGGCATCGGGCGATTCGATGATGGGACGCTCTGCATTCAGGTCGTATACGCTTACTCCGGTGCTGTCGGCAAAGGCAACACCTCCTCCGAAACTCCAGTAGGCAAAGGGGTATACATATTCTTCTCCGAGTACATTGCGGCTGAAATCAAATTCCTTATGCGCTATGCCCAACTGTGCCAGCAGGGTGGCGGCCAGGTCGCTCTGGTTCATGATACGGTCGATGACCATGGGCTCCCGCACGGCACCTCCGAGCCACAGCATGGGGATGTGGTGGATGCGGGCATCGTGGGCATAGCCTTCCATCGGATAATAGAATCCGTGGTCGGGAAGGCAGATGACGAGCAGGTTCTTCCATACAGGCAACTGCTTGAGGCGGTCGATAAATTCTCCCAGACAGTGGTCGGTGAAGGCAAAGGCATTGGGCTGTGCTTCGTCCAACTGCTGGAAAGGTACCTTAAACGGTTCGTGACTGCTGAGGGTCAGGAAAGCCGTATGCCAGGGACTGTCTTTTTGGGTCCGCTTCCGGATGGTCTGGTACAGGTCTTCGAAGGTTACGTCGTCGTTGACTCCCCACGGGTTCTGGCGCTGTGCCAGACTGAAGTCCACATCGGCCTTCAGACGTTGATATCCGGACTCCAGCAAGTAGCTTTTCATGTTTGTGAAGTTGATATCTCCTCCATACAGAAAATCGCTCTGATAGCCTTCCTGTGCGAGTTTTCCGACAATGGAAGGGAGGGTACGGCTTTTGGCCGGTATTTTCATGACCGACAGGTCCGGAAAACTCTGATAGCCGCTCAATGTGCAGACGGTTCCCCGGTCGGTACGGTAACTGTTGGCATAGCAGCGGGTGAACCAGATACCTTCTTTCGACAGACGGTCGATGTTTGGACTGGCTCCTTTGACGCCTCCGAGTGATTCCACCATCGTGGCTCCGAATCCCTCCATGATAATGATCAGGATGTCGGGACGTGAAGTACGGAGCAGTTCAACGGTATTTTTCCCTTCGGTAGGATACAGGTTTTTGAACAGCGAGTCGCGCTGTGCTTCCGGAAGATAATCGAACTGGTCGGCATAGTTTTTGGTCTTGCTGACCGATGCCAGCAGACTGAATGCCGGATTCACTGCCGAATGGTTCAGAAATTCATTATTGCAGTAGTACACCTGTCCGATGTTGGAAGTCGATTCCGTGACGCCTCCCCGGATAATTACAAAGAGAATGCCTCCCGAAAGCAGCAGTAAGGCTGTGGTGGTCAATTTCCGGATGACCGGTGGAAGTATGCGCGGAGTAATGAGATACAGCACCCCGAAGAAGACTCCGGACAGCAGCAGAATCAGCAGGATACGGAGCAGGATGAAGGCCGTAGACACACTGGCCATCGCATTCTTCGGAGAATCCAGGTAGAAGAATACGGAAGCATCGAGCTTGAAGTTCCAGAACGGATACAGACACATGTCGCCGACAAAGATCAGTGAGGTGATGAGGGCAATCAATACATAATAGCCTATCAGTATTTTTCGCAGGGGAAAGCGCTTGAACCATACACTGACTAGGACTGTCAGCCAGGGAATGGCTACCAGGTATCCGGCCGTGGCTGTATCCAGGCTGATGCCGTGAAACATGACATCCATAAAATCAGAGAGGGAAGCTCCCTTGCCTGCTGCGTCATTATAGAACATGAAACAGGGTTTCTGCAATACGAAATAACCCAGTACGGCAGCAAAGAACGAAAGTATAAAAAGCAATCTCTTTTTCATAAGCTGATCTGTTATTTTCTACCGAAATCGGCAGGGATTTCGCCCCAAAGGGTGGTCTGCCATTTCAGCAGGGGAGTGGTATACGTGTTTTCTTGCAGCCATTTCTCGGCACGTGCTATCAGCTGGTATACGGCAGCTGTCTTTTCCGTACGCTCCAGCTGGGTCTTGCATTTTTTCTCCCTGACCCATTTGAGGGCATTGGCACTGTCGGAGTAGATGGTTTTCTGTATTCCGTCCCGCTTCATCTGTGCCAGTCCGTGGACGATGGCCAGGAATTCTCCGATATTGTTGGTGCCGCAGATAGGGCCGAAATGGAAGATTTCTTTTCCGGTAAGCAGGTCGACTCCACGGTATTCCATGGGACCGGGATTTCCGCTGCAGGCGGCATCTACTGCCCAACTGTCCGGTTCATAGCCTACGGCCGACAGGGCGCTGTCTGAAAGCGGGGCAGAGGCTTTTTCTTTGGGCTGAAGATAAAGGTGTGCAGGAGAAGAAAGGGCCGCTTCTGCTTCTTCCCGGGTAGAAAAGGACTTGTACAGGGCTCCCTTGTAATTGTTTATCTGGAGCTGGCACTCGGTCCATGAAGTGTATATTCCCGGGTTTACCCCTTTCCATACTACATAATATTTCTGTTTACCCATAATTGATGTGTAATGAAACGAAAAAACGCAGGTCTTAGCGGAATTCTGTTCCAGACCTCCCCCTAAAACCTGCGTTAACTATGATTTTAATTGAAAGAGAAATTACATTCTTTCAGGTACTTCGATACCCAACAATCCCATGGCCAGTTTTACCACCTTGCCGACATTCTGGCTCAAAGTCAGACGGAATACCTTCAAGGCTTCGTTTTCTTCGCGCAGGATGCTGAAATCATGGTAGAACTGATTGTATTCTTTTACCAGATCGTATGCATAGTTGGCAAGGATAGACGGGTTGTAGTCGGTACCGGCCTGAGCTACTACAGCAGTGAAGTCGGCCAGCATCTGGATCAGTCCCTCTTCCTTGGCACTCAGTTCAATGCCTTTGGCAAGTGTAGCCGGAACTTCGATACCTGCTTCGGCTGCCTTGCGCAGGATAGACTGGATACGTGCGTAGGTATACTGGATGAACGGTCCGGTATTTCCGTTGAAATCGATGGATTCTTTCGGGTTGAACGTCATGTTCTTCCGTGCATCTACTTTCAGAATGAAATATTTCAGCGCGCCCAGGCCGACGATACGTGCGATGTTGTCGGCTTCTTCCTGAGTCAGTCCGTCGAGCTTGCCCAGTTCGTTGCTGGTTTCCTTAGCTGTTTCAATCATGGCTTCCATCAGGTCGTCTGCATCAACTACAGTACCTTCACGGCTCTTCATCTTTCCTTCCGGCAGTTCAACCATTCCGTAAGAGAAGTGTACCAGGTCCTTACCCCATTCGAATCCCAGTTTGTCGAGCAGGATAGAGAGCACCTGGAAGTGGTAGTTCTGTTCGTTTCCTACTACATAAATCATTTTATTGATCGGATAGTCCTGGAAACGGAGTTTCGCAGTACCGATATCCTGTGTCATGTATACGGAAGTACCGTCACCGCGGAGCAGGAGCTTGTGGTCCAGTCCTTCGGCGGTAAGGTCGGCCCATACAGAACCGTCTTCCTTGCGGAAGAAGAATCCCTTCTCCAGTCCTTCCATGACTTTTTCCTTTCCTTCCAGATAGGTATCTGATTCGTAATAAATCTTGTCGAATCCAACTCCCATCATCTTGTAAGTGGCATCGAATCCGGCGTATACCCATTCGTTCATTTTCTTCCACAGGGCACGGACTTCCGGGTCGTTTGCTTCCCATTTGCGGAGCATTTCACGGGCTTCCTGCATCAGTGGTGACTGAGCTTCGGCTTCTTCTTTGCTGAGGCCTTTTTCCATCAGTTCGGCTACTTCTGCCTTGTAATGCTTGTCGAAGGCTACGTAGTAATCACCTACCAGGTGGTCGCCCTTCTTGCCGGATGATTCCGGAGTTTCACCGTTGCCGTATTTCAGCCAGGCAAGCATGGACTTGCAGATGTGGATGCCTCGGTCGTTTACGATGTTGGTCTTAACCACCTTGTTGCCGTTGGCTGCCATTACGTTGGCCAGTGCGTTTCCGAGGAGGTTATTGCGGACATGACCCAGGTGCAGCGGTTTGTTGGTATTGGGTGAAGAATATTCAATCATTACCAGCGGTGCGTCTGCCTGCGGCTGTTTGATTCCCCACTGTGCGTCTGCGTGGATGGTATTCAGCAAGTCAATCCATACGTCTGATGCAATAGTAAGATTCAAAAATCCTTTGATGACATTGTAAGCGGCGATGGCTGGCTCATTCTGCTTCAGATATTCTCCAATTTCCTGTGCGGTCTGTTCCGGACCTTTCTTGGAAACTTTCAGGAAGGGGAAGACTACCAGAGTGAGATGTCCCTCGAACTCTTTCTTTGTTTTCTGCAATTGTACCATCTTGGCAGGAACATCTGCTCCGTACAATTCTTTTATTCCGTTTATCACTGAGGTACTCAGTTTCTCTTCTATTTTCATAACGTATGTAATTTTATTCAATTCCTAAGTTCAACAATACAAAGATAGTGTTTTTGTGCTTTCCGTCAAAAATAAAACTCCGATAAGCCACAGTGGCAGAAGTCTTTTTCTGAGGTGCCGGGGTTATCGGTAAATCAGTGTAGTGAGATAGTCTTCGGCAAACATTTCATTGGCAATGTCCAGCAGCTGGGAAGGCGTGAGGGCATTGATGCGCTGGAAGACTTCCGACTCTTCTTCATAATGGCGGTAATGCAGGAAGCATTTGGCCATGTTGAGGGTATTGTTCTCAAAGTTGTCGGATGCCACTCCTATCTGTCCGATAATCTGTTTCTGGGCTGCATGCAGCTGCATGGTGGTCAGGCCTTTGTCGCGAAGCCGTTTCAGTTCCTTATGGACCAGTTCGATGCAAAGATCCGTATCTTCATGGTCGCAACCAAAATAAATGCAGAAGGTTCCGGTATCTGTATAGGCAGTCAGGTTCGATTCTACATTGTAGACCAGTCCTCTCTTCTCGCGGAGCGATACATTCAGTTTACTGTTCATTCCGGGACCTCCCAGGATGTTGTTGAGCAGATACAGTCCGGTACGCTTGTGGTCGTAGGCACTGTATCCGCGGCCTCCTATCATTACGTGCGACTGATGGGTGTCCTTGAGGACGGTACGCCGTACCGGCTGATAGGGGAGAGGAGACTGCCGCTGCATTCTTTCAGCCGAACGGTCGGTGATTCCCTGGGTGGCTTTTTCCACCATGCGGATGATACGCTTGAAATCCAGGTCGGCCGAAATGAAGAATACCATGTTCGACGGGTAATAGTATCTTCCCGTAAACTGTAAAATATTTTGCGTAGTATACTTCCTCAGTTGCCCGGGTGTTCCCAAGATGTTTTTCCCTAAGGGATGATTGGGGAAAATGAGTTCTTCAAAATCATCGAATATCAGTTCGGCCGGAGTATCTTCGTAGCTTTGGATTTCATCGATGACTACCTCTCTTTCCTTTTCCACTTCCTGCTGCGGGAAGGTGCTGAAAAAGACGATATCCGTCAGCAGCTCCAGTGCCCTTGAAAAATGCTCTTTCAGGAATGCACTGTAAACCACTGTTTCTTCTTTGTTGGTATATGCATTCAAGTCTCCTCCCACATTCTCCATACGGTTGAGAATGTGCCATGCCCGCCGTTTTTGCGTCCCTTTAAAGATGAGATGCTCCACGAAGTGAGCCATTCCTCCCTCTTCCGGAAGTTCATCGCGGGTTCCTGCGTCGATGGCATAGCCGCAATAGGCTACCCGTGTAGGACTGGGAGTATGGATGATGCGCAGTCCGTTGGGCAAAATGAAAGTATTATATGTCATAAGTTTTGTACCGGGATTCTAAATTCGATGCAAAAATACATATTACTTATTGTCTTTCACTGAAAAAATACAGATATTTGCATCAGGTTCAGTTGTGCAGTAGCAAACTTGTTTGGACTAAAAATAGAATATATGAAAAAAATAGCAATCTTTTGTTCTGCCTCCAATCAGATAGACGCAGTGTATATGGAAGCTGCGAGCCAGCTGGGAACATGGATGGGACAACACGGAAAATGGTTGGTTTACGGAGGCTCCAATACCGGACTGATGGAAGCGGTGGCACGTGCGGCCAAGGAGAACGGCGGAATGCTGATGGGAGTGGTTCCTACCAAGCTGGAGGAACGGGCCATGGTCAGCGACCTGCTGGATGTTACTTTCCGCTGCATGGATTTGAGTGACCGGAAAGATATCATGGTGAGAGAATCGGAAATCATGGTTGCTTTGCCCGGAGGTATCGGTACGCTGGATGAAGTGTTTCATGTAATGGCGGCCGCCAGCATCGGTTACCATGGCAAAAAGGTTGTATTTTATAACGTCAACGGTTTTTGGGATGATCTTCTGAGGTTCATGGAACGGTTGGAAGCTACACACTTCGTGCATCGTCCGCTCGGAAATTATTACAGTGTGGCAAATACATTCGAGGAATTAATACAATTGTTAAATTAGTCGGCTGTCCGACTTTATAAACTATTTCAGATATGATTTCGTCTATAAAAGATTTATTGCAGCGTGAAGCTCAGGCAGTGTTGAACATTCCTGTGACGGATGCCTATGAAAAAGCAGTTGCTTTGATTGTGGAACAGGTACATCGCAAACATGGCAAGCTGGTGACCAGCGGTATGGGAAAGGCCGGACAGATCGCTATGAATATAGCTACTACATTTTGCTCAACGGGTATTCCTGCGGTTTTTCTGCATCCGAGTGAGGCTCAGCATGGAGATTTGGGTATCCTGCAGGAAAATGACCTGCTGTTGCTGATTTCTAACTCTGGCAAGACCCGTGAGATTGTAGAACTGACTCAACTGGCACATCAGTTGAATCCGGCACTCAAGAAGATTGTAATCACCGGAAATCCTGACAGCCCATTGGCTAAGGCTGCCGATATCTGCCTGGCAACCGGACATCCGGATGAAGTATGTCCGTTGGGAATGACTCCGACTACATCTACCACGATGATGACGGTAATCGGTGATATTTTGGTAGTAGAGACCATGCATCAGACCGGTTTTACCATTGAGGAATACAGCAAGCGTCATCACGGCGGATACCTGGGTGAACGTTCTCGTGAATTGAGCAAATAAACGATCGTATAATAAAATATCTCCCCCGAAAGTATGTGAGTACTTTCGGGGGAGTGTTGTATAAAGAGAATGCTTCTCCGCTTTTCTACAGGCGGACTTTTCCAATAATGCTTTTGCTTCTTCCTTTCGGGAAACTTCTGTTCAGGTTGTAGGAGTAATGCCTGTTTTACTGTTGGCTCCCATAAACCCCGGACAGGGAGGAAAACATCCGTGTCACATTTTTCCGGTCTTCTTCCAACTGCCGGCTCAAGGCAGTCAGGTCCTCAAATTTCGCTTCTTTCCGGATAAAAGAGATAAACTCGATACGCACGGGACAATGATAGATATCGCCGGAATAATTCAGTATATGGGCTTCAATGCTCAGGTTGTTCCCGTTGTTTACCGTTGGCCGGTATCCGATGTTGAGCATGGCCGGATAACAGTGCGCATCCAGGTGTACCCGTACGGCATAAACCCCGTTTCCGGGAATCAGTTTGTCACCGCATGCCGGTTGTATATTGGCAGTAGGAAAACCCAGTTTCCGTCCGATTTTGAATCCTTCCGTGACCGTTCCCTCCAGGCTGTAATTGTATCCCAGGAAATGATTGGCCTGTTCTATCTGTCCTTCCGACAACAACCGTCTGATGGCCGATGAACTGATGGAGATACCTTCCTCTACCAGTCCCTTGGCCTGGACAATTTCCATTCCCAGTTCTTTTCCATACCGGCAGTAGTCGGTAAATCCCTCACTGCGGTTGTGTCCGAACCGGTGGTCGTATCCGATAACCAGCGCCCGTACATGATACTGCTCATGCAACAACTGCATGAACTGTTTGGCCGAATACTGCGACAATTCCTGAGTGAAGGGAAGTAACAGGCAATAGTCTGCCTGTTGCTGCAAGAGCAGGGATTCTTTTTCTGCCGGACAAGAAAGCAGTTCCGGCTGATAGCTTTTCTGCATCACCTGCCGGGGGTGTACCGGAAAAGTAATCAACATGCTGTTGAGTCCTCTTTTCCGTGCCTCTGTGCATACTTGTTCAATCAGAAAGCGGTGTCCCCGGTGTACCCCGTCGAAACAGCCGATGGTAGCTACAGAAAAAGGCAGTTTATCTATTGTGTCACTTTGTACTATTTGCATAAATTCTTATTGAAATAACAATGCCAGATCTTCTCCGGGAATGTAATGCATCGCATGCATTCCGGTTGAAACAGCGGCTTCGCAGTTTACTTTCGCATCATCAATGAATACGGTTTCCTCCGGACGCAAGCCGGCCGCATTCATCACCGCTCGGAAAATCTCAGGGTCGGGCTTGGCGAGTTTCATCTCATAGGAAAGGAATATCTGTGTAAAGTATTCCTTTACGTCGGTATTTCCGTATTGGAAAGCCCGTCCCGAAGCCGAATTCCAGTGAAGCTCATTGGTATTACTCAGCAGATAAATACGGTACTTCTGCGACAGCTCCATCAGCAGGCGCAGTTTCTCTTCCGGAATGGAAAGCAATTCGCTGTTCCAGATGGCATCCACTTCATCATCCGTCAGCAGTCCGTTGCCGGTCAACCGGCGTATCTCCTCCTTGAACTGTGGCGTGGAAATCATGCCACATTCATACTGGTGGAAGAAGCCCGCTTCGTTCTTTCCCGTTACCAGGTTGCGTATTTCAGTGGCTCCTGCCTTCTCAAACCGTTGCAGGCAACCCTCAAAGTCGAGGTCGAGCAATACACCACCCCAGTCGAAGATAATATTCTTTATTTGAGTATCCATAATTATCAGCTGTTCTTTGTAGAATTACTTTTTCGTTTGATGGCTCTGATAATTTCTCCTATCCACAGCACAAAGGAAGTTCCTCCAATGATGTATCCCCATTCGGTGAGCGACAAAGGTTCGGTACGGAACACTTTTCCTCCGAAGCAGACAATCAGAATCTGTCCTACAAGAATGATGAGGGCCACTCCGAGCATTCCCAGTGCGTGTGACGCATCCTTGAAGATGGAATGATTGGTTCCGAATACGCTTGCATTGAACAGGTTCCAGAACTGCAGCATCACGAATATCGTAAAGAAGATAGTCAGATGATGCACATCCATGCCTCCGGGAAGGCCTTTAAAGTAGGCAAGCAGTCCCATCAGGATGACCAGGAATCCGATACCGACCCCGAAAATATTGGTACGCATAGAAGGAGTAATGATGAAATCGCTCTGACGGCGTGGCTTCTCGTTCATCACATCCATGCTCGGGGCAATAGAGGCCAGTGCCATGGCTGCGAAGGTATCCATAATCAGGTTCACCCAAAGCATCTGTGTAACTGTAAGCGGCAGTTCGGTTCCGAAGAATGCTCCCAGCAACACACTGCACAGTGCCACCACGTTGATGGTCAGCTGGAATACGATGAAGCGCTGGATGTTCTTATACAACGAACGTCCCCACATGACAGCCGTCGCGATGCTGTGGAAGGAGTCATCGAGCAATGTGATATCGCTGGCTTCCTTCGCCACAGAAGTTCCGCTTCCCATGGAAAGGCCTACCTGTGCGTGGTTCAAGGCAGGAGCATCGTTCGTACCGTCACCGGTAACTGCCACTACGGCCCCTTTCTTCTGCAGCAACTGTACCAGACGCTGCTTGTCCATCGGACGGGCACGGCTCATCACCTTCAGGTCGAGTACTCTGTCCAATGCTTCCTCATCACTGAGTGCCGCAAATTCCACACCGGTAATCCGGTTTCTTTCGGTATCGGCAGGAGTCCACAAGCCAATCTGCCGGGCAATTTCGGTTGCCGTTCCCGGAGTATCTCCCGTGACAATCTTAATGCCGATTCCGGCCGACTGACATTTGGCAACGGCTGCCGGAACATCCGGACGGATAGGGTCACTGATGGCGAAAATACCCAGGAAGTTGAGTCCTCCCTGGTTGACTAACTCGGCACAGTCGGTAATCTCGTTCGGGTCTACATACCGGTAAGCGATTCCCAAGGTACGCATGGCCTTGTTCTGGTAAGCCAGCAGCTGTTCGTTGTATGATGCAATCTGCGGGTTGTCCAGCTTGCATTTTCCCATGACGATTTCGGGAGCGCCCTTTATGTAAAGAATTCTTTTGTTTTTCAGCGATGAATCGGCCAGCGTAGCCATGTACTTACGCTCCGTAGAGAATGTCAGCTGGTTGACAATCTTCGCATTGTCGCGTAAGGTGATATAGTCTTTTCCTTGACCGTTCAGCCAAAGCAGCAAAGCTACCTCTGTCGGATTTCCTACTCCCGAGAGTTTCTTTTCTTCCGGATTTTCTTCCAGGAAAGCCGTAGAGTTGACCGCAATGCCTTCTGCGATGAGGTCTGTATCCTCGTCTTTCAACTGAGATTCGTATACCTGCATCTGATTCTGTGTCAGCGTACCGGTCTTATCCGTACAGATGACCGTAATTGCACCCATTGTTTCGCAGGCATGCATTTTGCGCACCAGGTTGTTGGTCTTGAGCATGCGCCGCATGTTGAGTGCCAGACTCAATGTAACGCTCATCGGCAATCCTTCCGGTACGGCAACCACGATTAAGGTGACTGCCATCATGAAGTATTTCAGCACAATCCGGGCAATGTCCAGCCACTGGTGCCAGTCATTCACTTCTGTCACAGAAAGATAGTGATAAAGATCCTTGCTGGTGAAGATAATAAAAGTTAGTGCGGCGATGGTAAATCCGATTTTACCGATCAGACTGGCCAGTTTAGACAACTGAATGTTCAGAGGGGTCTCTTCCAGGTTCTGCTCGGTAGCCTGACGGGCCACTTTACCGATTTCCGTCGCATCACCTACCCGTTCTACCTTCATGATTCCATGTCCGTCGGTAATGGTGGTACCTCGCATGACGGTATTCGAAGGATAAGTAGCTTCTTCATCAAAATGAGCCGGGTCTGTGGTCTTGTTGACCATCAGCTCTCCCGTCAGCGTCGATTCGTTAACCTGCAGTGAAACGGCTTCCAGCAATACTCCGTCGGCAGGTACTTCCTCTCCCGTATTGAGGATGACGATATCACCTACCACAATGTCTTTTTTAGGTATTTCGTGTACTTTTCCGTTGCGGATAACCGTGACCGGAGTTTCTTCACCTACCGCATTCAGCAAGTCGAATTTCTTATTGGCATCGTATTCAAAATAAAAGCCGATTCCGGTAGCCAGGAAGATTGCAAAAAAGATACCGATTGTTTCTGCATATTCACTTTCAATGATGGAAATGACCAGTGAAAAAAACGCTGCCACCAATAATACCCGTATGACCGGATCCTGGAATTTTTCCAGATATAATTTCCACATAGAAGGGCGTTTGGGAGGAGTCAGAAGGTTGGAACCGTATTTCTGACGATTTTCTTGTACCTGTTGGTCAGAGAGCCCGTGTAAATAAGATTCGTTTGTGTTTTGTGACATATGTCTAACTATTAAAATATTAAGTTTCGCAAAAATACAATATATATCTAAACTCTTGTCAAATATAGGTTTTTTTATAAAAAAAGCCCTTAAATATTGTGAGAATAAATAGAAAATATTACTTTTGCGCTGGTTCTAGGAGTAAAATCGACGGACTTGTAGCTCAGTTGGTTAGAGCAACAGACTCATAATCTGGAGGTCCCTGGTTCAAGCCCAGGCTGGTCCACGAAGAATATCAGGCAGTTACGGATTCCGTAACTGCTTTTTTTATGTCCTTGCGTAAACAACCCTTTGAAAACGGGGGTCAGTAGCTTTTTAGTGGGGATATGCATATAAGTTCGCAATGCGGAATAAGAAAAACTTCTTGTCAACAACTCCCCTGAGATTCGCTCTAAAGAGTTTGATTTTAGCATTGAATGATTCAGCA
>NZ_JABSOE010000066.1 GCF_013618865.1 Phocaeicola faecicola
TGACAAATAAACTGATATTACCAGTGGAGAGCCGTATGCAGGGAGACCTGCACGTACGGTTCGGGGGCAGGTTATGGGAAACCTACCACCGAAAGGTGGCAAGGCGTCCATTACCGAGCCTACATGTGAAATATGCCGACGAGCCGCTGCTTCTGAACGTGGAGATGTGTGATTTCATCCATGACGGGGAAACGGTGAACCGCCCGAACAATGCTATGGAAATCTATCTGACGGAGCTGGCCGAGGAATCCCCCCGTCTGGTGCGTCTGATAATGAAATCGGTGTATGAGGATGACAGGCGCCGCATCCGCCATATCGGCTGCAAGCGTTTCGGTATCCAGTTCCTGCTGAAAGGACTGTACACCCATAACGACCTGCTGTATTTCCATACACAGGTGAAGAACTCGTCCAATGTGCCCTTTGACGTGGACTTTGTGACATTCAAGGTGGTGGACAAGAAGGTGGTGAAACGTACCGCCATGCAGGAACAGGTCATCTATCCGCTGAGGGCACACAATTATGTGACACGTATTGGCGGAAAGGATTCCGAATGTACGGTATTCGCGCTGCCGAAGTTCACGATACCTGACGACAAGAAACTGGTCGTGGAAATGTTTGAGAAACAGGGAGGCCGTCACCAGAGTTTTGAGGTGGTCAACGAAGACCTGGTGCGTGCGGAAACCATCAACGAACTGAAGGTGCGATGAAAACGAAAGTTTTGTATATGCTGGCATTGCTGCTTGTCCTTTCCGCGGGACGGGCAGACGCCCAGCGTCTCCTCCCGAGAATGCAGGGCATTGAAATGCGTGGAGGAGCGGCTTCCGATAACGGATACTATATGGGTATGGCACTTTCAAGCTATGCCAAGGGCGGTGACAAGTGGGTGTATGGAGCGGAATATCTGCACAGGAAGCACGGCTACCGGAACATATCCGTCCCCTCGGCACAGTTTACGGCGGAGGGCGGGTACTACCTGAATCTGCTGTCCGATGCGGGGAAGGTGGTATTCCTGAACCTCGGCGGTTCCGCACTTGCCGGATATGAGACCGTGAACTGGTCCGAGAAAAGACTCTATGACGGTGCCACGCTGAAGAACGGGGATGCATTTGTTTACGGATGCGCCCTTACGCTGGAAATGGAACTGTATCTTGCCGACCGTTTCGCGCTGACCGCTTCTGTGCGCGAGCGTTTCCTTTGGGGAGGAAGTCTGGGATGCAGCAATACGTTATATGGATTAGGTGTAAGGATTGTAATTGATTGAGTGTATGAATGGTAAGAAATCAGATGGAATCAGATATGAGGATATGCTCAAAAAAGGATGGGTCAATTTGGGGCAAGTCCCGGATGAGCACAAGACTCCGGAGCTGTGCATGGAATTTGTGAGGTCGTGCGGTTATAACCTGAAGTACGTTCCGGAAGAGATGAAGACAAGGGAGATGTGCCTGGAGGCTTACAGGAGCAGTCCGGCTCCCGATTCCTTCCCTGACATTGTTGCTTCCATACCAGACAAGAATCTTGTGTTACAATGCCTTGTGGATTCCCTTGACAGACCTGGTGCCGCCAGTTTTGCTTCTGCAATGCGTCCGGAGCAGTTCGATGACAGGATTGCCGACTATCTGGTCGATATTGACGGCAACAGTCTGCAATATATGCCGGAGAGGATGCATACGGAAGAAAGGCTGTTCCGGGCTGTCCTGAGTTCGGGAAATCAGGCCTTGTCAAGCCGGAACATCCGTGAGGAACTGAAGACGGACGAGCTGTATATGGCCGGCATTCGGGCAAACAGAAGTTCCTTCCTTTTTATTCCCCGGGAACGCCGGACTGCGGAGATGTGTATGGTTGCAGAGAACGAGTATCCTTATCTTTTTTTGCTGAAGCCGGATGCTTTGCCGGATTCGGTCAAGAACGGCAACAATATATTCACGTTTGCCAGGCGGCTGAAAGAAACGACAGGGAAAAGGTACAGTGTGGACGGGATAAGGGAGCTTTATCAGGAACAGTGCAAAAAGGAGGAACAGAAGTCGGAAAGGCAGATTTCCCCAAAACGCGGCGGATTTCATTTCAAGGATATGCCTGAAAACCGGAAGAAAGGAGGGCTGAAGCTATGAAATGGCAGTCTGCGGATGTGGAAAGGTTGAGGGCTGTTCCCATAACCGGCTTGCTTGAACAGCTGGGATCTATGCCCAAGCGTTGCCGGGGAACGGAATACTGGTACTGTTCTCCACTGCGTGATGAAAGGAATGCATCGTTCAAGGTGGACACGCAGCGGAATGTATGGTTCGATTTCGGCATCGGGAAAGGCGGAGACATCTTTCGTCTTGTCGGGGAACTGACAGGCTGTATGGATTTCAAAAAGCAGTTGGAATTCCTTTCTAAAAGATCAGGCGTGCTGCCGGTATTGAATTTGAGGGAACGTGAGAAGGTCCCGAATGTTTCCTGCTTTGAGGAGGTAAAGGTGAAGGAACTGCATCGTAAGGCATTGACCGACTACCTGAGAGGAAGAGGCATTGCTCCGTTTATTGCCATGCGGTTTTGTAAGGAAGTCGAATACCGCATACGCGGCAAATGGTATTTTGCCATAGGCTTTATGAATCGGAGCGGTGGTTATGAGCTTCGCAATCCGATGTTCAAAGGATGTATTTCCCCGAAGGACATATCCTGCATCCGACTGTCCGGAGGGGAACAGGATACGTGCTGTGTGTTTGAAGGCTTTGCGGATTTTCTGTCGGCGGTAGTGTTGAGGGTTGTGACGGACGAGGATTGTCTGGTGCTGAACTCCGTGTCCAATCTGGAACGGTCGTATGACGTGCTGGACAAATACAGCACGGTACGGTGCTATCTTGACCGTGATCCTGCCGGAAAGGCAGCCTTTGAAATACTTGTGGAGCGTTATGGGAAAAAGGTGTCGGACTGTTCCGGGATGTATGAAGGGAACAAGGATCTGAATGAATATCTGACAAGAAAAAGGAAAAACGAATGAAAAAGGAGAAGAATATGAAAAGAGGAATGGCTATAATCGGTCGTATGGTTTTGTTTTGTATGGGTCTGCTGTCTGCCCTCATGGTATCGTGTGATTCCGAACTGGAAGTGCAGCAGAGCTATCCGTTCAGTGTGGAAACCATGCCTGTCCCCAAAGAACTGGAAAAGAATGAGACGGCGGAAATACGCTGCGAACTGAAAAGTGAGGGGGATTTTGACGGAACAATATATACCATACGTTATTTCCAGTATGACGGGGAAGGCTCCCTGAAACTGGACAACGGGCTTGAGTTCAAGCCTAACGACCGCTATCTGCTTGAGAACAGGAAGTTCCGTCTGTATTATACTTCCCTGTGTGAGGAGGCTCAGAACCTGATCATCACGGTGGAGGACAACTGGGGAAATACCATTGACATAGAACTGGATTTCAACAGTTCGGATGATGGAGAGGAAATTCCGGAAGAGACACTCCCTGAGGGTGAAGGAGGTGCCCGATAGCACTTTCATCGTTTTTGAGGTCAGCATTGCCGGTGGCGGTGCTGTGGGTGGCCGGTGTTCCGGCTCAGGATACCGTACAGGTATCACGCTGGAGCTTGGCAGTCCGGTGCATCAAAAAATACGAGGGCTGGCATGGACCGGAATGTTACCCTTATGTGGCCTATGGACACCGTATCCGCAAAGGGGAGAGATTTCCGGAGAAACTGACCGAAAGTGACGGAGACCGGATTCTGAGGAAGGATTTGAAGGAGATGTGCGCATTGTTCCGGCATCTGGGAAAGGATTCGCTCTTGGTCGCGTGTCTGGCTTACCAGGTGGGACCATACCGTCTGCTCGGTCATGGGAAAATGCCCAAAAGTACGCTGATAAGGAAACTGGAGTCCGGCAACCGGGATATTTATGAGGATTTCATAAAGTATTGCCATTATAAGGGTAAGAAGATTTCCTCTATCGAAAGGCGGAGGAAAGAGGAATACAAGCTGTTGTATATACATTAACAAGAGTCTGATACAAGAATCACTTCAATCTATTGTTAAATAGGAATATAGCAAGGTATTGGATTTATAGTGCCAAGTTATGACATTTAAACGAATACCACTATGTTCTCAGAGTTTAAAGTTAGGAGATTGGTGGTATGGTCGATGAATTTTGCAAGGAATTTGCGTTGCGGCAAGAAAATTTTCTTCTAAACTAAGAAGGAATAAAATAAAAAAGGGTCGCCTTATTATTGTACTGCACCCCAAAAGTTAGACACAAAACTTTTGGGGTGTTTTTTATGAAGTACAGTTACGAACAAAGGCTTATTATCGTTAGCCGGGTAAAACAAGGAGAGTTAATAGCTCATTTGTCAAAGGAGTATCATATCAATAAGACTCAGATATTGGCATGGGTGAGAATGTGGGACAAATATGGTCGTTCTGGACTGGAACAACAACCACATTGTCGTCCTACGGTTAAATTAAAAGAAGAAGTAGTACGTTTAATATTGGAAAAAGGTGTACCTTTATCCCATGTAAGAATAGAATACAGAATTGGTAAGACGGCTCTACAACGCTGGGTCAGTACAGTACGTAAGTATGGTTACGAAGCTCTTGCGCCGTCCAAACGCCAGGGAAGAGCATTAAAAGAACCTATGGGACGTCCAAAGAAGAAAGAACCGCAAACGGAACTTGAGAGGCTTCAGGCTGAAAATCTCCGCCTGAGGGCAGAGAACGCGCTGCTAAAAAAAGCGAAGGCCTTAGTCGAGGCAAAGAAGGCCCAAGCACTTCTGAATGGGCGCGAACCATCGACGAACTAAGGTCGGATTATCCTCTTGACTTGTTATTGAAGTTAAGAAAGATGGCTCGTTCTGTGTTCTATTACCATCTGAAGCGGCTTAAAACGATTGATAAGTATTCCAATGAAAAGGAATCAATCAAACTAATTTTTCATGAGCATAAGGGACGATATGGCTATCGGCGTGTAACAGCGGAGATGCATAACCGTGGCTTTATGCTAAACCATAAGACCATCCAGAGGCTTATGGGTGACTTAGGGCTTAAAAGCAAAATACGCATGGTACGATACCGCTCATACAAAGGTGAGGTTGGCAAGATAGCCCCGAACATAATAGACAGGGATTTTACGGCAGAAGCCCCCAACCGCAAATGGGCGACAGATGTAACACAGATAAAAATCGGTTCTGTCAAACTTTATCTTTCCCCGATATTGGATATGTTCAACGGTGAGATCATATCATACAACATCTCCCGAAAACCGGATATGGAACAGATATACGATATGTTGGATAAAGCGTTCACAAGGTTTGACAGTCTTGACGGACTTATACTCCATTCTGATCAAGGATGGCAATACCAACACTACGGCTACCGTAAACGTCTTGAAGAACATCATATAGTACAAAGCATGTCTCGTAAGGGTAACTGCCTTGACAACGCTATGGCGGAAAATTTCTTTGGAATTATGAAGTCTGAATTACTGTATACCGAGAATTTTGAATCTCCTGAAGCCTTTATAAAGGCTTTGGATAAATATATTGAATATTATAACAATAAAAGAATCAAAGCCCGGTTAAATGGAAAGAGTCCGGTACAATACCGAACTCTTTCTATTACGGGATAATGTTTAACTTGTCCAACTTTTTGGGGTCACTTCATTATTAAGGCAACCCTTTTTGTGATTCCGCCGCGATTCGAACGCGGGACCCACAGCTTAGAAGGCTGTTGCTCTATCCAACTGAGCTACGGAACCAACTTTATTTTCGGTACAAAAATAATGTATTTATGGAAAGCGGCAAATAATTTTCTATAATTTTTTACCTTTTTTAGTCAATAAAATAATTTGTTTTATTCCTGATTAATTGCTTTCTGATTCTAACATTTCAATGCTCCACCAATGCTTGCCACAATCTACCGACAAGCCGTACATGAGATTTTTCCCTGTTGTGTCGATTTCCACTACTGTGGCTTCCCGTTCCCAGTACTGTCTCATTTCCGGAGTAACGTCAAGCCCGTGGCATATTATCGTATGGTTGGGCATAACCGGGAATTCTTCGAAGAAACCTTCTCCTTTAATCCGGATTTTATCTCCTATTTTAAGCGTTGTTGATTTCATACGTTTATGTTTTTTAAGTATAACCATGAACAGAATATAGAGTTCTGATGTCCTGTTCCTTTGTCTGTTATGATGTTTGTTTAACGAACCGGACCCCCATGAAGATATTCCGGTCCGTTTTCATTTTTAATTCCATGTCTATTGTCTGGTAATGCCGTTTTCTTCGGTTACATCGAATTTCATCAGACCGGCAATCCGGGCATAGCTTTTATCGTAGAAGCGGTTGTATTCATCCTGATATTCATCCTTGTAGTGTGTGCCACTTTCCGGATTTCCTTCTTCATCCGGTTCAACAAACTCTTCAAAAGGACGGTTGTACTTGTTGACAAGGCATGCGGTTGCCAGTTCACCGGCCATTTCCATGATGGACGAATTGATTTCATGCCTGCTTTTCTGATAATATTCATGTAAATCCATATTGCATTGGTTAGCAGATGGTTTTGGACGTATGTTTTCCATCGGGTTTTGACATTCTTTCTCCGATGTTTGTATGTCTGTGAACTCAATACATTCTATAACGATGAAATCCTCACATCCGTATTCTGCCATTGCCATGAAATCGGAGAGGCTGTTGCAATAGAAGAATATGTTGTTGTCAAGCTCCTCAGGAATGTGTTCAAGTGCAATGGTAACTTCCGTATCTTTCATGTTGTCTTTCCAGATGATACGGCACAGGGCCAGTTGCGGTTCTTTATTGTGAATTGCAGTAAACTTACTGTATTGTTGCAGTATTTCGTCCTTTACCTCAGCCGTGTCGCTGATGACTGTGCCTGTTTTACAACTGTCACACCATCCGTATAGGAAAGACTCATCAGTGTAGTGGTCAAATGCCTTTGTATTGGGGTTTATCATCGCCTCACAGGTTACGTCCGTACTTCCGCACCTGCAACATATTGCATTTACTTCCGTTCCTGTTCCTTCTGTTTGAGACAGAATCCGGAGCATGAACTCATACATTTCGTTTAGCCATATCGGGTTGGCAAGTGCCAGTTCGTACTCACTTGTTACGTCATACGCATCTTCCGTAATCTTATTGTGCACTTCAAGGACAATGTCGTTCCCGACATCCTTTATCTTGTGTACGGTACATTCAACCGGGTCTCCCAAATCGTCAAACCAGATTACAAACACAGGGTCATGATCGTCGCTTTCAAGTGTGATTTCAGTAAGTTGGTTGGCTTTCATGAGCGAGAGTATGGAATTTATGATGTTTTCCCGAGCTGTTCAATGTCTTTTTCAAAAGTTTTCATATGAAATAATTTTTAAGTTTGTATTTATGTAGATGAATGTGACGGAATATGCATAAAAGGCATTGCGCTTATTCCGTAAACACGAAAGCTGTAACAGTTTTACTTTGCTGCTTCTATATTCTTTATGGCTTCCAGTATCTCGTTCAGACATACCGGATTGGCCAGTGCCGTTTCGTGTCTGTTTGTAATCTTATGGGTTTCTCCCGTTATTTTGTCATACACCTCAAGAAAAATGCTTTCATCTGCTGCAATTACCTTATGTACACGACATTCACACGGTTCTCCGGTCTTGTCGAACCATATTATAAAAACGGGATTGTCTGTTTCGGTCAATGTGATTTCGGAAACCGAATAGGAACGCATGAGAGTCAGTATGCAGGTTATGATTTCCTCTCTTATTATTTCTATCTTTTTTTGTATATTACCCATATCAAATAAGATTTAAAAGTTGGATTTCTGTCTTGTATTTCTCTAATGAAGGTTTGTACCCCCTGGAATGTATGGCTTCTTTCAGTTCTCCTATGGTGTAGCTGCGTTCCACATCCAGACCGTAGTCTTCCGCGAAGGCTTCTATTCCGGTCAGGCAATATCCCATTTCCCTGTGCAGCATGTCCGCGTTGATTTCCTTGGAGTCATGCGTTTTCTCGGAAAGTGCGGCCTGTTCCTTGAGTTTTCTTATTTTCAGATGGAGTCCCGGTACTAGTTTCTCCGGCTTTGTGTCGTGGTAGGTCAGCCCGTTCTTCCTGATGCAGTATTCCACCGTCTGTCCCATAAAGGTGTTGCGGTAGATGTCACATCCGAGTATGGTACGGATATGCTGCACGTCATAATAGCGCATGGCCTGTACGTCTTTCAGCTCTTTTTCGACCTTCGGCATCCTGAACTCAGGGTCGTTGTCACAGACGGTCTTTTCCAGCCATGTCCTGTGGAACGTGTCAATCCGTTTCCGGAATACGGTACGGGCAGGCAGATAACGGTTGGCGTGGCGTGTCATGATCAGGTAATATTCATATTCTCCATATCTTTTTTCACATCTCTGGAGTGCGATGTATGTAAGTCCGATACGGCAGTAACGGCGGTTGTCGCCCCGTTCCCTTATGTTCTCCAGTTCCGTTTCGCAACCGTAGAATTCGGCCGGCAGTCCGGTATATCTGCTGAACTCTGTGCTTCTTTCCTTGAAGTGGCTGACATTGTGTACGTTCTGTCGGCATAGATTCATCGACATTTCGTTGGTTATGAATTCCTTTCTGAGATAACAGAAGTATTCCGGCTTTTCGGCCATCACTCTGTCTGCAATATTCCTGTCCTGGAGTTCCTTCGGCATTTTTGAAAGCCATTTGAAGCTTCTGCCGTGTTCTGTCATATATTCCGCAAGTTCTTTTGTCCATATTTCTTTGGGGATGTCCGGATAGAAGGAATCCCTTCTTGCCAGTGCCCGGCAGACTTTGTCTGTCACCAGTTCAGGGCTGATGGGGAAATAGTAGTCGTTGATTTCCTTTTTCCCGTCCAGTACCCTGATGAGCCTTTCTTCTGTCCTGAACTTCTCGGGAAGCCGGCTGAACAGTTCCGGAACCCCTTCTGCCACCTTGTCTGCCATGGCATCGTCCGCATGTTCCGAGAACCATTTGTAATGCCTGGGGGATTTTATCAGATCCTGTATGTTACCGGTCTTTTCCGATATGGCTTTCCATACGGTATCGTAGTCCAGCCATCGGGTATCCACTTCGCCTATGGACTGTATGCACCACCTCCTGTAATATTCTGACTGTTTGAAACATTTAGGTATTATCTTGTCAATGGTATGGATGCTTATGCGTTCTTCCCGAATCAGTCTCTTCCAGAGTCTGAAGCCTTTGGCTCTTGGAGGGACAAAGGAGAGCATGACTTTGGCTGTGCGTATGAAATCCAGACCTTCACGGTCGGACGTGTAATGCCCTTTCCAGGAGCCTCTTGAATTCTGTATACTTCTGCACAGGGAGTACAGTCCGCTTGCTACGGTCTGGATGTTCCATGAAGATTCCGGTATGATATGGAGGCTGTCCAAAAAACTCCCATAACGGAAAAGTGTTTCGATAATGTCCCCGTTCCTGTATTTTTCGGGAACATATGGAAAATTCTTTCTGTCTGCCTTTACGGCTCTGAGACAGATGTCCCGGTTCCTTTTTTCTTCCGGTATCCTTGACAGGTTCCATGATTCCCATCCGGAATATTCGTTTTCGAATATCATGTCCAGAATCTTTGGGGTTATCATAGGCTCCGGCAGATAATTTACCAGTTCCGCACGATGCTCTGCTGCCGCCATTTCGGCCATTTCCATTGTAATGAATTTTTCCGGCAGGCAGGATATTGCCTTTGTTACATTGACATCTTTCATGATTTTCTGTTTTTGGGGGTTATTATTCTGATAAGTTCCGTCTCCCTGAATACATAGACAGTCTGTTCTCTGACATCCACCCTGTCCTGAAGTGTTTCCCATGTGTCCCATCCGTAGACAAATCCGTTCAGGAACTCCAGTGTGCCCCGGCTGTCTATTGTGGCAAACCTGATTCTGTCATCAAATACCGGGGGGATACGGTTGTTTTCCGGTATGAATACGCTGAAGCTTGCCCGGCTGATGTCGTATATGTTTCCACCATGTCCGAGCATCCATTTCCCGTTCTCATACAGGTAGGTCCATTCTCCTAAAAGGAAAAAGGTTTCCTTGTCCTTGATTTCATGTGCCTGTCCGTTCCCGAGCGGCATGCAATGGACATTATCGTTTCTCTCATTTTCCGGACTTGCCGGATTGTACGGGCTGCCTCCCAGTCTGAACAGGTCTCCCAGTTTGAGCAGTTGTCTTATCCTGCTTTCCTTACAGTAGAAGTTTTTCAGTATCATTCCGTTGTTATCGAAATCGCCACCTCTCATGACGGTAATATACCTTATTCCGTCCGGCTGTGACAGGCCGATGTAAGTCGTTTCATTCATGATTCTGGTAATTTATATATGGTTGGTTTGTTATCCCAGTCCTATTTCCTGCATGGTGGCAGGGTCTAACGGACAGGGCTGTATCAGGTAGTTTGTGCCCTTTCCCTGTGTCTGATGGTACTGCATGAAACATTTGATGTCGTCATCTTCCAGCTTCAGCCTTCTTTTGTTTCTTTTCAGGAATTCTTCGGCTTTGTCAGCAGAGCTGAAAACAGCCTGGGGTTCGAATGAACTGTATTCATGCCATGCGTTGCAGCTGAACAGGATATATGTTTCAGTCTGCTTTCCACTGCTCTTTACCATAATACATCTATGTTAGGTTCATAAAACGGACAGTCCGATTCCGCTTGTGGCGAAACCGGACTGGACCATTATAATTCTCGTCAATTATTGTAGGAAAGCAGGAATTCCGCCATTGCTCCGTTCTGCGGGATCATGGCCGGGAAATCGGTCTTTCCGGGTTTGTATATTTCTGTGGATACGTTATACACGTCCCATGCGGTAATTTGGGACTTTTCAAGCGAGAGTTTGAGCAGTTCCTCTGTAAAGACGGAAATCTGTCCTTGATTGAGGGGGTAGGTTTCCACTCTGGATGTCAGCCGTTTGTCCGTGCTGTCGTGGGAGACACGCATGGCGGTGAGCATTCCGATTATCATATACAATTCACCTGGTGTCAACACCTTTTCCTTGAGCCTTTGGATTCGGCTTCTGTCCGCATCCATGTCACGCTCAAAATTCCGCATCCAGTCATCCACCTTCTCGAACAGTTCCTCGGTCGTCACCTTGTCCTTGCCATAGTTGGCAACGCTTCGTTCGGGGGAGAGAATACATTGGTTGTGGCAGATGCGTACACATGGGCCGATTGCCGCCTGGATTCCGTCCTGATGGTAGGCTACCACGAGTGTGGTGGTAAGTTCGTCCGTATCCCCGTTCAGGATTCGGATGGTGGTGAAGATGCGGCGCAGGACATGTGCCTCCACTGCCTTTTCTCCGTAGGTCTGTTCAACCTGCGGAAGGATGACCACTCCCGGCTGTGTCCTGTTCTTGTTCTGTGCGGCGAAGATTTCCTCCACTTCGTAACTGAGGTTATGACGCCGGCAGATGTCCGTCATGCGATCTATGACCTGATAGTGGTAGATTCCCCTTACAGGATTTCCATAAATGTCGTTCTCCTTGTAGGTACGCTGGAGCGTTTCAAGATTCATCACTTCGATTCCGTTGTTCTGGAAATCAAATTGTTTCTGATTGTTCAATACTGCTAAAGTTTCCATAATTATAATTTTTAAATGGTTGATAATGATTTGTCCAATATATTGATGAGCCGGGCAGCCTCAGTAAAACGGCTGATGTTCTCCGGCATTGGATTTCTGTATTCCTCGGCTTTCATGCGTCTGATGGAGGGAATTCCGGTAAGGTGCAGCGCCTGATTGACCTTCCATCCGTCGGTGAAACTGTCCGGTCGGAGGCTGTCGTGGCAGATAACCTCTCCGACACATCCATGCACGAGCATGTTGCAGACGGTCATCATGCAGCAGGTGCGGCTGATGTCTTCTCCTACAAGATAGTTTCCCGGATTGTGCGCATGGTATGCCAGCAGGAGCCTTCCGCTTCCGCATGTGGGGTCTCCCATTCTCTGTCCGCTCTCTTTTTTGTCTGTCGCACACATGACCATGAGTTCGCAGATGTGTGCCGGGGTGAAGAACTGTCCGCTTGCCTGTTGTCCTGGTTTGGAACAATATGCCATATGGAGTTCCCCGAATGCGTCGAACCATCCGGATCTTCCAATCTGTTTCTGCATGATGAGTGTCCACTGGGTTGTCATTTCCATAAATGCGATGTTCTGCCGGCGTTTGTACTTCCAGTCTCTCATTGGAGGTGCGCCTGGAGAGAAACCATGTATGATGAAGCGCAGAAAGTCGTTGAAAACTGTCTGTATGTCGTATCCGCATGAACCGGCAAATCCGGTAATGAGCTTGTCAAGCGGCTTTACTTCGTTGGAAATTTCGTATCGTGCCATATCGTTTCGTTGTTCTTTGTCATGTGTGGTCATTTATTCTATATATTGTTACGGTGTGATGCTTGTCATCCGCAAGGATTCGTACGGGACCGTAATCCAGAAAATCCATGAGGAGCTGTCCACGGCCTTTCATTTCGTTCCACTCCTTGCGGGACATATCCTTCTGTTCCATCCGGTATCCCCATAGAACCAGTGAATTCGGGAAGATACCCTTGTACAGTTTCCCGTGCAGGATTTCGGTCAGTCTGTCCAGCTCGTTCCGGCTGTATACAGTGAAACCGTCACTGCGGTAGGTGTATTCGTTCCTTCTTTCGGGATCACGGTGTTTCATGATATGGTATTTCTGCCAGTTCCGTGTGGTATATCCGTCGTAAAGTGGGTCGGCTTCCCGGAATTTCCATTTGCGTACGGATGTCCGGAACTGAAGGTATCCCTTATGGTGGCGTCTGCCGTAGCCCCATGTATGGAACTTTTTAACCGCGGTTCCTGCCGGGACCAGAAGGGATGTGCTGATCTGTGTCCAAGGACTGCCTTCGATTTCAAATGCCGCTCTTTTTCTGTCCATGAAGCAGAACTGCATTTCAGGTGCAAGGCATATATGCGAATGTTTTCCGATAATTTTCTCGATATGCGCCTCCCCGAAATAGTCCCCTGTACGCGAGATGAACTCTACCGAGTCGCCTTCGACCGGTCCGTCCTGCTCTCTTGCCTTTCTGATGAGGCCAATCAGGCTGTTCACCTTTCTGACTTCGCGTGGGGTTATGGGATAGGCATAGTTCCTGTTGATATCCTCCAGATCTGATATGTTGTAAAAACCGTCGGATGTCAGACCTGTAATCCCTTTCTTTTGAGGGTCTGTTGTCTGTCTGTTCATATGGCATTGGTTTTGAGTGTGGTGAATATGATGTTGCAGTATCCGATACGCCGGGTGGTTTCTATAAGCTCACCTTTCTGCACGAGTTTCTCATATGCTTCTTGTATGAACCGGTATGCCGGAGAACCGTGCCATGTTCCGTACAGGTGGGAGGTCGTCGCTGAGTTTATCCTTGAAGCCATCAGCGATAGAATCTCCTCTTTTCCTTTTTTCCGGCATCTGAAGGCGTTCCTGATGTCATCCAGTATGTGTTTCCCGTATCTGTTGCGGTAATATTCCAGTTCCTCTTCTTCGGTAAAGGTATAGACCTCTTCCAGGATGCTGTCCCGTACAAGCCGGAAGCTGTCTCCGTTTCCTGTAAGTATCCGTGTGATTTCCGGAATGTGCAGGGCTTCACAATATCCGCTGATTTCCATGGGATGTACGTGCAACCTTGTCTTCCCTTTGACGATATAGGTTGCCGGAGTATACTTCCCTTCTTTTCTGACGGTGAACCCATATTTACGGAATAATCCGGATATTTCCCGGTAAAAGGCTTCTGTCCTGTCATGCGGGAGTCCTTTTCCCCATTCGTAACCGGTCTGGAGCGTATAGTGGACATGGTAGAGGACATTCTTTCCGATTCCGCTTTTCCAGTAGCCGTAAAAGTCCATGGTTCCGGATTGCGGTCCGAAACGGTAACCTTCAGGTGTGTAACTGTCCAATGTTTCCATGAGAGATGAAATGACAGAATCGGCATGTTCGCTGTTCCACCATCCGTCATCGCTGTTTTCCATGGCATGTGAGGGAACATGGTTCATCACTTGCAGGTATTCCGGTGTGTCTTTCAGTATTTCCATCATCCTGTCTGTCGCTTCTTTCCTGTTTTCCAATGAAAAGAGGACTGTATCCGTATCCGCATACAGCCTGTTCTGTGTCCTTGAATCTGTAATCATGACTTTGAATTTTTTATTGTTCGTACATACCGGCCTGTGGTACAGGCATTTTTATTTCTTGATTGCCTTGTTGTCCGTTTGCCCGCACCCATGCAAGGCTTGGCGGAAAAAAATACCGGAGCGAAGCGAGGATGATTTTTTTCCAGCCAACCAGCCCGTAGGGCCGCCTTGCTGGGGTTGCGCGGCAAACGGCTATATTTGCGGCAAGAAATGAGAATGCCATTTTTATATATCAGTGGAATATCCATTGGTACAACAGGTTTAAAGACAGGAAAGTAAATGCGTCATCCCGCAATGAGATGATTCTTGGAGTCAGAAACGGATGCCATACATCAAGAAATTCCTCCTCTACTTTCAGGAGTGTTTTGATTTTGTTTTTTCTGTATACGCATAATGCATATATGGAAAGTTCCATGAGGTCCAGTCCGGTTGCGACGTACCATAATATAAGCGATGCATTATGCACATCCTGCATGTCAATACATAAATCTGTCATAATCGGTCATTTTAAGTATTGATGGATTCTTTTGAAATATTCTGTCCCAAACTCAGAGCATATGGCTTCGTGGATTCTCCTAAAATCTTCCAGTTTGAGATGCGGAAAATTGGTAGAGTACATGTCCAGCAGGTCTTCGGGGGTAAGGGAGGGATTGTGCCATAGTATCTCATAAATTTGCTCCTCACATTCATACGGATTGTAAAAATCGCTGTCAGGAAGATATGTATAGATATCTGTACAATCGGTTATCACATGTTCCACGAAACCGATGCATTTCTGAAGGTCGGCTTTTACCGTGATTTCTTCATCGGTATGCGGATTGTAATATCCGCAGCTTACATTGATGCAACTGACGGCCAACCCGTTTTCTTTCAGTGCCATGACATCGGTCATTAGTCCATTTGTCTCATTATATCCCCATGAATGCGGGTTTATGGCTTGGATAAAGCACTCAGAGCATAAGGTCTGCCAGCCTATGTTTACAACCAGATCGGAATTGCCCTTCCTGTCAGGCTGTATGACAAAACGCACGTCATCAAAGAACGGCATATATGCATTGCTGCTTCCCTGGCATCCGGTTTCCTCCTCCCTGAAAAATGCCAGTTTGACGGTATCGAATTTTCTCAGGCATTCCAGACATACGAATATGCCGTTCTTGTCATCTGCTCCCAAATTCTCAAAACGTTTTCGTGAATGGGCATATCCGAAAATTATATCTTTTGTTTCAATGACTTTAAAATCAACGGAATGATTGCAGTATGATACCTGGTCGATATGGCTTATGAGGCAGGGATAGGTATCGCTCTTTCCTTTTATCACATAAAGGTTTCCGTAGCGGTCCTCTGAAATACTGATATTTCCAGGAAGTGTATTTATGTAAGAGCACAGGAAACGGACCATCCCGGTTTCCTTGCCACTTGGACTGTAGATGCTATACAGATGCTTCAGAAGTTGTGTATTCATGGCTCGGGTTGTTTTGATGTTTGTAATTATATGGGAAACGGGTAGCCGGATTGACGGCATTAAAGGCTTCGTCATCGAAAAACCATATTTTTTCATCCATGATCAGATCCTGTAATGTGCTTATGCTGATGGTCTTTTTCTCGTATAACAGTGTCTGATCGTTGTAGATATTGATGTTTGTTATATCATATTCATTCTCGAACCATTCATCGTCATATTCGGAATAATGCCAGTTTTTGGATTTAAATCTCTTTTCAGCCTCTTCCTTGCATGTTTGGCAGCAATACTGTCCTCCGGTTAGATCCGAATGTTTCGTGTCCTCAACCAACATGGCTTCCTCACATTCCTCACAAACGGTTATATCGGAATAGTGATGGTATTCATTTCTTGAACATATCCATTCGAAATCATCCAGGTTATTGGCATCCACACTTATTTCTCTCCCGTTCCAATAGCAGGTTCTTGTTTCCTCACAATAATACTGGTGGTACTCATCCCATTCCTCATTGCACTCCTCTTCATACGAGAGAGTTTCATCTGTTGTGTCCAGTTCGTGAGACCAGTTGGCGTGAGGATAATTGTAAGCCTTTCTGTTCGTGTAGTCATACCATTTGAAGGAGTCCTGATAGGACAAGGTGCCGTCTTCCTCCAAATCGCACTCTATTTCAAATTTCTTGTCATGTAGTGAGGTTCCGTCAATCTTGACAAAAGCACTTGCGTCATTGCATGAGGCTCCTACAATCTTGTAACCGTCAATATGCTTCCCATGAATCAGTTTCTCTATCAGCAGATGCTTGAAGATGGCATTGTCATCAGATGAGTATTGCCTTTCGAGCAGTCTCCATTTTCCTCCGTCGCTGTCTGATACATCGGTAAACAGTATGGCCCTTGCCAGGATGCTTCCTTCAGCATCGGTTATATAGGCGGCTTGAGCCTTGACCGAATATTTGTAGAAGTCGTCCCTGTTCATATCCGCCATGCATGAGTTGAAATTACCCTTGCATTTATCTCTGGTATATATCTTCTTGAAATTGCTGTCCACATGAAGCGTTACATCGGATGTCTGCCCGTACATGTATGTCTGCCATTTTTGCGTGAACACATCTCCTGAAAGCCAGTTAAGAACAGCTGGAGATATGATTTGTCCGATTTTTGTTTCAGCCATGACAGACCTCATGAATTTACCTGATTTCATTTTGAATGGACGGTCCCGCTTAATGTTCACATACCATATGGAGGCTTTGTCCATATCCCCGCATAGTCCCTTGTGTTCATCTGTCCTGTATTTGGCAGACCAGTAGGTTTCTCCGATCAGTTCTATTTTATAAGGAAGGCTTTCGTCTTCTTTTCCTGATGCTTTTACAGCACCCTGTATCTTTTCCTGAAGATCTGCCATATTGTGGATATTCAGCAGGGTATAGTCATTGTTCTCCCTGCAATATTTTAGGAGCGGACGATGTTTGAGATGGTCAAGCAGTATTTTGTTTTTTCTTACCATAGTGCCGTTGTTTCTCTGTTCAAGTCCGAAACATAGCTTGAATCCTTCGTAGCCGTTGAATTGATAGTATAGCATATTGATATTATTTTTATTGGATTAATTGTATGAATATGAAAAAGCCCCATTCGGGTGTGAATGAGGCTTTTATGTATATTCAATCATATTTGGTCATGTATGGATGCTCCATCCATGGATACGTTCTAAAGTGACCGCAAACGATTCGTCCGGATTTCCGTGATACAGAAGTCCTCCGACGATACCGGTCCTTCCGTCAGGATAACGTTCACAGAACCCGAAGGAATAGGGGGCATGGTCGAAATAGAGTTCGATCTCGCAGGGACAGTTCTTGTTCTTTTCCCATTGTTTGAGACGTTCAAGACAGTTTTCCAGTGTCTTGTCATTGATTGATTTGGCATACTGTACGACCTTGTCGTAATGCTCCTGTGTACACATGATTTTCATATTATTATAGTTTTTAGTGGTTGAAATGTTTATTGTCTGATTAATACAAAATATCAAGTTCGCGAATGAATACTTCAGCTTCACTGAATCCGTCACCTATAAGAAGAATTAGATCATCGTATTCAAGTTCTTCTTTCGTCAGTTCGTTTATATCAGGCATTATCAGAATTTCATAAATGCCTGAAGTCTCTCCGGCAGGATCGTGCCAGTAGACTTTTGTTCCTATTGATAGTTCTTGTATATCTATATTTCTCATTTTTTTGCTTTGTTTTTCAGTCAATCCAGAAAGTTCCGCAATCCGTACATCTGCATCCCGCAGGATACGAGTTGGAATAGCGGACATTCCGGTGCCGTTTGTAGTTCATGTCACCGAAGGTACATTGCCCGTTCCGGAATGTCATTTCATATTCCGCTTCCTGCTTTTGGTGTTCTGCCATCTTGCTTTTGTGGACTTTGCCGTTGATAGGGAAGAAACCGGTTTCCCATCGGGTTGAATCGCACCAGTCGTTGCTCATGCCGCATATTTCGTTCGCATAGGAGTAATGTACCTGTGAGTCGACAAACAGGTTGTCCCTTTTGAATGGGAATGTAAGGTCAAGCGGGATTTTCACGTGGTAGCCTGAACCTTCACGGCTGTCAGTGATGGCTACAATCACATTGCCGTAAAAACGTATGCTTTTGAAATCATGTTCCCTGTCACGGCTGAGAAGGCTGTCAAACATGGCATTGAAATAGATACGGAGTTCGCCGCCTCCTGTGGCGTTTTCCACCAGTTCCCCAATCAGCTCGTCAAACTCGCCTTTTTTCAGGCGCAATGCACGGCGTATCCTGTAACAGGCCATAGCAACCGATTCCCCCCGTTCCGGACAACCGGTATGATAGCCGTCAATCTCAATGCCGAGGGAATAGAACATGTTGGTTACGGAAGAGTTCCGTATCAGGTCCTTGACCGGATCGGACTGGTTACGTTCATATATCAGGTCCCTGATATTGTCCTCGCATTCATGGAATACGTCCTGAAGGCCGCAGGATTTCATCTCTTTTCTTACCTGTTCCATATATTCCTGTAGGTTTTCTATTTCCTGTTCTTGATACCATTCATAAGTTTTCTCATAGAGACTTTCAAGGCTGTTGGAACGGATACATTTCTCCTGGATGTCCTCGTGTTCGTCCAGATCTTCTCTGTAGTCCACATAGAACAGGTCTGTATATTCAGGAAGATATTGTTCTAAAGATTGTAGCATTTCATTCATGGCTCTTGAGTTTTTATTGAAATGTAATTTCCATATGCCCACTCCATCAGATGGATATAAGCCATATGGGCCTGTTCTAATGTTAGTTCCTTAGCAGTGGTAGCTGCCAGTATTTCATCCATCTTTAAACCGTTATTGCATAGTGATTTGATGTTTTCTAAAACCATTTGATATGCGGTGCTGCTCCAGTCGGGCTCGTGATGTATTTTGATTTTCAATTCATGGGAGTTGGAACCATCCATACAGCGTATTTTTTCTTTCATAGAGAGTTTTTCCCAAAAACGTTCACAGGAAGAAGCATATTCATCTTCCGTCATAGCATTTTCCGAAGGAAGGCCGTACTCATTGTATCCGCTCAGATACTTTTTTTCATTAATGGTAAGTCGTTTCCAAAAGCTGCTCAAAGCGTCTTTCAGTTTTTCCTCTTCTATAAGGACACTGTATTCCAGACAATCTTCACAAAAATTATTCACATACGCTCCGGTATCCATGTATGAAATCAGTCTGTTGTTCCTGTTGGGGTATATCCATGCTTTAGTCCGTACATTGGGAGAACCGCATTTTCTGCATACCCATCTTCCATATGAGTGTTGGGGGGAGTCGCATGTGGAGTGATTTTTAACTGTTTTTTTCTGAATCTGTCTCCTTAGCCATTGTTTGATTTTTGTATCCCATCGGGGATTTTTCTTATTCGTTTCCATGTTATTCTGTTTTTTTGTTGTCAGATATATTCCTGTTGCCGTAATATAATTCACACGCCCTGTTTACCAGGAGTTCGCGGTTATGGTCTGACAGTTCCGCATAGAACCTTTCGGCCGCCCCCATTGTCCCGCTTTCGCAGGCATATTCCCATTTGTTCCAGAAATGCGGGTCGTTGTTGAAAACGTACATGCATTCCTCCAGGCTCCACTTGTTCCACATGTAGAACATGAAGCTGCTGACTATATTGGCTTTTGTTCTCATATCCGTATGTCTTTATACCAGTTTCTTTATCAGTCTATATCGTAACCTATAAAATTGCTGTCGTTTATCAGCAGATAGTAGAACCCGTTCAGGCAGTTCCTTCTCTCTTTTGAGAAACCTCCGTGTATGTCTCCCTGTTTCATATAGCTGTCTCCTTCCTGATATGTTTCCAGCCATAGGGTTCCGTCATACCCTCGAAAGTTGAAACGCCCGGACCTGTATTGCTTTTTTTCCTTCAGTGCTTCTTGGAACTGGTTATACGTATAATCCCCGCACCATTTTCTTACTGCCTCCAATGTAATGACTTCCCCTTCTATGGGAACTCCCGTTGTCAGACCGTTTTCATACAGGCTCTTTCCCGGAACGGCAGCTTTCACTTTTCTCAGGTATGGATTGGTGAAAGTCGCTTTTGCGGCCAGAGACTGGTATTTCCTGACCAGCTTTTCGTTCCTTTCTTCTTCCGGTTGCGGATAACAGATTTTACTTATGGTATTCCATGAGGAGAAAACAAGTCCTTTATTACGTTTTTGTGGTATTTTTATTCCGATAATACCGTTGTCCCTGTTAATGAACAGTGTGCGTTTTTTCTTTTCGATGATGACTTGAAGGAAAGACGGATTTTTCGGATTTCTCAGATACTGTTCTGCTTCATGCATACGCAGGTCTGAAGTCTCTTTTTGGGTATATTCATTTATGTCCATGTCGGTCGTTTTTTAGGTTTGACAATATTCTTAAACACAGCTTGTACAAGGTCTTATGTTTCCATGTATCCTGTTTTTATGGTATCTCCATGTCTCTGTCAGATACTTTTTCGTCTCATTTATGCTCCCGTGTATGAGGTTGCCATGTCCGTCATAAAGGTAACAGGTGCTGACAAGGTGCGGAATGCCTTCAATGTTTTCGTACATATGGAGTTCGATGTCCTTTTTTATGGCATTCGTCTTTTCCTTTTCCACTCTTTTGTCTATCTCCCTGCATACCTTATTTATGTCCGGGGATGTGAATCCGATGATTTCGGAATGGAATGTAAATTGATATTGTTCCATGACTTTTTTCGTTTAATCTTCCGCAACCAGTTCGTCCTCGTACACTTCAAGTTCAAGTCCGCTGTCAACTATCCGTACCAGCCAGCGGTATTCCAGCTTTTCAATCAGTTCCACAACCCTGTAGCCTTTGTAGGGCACTTTCAGAAATACGATGTCTCCGGATCTCATAATATGTTCAGTTTTATTGTTCGTAAATTGTTTCTATCAGTTCCTCGTCCGTCAGGTACCGGAGTTCCTGCTCTGAACAGAACAGGCAGATGTTATCCAGCAGTTCGATTGCAGTGCCGTCCTGGTTTTTGGCTCCTTCAATCAATGTGTCCTCCAGTTCTTTAATTGAAACATTATATGTATCGTGATTGCCGTAAACCGTACGTATGGGGAAACGTCTTTCTCTATAAACAATGTATTCTATGATGTCATCCTGTGGCGGCAGTTTGGCACTGATTGTCTTGAATTTTTCAGGAGCCAGTTCCTTGAGACGTTCCGGGTTGAACCTGAATATTCTGAATCCGTTATATTCCAGATCTGTCGGTTCGGCAATCCTGTTGCGGATAAGGAATTCATGAGCGTGCCTGTTGCAGTCACGGCTGTCCACATACGCATGGAACGGTGGAAGTGAATTGCAGTTGATGGTAAGGTCCGTGTAGGATTCCCATTGTTCCCGGTTTCCATCCGCAGGTGTTTCCAGACCGATGTACAGATTGTCATTGTTGGCGTAGTTGTCCAGTATAAGCCTTACTTCAATATTATCCGCAGGCTCCGTGGCGGTTTTCCAGTATAATTTGTTACTTGTGTCCATATCAGTTTGTTTTTATTGGGAATACGATGGAAGTGCCACCATATTCCCAGGTTATTTTTATGCCTTGATGTTCTCGGTTTTATGTCCGGAGTCTTTCTTCACTGACCTCAATCTTTTCAGAAGATGCAGGAAATATTCACGGTCATAAATTCGGTAGAGGAATTCTTCATCCGTTTCCTTGACTTGTCCGACAAATGTTACTGATTCCCTGTTTGGAGGATATTGGAAGAACCTGCCGTTGGATGCCAGGGTAAATTTCTTGTGTGAGACGTAATCTATCAGTTCATCCGGAGTATCATATCCTCCTTTTCCCTTGTAAAACAGGTAATTATTGCTGCGCAGGCTCCTCAGTGTCCGGGCCATGTCCGCTCTTGCCTGACTATAGTCTTTTCCTATGACAAGGTTACAGATGAACAGTGGATGTTTTCCGTCCAATGAAAAGGAATAGGGTATCAGTTCTATACCGCCTTGATTTTTTTCTGTTGGATGTATGCAATCGGATTTCAGAAGTGTGGCGTTTCTGCATATGATCTCCATATGTCGGCTAATCTGTCTGTCCAGTTCGTTTCTTTCGGTTTTAATGGAACGCAGACCTTGGAAATAGCGGTTGTTCCGTGTAAAGCAGAAGGAATATAAGCTTCCGCTGTATGGTTCTCCGACAAAGAACGAGTCCGTTTGCAGGCGTAGGGGAGGCAGAATATCCATCAAATCGTAATATTCATTTTCCGTGATTTCTTTGAACGGTCCGGCCAGTCCCTGCTGATAGATCTGTAACATTTTTTCTATTCTGGATCGGCTGACGGCAATCAGGAACGGATTATTTTCCCGTATGCGTAGTTCTTCGAGTGTTTCCTCTCCGAAATCACTTCGTATTCCGTCCTTCATATAGGTAATACAATATCCGCTGAAGTATCGGGAATCTATGACATATTTCTCTTGTTTGTTCATAATTATATGTTTTGAAGGTTCAACACTCTTTTGGCTGCGCTTACGGCATTCCGTGTAAGCTGGCGTTGCCATGCCCGGTATTTGGGAGACCACTTGAAGCCGTTGCTTTTCAACTCCCTACGTTTCTCATCATTGGGGATGTTCTCGAAAAGGATCTGTAACCGGTCCGCCTCGTAGTTCCAGACCAGCCTGCCTCCTTCAAAACTTTCTTCCCGCTGTTCCCTTTCTCGGAACTCCTGTAGCTTTTCCCTTGCCATGCGTGCCTCTTCCGGTAAGTTGAAAAAGCGGTTACGGGGTGTAATGACCGGTTTTCTGCAATTGCAGTTGAATTCGGTGATGAAGTCCACCGCTTTCTGGACGATTTCAACTTCTCCCTTGTTGGCATAGGTGCTGACCTTGTTCAGGATGCTGCTGACAAACAATGCACGGTGGTATCCTTTAGCCTGTCCTGTATCAATCTCATTGATGGTCTGTGCACTGCTCTCAATGTCACGTTTCAACCGTTTCCATGCTTCATCCTGTTTTTGTTCTTCCGGTTTGGCAGCTTCCTTCATTTTTTCCATTGCATCCTTGAACCGTTTCCGCCATTCGTGGAATTCATCGTATTTCTTCTGATATGTGTCCAATGACTTGTTATTGCGCTGGTGGTTGAATTTTGCCGGTCCGGTCACCATTGGGCTGGCACACCGTGAAAGACTACTCAACATGGCAGAGAATTTGTTGTGGTATGCGTTGACATATTCCGCATGTTTTTCTTCGGGAATGTATTTGAGGTCTTCCACCAGTTGTTTCTCATAAAGCGTAATGTCCGTTTCTGCCCGTGCTTCCGGTTCAAACGAGCTCCACCTGTAAGCACTGTTGGCTGCTTCCCATAAGTCTTCCAGATAACCCGGATAGGAAAATTCGACAACTTCCCATTTTTCAAAATCAGCCGGATGGAGTTCTGTTTCTCCTTCGGTTGATTCAATGGTATGCACGTAATATCCCATTCCGGTGCTTCGTTTTCGGAAATGGAAAAGGACGGTTTCTTCTTCCGTTCCATGCTTTTTGATGCGCTTGACTCTGTGTGCGTTCTTTTTCGTCAGCATGATGGTGTTCTCGATAAGGTCTGCTACTGTTCCTTCACATACCTTCATTTCAGCCTTTTCAGTCATACTTTTTTTATATATTAATTAAACATGACCGGCTCCCTGGAGCCAGTATTTCTATTTCTTACCTGCCTGGCTGTTCTTTGCCCCTGACAGTACAAGGCTTGGCGGAAAAAAATACCGGAGCGAAGCGAGGATGATTTTTTTCCAGCCAACCAGCCCGAAGGGCTGCCTTGTACAGTCAGGGGCAAAGGACTAATTTTGCGGTAAGAAATGAAATAATGGTGGTTATGTTACTAGCAATCAGGTTGTCTGAGCTTGTTGCTGTTTCATCTTTTCTTTTACCGTATTCATATTATCTTTAATGTTCTTGTCCATGACTCTTGCATAATGTTGTGTCATCTTTGTAGAGGAATGACCGAGCATGGCTGACACTTCTTGTAACGGTACGTCATTGGCGAGTGTGACTGTTGTTGCAAATGTATGCCTTGCAGCGTGGGTGGTCAGATTCTTGTTGATTTTGCAAACGTCAGCGATTTCTTTCAAATAACTATTTAGCCTTTGATTACAGAAAACAGGTAGACAAGTACCTTTTTTGAGCGACAGCGGATGTGATTCATATTTTTTAAGGATTGCCAAAGGAACTGGAAGAATGGGGATATTGGCAATGGAAGAGGCTTTTCTTCGTCTTTCCAGTTTGACACGTCCTTTCCTAATCCACCAGTCGCCGTTATTGTCCTGTTCCAAGTTTTCCGGTCTTAAAGTGGAAACATCAGCGAACGCCAAACCTGTATAGCATGCAAAGATGAAAATATCTTTCACCAGCTCCAATCTTGGAATCTCGAAGTTCTTGTTCTCGATTGCTTGCAGTTCGTTGTACGTGAGAAACACAGGGTCGGTTTCATCTTGTTCCATTTTATATCCGAAGAAAGGGTTTTTACGCATCCATTCTTTTGCCAGTGCCATATTGGTAATCTTCTTCAGGCATTTCATGTAACGGACGATGGTGTTTCGGCATAGTCCTCCATTGGTTTTCAGATGGGTGTCAAACGCTCTGATAAAATCAGGACTTAATTCATGGAATGTAATATCTTCCTTACTATAGTAATTGGGAATGAAGTTTTCCAGTTTTTTCAACACATTTTTGTATCGGTTGATTGTAACTGGTGAATAGTCTATATTGACAACTTTTTCCATTGCCTCTATTTCACTATTTATTGTCTTTAGTACTGTATGGATATTCTCGTCTTTTCCGAACACCCGTTTTAATATGACTTTCGGTGTAATCAAGGCTTGCTCAAAAATCAGTTCCTTGTATTTTTCATAAGCACGTGTATTGAGCATGGCTATATAGTCATTCAGTTCTATGGATGCCCTGTCTTTCCCCTTGCTGCAACCTTTTGAAGCGTTCCAATATTTCAATTGGATGCTCCTTTGTATTCTTACTTCTTCATAATGTCCATTAATGGTAATCCTCATTAAAATGGGAGCTTCTCCATTTTTCAGCAATTTTGTTTTTAAAACGAAGAATAGAATGTTCATTGTACCTTGTTTCATCGCTTCTCATTTTTAGTGTGACACATTCAGTTAGTTCGTCAAACTTGAAAAGAGTAGGGTGTATAGAAATCGGTGGTTTTTTTGCGCCGGCAGTAAAATAACCACCGATTTTTGTATACCATAATTGGGATTTGGTAATTTTGAATGGAAGAATCCAATACGAAAATTATCTGATCCGTCGGTAATCTGTGTCCTCTATTCAAGCAGGTATGCAAAAATAGATTTTTGCACCTGAGAATGGTCAATACAAATAATTGAAAATAAGTGAAGTATGATGAATTCGGTGGTTTTTTTGTGGCCTTGAAAAAAAACCACCGAATGGGACATTTTTAAATTCCTAAATCTGCAAGTTTTTGTGTGTCGCGGGAATAAAAAAATCCCCTGAAATAGCTGTATTTCAGGGGATTTCAAGAAAAAACCGTTTGTTTTGGTGGTGCCACCAGGAATCGAACCGGGGACACAAGGATTTTCAGTCCTTTGCTCTACCAACTGAGCTATGGCACCAAATGTTGTTTTTTAATTACGGTGCAAAGGTATGCTTTTTTTCTTTAACCTCCAACTTTTAGAGGCAAAAAATAAAATAAATATTAGACATTATATAGATTAATTTGTTATATGACTCATTTTGTGGCTGATTCTGAAGTTGTGTAATCCACAAGCAATAAGAATCACCATATCTTCGAAACCGAATTTATGGCATCTGAATCGTTC
>NZ_JABSOE010000067.1 GCF_013618865.1 Phocaeicola faecicola
CTATCGCAATTTGGCCCAGCCCCTAAGGTAACTGATTCAAATATGCGACAAGCATTTTTTGAAAACAAATATTGTAAATCAAATAATTAACGAGTCTTTTTACAATTATTAAGAGACACTAGTGAATAGGCATATTGAAACATCCTGTTAGCAAGCCCACAGGCCATATTCACGATTGTTTTCATACTTCAGCAATATTAATTATCTGTTTTTTAGCCCCAATAAAACATTAAAGAGTCTACAAAAAGCAGAATTTACAACGGAATATCTTGCAATCTGCCTCCAAAACCTAATGTAAATATTCAGTTGTCCCACATGCTGATACAATACATAAGAATACTTTTTAAATTGTATATCAAAATCTTGTATCAAATTTCGGTTAACTAAAGAAGAATTTGTAAAATAAGTAATATAGATATCCTTAATATTCGGGAAAATGCGAGCGTCCAGATAAGATTTAACCTCGGGACCAACTGATTGACAAAGTTTATCATATAAAGCAATCATATCCAGCACATACTTTGTACGGTCTGCCATTTTTTTAATCTTTACCTTTGGATCAATAGTCTGCCCAGAACGGCCAACTAAATACCGATAAACAGATTTATTAAAAACCCCTACAGTTTCTACAACAGACATCGGGGCAAAAATCCACTGCTGATCTGTGTAGGAAATACCCTCAGTCTGACGATATCCTATCCTCGGGAGCAGTTCGGCACGATAAGTCACAGCATGCATTTCCATATCTTTAAAACGGTCGGTGACACAAACCTCCTTCATTCTCATCAAAGATTTACCCCAATCATAAGAGATATGTTTAAATTCTACCCTGTCTTCATCCACCAAAACAAAATCAGACAGGGCTAAATCTACATCATTTTCACTCAAGAAAGTAATAAATTCATCTAAATGAACTGTATCTACACTGTCATCTGAATCTACCACTTTCACATATTTCGCATTCACCACAGGCAGTGCAGCATTAATACAAGACCCATAGTTTCCGTTCTTCTTGTCTATCACCCTGAAGACATCAGCCGCACGTGACACATATTCCTTGGCAATATCCAAAGATCTGTCTTTGCTCCCATCATTCACGATAATGACCTCAAGTTTATCTCTATTTTTATCGATTAAAAAAGAATCCAAACAATAGGAAAGATACTTTTCCATATTGTAAGTGGGGACTATAATTGACAAGATTTTCTGAGACATCTGTTCTTATTTTATAATGAATCCAGTATTTCTATTATTCTGACGACGTTCACGGAGTACCTCCAATACAATATCCGGAATCAATTTTTTAATACGTGCATGCGGTATCTTACGAGGAGGAACTCGACGATAAGGTGATGGCTGAGCCTCCAATTCAGCCTGTCTGGAAGCAATATCTTTCATTACAGACTGAACAAAACCAGATATTTCTTTCATCTTATCATCTTTATTCCAGCTATCTATACAATACTTGCCGTATTTCTCCAAAATACCCATTCGATCTAATTCTTCACGCTGGGTAAAGAACGCAAAATGAGCCACAATAGCATCTCCGTTCCAGGCATTCGATAACCCTTGCAGCGTAGGATAAATACAAGAAAGATATTCTTCATCATCGCCAGGAACTTCTCCTTTAAATTTCTTCATTTCATCACCAAACCATAATATGGCATTGATAGAAAAGCGTGTCATTCCCATTTCCTTCTTACCTAAATGCAATCGGTCCCAATGCTCTGTTATCAAATAATTATTGATAAACCAATGGTGCAAATCACGCGCAAAACATCCACTTTTCCATAATATAGGATGCGAAGATTCTGCGTTATAATATTGGTCAAGCTGTATCTTGCCATCAAGTTGCAAAAGATAAGTTGACAAGGAATTATTAATTACTAAAGGGCTGACCAGAAAATACTGTGGATAGTCCAAACGGAACTGAATCATTTTTTCAATCAATCCTGGCTCCATCCAAACGACATCATCATCCAGTTTAAAATAGATGGTCTGTTCTTCTACACAAGCTTTATAAAAGGCATTGATACTTGCATTACCATTTACCACTCCATCAGGCTGCCATACTAAGTTTACCACTGGAAACCTACTTGCCATCTGTTTGAAAAACTCGATATCTGCCCCATTGTGCGTATTTACCCAAATATCATAACGGTCTACATAAGGACATGATACAATATACGGTATCAAATACTGCATATACCGACGGCGTCCTGCAGCGGTATTTACTACTACTTTATAACCTTTATACATAAATCAAAAATTAAATTGTTTAAATACCGCCTCAATAATCGGGGCCATATCATAATATTTGTATTCAGCCAGACGTCCGCCAAATATTACATTTTTCTCTTTGTCTGCCAATTCTTTATATTTCTGGTACAGAGAAGAATTCTGACTGTCATTCACTGGATAATAAGGTTCCATTCCCTCTTCCCATTCTACAGAATATTCTTTTGAAATAACGGTTTTAGGATTTTCGTAAACCTCTTGTCCGAAACTTTCAAAGTGTTTGTGCTCAATAATTCGTGTATACGGAATCTCAGCTTCCGTATAATTTACCACCGCATTTCCCTGATAGTTTGCAGTATCTAATATTTCTTCTTCAAACCGAACGGTTCTATATGCTAACTTACCGAAACGATAATCAAAAAATTCATCAATTTTTCCTGTAAATACGATTTTATCAGCAACAGAGCTCCAGTATTCCCTATTTTCAAAGAAATCAACTTCAGTTTTGCATTCGATACCTTCCAGAAGTCCATCAATCAAGCGATTATATCCTCCAATTGGAATTCCTTGATATTTATCATTGAAATAGTTATTATCAAAAACTAAGCGTACAGGAAGACGTTTGATTATAAAAGCTGGTAATTCCGCACATTTTCTCCCCCACTGCTTTTCTGTATATCCCTTAATCAACCGTTCATAAATATCTTTACCGACCAGTAGCAGAGCCTGTTCCTCCAGATTTCTTGGCGTATCAATCCCTTGCGCTTGCATGTTCTTCATCACCTCCTCTTTCTGCTCCTCGATTTTCTTAATGGCTTGCTCTGGTGTTGTCACTCCCCACATCTGGTAGAAAGTATTCATATTAAAAGGCAAATTATAAAGCCTACCCTTGAAGTTTGCAACAGGTGAATTTGTGTAACGATTAAATTCTACAACCGAATTCACAAAATCCCAAATACGTTTGTTTGAAGTATGAAAAATATGTGCACCATATTTATGCACATTTATTCCTGCTACATTTTCACAATATATGTTACCACCCAGATGAGTGCGCTTATCAATCACCAGACATTTCTTGCCTTGTCTATGGGCCAAACAAGCAAAAGTTGCTCCATACAGTCCTGAACCCACAACCAAAAAATCGTATTTTTCCATATTTCAAATAAGGTTAAATTTTTATTTTTTCCAACAAAGGTAAATGTTTCCTCACCGTCTTCAATCCCATTTTATGAACTAACGCAAACAAAATGCGCTGGTATAAAGTATTCACTTGAGGATCCATTTTTCTTAGTACTTCCTTATAATTCATCTTCAGGAACTCCTCTAACGAGACAAATAACTCAGGATGATCTTTTTTTACCTTTCTAACCTTTTCTACACAATAAGTCCGATTAGCATGTAAATGGAACCAAATTGGACTATCAGCCAAAACTACTTTATAAGGATGGTTAAACTTTTCCACTACAGTATAAGGCCTTTTATCTATATTATAATATCTAGAAAAGAAAGTATTTTCCGATACACGAAATAACAAAGTATCTCCCTCACCATTATAAGGAGGGTGAATATTGAATTTATCAAATGGGATTGTCCAATCTGTATCCCAGAAAAGATTTACCCCAGAAAAGGAAACAGCAACATCCCCCTTTTGCAACTTCCATTTTATATAGATAGAATAATATCTTTTAAAGAAAGAAACTAATTTATCAGGTAACATTTGAAGAAACGGATATCCTAATCTTGAAGAAATTCTACGATAAACAGAAATATACATCATAAAAATCCATCCCAATATAAAACTGACACTCCAATGCACAGATTGATCCAAGCAGCATACATCTCTCCATTTTTTTATTTCATCAGCAAAATATATTTGGTCTGGATCTATTTTCATCGCATACTGATAAGTCACCTTAGAAAGAGCATAATTACATTGAGTTGAATGTAGCCTTACAGAATCTTCTGGAAGAGATATTGCATACTCAAATTCTTCTTTACTTAGATTATGCGATAATATATGATTATTAAAAGGATAAACTTTTAATTTTCCGGGATATTGTTTCACTTTCTCAGCCAAAACAATCTCAGTATCATCAGAGCAATCATTATATACTACTATTAACTCATCCAATGAATTGATGCATGAATCAATACATGCACTTAAAAAGCGTCCTTCATTCTTTGCTCTAATTATTCCAGAAAGTCCCTTATTATAACTTTTCATAATAATAAATTATCATCCGCATCTACAACTAAAATTTTGAATCCATAATGGAAGAGGCTTTTATTATCCCTATATCATCTTCCCATGAGACTTCTAATCTTACATATGACTATCACACAAAATCTCATTTTATGAACAAGCATCCACATCAAAAATTTCATTTTCTTTTTGCAGAAATTATCGGGACAACTCAATATATATTTATGAGAATCCGGATAACATGCTAAAAAAGTTTCATGCATTTGAGGATTCAAAACCAAATCCTGATTGCATTTTAATATTCTCCAAGAAATTTCTTTCTGATATAAATTTAAGACTTTTTCTGTTTCAAAAAAAGAAATAATGCCCAAATAAGCCTTACACTCACTTTTGTATTTTGCTACATTATGATTATTCAATATGGAGTTGACATTTGCTCTATTGTAATAATATAATGGGACATGAACACTTGAGATTTTTTTTGCATGATAACATAATTGAACAGTAAGCCAAAAATCCTCGCAATTAATCAACTCTAAAGGAATTCTTAAACGATATTCATCATATAACGAACGATGAACTAACATATTGCACAAGGATGTAAAAGACAATATATAGCTACGTAAAATATTATCTTTTGTTCCATTTGTAGAAATTGTCTTACATATATTTTTTTTATCCGGGCCATAGTACAAATAAAAATCACATAAAACAATATCAGATTGGGATTTTATAGCTTCATTACAAAGATTTTCATACATATTAGCATCAATCCAATCATCAGCATCGACAAATGTAATCCATTCACCCTTAGCATTATCCAATCCCATATTACGTGCAGAACTTACTCCCCCATTTTCTTTATGAAAAACTTTTATTCTGGAATCTGCATTAGCATATCTATCACAAATTTCGCCCGAACGATCGGTACTACCATCATCTATCAATAATATTTCTAAATTCCTAAACGTTTGCGACAATAAGCTATCTAAGCACTTGCATAAATATTCCTCAACATTATATACAGGTACAATAACTGATATAAAAGTACTTTCTTGCATAAAAATTCTTATTCATAAATCATAAGATTACACACAATATAACCTATATTCTATATAGAATATATTTTTATTCATTTAAATGTAAGGATCTAAGTTTTAGGATTACTCCCTTTTTAGACAGACGGCAATAGGCTCCATCTGAAAAAAGTCCACAAATTGAACAATCGTTGTTTGATTATCGTCATGAAAAGAAAATTTTCATAATCTGTTCTTCCCATTATTATATTTCTGAGTAACTTACAGAAGCAATCCCTAAAGGAAACTACAACCTGTCGTAAAAGGCCATCTCAATATGAGTAAATTAATTCTTTATATTTCCTCTTTTCAATTTAACATGTAAAAATAATAATAAGTGACTGAACAAAAATGTTCTATCTAGATAAACAATCCATTTTGTCAAGAAAAACAAATGGCTCTTCAAAATATCAGATTGCATCACTTTACATAACTCTTTTAAATTACTTTTACATTGTGAATCTTTTTCTCGATAAGAATCCAATACTTGACCAATGTAATCATCAATTGAATCTGACACTAGCTTATTTAACTCTCCTTTAAATATATCAGAAAAGCTAATATATATCAATTTGTGTACCAATATCATATTCTTTTTCACCCTATATTTATTATCCCAGTCAGGTACATTATAATAATAACCAACCTTTCTTGTACAAGACATTGTATCAATATAGCACAAATATTTTATGCAAAAGATCTGATCTTCCCAATAGTTAAACCTTTCATCAAAACGCAGCCGGAATTTATCAATAACTTCTTTTTTAAATAGTTTTACCCACAAATATCCCAGTATTTTATTCTCATAAAGTTTTATCAATCCATCGCATTTATTTCCACAATAATCAAATCCATAAACAGATCCTTTTGAAGATGGATTAAATAAAGATTCAGAACTTTTAAACGATTGGCATATAAGTTCGTTATCTGTTATTAAAAGTGTGACAAAATTATCCAACCAAGAAGAATATACAAAATCATCAGAATCACAAAAAGTAATCCATTTTCCCATAGCATTGTCTATTCCTACATTACGTGCTGAACTGACTCCGCCGTTTTCTTTATGAAATACTTTGACACGTGGATCCTTAACAGCATATTCATCACAAATTTTACCAGAACTATCGCTACTCCCATCATTGACTAAAAGCAATTCCCAATCTGTAAAACTCTGATTAATAATACTATCTATACACTTATTAAGTGTAGATTCAGAATTATAGATAGGAACAATTATAGATATTAAGGGATTCATATTATTTTTTCAATATTGTGGTTATAAACTCGTCAGATTGTTTCCGTAGTAAATCTAATTTCTTATAAACAAAATCATAATCAATTAAAGGAATATTTGAAAAATATTCATCAGATGAGATGATTAGTCTTTCATTCAATGAAAATAAATCCAGTATCTATTATTAGTTGATTATCAGTATTTTACACCCTAAACGGTAGAAAAGTGACTGTGTGGATTCTGTTTAGATACGAAAAGGTAATATTTAACGTATTTAACTTTCGATTACACCAAAAACCAATGAAAAGGGATAGGATGAGGTGTTTCTACTGAAACCGCAGTATGAAAAGCAAAGGAGTCATACAGATTTTAGTATGGTTCTCGCATCAAAAAAATGGCATACGTATAACTTTGCAACTCGGTTGCAATGTTTATTTGCTACCTTTCCTCTATAAAAGGATAATGATTTCCCTCGCATAGGGTAACTAAAACCAGTAAATTAGCATATAGCAGGAAAAATAGGCACACCACATTCCGCACTTGCACATTTATGCAAATGTTACTATTAGTATACTTTCCTCTTCGAGTTACACTCATACTGACTTCCATAGCCCTCCATGATATGAGTTAATTTGCAGACGAGGTGTGACCATCACAAAGATAGTAGCCTTTTCATGGAAGGTATATTATGATCATCCGTTGTTTGCGGACTCTTCACAATCATGCTTGAAGTCGATATATTCGACATTGTCATGTAGGACATGCCAAACAGAAACGAGCATTTTTCTCGCTACAGCGACGATGACTTTCATCTTGTTTTTTCTTCTCACTACAGTCTGGTGATAGGAAAACCAACTAAAGAAACAGTCTTTCTGCCGACTGGCAGCCCATGCACATTGTATGATGGTTCTTCTGAGATAGCTGTTGCCATGTGTCGTTTTGCGGGATTTCACTTTTTTGTTGGACTCATCATTTCTTGGGCGCAATCCACTCCAGGCAGCAAGGTGATTTGCCGTCTCGAACTTACTCATATCTGTACCGATCTCTGCGATCAATGATGTTGCGGCACGTTCCTTGATGCCTGGGATTGTTTGCAAGCGTCTGAGTTCCTCCGGGAAGTATTTCTGGCATATCTCCGACATTTTGTCTTGGCATTCTTTCTTGTGGCTCTCGGCAATGTCTATTTCCTCACGGAGTTGGCGAAGGACATCTATCTCGGCTTGGGAGACAACTCCCTCCATAGAGGCAAGTATAGTTTCTCTGCCATGTTTGTTGATGATGCGTCCATGAATCTCCTTGATCAATTCCTGTGGGTCAGTGACACCTTCCGAGAGCCTGCGCACGACGGTTCTGTAACTCTTGCACTCTATGTTGGAGACATAGTTGCTCAAGCGGATGTTGCACCGTTGGAGTACAGCATCCACTTTGGATTCCTTACGCACGATTTCCTCATTGAGGTCAAAGATTCTACGGTCATATTGGCGAAGTTGCTGAATAATCTCTGGAGGTACAAAACTACCATTTACTAGTTCCTTCTTAGTACACTCTGCAATCCATTGAGCATCCTTCACGTCACTCTTATGACCGGGAAGCTGCTTGATAAAATACGGATTGACAAGGCGGAGTGTAAAATGAGGAGACAGCACACGCCAGATTGGTACCCAGTAAATGCTGGTGCTTTCCATTGAAACTTCTGAAACGTGGTGTTTTTTGAGCAATTTGCACATTTCATGCAGTTGAAATGTTAAAACTCCGAAAACTTGTTCAAATAATTCACCATCAGGGTGCAAAATACAAAGATAAATGCTATCTTTGTGCACGTCAAGACCACATACTGCTTTCATAAGCCTAATTTTTGAAGTTAAAAACCCGGTTAATGAACACTGCTTCAAAGATAGTAAAAATTATTGTGACTTAGAGCACGTTGATGGCTGTTTTTGCAGTTGTGGCCTTGATTTTTTTCAAAAAAAAGCTAATTTCGCACAATTCGAGGGAAATCATTGTGCTTTTTTATTCATACTGACTTATAATTCGGAAATTTTATGTAAATTTGCAGCCAAATTGAAAATATAATGAAGCAGAAGCTCTACATAACTATTGTGGCTTTGACAACAATTGTATTGTTGGCGTTGCCATTTATACCGCACCATCATCACGAAAGTGCGGTATGTACCGTTGTGGAGCATTGCAATAGCGACAACGCTGACAATGACAAACATACGTCACATAAGGACGATGGAACAAAGTGCTTCGAACAAGGCAGTTGGGATGTTGTGTCAGTAAAGACTTTACATACAAGTAACATACATTATTTATATCATGCAATAGTATGGGCTTTATCTCGTATTATGGGTTGGGTGTCAGAACCTGTGAAAACAGAGTTTGATACTCATACACCTATTATTATAAAGGTGGAACTATTGCGGATAAATGGACTTAGGGCACCTCCTTTTTATCGTTTCTAATAGCGTTGGTTCTTTTAAGGGGCAACGTACAGCGACTATACCTATTCATATGGAAGGTATAGTTACAAATCAATCATTTTTATTATGAACTTGCAAGTGCTTCAGGGTTTGGAGCACAGGCATTAGTTATTGCAAAATGTCAATTAAGGAAATTCTGGCGCTTGGCGCACTGGCTTTTCCTCTTTTGTCGTATGCACAAAGCAAAGACAGCTTGACATTCACACAAGATAGCACAGACATGACTTCTATGAAGAGGTCAAGTGTCGTGCCTTATATTATACCAATGTCACTTATGTCGTATGGAACTGCAGAGGCTATTGTTATGAATAAAGGCAGGATGCTGAACTATGCTATCGGGCATGAGGTTATAACCCACAAGCCAATAGCCATAGGGATTGATGACTATACACAGTATGTGCCAGCTGTAAGCGTATTGGCATTAAATCTATGCGGAGTAAAAAGTCGTCATAACCTAAAAGAACAAACGATGCTGTTGGGGTTGTCAAGTTTGCTGACGGCTATATCCGTAAATGGCTTGAAATACACAGTAAGAGAGATGCGTCCTAATGGCTCACGTCGCAATTCTTTTCCATCTGGGCATACAACTGTTGCCTTCATGGGGGCAGAACTCTTGTGGCAAGAATACAAGGATACTTCACCGTGGATAGGTATAGGTGGTTATGTCATAGCTGCAAGCACAGGAGCATTGCGTGTGTATAATAACAAGCATTGGATAGGAGACGTGGCATTTGGAGCAGGATTGGGTATTCTGTGTACGAAATTGGCATACAAGTTATATGATCCGATTTCACGCAAGATGCACAACAAACAGTCCAAGCGAACAAACACTGTCTATCCATATTATAACGGACAACAAGGAGGACTAGCACTAACTATACAATTATAATTAGAACGATAAAGAAATGTTTCAAAAAATAATTCAATTATCAATCAAGAACAAGGTAACTATAGGTATGTTGACCTTGGTGCTCATTATATGGGGCACATGGTCGTTGTCGCAGTTGCCTTTTGACTCTACACCTGATATTACAAATAATCAAGTACAGGTGATAACCCAAGCTCCATCATTGGGAGCGCAAGAGGTAGAGCAGTTTATAACCACTCCAGTAGAAATGGCTTTGGCCAACATTCCACGTGTGGAAGAACGCAGAAGCATCAGTAGCAGCGGCTTGTCTGTCATTACATTGGTTTTTGATGACGATGCAGATGTATATTGGGCTCGGCAGCAGGTAAGCCAACAATTAAAGGAGGCAGAGGAAGTTATTCCGCAAGGTAAGGCTACCATAGGTATGGCTCCTGTCACTACTGGTTTGGGAGAAATATTCCATTATACCATTCGTGCAAAGAAGGGATATGAGGACAAATACAGTTTGTCAGATTTACGTACCATCCAAGACTGGATAGTCCGCAAGCAATTGTCAGGAACACCTGGCGTTGCAGAAGTCAGCGGCTGGGGTGGATATGTAAAGCAGTATGAAGTGGCTGTGGATGCCGACCGTCTCAATGCTGTTGGTCTTACAGTCACAGAAGTTTACGATGCCCTTGAAGCAGGCAACGAGAATACAGGCGGAAGCTACATAGAGAAAAATAGCAACCAATATTTTATCAGAGGATTAGGACTTGTTTCAACACTCGAAGACATAGAGCGTATCCCTGTCAAGACTATCAATGGTACGCCTATCTTGATACGTGACATTGCAAAAGTACAATATGGCTATGCCACACGTTATGGTGCAGTTACACGCAATGGCGAGGGTGAAGTGGTGGCAGGTATCTCACTGATGCTGAAAGGTGAAAATTTCCAGCAAGTTATTAAGAACGTAAAAGAGCGTATTGCGCAGATTCAGAAGAGTCTGCCAGAGGGTGTAGTCATAGAACCATTCATTGACCGTACTCAGTTGGTTGACCGTGTTACTGGCACTATCACCCGCAACCTTATCGAGGGTGGCCTCATTGTTGTGTTCATACTCGTTCTGTTTTTGGGTAATTATAGGGCAGGATTGGTGGTGGCATCCGTCATTCCGCTCGCTATGCTGTTTGCTTTTGGTATGATGCGGTTGTTTGGTGTCAGCGGAAACCTTATGAGTTTGGGAGCCATTGATTTTGGCTTGATTGTGGATGGCGCTGTGATTATCGTAGAAGCCGTATGCCACCATATAGGTATCAGTCGTGACAAATACCATGGCTTGCGCTTAACACAAGAGCAGATGGACAAGGAGGTATATCATTCCGCTTCCAAGATTCGTAAGAGTGCAGCCTTTGGCGAAATCATTATCATGACGGTATATCTGCCATTACTTACATTGGCTGGTATAGAAGGAAAGATGTTCCGTCCGATGGCACTTACCATTTTCTTCGCCATCCTTGGAGCGTTTATCCTTTCGCTTACCTACGTACCAATGGCAAGTGCTCTGTTCCTTAGCAAGGAAAGCGTACATAAGACTAATTTGTCAGACCGTCTGATAAACAAGTTACAGAGTTGGTATAAGCCTATCATCACCAAAAGTCTGCAACATAGCAAGGTGCTCATAGCTTCCATGGTGCTGCTGTTCGGCATCAGCCTTTTCGCTTTCACTCGTTTGGGCGGTGAGTTTATCCCGAATCTTGAAGAAGGTGACTTTGCAGCCGAAATCAGCATGGCACAAGGTACATCACTCTCGCAGATGGTGAAGACCTGCACTCAGGCAGAAAAGATATTGAAGTCCAAGTTCCCGGAGGTGAAGCAGGTAGTAACTCGTATCGGTAGTTCAGAGATTCCAACCGACCCAATGCCTATAGAACGTGCAGACATGCTTATCGCTCTCTATCCGAAAGCAGAATGGACATCTGCCAAGACAAAGGACGAACTCATGGAAAAAATGGAAGAAGCCTTGGGAGAGATTCCTGGTATGGAAGCCGAATTGACACAGCCAATCCAGATGCGAAACAACGAACTGATTACAGGTATCAAGCAGGATGTCGCCATTAAGATATACGGCAACGACCTTGATGCTCTGCAAGCATCCGCAAAGCGAGTGGCATCTCTCATCAAGCGTGTTGACGGGGTGTCTGACCCATTTGTCGAGAAAGTACAAGGTTTGCCGCAGATTCAAGTAAAGTACAACCGAGATCAGCTGGCTAAATATGGCATTCCGATAAGAACTGCCAACAAGGTGCTTGAAACTGCTTTTGCAGGAAGCCGCTCGGGATATGTGTTTGAGGGCGACAAACGATTCGACTTGGTGGTGCGTATGGACAAGGACTTACGTAATGACATAAAAGCTATAGAAAGTCTGTACCTTCCTCTGCCCGATGGCGGAACAATTCCTTTCCAGCAAGTGGCACAGATTACACTGACAGATGCACCTGCACAGGTTACACATGAGGATGGACAGCGAAGGATATTTGTCGGTTTCAATGTTAGGGGACGAGACATACAGACCACTGTGGATGAGATACAGAAGATTTTGGACAAGGAGCTGAAGCTGCCAGCAGGTTATTATTACACTTATGGCGGTCAATTCCAAAATCTTCAAGAGGCTACCAATCGTTTGATGTTGGCAGTACCTTTGGCGTTGCTCGTCATTTTGGGTTTGCTGTATGCTACGTTGAAGAATATCAGGGAAACCTTGTTCGTATTCTCAGCCATACCTCTCTCTGCCATTGGTGGTGTGTGGGCTTTATGCCTGCGAGGTATGCCTTTCAGCATTTCCGCAGGTGTAGGTTTCATTGCCCTCTTTGGTGTGGCTGTACTGAACGGAATTGTGCTGATAGGACAGTTCAATACTTTTGAGAAAGAAGGCGTGACGGATGTAAAGAAACGAGTGATAGATGGATGTATGCTCCGTCTTCGTCCTGTCATCATGACCGCATTGGTAGCGTCCTTGGGCTTTATGCCTATGGCCTTGTCAACTGGTGACGGTGCTGAGGTTCAACGACCGTTGGCTACTGTGGTCATTGGCGGATTGGTAACAGCCACGATATTGACACTTGTTGTCTTGCCATCTATTTATAAGACATTCACCAAGAAAAAAGAAACAAACGTATGACAAGAATAAGATTGATTATATTAGGCGTACTGTCTATGGCATTCGCCTCCATGTACGCACAAAATGAGAGTTGGTCTTTGCAACAATGCATAGATCTCGCTCTTGACAACAGCCTATATATGAGAAATGGGCAAATTGCAGTTGGCAAAGCCAAAGACTTGCAGGGTACGGCTTTTGACATAGAAAAAACTTCAATATCGCTCAGTCAAGACCCTACGTCTGGCGGAAGTCCAGACAATGGCATTACGATAAGCCAAACCTTTGATTTTCCTACGGTGTATAACGCCCGTAACAAGTTCTTGAAAGCTGAGACTGCCGTGGCGCAAAGCCAGGTGGCAATAGTAGGCAACCAACTGGTAAGGGATGTAACCTCCGCTTATTATTCGTGGCTTCATGCTCACAGCACTTTGCAGGTATTGCAAAAGCAAGACAGCGTATATCAGCACTTCCTGCAACTGGCATCGGCAAAGTACAAATCAGGAGAGACCAACCAACTGGAACAAATGAATGCGCAACGATTATTGAATGAGAATCGGATAAGTTTGCAAAGAGCTGAGAATGATTGCAAGAAATATCTGTTGCAGTTGAAACAGCTCATCAATACCAATGCAGACTTCACACCAAAGGACGAGAAAATGGCAAAACTACATGACGCGAATCTTGGGGAAACTAATTTCTCTGACACGCCACTTGGACGAAACATGCAAGCACGCCTCATAAGCAATGAACGTAGTGTTTCGCTTGCCAAGCAAGGGTATATGCCAAGCTTCACTCTCGGCTTTACAACACAGGCAGTCATCCAAGGATTCAATCCTTACAATATTGACAGAAGCAGGTTTTCCAAAGGCAACTTCATGGGATTTGAGGTAGGCATCGGCATACCTCTGTTTTGGAAAAGTAACCGGTCAAAAGTCAAGGCTGCCAAACGTGATGTAGAGTTGGTGCAGAATGAGCGTGCATTGGCAGAACAGCAGCAGAAAACGCTTATGCGTGATGCCACCAATGAGTATATGAGAGCAAAACAAGTGCTTGATTATTACGAGAGACAAGGCAACGCCGAGGCAACACTCATGGTGAAACTATCGCAGACGAACTACGAGAACGGAGAAATGGGGTATGTGGAATACATACAAAACCTAACTTCGGCTCTTGATGTGCAACTTCGTTACATAGATGCTGTCAACGACTATAATCAAGCTATCATCAATATTAATTATCTCAACGGAAATAAACAATGAAAACATTTAATATCATCATCATTGCTGTTATCAGCATATTTCTTGCATCATGCACAAAAGGCAAGCAGGAAGAAGTAAAGGAAAACAAAGTAGAGGAGCAAGGCAATGCAACCATTGAACTTACTCAAGAACAGATAAAGACGGTTGGCATTACGCTCGGCAAGGTTGAGAGTCGCTCTCTCAACAATGTGATACGTGCCAATGGCGAACTTCAGCTCAACCCACAGGATATGGCAGACGTGACTTCTCTCGTAGGAGGTGTTGTCCGCAAAATTTATGTAACGGAAGGACAGCAGGTGAAAGCAGGTCAAGTGGTTGCACACATAGAGAATACCGAAATCGTAGGATTGCAGAAAGACTATCTCATTGCTGTAAAAGAGACCAATGTAACACATCAGGAGTTGCTACGCCAAAATACATTGGCTTCACAGAAGGCAGGAGTGGAAAAGACCTTGCAACAGGCATCAGCAGCATACGAGATGGCACAGGCTCGCCAGACAGGGCTTTACAACCAGCTCCGTCAAATTGGCATTAACACCAACCTTGTGAAACAAGGCAGAATCATACGGCAGGTAGCTATCTCTGCTCCAATTTCTGGCATCGTGACGAAGATAAGCATAAAGAGTGGAAGCTATACGGAAAGTTCACAATCATTGATGCAAGTAGCCAACAATGCCGCCGTGTTCTGCAACTTGAATGTATTTGAGCGCAATATCAATCAAGTTGCTAAAGGGCAGAAAGTAGATTTCGTCATCACCAATAGCCCGAATATTCATTTCAAGGGAACGGTAAGAGAAATCAATCGCTCGATGGATTCTGACACCAAGGCTATATCCGTACGTGTCGGTATTGACGCAAAGAACACCGCTGAACTTATTCCTGGCATGTATGTGACAGGCATCATCAGTATGGGCAAACAAAATGTGCCAGCCTTGCCTGACGATGCTATTGTAAATGCCAATGGCAAGCAATATGTGTTCGTGCTTGACAAAAAACACAAAGAAGGCAATGACCTTAAATATCAATTCAAGCAGGTGGAAGTCGTTGCAGGTGTAAGCGAATTGGGATATACGCAAATAGATTTCGTCGCTCCTATTAGCAAGGATGCAACTGTTGTCACTTCCAATGCCTTCTACATAGCGTCTATGACGGCAGACCATGGGGAAGAATAAAAGGAAGAAAATATACCTTTATAGTCAAGATGTGAGATAAGCTTTAGATAATCTCACATCTTGATTTTTACAACCTTTTATACAATACTTATCTTCGTGATGAACGATAGGGCTTATTATTAATTGCTCCCAATCCTATCTTTTGTGTTCCGTCCCAATTTGTAAGTTGGTCAGCACACCCATTGGAGCCACCGAGTGAAACGTATGTGTCTGCACTACATGACATGTGGTCAACAAAAGCGAGAAAGTTGTCAATGGCGTTGTCTGTGAATTGAACTTCATTCGTAGCGAAGAGTTTTGTCCAGTTGGTGACACATTCCTGCTTGAAGTCTGTAAAACCATGCCAAGACATATCAGATAAGAACCTCTTTGCTGCCGAATCTATACTGGCTTTAGAGTCCAATCCAATATTATGCTTTACAGCAGATGCCATAATGCCATAGTATATGGAAGCCGATTCTTTCTCGTTGAAGTTGACTCTATCTGTCTTGGCAAAGGAAGATAGAGCTTCATGTCCCTCATGGATGAACTTGTCAAGCACTCCTATGTATCTATTTTGCCGAGCCATGCTTTCACGTTTGGCTTCGGCTTCTTGCCGAGCCTTTTCTTTTGTTTCTTTCTCCTTACGTGCTTCCACTCGTCTCCATGCGTCTGTCATTTCAGGCTCTTGCCAAATGGCATTCCAACGAGCTTTCAAATCATTGTACATTTCCATAAGTGTAGTATTATATTTTTTTGCACTGGCGAGTTCTTCCTTCGCATAGACAAGTTGAGTAGTCACTCGCTCCACAGCCTTCTCGTCAAGTTGAGAGATGCGTTGTTTGACTTTGGTGTTTTCAGTCTTTAGCGCATCATTCTCGGCATGAAGCGATTTGTTCTCCTCTATCTGCTTATTGAGATTCTGCATATAGTAAGTGTATGTCTTGTTGACAGACTTGCGTACACCTTCATTCTGCTTGTCACGTTCTGCATTAATGGCTGCTACAAGAGCCTTGATTGCAGCGTAGATATTAGCCACACGCTCCTCACGCCACGCCTTTTGTCCTATAAGTGCAGGAATAGGGATGGCAAGTTCTTTCTTTACGGCATTCATCGCTTCTTGAACTGGAGCCTTGATGTTGAGAAAAGGAATGGTCAACTCCTTCTTGTCGATCAGGGCAAGTACAGCATACTTCTCCACTTTGTCAAGAGCGACTTTCGCCTGACGTTCAGCTTCAAGCACCACCTTGTTCTTATGCTTGCGTCCTCGCTTCTCTTCCTCTGAAAGTTCATCATAGGAGAAGCCTCTTGCCAAACCATACTTATGCCCAACTTTGTTGTAATAGTCGGTATGAAGTTGGGAAAGGTATTGGGATTTGTCCTTTGCTCGCTCTCCCCACACTTTGGCATAAGATACCCTTTCAACAACACCCTTTGCCGCTTCCGATTTTGTGTAGTTGTCACGTTCTTCTTTTGGAAGTGCTCTCCATTCCCTTGTAGAGAGAACCTTTTCTGGATTATCCTTGTGAATATACTTGCTTCCGACACGCCCACGTTTCTTTACTTGTTCAACAGGCACGGTCTGCACATGGGCATGGATGCTTGTTTCGTCACAATGCACATCAAAGCCGATGACATTCTCTTCTCCCCATTTCTCACATGCAAAGCGGTAGGTGTCCAATGCCCAGTCATAGATGCCTTTTTGCAATACAACCTTGCTGTGGTCAGCATTTGGATCTGACGTATTGAGTTTCTTTTCACCAAAGGCAAGCCTGTTAAGCACATCATGGTCACCACTGAAGATGATGCCGACAGTGCAGTTCGGACTGTTCCTTGAAACTTGGTCGGGACGCTTGGCATCCATATATGGCTTGAAGCCAAGTTCATCAAGTCTGTGCTGCAAGCGTTCATGCAACGGCACAGACTGGGAACCAAGAGGCACAATCTTTCCACCCTTGACTATCTCAAAGTTGAGTCTCTTGCGTGAGTAGTTATAATGGTTGTTCTTGTCTATGTCTGCGTTTTTTAGTTGGTAACGCTTCTCGTCCCAACCTCTGCGTTCCGCCTCGTTGCCCACTTGGGACGAGAACGATTTCTTGTCTGTGCCTACATGGATGGCGGCACGTGGTATGTTTCTTTCCATAAGAATCTTGTTTGAGTTTGTAACATTGTTATAGTATGACTGGTGACAGGTCTCGGGCGGAGCTTGAGCATAATAGAAGGACTTTTTAAGTGAACAGCGTCAGCAGGTGAATCTAAAAGTCCCTATTATGTTTTAGGACTTTTTTGAAAGTCCGTCACGCAAGCGTGCTCGCAGATCCTTACCAACTCTGCTATGACTCTTCCACCAACACCAACCCAAGACAGTCTATCAGATGTTGGAGTGGCGGATGTTGCTTTATCAGCCTTTGTAGCGCCATCTGCGGTGTTTCCACCATCAGTAGGAAGTCTGCAATGTCAAGACCTTTGGTCTTTTGTTCATCGGTGGCATTGTCTTCCAAGATGTTGCTTATGACAACCCTTTTGCAAACAGATTGCAGCAATGGAATTTTTGATTTCCATTTGTCCGTTGCTCCAAGGTCAGGGAATAGAATGATGTCCCGACCTCCCAATACCTTGACAGCGATTTGGTTGAGACAGCCATGCATACCTCCAGTTGCCAGCCAGATGAAATTGGGGATGAAATGTGATGCGATTATGGCAGTTTTTTCGCTCTCGACAATAGCGACCGACATTGTGGGATGCTGTGCCAGCAAATGCTCACCAAAGAAACATTGGCACAAGTTGAAATCTGGAAGATGAAGAAAAGCATGCGCCCATCCAACATAAGAACGTGGCTCTTTCACACGATGTCCGTCTTTGGGATTATATAGCATGACCTTGCCAGTCCTCACCTTATCATCCTTGTCAACTTGCCAATAAATGGTTGAGCCTCCCCACTTATAGGATGTTCCGACATGATACATCTTAATCAGCCTTTCTGTCTCTTGTTCACCAAAGACCTTGGAAAGGTACCGGTATAACGGATTGATTCCGTAATGAGACAAGGAACGCTCCATAATAGCGTTGGCGATATAGGAAATAGGCTTTTCTACGACTTTCGGTTGGATATTCCTTCTTGTCGGATATGGCAATTTGTCCTTAGACAGAAAGTCTGGATGCTCACGGAAATAGTCTTTAGGAGTATAGTGATACCCACAACTATGCTCATGGTCGCATTTGCCTACATTGTCAGGGAAGGACACTTCCCCCTCATCATCTATGTATCTTGTGAAACAACGCTTGCGCTCACAATTCGGGCATGTGTAACGATTACCCGATCTGTATTTCTCCAAGTGAAATCTATACTCGTTCATAATCGTAACTGAAATGAATTATTGGTGAATTTCAGCTTTCAGTTCTTTCATGTTTTCAGTTACGCACTTGTCAACTGAAAAACTGAAACAAATGAATACTGAAAACAGGTTGGTTTATGTTTCAGTTGCCTGTCCTGTTTCGAACTTTACTTTTTCGTAAAATCCTTTCTTTGCCTTTGTGATTAGTCCAGACTTCATAAGCTCCTTTATATAGTTCATCACAGTACGGTCTGTAACATGCAGATTCTCCATTCCTGTTTTTATGGCAGTTTTTGTGTCAAAACTGTCTTCCAACAGATACAGCAACTCCTTGGACATAGAATCACAGGTGTCTTCAGCAACAAAGGCTCGGCAGCGTTGATAACAATTCTCACAATATTCATTGAGCAGTAATGCTCCTTTTATGGAATCCACATCAATACTTTGCAGATGGCTCTCGCCACAGGCGTATCTTAAAGCTTGGAGCAATAAGGCAATGCGTGCGACGTGGGTATTGTGCTTCATCACCCTCGTTTCAACATCCTCATCGTCCTCTATGGCATTGATGGCATCCACATTTCTGTTCCACCAACCAAAGAAAAGGGAGTGTGCGTCCTTGTCCATATAAAGGATATTTGGACAACATTCATTTGTGTCATTACACCTTGCATAGTCAAGTCCAAAGATTTTCCCGATGATGTCAGCCCATTTTCTTGAAGCCTCGCTCTGGCGCACATGGCCGTCTTCCTCATCCAGCCAGTGTGGAACTTTCTTGGATTTGGGATATACAACCAGAATACGGTCAAGAAAACCTGTATCCATGAATTTGGAAGCCATCAGTTCCTTCATTCGTTTGGTCTGTGTTGTACCGATGATGTTGACACATGGCTCTTCTACACGTTGTGGGCGGTCATTCTTGACACGTGTGTTCTCCAAGTGGCATCCGCTCCAGATGGAAAGTAGGCGTTCAAGCATGGGATTTTTCCCATACCTGTCTGTATTGGCAAGCAGTCCGAGAATTTCATCATAGTTGATGGCTATGCCACGCAAGTTGTTGTAATGCTCCAATACCAGAGCCTCCAATGTAAAGTCATCCAATGTGACCCTTTTCAGAATAGGCTTCTTCATGTCCTTGCTTCCGCTTTCCTTTGTTGCACATGCTGCCTCATATAGGTCAAGTTCATGGCAAAACTTGTCAAACAGCTTTCGTTCATACTCCCGAATTGGCTTGTATGCAAGCTGTAATGGTGGAGTTTTGCCCATGCCAGGCCTGCCAACCAATATGATATAAAGGGCGGCATTCGTGTCCCAATCCTGCTTGACGTGAATACGATAGGTATTGCCAAGAGCCGCTGATGCTGCTGACAGCATGGACATGGCGACATAATCCACCTTGAAATTGCCGTGCACCACCATGTCTATGATGATGGACTGCATTTTTTGTGGAAATACCTCAAGAGGGAAGCCTGAGTCCGCTAAAGACTCGGCTTCCATGTTGATTTTGTTACAGAGTTCAAGCGCATCCATAGCATTACCAGTTTAAGGGGTTCGGCTTGCGCTTGTTTCCTGCAAGAATGGCTGCATTCTCCTCCTCTGCCGTGAGAGGTACAGGATTCTTGCGGTTTGTCTCCAGCCACTTGTCTAGTTCATCCTGATAAAGGCAGTAACGCTTGCCCGGCTTGGTGGCAGGAATGCTGCCGTTTCCAAGTTTCATGTAGAGGGTAGCCATCGGCATTTTCAGGTATGCCGATGCTTCCTCCACACTCATAGGTATGTGCGTATTAGCCTTGTGTGGCTTGTTCTGTGATTGCAGACTGATGATCATCTGCTTCATGCCCACCACTTCATCCCGAAGCTGGGCAACGACCATTGGAAGGTCGTTGAAAGTTAATTCCTTTGTCATATACAAGTTGTTCTAAAAAAACTGGGACAAAGGAACAGAATGATGCTTCCGTTACTGAGGTTCGTGACAGTCATTTGTCATTCACGAAGGAATAACTCTAACAATGGGGATTATTCGGGAGTTTCCTCTTTAACATCATGGAAATCATATCCACCATTAGCAGGTTCGTCAATAGGAATGACATCATTGGAGCATGGTGCTTTCAGGTTCTTCAATGTACTGTAGTCCAAGCCTTCAAACGGCTTTGGAAATAATGCCTTGACAAATGCTATTCGCATGGCCATTGTGTAATCACGTTTACCCAAACGCTCTGCGATATTCCACACGAAGTGCCTTAAAGGGATATTCTCAACATTTTCCTTGAAGCGGTTTATTGCTGTCGGGGTATAGTTGGTGTCGTTGCTCCATTCCTTGACTGCCTCAATTACCTTGTACAAATCTTCCTCATACAGAAACCTTGACATGGTACGATGCACATAGTCAAGTACGGTTCTTGTTCGCTTTTCCTTTATCTCCTGTGCTTCTTTTTCTTGTGCCTCTACACACTTGGCATAGTCCTCATGACTGTATTGTGCTGACTCTGTTTGTGGTAATGTTTGCTTTGGCTGTTCTTGTTCTGTTGCTGGCTCTGCTTCTACAACGTTTTTCTTTGTCTTGCTGTTGCTACCAATGGTCATCAGTTCATAGGGATAATTCACCATAGAAATGAATATCGCCCAAAGCAGGATGTTGCTCCCTACAAAGATGATTGACTCGACAAACAGACTTTGGTGAAAGTCATTGCCTACATACACAGCCACGACAAGAGAGATGGCGAGAATTGCAGTACCAACAAAAGCGTAGATGGTACAATCTGAAGTTGTCTTGTTTTCTATCATTATTGTATTCGTTTTATTTTTATTCGTTCAAAAACTTCCACAAAGTTAGATGCAGAAGCATGTAAAAACCGCATTTACGTTCTCTGGCACTCTTTCTTTTACGCTTTATTAGCGTTCTAATATGATATCATACTCTGAATCATACTTTAAACTTCTCGTTAGTGCCAGTTGCTGCTTATTGCTGGCTACAAAGGTAAGGGCAAAGAAAAGGGATATTTGCAGTTCCTCTTTAATATCAACAGAAATTGGAATGTATTTGTCGAATTGGTTCTATCCACGACAGCAAATAGAACCAACAAAACGAGAAAAGGACTATTGGAACACTATCATTCCAACAGTCCTTTTCCGATGCATTATTGTCAAAAGGTTACTTTCTCAACGTAATGCAGCCAACCGAAGCACGCTTCTGTGCATCGGAAATCTTGGCATACACCTCTGTTGTTGCCACATTCTTGTGACCGAGATAACGCTGCACAACCGCAATACTTGTTCCTGCGTCCAACTGGAGACAGGCAAAGCTGTGGCGTGAGCAATGATAGGAGATATGCTTGGTGATCCCTGCATCTTTCAGCCAATTTTTCAGCGGTGCCTGTGTCATGGAGTCTTTGAAATCGGGGAACACCTTACCTCGTTTATCCGGTGAATAGCCTATCAGTTCCAAGGCTTCCTCACTGATTGGGTTATGCACGATGTCTTTTGTCTTCTGCATTCGTGTGGTGACATACATCACACCATCGCTGCCGTATGGCTGTATCTCCTCCCAAGTGAGTTTCTTGATGTCGCTCTTTCTCAATGCCGTAAGACAAGAGAACAGGAAGGCTCGCTTCAAGGCAGGAGCAGAGCATGGTGTGGATGCCAAGCGGATAACCTCGTCCTGTGAAAGATGCTCCTTGTCAGTCGGAATGGTCTCGATGCGTTCCAGAAAGCCATTCGGGTTCTCCTTTATCTTATGGTCACGATAGGCTGTATGTATTGAAGCACGGAAAGTTGACCAGTAGTTGGCAGCTGAGTTGATATGTAACTTTCTGTTCTTATGCAGTCCCTGTGGTGCTGTCAGCAGATACTCCCGAAACCTGTTGCACAAGTCCACGTTTATCTCACCGAAGGTACACTTGCCTTGCGTGAATGTACGAAAGTGCATATAGACGTGCTGCCACTTGGAGTTCTTCTTGTCCGCCAGTTTCTTGAAGTAGGCAAGGAAATCTCCCTTCATTTTCTCCTTGTCGAAGAAGTCGTAACGCTCGTTGACGATAGCCTCGAAGCGACGGCAGCGTATCGCCTCGGCTCTTGCCGTAAGGTTGAGGTTGTACTTCTGTTCCGTCTGGTTCTTCGGCTTGGCATAGATGTAGATGCCAAGCGACTCATGGCGAATGACTTTCATCGTGCTCTCGTCACGATAGCCTGGATAATAGTCAAGATAATAGGACAGCATGTGTCCGTCCTTGATTTTGCGTGTACGCAATGATACGGTCTTGCAAATGTTGCTCATAACTGATATGTATTATTGATGATTATTCGTGGTGAAGTGTATCTTCACGGCTACAAAATAACTGAATGATATTTCCGTGACTCCCATTATTTGCAGTCATTGATGGATAATGCTGAAATCATTTGAAATCACAGTCCTTTTGCTGCCCTTTCTGCCATTGCACGCTCCACATCCGTCCTCAAAAGCAGGTTCTTCACTCCGACTTTTACCTTACTGATATGGTGAACTCTCACGATATGGCAGATGTTGGCACTTGTCAGACCATACAACTGCTGCACTTGTTCGGTGGTATAATAGTTGTCATCGCTCATGAGGTCAGTCCTGCGCAGTTCTTCAAGATGCTCCTTGGAATAATAGGTACGTCCGTATTCTCGCTTGGTCGGTATCTTATGGCGGTAAGTGTATGCCCTGAGTGCCGACTTGCTCATGCTGAAAGCATCCTCTACATCATCAGCAGTCACCCATTCCGTGATACTGTTGAGGTCAACGGCAGTACCGAAGAATTCATCAATATATCGTTTGCTGTAATAGTTCTTGCCAGCGATACGGCACATCGGTATCTGGTTACGTTTGGCGGAGGTGTAGAGCCAAGACTTCTTGACCTTATAAATGGACATCACTTCCTCGCCCGAATAATAGTCAAGCACCTCATTCTCCTCTTTCCCTTTTGTTGATTCCAGGTTTTGTGTTGGCTTTTCTGTTTTTGCCTTTTTACTGAGCTTGCTCTTGCTGGCAGGAACCACACGCTTGTAGGGATTACCTTCAAACATCTTCTCTATATCAGCCTTTCTTACGAATGCCATTCTGCTGCTCAATCTTGATGCCTTCAACTTGCCGTTAGCCACAAGTTTGTAGATACACTGTCGGGTGCATCCCATCAGAATGGCAGCTTTGGAGAAGGTAAGATACTCCTGATGTTGCAGATCCATGATAGGCTCAATACCGTTAATCAAGTCCTGCTGTCTTTTCTTCCTAAGACGTTTTGCCTCTGCCTGACATTCCTCGGAACAGTATTTCTGCATACCGCTTCTTGGCACGAATGTCTTGCCACAAAATTCACATTTTCTTGTCGGTCTCATACTCTTTGATATTGCATTGTTCAAATTCATTTGAGTATTCCACCGATGGAGTAAACGGAAGTGAACCATTGACAACCTTTGTCAACCCAGTCCACAATATAACGCTTTTTACTTATCAACTTCAAATCTGTCCTCCATCGTAACCACTCGTAAACCCTTGTCAACTACGTTCACGATATGACAAAATAAAAGCTCCGCAAATTCTCCACGGTAGAAATACGCTGCAAAAATATGTGGAAAATCGGGAACTGCCAAAAAGCACTCAGAAAGTGTTAAAAATCAAAGAGTATTGAAAATCAATGCTTTATGGTTAGTTAGTCATAGTAAGTTATGGTTAGTTATAAGGCTCTAAATACAAGTACAAAAGTGAATAAAACCGACTTAACCCTCTCTTTGGATTTCCAAATACAAGAAACTGCTTACGGAATATAATAGAAAATATGCATCCATGAAAAGAATCAGTAAATACAAATTCTGCATCGCCAAAAGATTTCAACCATTGCTCAACAGACATTTTAATCTGTTTTTCCAAAGGTAGATTGCTTTGATATTCATCCGGACTATCAAGCCAAAATGGAATTAAATTTTTGTCTTTCGCAATTTTTTCAACCAAAGCTACTTTTTCTGGAGTCTTATCTAAAATATAAACCAATATATTACCATTCGATGGCTCAGTATGCGCTTTACAGATTAAACCCCTATAATCATCTGCAGAAAGTAATAATGTTGGATCTAACATTTGTAAAGCTTCTACCCCAAAATAATTACGACAAATGTTTATGCCAGAAGCTTCACGCACAGAAACCGCATCAAATTTCTTCAAAAGAAGTGAACAAATCATTAATTGTTCTTTAGTGTACTCACAAGTATCAACCCCAAAAGAAGCAGCATATGCCACTCTCTTGATATGAGTGTCTTCTAGAAAAGACAAAAAAGCCTGTTCTATTGGTTGGGAATATTCCGGACGCCAAATCTGATCACTTCCAACAACTATCGCATCAAATCTGTCGGCCAATCCAGAATTCCAGCGCCTGCATTTATATTGGTGTATATATCGCTTTATGAATCTATCAGTATTCCTTCTTACTACCTCGTGAGGAGCTAACCATATATTAATTTTTTTTCTTAATAGACATTATATAGATTAATTTGTTATATGACTCATTTTGTGGCTGATTCTGAAGTTGTGTAATCCACAAGCAATAAGAATCACCATATCTTCGAAACCGAATTTATGGCATCTGAATCGTTCT
>NZ_JABSOE010000068.1 GCF_013618865.1 Phocaeicola faecicola
AAAGATAAAAGCATTCAGGGCATCATTCAGAGGAGTCGTGGATACAAGATTCTTTCTCTTCAGGCTAGCCAATGTATATGCTTAAAAAGATTACTATTGTTAATCCCCCAAGATTTTATACTGAGCCAGTGGCTGTCTGAGGAAATAAAAAAAGCTCCCTGCCTGTCTGTATGTAGTGATTCACAGACAAGCAGGGAGTTTATGTGTAAACGTATCCGTCCGGATACCGGAAATGTCATTTCAGTGCGTTGCGCGTACGTGTGTTCACCAGTGCCTCTGCTCCGGCATTGGTTGCTTTTCTCGTACAATAATCGAACTCCGTGGATTTTTCGCCACTGAATGATTTCCATTTCAGGGTCAGTTTCACGGTTTTTCCGTCCGTGTCGGGCAACTGGCTCAGGTCGAATGCCACGAGTGCCGAACTCAGTTCGCCATAGACATCTCCGTAGGCGTTGTGTCTGAATTCCACTTCATATGGATTTGCGGCGTTATCTGTACGGAGCAGGTTTACGTAGTGAGGCTGACTTCCGTAGCCCCAGTTGGTCATGAAGCGGAGCGTAAGATATCCGTCTTCGGCAATGGTCACCCAGTCGTTCAGAATCTCTATCGGATCGTTGCCATACACCGAGTCGTTATCCTCTCCCAGGTCGGGAGCAATCGGCTTGGTCAATATGCTGTCTATCCAGTTGATCTGTACGGCTTTGGAATATTTCCCGCTCGACTCTTCAACTTCCTCGTAGTTGACCAGGGCCCGCACTTCTTTCTCTCCGAAAGGAGAAGAAGACATGTTGACCGGAAGCAGGGTGGTCTGTTCATCCAACTGGAGGAAGAAGGTATCGTCGCCGTCTGTCTTCGCGGTTACCAGAGCGTTGGGAATCATTTTCTCATACGTGTTGTCGTCGTCGTTCAGGCAGGAAGAAAGACTGCTCAGTCCGATGACTGCCAGGGTGAGGCAGAAGGTTTTTCTCAGCAAGCTGTAATTTTTCATAAGGCAGTGTTTTTTTGTTTGTTCTACCCTTAAAATGAAAGTAATACGGGAACCTTGCTTTTCTGATTGTTAATATTCCCTAACACTGCCTGTCCTCTGTCCTTGCGGAAGACGATTGCCGGTCCGCCTTCTCTCAGCTGTCCGTCCTTCTTTAGCCGTTGACGAAAGACAGGATCTCTTCGGTACGGTCTGCGATGCCCGTCGGATGATAAGCCTCAAGTTCCGTACGTGGACGGAATCCCCAACTGACTCCCAGCGTATCCACTCCCGCATTGATTCCGGTCTGCATGTCTACGCAGGAATCTCCCACATACAGCACCTCTTCTTTATTGACCTTGGCCATTTCAATGATTTCGAAAATGACATCCGGAGCCGGTTTGGCAGGTACTCCCTCCCGTTGTCCGAAGATGGCCGTAAAGCGTATTTCCGGAAAATACTGGCGGATGAGCTTGACAGTCGCCTCCTGGTATTTGTTGGATGCCACTGCCACCTGGATTCCCTGCTGCTGCAAGGATTCGAGCACTTGCGGAATACCCGGATAAGGGCGGCTCAAGTCGGCATTGTGCTCGTTGTAATAGGGGACAAACAAAGATCTTATTTTCAGAATGTTTGCTTCGTTTCTTTCGGCCTCGGGAAGTGCCCGTTCAAACAGTTTGTTGATACCGTTTCCTACAAAATACCGGTAAGCCTCTACTTCATGGAGGGGGTATCCGCATTGTCCCAGCGCATAGTTCGTGGCGGCAGCCAGGTCGGCGATGGTGTTCAGCAGCGTACCGTCCAGATCAAAAATAACCAGTTTTTTCATATAGGGTTTAGTCTTTATGATTACCCTGCAAAGATAATGCAAAAAATAAAAAATAAAAAAGCCGGCACCCGTATCAGGGTACCGGCAGATGAGTGACCGGAAAATGTACCGTCGTCCCGGTTATATACCGGCCGGATATCAGTTCATGACCAGCACTTCTCCGTTGTAAAGCAGTGTGGCATCGTGTGTGACCGTTTCAGGAGTCTGTACGCCATCGGAGCCGTCCTCGTCTCTGAATACATTGGCCTTGGCAATCTCAATCTTCAGCTGATTGCCCGACAGGTTGATGGTAATACTGGAATCGGCATTGTTGTTGCTCATGGAGTAATAATATTCTTCTCTGTCGCCGGTGATGTCGTCAGGTTCTTCTTCCCATGCGTTAAACCAGTAATATCCGCATATTTCCAGCTGGTTCCATGAATTTTCCTGCGGTTGTCTGGTAAAGCGGTAAGTCCCGTTGGGGAGTTCTCCGTTGGCCGTGCGGAGGTAAATGGAGGCATCTTCCAGAAAAATAGAATGGTCGGCAGTCGACTGGCTGGTCAGTGCGAGCATGTCTTCCGAGCTCAGGTAAATGGTGTATTCATTGTCGCTGCCTTTGGATATGTAGGCATATTGGTATTGGATGCTTTTTCCGTCTACATAACATTCGCCGTTTCCTTTTGCGTTACCGTTGTTCTCGCTGTCTTTGTTGCATGAACTGAAAAAAGGAATCAATGCCATACAAATGGCAAAAAAGAGTTTAGTTGAAAAATTGTTTTTCATAAAATAAATGATGTTTATGTATTAATGTATGTTGTTTTATTTCTTGCAAATATATTAAATAAATAGCTAAATATGAATATATTATATGTTTAAAATGAAAATTGTATGTATATAATATTTATCATTTTGTAAGAATTTTTCTCATTCTTTTTTCATTTAGTTTTCCATGTGTCTGCATAGTCCTGAATTCGGGCAGGCTAGTCGAAAAATGCAGAAAGCGCAAAAAAAATGCAGAAATGACGTTCCGGTTACGCCTGCGGTGATTTTTGTCTGCAGAAAAGAAGGCTTTTCAGTAAATTAATCATTATCTTTAACTGCTTTTAAGGAAAAGACAACCTCACACGGAAGATTTCATTACCTGTGCATTTGGAAATCATGCATGACGACGTTGTTTTTATGATTATCGACGCTGATTTTATAAATGCCGCAGTGGTTTGAATAGTTACCGCAGGCAACTGAAAAAGGGTATTCGAAAGTGAGGAGAAAATCTGAATAAATAACTGTTTTTATACCGAGAGACTGTCGGTTTTGGAAGAGAATGATGGAATGGATTAAGAAAATAGTATGGCCGCTCGCACTGGTCATGGGTGGTTTTTGCATGGCAAAGGCTGAGAATCCGGAAGAGAAAAAAGGAGACGTGATCATTACGGTTTTTTCCGATTTTTATTCGGGATTCGGACGGGTGAACGGAGAACGGGGCTTTGACCTGGACAGGGCTTATATCGGCTATGAGTATCGTGCTTCGTCGGAACTGGAAATCAAGGCGGTAATGGACTTCGGCCAGTCTCGGCAGGTGGATGATTATCATCGCATCGGCTTCATCAAGAATGCGCAGGTAACCTGGCAGCGAAACGGATGGGAGCTGAACGGGGGACTGATCAGTACTACTCAGTTCAAGACGCAGGAGGATTTCTGGGGCAAGCGGTATGTCATGAAGTCTTTCCAGGATGAATATAAGTTCGGCAGCAGTGCCGACCTGGGTATCTCGGCGGCGTATACGGTGAACGACTGGTGGCTGCTGGATGTCATTGTGGCGAATGGTGAAGGATATAAGAATCTGCAGACAGGCAAGGGACTTCAGTATGGGGCGGGCATGACCTTCCGTCCGGTGGAAAGTGTGGTGCTGCGTCTGTACGGTTCATACAATGAGGCTTCGGAAAAGGCGTTGAAGGGAGTTACCAACCTCGCGTTTTTTGCGGGGTATCAGAACCGGTGGCTTTCGGTGGGAGGAGAATACAATCATCAGCTGAATACTGATTTCATCGACGGTCAGGATGCGAGCGGTGTCTCGCTGTATGCGACTTTCCGCACGGGAGACAAGGTGAGTCTTTTCGGAAGGTGGGACAGGCTCGATTCGCGCAATGCCTGGAACAAGGCTCAGGATGGAATGAATGCCCTGGTGGGAGCGGAGTTCCGCTTGGGCAAGTATGTCAAGCTGGCTCCGAACGTACGGGTGACGCTGCCGGAAGAGGAGAGTCTGGGTAAGGAGTGCTATTTTTACCTGAATGCGGCCTTTGTTCTGTAAGCGGACTGAGGTGGCCGGTCGTCATAGATGTAAGAAGACGTTGTTCTCCAGGAGGAAAACTGCTGCAGATAAGGAGGATGGAAGGACCGGCAGGGAAGATGGAATGATAATGGGAGTATATAATAAGGTATCGCAGCGAGAAAGAGGGGGTTAACGGGGAATGAAAGAAGAAAAAATAGGCATATGAAAATAGAAAGAAGGTTTTGGCTTGTAGTTGGAATATGGATACTTTTGCTGGTGGGAAAAGGCCAGGAGGGCTTTGCCCGTGAACATGACTTTGCCGGATGGTCGACCGTGAAGTTTACTCATCCGGTAAACGAGCGGTTTCAGCTGATCGGGATGACCGGATTCCGGATCAGGGAGTCGTTCCGGGTGGCCGACCGTATCCGCCTGAATGTGGGGGGACGGTATAAACTTTATCCTTCATTGAGTGTGGAAGGCGCTTATGAGGTACATTACAGTCACCTGGGAGGTGGGGAATGGGAGTTCCGGCACCGGTATTACGCCGGTTTTCTGGTGCCCGTAGACATTTCCGATTTCAGGGTTACCTGGCGGGAACGCTTCCAGCAGACCTTTATCGCCGGGGATGCGGAGACCCTGCTCCGGTCGAAGTTGCAGTTTTCGTATGGACGGAAGCGCTGGAGGGTTTCTCCGTTTGTGGGTATTGAAATGTTCCAGCCCATCGGTGAAGAGAATTTTTTTACGGTGGCCCAAATGCGTTACCGTCCGGGGGTGCATTGTAAACTGAGTTCCGGTTGTTCGCTCGACCTGTATTACTGTCGTCAGCATACGGACAGGCGGAACCGGGACATTCTGGGTGTGGAACTGAGTATTAACTTTTAACATGATAATTTGTATGAGTTTTTTGGATTTGGTAAAATCGCGCTATTCGGTGAGAAATTATGCATTGCGTGCCGTGGAACAGGAGAAGTTGGACTACGTGATGGAGTGTGTCCGCCTGTCGCCTTCGGCAGTGAATTTTCAGCCGTGGAAGTTCGCGATTGTGCAGGAGAAGGAGCAGCTGGAAGCTCTGAAGACAGCTTATCCGAGGGAGTGGATACAGTCGGCACCTTGTATGATAGTTGCCTGTGCAGATCACGAGGTGTCCTGGCACCGGAAGGCTGACGGAAAGGATCATGCGGACATCGATGTGGCCATTGCCGTGGAGCATTTGTGTCTGGCAGCTGCCGAACAGGGACTGGGAACTTGCTGGGTATGCAATTTTGATGTGGACCGTTGTCGGGAGGTCATGCACTTGCCGGCCAATCTGGAGCCGGTCGTTCTCATTCCGTTGGGGTATCCGGCCGATGAGACGGTTCCGGAAAAGAAGCGTAAGACCCTTCCGGAAATTCTGCTGTAAGCTCTCTGGAAAAAATTCCGGAAGTACAGATACAAAAAAAGGAGGCGATTGCGCCTCCTTTTTTTATGGATTGAAAAATGAATTTTCTTATTTGTCGCCACGGATAGCTGCGATACCCGGAAGGATCTTACCTTCGATAGCTTCCAGCAATGCACCACCACCAGTAGAGATGTAAGAAACTTTGTCAGCCATACCAAACTTGTTGATACAAGCTACAGAGTCACCACCACCGATCAATGAGAATGCACCTTCAGCAGTTGCTTCTGCGATAGCGTCAGCGATAGCCTTAGAACCAGCAGCGAAGTTATCCATTTCGAATACACCTGCAGGACCGTTCCACAAGATAGTCTTTGCACCCTTGATAGCGTTCTTGAATTCTTCGCGAGTCTTAGGACCTGCATCCAGACCCATCCATCCGTCAGGAATGTTGCTGTCGTCGCAAACCTGAGTGTTAGCGTCGTTTGCAAACTTGTCAGCAGCGATACAGTCGCAACCCAATACCAGGTTTACACCTTTAGCTTTTGCTTTTTCGATGATATCCAAAGCCAACTGCAGTTTGTCGTCTTCTACCAGTGAGTTACCAATCTTACCGCCTTTAGCCTTAGCGAAAGTGAATGCCATACCACCGCACAGGATCAGGTTGTCTACTTTGTCCATCAGGTTTTCGATGATACCGATCTTAGTAGAAACTTTAGAACCACCCATGATAGCAGTGAACGGACGTTTGATGTCTTTCAATACGTTGTCTACAGCCTGAACTTCTTTTTCCATCAGGTAACCCAACATCTTGTGGTCTGCATCGAAGTAGTCAGCGATGACAGCTGTAGAAGCGTGTTTACGGTGAGCAGTACCGAATGCATCCATTACATAGCAGTCAGCGTAAGAAGCCAAAGTCTTAGCGAATTCTTTCTGAGAAGCTTTCATAGCTTTCTTAGCGTCTTCGTAAGCAGGATTTTCTTTTTCGATACCTACCGGCTTACCTTCTTCTTCCGGATAGAAACGCAGGTTTTCCAGCAACAGCACTTCACCCGGTTTCAAAGCTGCAGCAGCTTCAGAAGCCTTAGCGCAGTCAGGAGCGAACTGAACCGGAGTACCCAGAGCAGCAGCTACTGCGTCTACAATCTGGCTCAAAGAATATTTAGCATTTACTTTGCCTTTTGGTTTACCCATGTGTGACATGATGATCAGCGCACCACCGTCAGCCAATACTTTTTTCAAAGTAGGCAGCGCACCACGGATACGAGTGTCGTCAGTAATTTTACCTTCTTCGTTCAAAGGTACGTTGAAGTCAACGCGAACGATTGCCTTTTTGCCGGCAAAGTTGAATTTGTCAATAGTCATCATAATCTCAAATATTTTTTGTTTAAAGTTGTTTCTTTTTTGTTTGCTCGGTTGCAGCGCAAAGTTAAGAAAAAAAATGATGTAGTGTAATCTATCGCCGCTATTTTCGTCGGCCTGTGTTATTTTTATTAAAAATGCGTGCTGCTCACCGAAGGTGTACCGTTGGCAGAGGCTGGTTGTCAGAGTACCAGTTTGTTCTTGTAGGCAAAGACGACGATTTCAAGCGCCGACTTGCAGTCGAGTTTGCTCTTTATGCGGTCTTTGTAGGTCTCTACGGTATTGGGGTCGATGTTCAGCTGGCAGCCGATTTCCTTGCTGGTACAGCCGTTGGCGAGGAGCTGTACGACCTCCATTTCCCGGTTGCTCAGTTCGTAGGGCTTCCGCTTGCGGAGGTTGGCTTCGCTGCCGAAAGCCTGTATGATTTCGTTGTAGGGGATGGTGTTTCCGAAATAAAATCCCTTGCCCTGTGCCACGGCCTGTATGGCTCCGATCAGTTCCACCGCCGGGGTATCCTTGGCCAGGTATCCGTTCAACTGAAGCCGCAGGGCCCGGATGATGTAGGATATGTTCTTATAATGGGAAAGAATGAGGACGGGCAGGTGCGGATAGTGCGCCTTGATGAACTGGGCCAGGTCCAGTCCGTCGGCTTCCTCGGCCAGGCTGATGTCTACTATGGCCAGGTCGAAGCTTTCTTTCTGCAATATCTGTCTGGCCTCTTCCGGCTGCCGGGCCGCAGCGGTTATTTGTATGGTATCTGCCTGTTTCAGGATACTTTTCATTCCTTCCAGATGAATCTCGGAGTCGTCAACAATAAATACTTTGATCATATTGAAGTGTTTTTTGTAATGTAAATGTAAATATACTTCCTTTTCCTTCTATGCTTTTTACCTGGATGGTTTCCCCCAGGCGGTTGATGAATTCTTTGACAATGAGCAGTCCTAGCCCGGTTCCGCTTTCCTGGGCCGTTCCGCGGCAGGAGACTTTGGTGCCGGTCTGGAACAGTTTGTCGACGCGTTCGGGAGGCATGCCGGTTCCGTGGTCTTCCACGCTGACCTTCCAGCTCTGGGGAGTTTCCTGTACCCGGATGTGGATGCTTCCTCCGGGGTAGGAATATTTGATGGCATTGTTGATAAGGTTCCTCAGAATGGTGGAAAGCATGTTTTTGTCGGTATAGACTTCCACCGGTTGGTCGGGTACGCTGACCGTGAGTGCCTTCTGCCGGATGTGAGGATCCAGCAGTTGCAGTACGGCTGCAATCTCGTCGTTCAGGCGGGTAGGGCGGAAAGCCGGCCGGATGATATCCTTTTGAGAAAGCACCCAGAACTGGAGGTTGTCCAGCAGGGCCTTTCCCTGGGAAGATACCTGATGAATCAGTTGGATTTTCCTGATTTTCTCCTCCTCGTCCAGTTGGCCGAACTCTTCCAGCAATCCCTCTGAAAGCAGGTTCAGGTGGCTCAACGGGCTCTTCAGGTCGTGCGATACGATGTTGAAAAACTTGTTTTTGTTTTCCATCATCAGATACAGTTTTTCGGTCCGTTCTTCCACCTGTTTTTCCAGGTCTTCGTTTCTTTTCCGCAACTGTCGTTCCCGGAAGCGGATGATGCCCCATATGCCCAGTAGAATGGCACTGGTAGACAGACTGATGAACCACCAGGAGCGGTACCAGGGCGTAGCGATATGGAGGGCCAGCGTCAGGGGGTGCCCGTTCCATTCTCCGAATGCGTTGGAGACTTCTATCTCAAGCCGGTAATTTCCTGCCGGCAGCCGGGTATACTGAGCGGCAAGGTAGGGGGGCTGTGTATAGTTCCATCCCTTGTCGAGGGGAAGCAGGCGGTACCGGTATTTCAGGTAAGGACTGAACTCGTAGGCTGCTCCCGAGAAGTGAACGGCAAAAGAGTTTTCTTTAGCCTTGAGTGCCAGTTTCCGGGTTCCGTTGATGTCGGCCGGGTAGCGCTCTCCGTTGACTTTCATACTGGACAGCAGCAGTTGGGGAGCCGGAAAATCCTTCTTCAGTGCTTCCGGCTGGAAAAGACTGAAGCCGTAATCGCATCCTACGGCAATGCTGCCATCCTGCAGGCGGCAGATGGCCCGAGAGAGGTTGTTGTGCGGCAGTCCGTGATAATCATAGAATTTCCGTATAATCGTGCCGCAGGAATCTACCAGCAGCAGTCCGTTGTGGGTGCTCATCCACAACTGCGATTGCCGGTCGTCCTGTATTCCTCTGATCTGGTACTGGGCCGTCGTTCCATAAGGCCGGAACTGTGCCAGTTTTCTGAGGTATCGGGCGGCTCCCCGGGGAGTGCCGACCCAGACTTCTCCGTGGTTGCCGCAACAGATGGAGGTAATCTCGTTGTCGGGCAGACTGAATGGGTTCCATGCTTCGTGATAGAAATGGGTAAGGGTATCGGCTTCAAGGGAAAGACGGTTGAGGCCGTTTTCGCTGGTGCCGATCCAGATATCGCCTCGACTGTCGGCTGCCAGGCAACTGGCCAGACGGGAGGTCAGACAGTCGTTGCCGGGGCGGCTCATGTCGGTAAATCGTTGCGATTTAGGATTGAACAGACAGAGTCCCCGGTCGGTGCCTACCCACAACTGTTGGTCGGGGCCCGGGGCAATCACTGTGATGTCATTGCTCAGCAAACCATATGGTTTGTCGGGCTGCTGCCTGTAGACTTGTTTTTGTCCGGTTTTCAGTTGTACCAGCCCCTGGTTGGTGGCTATCCAGCAGGTATAGTTTCCGGTAGGATATATGTTCCTGATCTGATTGCCGGGAATACCGTCATGGTCGGTTTCTGAGAATGGATAATGACCGAGGATGCGGTCGCCGCCGAATATGTACAGTCCTTTTGAAGTGCCTGCATAGAGCCTGCCTTCCGGGGCTTTGGCCAGGCTGCTGACTTCCTGCGGGTCAGGAAGCATCGGAACCCATTCTCCTTGTGGGGCGAGTCGCCACAGCATCTTGTCCGTGGCTGCCCATAATTCCCGATGGCTCCGGTACAGCAGTTTCCGGATACCTGCATCGCAGGCAATGCCTTTGTCCGTGCAGTTGATTTCCGGAACTGCGGCTTTCTGCTGCTTCAGGGTATTGGTGTTGATGGTGAAGAAGCCTTTGCCGGAATGGACAAGGAGGACGCTCCCGTCGTCTGATACCGTCCATGCAAAAGCGGAACCTCCGGAAAGGTCACAGACTGGGTAAGTCCGGTGGTCGGTCAAATCCATGTATATTATCTGCTGCGGACTGGCCAGAAAGAGTTTGTCTTTCCCGTCGGTCTGTATGGACTGGCAGTCGAATTCATACGGCAGCGAAAAGACGCTGGTCTTGCTGTACTGGTAATATCCCTCTACCAGGTCCCGGTTGGGATAATCGGCCGGAAACTGTTCGCCAAACTGATAGAAGCGTTTTTCACGACAGTCGTAAGCTCCCAGAAAATTCAGTCTTCCGTTCATGAGATATTGCTTGCGTACCGGATCATAGAAAATCTGTTCAATCTTTCCGTGCGGGAAAGAAGGCACGTTATTGGGGAAATAATGCTTGAAATCAAACCTTCCCTTCTCCCGGTTGAACAGGTTCAGCCCGAAGGCTTCCCAGGTGGCACACCACAACCGTCCCTTCCGGTCTTCCAGAAAACCGTTGTACCAGTTGGCCCCGAACGGATTGCCCAGCCACAACCGCGGGTAATGGTAGTCGGGTTTCTTGCTCCATAGGGCATACCGTTTCCAGGTGTGGTGCCGGGGATCATATACGTTGAAACCCACATGGTTCCATAATCCGACATAAATCATTCCGTTCCGGTCCTGATACAGGGCCGTTACCCGGTTCTCTTCCGGATACCGGAAGTGCAGGTCGGCTTTCCGGTAGGCTGCATAATCCTCTACAATCTCTTCCGGAAGCGGCGGATTGCTGTAGATGGCTTCATGGCGGATGTATTGGCGGAGGGTCTCTTTTTCGCGGTGAAAGGTGGAAGGATCGATGTCCTTGGTCATCAGTCGGTAATTGAAATGCGATACGCTTCCCTTTTCCCAGTTGAATACATAACTGCCGTCATTTTCCGTACCTACCCATAAATTCCGGTCCCGGTCTTCCATGAGTGCAGACACATCGTATCCGGGATAAAACCGGAACAGGTTCTGATGTGGACTGTACAGGTAGGCTCCCTTGTCGGTTCCTATCCATACGCATCCGTCCTGTGTAGCGTGCAGGCAGAGAATGTGGTTGGAGGAGAGGTCGGAAAGGCGGTTGCTGGAGTTAGTAAACAGTGTGAAACTGTCTTCAGGATAACTCCAGCGCACCAGTCCCCCGTACCTGCCTATCCAGATATTCCCTTGCCGGTCGGTTACCCCACAGGTTGCTTCGAAAGGGATGGAGTGGCAATGAACGAACTTTTCCTGATGCGGGTCGTAGCGTTGTATGGATCCAGCGGAGGAGGAAAGCAGGCTGCCGTCCGGAGTCTCGGTAAAAAAAGCGGACTCCAGTGCGATTCCCTTGTCAGACCAGGTGGGGCGGGTTACAGCCTGATGGGTTTTCTTGGAAAATACGATGCCTTGCAAGGTTCTTCCTCCAATCCATAAATTCTGCTTCCGGTCTTCGTAGATGTGCCAGTAATAGTAGTTTCCTTCGGCTATTCCGGCAGGATGCGGATAGGTATTCCACTGTGCCTTCGGGCGGTTGAACTGTGTCAGATATCCCTGGTCGGTCTCTATCCAGACATTGCCTTCTTTGTCGGCATGCAGAGCCTTGACAAAATTGTTTTTCAGTCCGTTGCGGGTGGTATATCGCCTGAAGGTGGCCGTCGCCCGGTCGTAGCGGTTCAGTCCGTTGCGGGTACCCACCCAGAGGGTTCCTTCTGCATCCTCGCACAAGGCAGTCACTGTATTGTCGGAAAGGCTGCAGGTATCGGTTTCTGTATGAAAGTAATTGCGGAATGCAGTGCCGTCGTATCGGGAAAGGCCGAAATCGGTTGCCAGCCATATGAATCCGTAGCGGTCCTGAAGGATGTTCAGTACTTTGTCGGATGCCAGTCCCTGCTGTGTACTGAAATGAATGAAACGGGTAATGGAGTCTGCGGTGATGGTGGCACCGGAAGGCATGGCCTGACGGGGAGCCAGGGAGAGAATCAGCAGCAAAAGTATCCAGTGATATACAGAATGGGGTCGGACTTTTGACTGGCATCTAGAAAACTTGAAAAAGTTCTTCCCGCAGCGCATAGGCAAAACTCTCCTTAATGGGTTATTTATTAAACAAATATAGTGAAACTCGCCCACATACGGATAACTTTTGAGAAAATAGTGCAAAGTGTTTGAGAACTATAGAAATATGTAGCTTTGTTCCAGATTCTTCCAATTGTGGTTTTTGACCGTTTTTGAGGGAGTTAGGAAAACAAATCGCTACTTATCCGTTGCCTTTTCCGGATTGAAAAAGAGGGTTGGAAATAGCTTCCATTTCTACTTTTCATATCCTGTTTATCACTGCATGGAACGATGTTTCTTGCTATGTCTATCATGCAAACTTAGTCATATTTTTCCATATTAGAAAAAAAGACAGGGTTTGTTTGTTAGGCGAAGGACCTTATTCTCCGTTCTGCTATATTTTTCATGCCATTCATTTGCTCGCTATATAATAATTTTGCAAACAAAGGAATTAGTTATGAATCAGGCAAATGTAAAGGTATCGTTCTACCTGAAAAAGAGCGAGGCGGATGTTGACGGAAACTGCCCTGTAATGGCTAAGTTAAGTGTCGGAAAATACTCGGAAGCGGCATTCAGTGTGAAAATGAAAGTGTCACAGTCGCGCTGGACTTCCGGACGTGCATCCGGCAAGAGTGTGGCGGCAAAGGAAATAAACAACCGTTTGGACGAGATTCGTGCGATGGCTTTAAGTATCTACTCAGAACTGTCGGCTGTACGTGACGGTGTGACAGCAGAAGAGGTAAAAAGTATTCTGCTTGGAATGGCCAGCGGACAGGAAACTCTTTTGGGCTACTTCAGACGATTTATCAATTGTTTTGAAAAGCGTGTGGGAGTAAACCGCACCATAGGAAGTCTGCGTGCTTACCGGAATGCCTACAACCATATCGAAAGATTCTTGCAGGCAAAATACAAACTTTCCGATATCCCGTTCTCTGCGCTGGACCGTTCCTTTATTGACAAGTATGATTTGTACCTTCGGACAGAACGCAATCTCGCCCCCGGAACAATCATCAATCTGACCGTACAACTGAAAACGATTGTCGGCGAAGCCATCGCTGACGGTATCATTACCGCCAGTCCGTTTTTGGGATACGAGCCGGTGCGTCCTAAAGCCGTACAGAAATATCTCACGGCAGAAGAGTTACACAGAATCATGACCACTCCGCTTCACAGACAGACATTATATCATGTCCGTGATATATTTTTGTTTTCCTGTTTTACCGGGATTTCATATAGAGATATGTGTCTGCTGACCAAAAGCAACCTATGTTCAGCAGAAGATGGGACATGGTGGATAAAAAGTGCCAGACAGAAAACCAAAATAGAATTTGAGATTCCGCTGCTTGATTTGCCGCTACAGATTCTGAAGAAGTACAGCGACACTGCTCCCGATGACAAGTTGCTGCCGATGTACTGCAATTCCATGCTGAACCATTATTTAAAAGAGATTGCGCAAATCTGCCACATAAACCGTCCGTTGGTCTTTCATGTGGCCCGTCATACATACGCTACGGAAATAACACTTTCCCATGGCGTACCCCTTGAAACAGTCAGCAAAATGCTCGGACACAGCCAGATAGAAACCACCCAAATTTATGCGAAAGTAACCGATGACAAGATAGATGCCGATACAAAGGCACTGAACCGGAAAATTTCAGAACGCTTTTCTGTCGTCATTTAATAAACCCTTAAATGGAAAGTATATGAAACAGAATATTGAGAAACAGAATACCAAACGCCGCAGCACATTTGCCGTGCTGTTTTATATCAACCGTACAAAAATACGCAAGGACGGGATGTGCCAGTTGTTGTGCAAGGTGAGCATCGATGCCGAATGGGCTCAGATAGGTACCAAAGTATCTGTCAATCCGGCTATCTGGAATCCGGAGAAAGGGCGTGCAGATGGACGAAGCGAGAATGCCGTTACTGTGAACCGCGCCATAGATCACCTGACAAGCGAGATAGCCGGACATTATGATCGGATAAAGAACAGCCTGGGTTTCATCACGGCAGAACTGGTCAAGAATGCAGTCAAAGGTATCGGACAGAAGCCGCTTACCCTGCTGGCTCTCTTCAGGGAGCATAATGAGGAATTCAAGAAACGTGTCGGGATAGACCGCATACGGGAGACATACGAGTCCTATCAGCGTTCATACAAACATCTTTCCGCATTTGTACGGGAAAAGAAGGGTATGGAAGATGTCACGTTGCGAAGTCTTGACAGGGTGTTCTATGACGATTTTGAAGTTTTCCTGCGCACCGACCGCAATCTGAAGCCCAAAAGCGTGCATGAGCATCTGTACCGCTTGAAAAAACTCACGGTGCGGGCTGTCAGCCAGGGCACGTTGAGACGGGACCCATACTGCCGTCTGCACCCCGAACTCCCCAAAAGAAGAAGCCGCCACATGAAGCTGGAGGACCTCAAGACATTGATGACTACTCCCGTAGAGAAGCCGCAATTACAATTCGTGAGGGATATGTTCATCTTTTCGACTTTTACCGGACTGGCATATGCGGATTTGAAGAAGTTGTCAGTAAATGATATTACGCAGGCAGACGACGGCACTTGGTGGATTCATATCTACCGCCAAAAGACCGATACGCTTTCCTCTGTGCGTCTGCTGGATATTCCTCTCCAAATCATAGAGAAGTACCGTAGCCAAAGAACCGGGGACAAGGTGTTCAACATTTACGGACGCTGTTATTTTATCATGCTGACAAAAGAATTGGGAAAGGCCTATGGATTTGATTTGACCTTCCACCAGGCCCGGCATAATTACGGAACCCACATCACTCTCTCGTTGGGTGTCCCGATAGAGACGGTAAGCCGTATGATGGGACATACCTCCATTTCCACCACGCAAATTTACGCGCAGGTTACGGACACAAAAGTGGACGAGGATATGAAACGCTTGAGAGCCACCGGATTCGGTAACAGAATAGAATTATGTGAAGAGGATTTCACGACAAAGAAAAAACGGAAACGGAAATCGTAAGTCGTATGAAAAGGAGAACGGAGAAACAACCGCAACCCGGCAGGTCGTTTCTCCGTTCTGACTTTAATGATGCCAGCTATACCCAGCGTTGTTCTTCCCGGCACCGCTTATAGGCATCGTCCAGTATTTTCATAATGTCGGACTCTTTATAGAGAGCCTTTCCCTGTACCAGGTAGTAAGGGATTACACCGGATGTACGGTATTCCTGCAATGTGCGTCTGCTCACCCGCAGGACATTGGAAAGCTCCTCATCCGTAAGGAAGCGTTCACCGTTGAAGAGCGTTCTCGGGATTTCCTCTAATACTGAAAGCATCTTCTCCAATTTCTCCAATCCCTGAAACATCACATCAATGTGCGGGTCTTTCTTGTCTATGAAATGATAGCTCATAATCTACTCTTTATTAAAGGGTGATAACTCAAATCCAACAGTCTCTGTATATCTTCCGGCTTGTAGAAGAGCTTGTTCTTTATACGGCTGAAGGGAAGTATCCCTTTGGCCCGATATGCCTGAAGAGTCTTTTTGTTGATGCGGAGCACATCGCACACTTCCTGGTTGTCCAGCCAGTTTTTCAGACCGAGGTCCTCTACCGGTCGGCAAATGTGTGTCATCCGTTCCTCAAATTTGCAGAAGCGGATACGCAGCTCTTCAAAAGTCTGTTTGTCAATACATACAAGTTCCATATTCTTTTCAGTTTAATTATTCCACCTGGTTTTTCAGTCTTGCCGGCATACGTTTCCCCTTCTGGTTGAGGAATGCCTCTACCTCAGAAGACTTGTAATAGGTACGCCCGTCAATCATGTAATACGCCACGAGTTTCTTCTGGCGGTACCGTGCGAGGGTGCGCTTGGTTATGCCGAGCAGCTCGCACATGTCCTGATTGTCCAGCAGCTTGTCGCCGTCAAGAGCGGAAGTCTGGCGGTTCATGCGGTTCAGTCTGTCTTCAATCTTGTCGAACCGTTCCATGATCTGATGGATCATCATCTGGAAGGTTTCACGGTCTATCTGTATCATAATACGGTCTGTCTTTGAGTGTAAATAATCGGGTGATTACACCTTGTCGCGCAACAGGTTATATCATGATATAGAGCTAACGGCATGCCAATGGCACCATATTTCATGGAATGGCATCGATATTCCATTGAAATACAGCGAAATAAAATTTATCAGAGAAAAGAAATGATGGAAATAAAACCTTGCAGAATGCAAGAAATCTCGCAAAATGCAAGTTACATCCTGCAAGGATTGCGGTAAATCAGGCGGCAGATACCGTTGGAAAAAGCAACGGCTTTATGCAACTGCCACTGCCGGGAAGGAAGAATGTTCTGTACGGAATGTCCCTTTCCCATAGAATAAGGAAATAGATAAACTATAAATTCATCCACAAGATTGTAGTGGAAAAGTCCCCGCAGAAGTTCAAGGGATTCTGTATCATGAACTTCTGCCAGATAGGTAAAAGAAGCGTTTTTGTGGTCTTTCTCGCAGAGCAGATCCAGAATGGAGTGAGGTAGAATCCAGGCATTGCAGTGTTCCCGCCAATGAACAAACCCTTTTCTATGGTTCATTACCCATTGCGTCAGCACGTTGTCAGGTTCCGGCAGGAAACCGTCCAGCGTCATTACCGTTACTGCTTGGATTTTTGACATATAAATCCTGTTTTAAATCCGGACCGGTAGCCGTTCCAAAAAAGAAGCGTGCAAACACACTACTTCTAATGGAGGCTCTGGAATGCCTTAACAGGAATAGGTGAATGCACGCTATGCGTAGGCATAGCATAAGCAATCACGCAATAGTTCCTGTTAATGTTAATTTTCCAGATTCCCATTAGAAACGCCTTGCGGTCTTATGTTATATACAATCGGCAACCGTCTCCCAGACGATATGCCGCTTTTTCTCTATTTACTTGCAAATGTACACATATTCAGCGAGATTTGCATTAGCTACGGACATCATTTTTTAATTCATCCCGTATTTTTTCATCTTTCTGTACAGCGTTGCCGGATTGATCTTGAGCATCGCTGCCGCCTGTTCCCGGTGTCCGTTGCAGGCTTTAAGGGCATTGATGATGTTCATTTTCTCCTGCGCTTCGTCCTTTAGTGGGCGGATAGCAGGTGTGGCAGTTGATTCATTATCATGCTGATGGATTTCTGTATCCAACCCTTCCATTTCCAATACCGGTGATTCCGAAACAAGCACGGAGCGTTTCACCCGGTTTAGCAGTTCACGCACATTGCCCGGCCACGGATAGTTAAGCATCCTGCGCCTGGCATCATCGGAAAAACCGTTTGTTTCGCGTTTCAACTCCTTTGAATAGCGTTCACGGAAAAACTCGGCCAAGGGGAGAATGTCCTCCGGGCATTCACTCAACGAGGGCTGGCGAATCTCAAACTCGTTCAAACGGTGATAGAGATCTTCTCTGAACCGCCCCTGTTTGATAGCCTGCTGCAAATCCTCGTTTGTGGCAGAGACTATCCGCACATCCGCTACCCGTTCCTTGCTGCTGCCGATTGGCATATAGGTACTTTCCTGCAACACACGGAGAAGCATGGATTGAATTTCATAGGACATTGTTCCGATCTCATCCAAAAACAATGTCCCGCCTTTCGCCATGTCGAAGTAACCAACCTTGGCGGTATCGGCACCGGTAAATGCCCCTTTCTCATGTCCGAAGAGAAGCGAAGCCGCCAGTTCACGGGGCAATGCTCCGCAATTCACCGCCACGAACGGCATATGCCGGCGTTCACTGCCCTGATGAATATACTGTGCCACCGATTCCTTGCCGGTTCCGTTGGCACCGAGTATCATTACAGCCATTTCTGACGGAGCCACCAGTCTTGAGTACTTCTCTACCTTCAGAATTTTCGGGCTTGTCCGATGAAACAGAACCTTCTCCTTCTCCCGTACAGTGACCATAGGCTGGAACACATCTTCTGCCAATTCCAGCAGATGTTCCCTGTGTACCGGTTTGGGCAGATAGTCTATCGCACCCATTTTGATGGTACGTACCACATCCGGAACCGATACATATTCGGTTGTGATGATGAATGGGATTTTCTTCTTTTCCTTGCGGAGCCATTCCAGCAGGGAGATACCGTCCCCTTCCGGCAGACGCACATCCGAAAGAATCAAATCAAATGCAGTCTTACGTATCAACGAGCGTGCTATCGGTTCGTTCATGGCTGTTACCACATCATAACCTGCTTGTGCAAACCAGTCTTTCTGCATCTGCGACAAACTTATGTTATCTTCAACTATCAGTATTTTCCGTTTCATTTGTCAGTCTTTTTATTTCGTTTTCAGCCTCTATTATCAATACGCCGGTGCACTCAATGATTTGCTGTGTATATTTCTGTATAGCATCATCATTTGTAGTAGAGTCTCTCAGCAGGACCCGATAGGCAGACAAGAGCTCCTTCATCCGTAACAGTTCCCACATCGGCTGCATACGATGAGTGATTTCCCGTAATTTTTTTCGGTCTTTGAGTTTCAATGCCATATCAAGTTCCCTTTTATCCTTCTCTGACTGGCTAATGAAAGAGTCAAGCAGCCTTTTCTTATCGCTGACCTCGGATAACATCGCACTGAAATCTATCCTCTTTCTTTCAACAGGAAGAGATGTTGTTATGGTTGAAAGCAGGCTGATTAACTCCGAAGATGAGAACGGTTTGTAGATACAGGCTGCGAATCCGGCTTTTAGAAAAACTTCATTTCCCCGGTCACCACGCGCAGTCATGGCTACAACGGGTATTGTACGAGAGTTTCCGACAGTCGAGTTGCGTAAAAGATCAAGCAGTTCAAAACCACTGGTGCCTATCATCTGAATGTCAGAAAGCAGCAAATCATAATCTTTCTCCCGCATAGCCTTGACCACATCTTTTGCTGTAGAGCATGTGATACAATCCACCCCGTTGCGTTCAAGCATTTCCTTCATCACTGCAAGCTGTAGCGGATCATCATCTATGGCAATTACTCTTTTCGGGAGTATTCCTGAAAACGTCCTAACGGGAGAAGGAATTTCCTCGTTTAAATTCGTTTCCGACATAGGGATGGACACTTCGAAGCAACTTCCTATCCCTTCCGTACTCGAAACAGATATTTTTCCTCCGAGTAAATTGACAATCCCTTTGACAATGGAAAGACCCAGTCCGAATCCTTCAGCCGATATATGTGGAGCCGCCTTCTCAAAAGGATTAAACACCCGTCTTATTGTAAGCTGATTCATGCCTATACCGGTATCCTGCACACGTAGCAACAATATTCCTTGATGGTATGAAGCCTGTAAGCAAACGGTTCCGTCTGGAGTGAATTTGATGGCGTTCGATATCAGATTGTCAAGTATCTGTTCAATCCTGTCCGGATCATTCAGGACAGCTGTCGGCAAGTTATCAAAAGAATACCTGAAAAGAAGTCCCTTTTTATTCGTTTCCTGTGAATAAAGCGAAACAATGCGTTGCAACAATTCCTCCAGATGGAATGGAACCAGGTTGGGTGTTTCTTTTGATTGGTTAAGTCTTGACAAATCAAGAAGATTGTTTACCAGCTTGAGTATGTGTCGTGACGTGTCAAGAATATTAGTGATGTAACAGTTTCGTTTCTTCCTGTTTCGTGTATTTTGAGCCAATTCAGCACTCCCCGTAATTGTATTGAGCGGACCTCTTATATCATGGGATACGGTAAGCAGCACTTTCTCTCTCATACTTAGCAACATCCGGTTTTGCTTAAGACTCTCTTCGAGACGCTTCTGGATTTCTATCCGTTGTCTGACATCACGTTGAATCAAAACATATGCAAGAACCAGCAACAGGCAGGTTGTTACAATTATTATGGAAATCAAGTTCATGGAGGTCTGTCTCATTTCATCAAGATTACGTTCTTTATTCCGGAATTCTTTTCGTACTTGCGAATCAAGGGTAGCAATAAGATTCAAGAGTCGGGCATTTATATTGGTATTATCCTGACTTATGCGTCTGGAACCGTCCTCAAAATCAAACATCCTTTTCTCCTGAGTCCTAATAAGATCCTCGTTCAGAAATTTAAGTTCCATAATCTGCGGCATTGGAAACAAACCGGATTTCCCGTTTTGTACCAAGCCGTCAATTGCATGGCTATTGATTGTCTGTAGTCCGGTTATCAAAAGGCTGTCTGATTTAGACAGTCTATGGAAGGCTCTCATAAGCAAGTACATATGCAACTCTTTGGTGTGAAGCAAGGTTCGTAACGAATCTATCTGCTCTGAAGGAACACAGGAAGGATTTCCCTTGCTAATTTCATGAAGAATACTGTCAACCAGAAGAGTTGTCTTGTGATAGTCGTCATAATCCGAACAGTTCCATCCGGCTACTGTTTCACCTAACATGGCAAGGCGCGTAATATATTGATGTGCATAATAAATATCCCAATGGGTCTTGCGTGCAGCTGATGTGTTTTCTTCTATTTCCATCAGACGCTTTCGCTCAATGAACACTATCCCTGCCATACAGACTATTACCAATACAAAAAAAGCAAAGGAAAACGCTATCTTTCTATGCAAGGCTTTGTTTGTCATTTCAGGTTTCATTTTCGACATATCCGTTTTATTTTTTGCTGATATTCACAAATTTAGCAAGTGTAGAACAGATATCTTTTACGATTCCTGATAATATTTACGGATTTCTGTTCATGAAAGGTAAGCCACAACCCAATCACGCCCAAAAAGGAATGTTTTATTTGACCAGAGTGGTAAAAACGCACACCTTTATGCAATATACAACTCAACACGAAGTATTATCTCTCTGCACAAGTTTGAACTGTAGAAACTGCCCAGAAAGGATTATCTGTCAAAAAATCGGGCTGTCAGCGTTGAGAATGGGACAAAAATGAACGGAGAGATCAAGGTTATCAGAGAATCTATCTGCGAAAAGTGACAGATGAAAAGGGAAACAGTGGAGGAATGAGCTGTTACATTCATCAGGTAAGCCACGCAGCATTGGGCATATAATTCTTCCTGTGTTATTACTTGGACTTGAATCCACGATTTTTCTATTGCTGCCCGATAGCCCTGCAACAGTCAGCAATATGCATACTTTAATTTTTTGCTACATTCGTTCTTCAGATAAACTGTTACACCTATATAAATCTTTTATCCATTCAATTCCGCCAGCTAAAGTTACAGGTAGTACTTATTAAGTATACACATAAAACTTTCTGTTTTTGTAAAATCCGTAGACATCAAAATAGTATAGTAAAACATATAACGATCCTCTTTCTTGAAATTTTTAAGTTTTGTATAATCGTAAGAATGCAAAACCCTATGTTCTACTATCCGATCTCCTCTATGCCGTTGAAAAAAAATGAGTTCATTTTCTTCCATAAAATCCTTCTTTACATTTGTCATCCTTCCCAATGGCACGCCACCAACTAGAATATTGCCTTTAAAATAAGTCTTGGGATTGTCTTCCTTCATACTTTTTACTAAATCTCGCAAGTTATCACTATTTGCAAGTTCCAGTGCTTTGCCAACTGTCAAATTCCAGCGAATATCCACCATCATCACTGTTTGAATACTATCTCTCAATTGAGTACTGACCATTACTCCCCAGTCATCCCAGAAGTAAGTTATATACTCATGAAAGAAAGCCTTTCCTTTATACGTACGTGTATAAGGTTCACCGAAGATCTCCGTCACCTCTTCAATACTCATTCCCGGCCAGAACTCTTTGCCGTTATAAGTTATTTTATCACCGTCGAAAATAAACAGATGCTCGGTGTTTACCCCCATTTCTTCCAGTTCCGAGCGGCTGTAGCGTGTGCCATACAGACCGTCCGTTCTTTCACCACAGGCTGTTAGCGTGAAGAACAATACTATAAGATAGACTGAGAGGTTGATTCGTGTTTTCATGATAACTATGTTTTAATCAGGGTGGTTTATGTACTTTTCATATTCAGGACCTTCGTACGGTGGGTCACCAAAACCTCGTGAGTTAATGTCAATATCAAAATGTGAGATATCATTACCGTCATCAGACTTCTTGATACAATAGGTATAATATTCTTCTCTGCGGTGTATAGGCGCTTTGGTGTAGTCCCAGTCATACAAGTCACAGTAATAAAGCAGAGGGAACGGATTGTTATCGAATTTCAGATTTGTTTTTTTCAGAAAATCATCCATGTGCATACCTCTGCCCAAAACTGCTCCACCGACAACTATTTTACCCGTAAAATACTGATGTGGGCAGCGGTTCTTTAGCCATTTTAGGTTTTCTTCGGATAGAAAATCATCTAATTCTATATTCCAGTTAATCATTATTCCGCTTACAGGGGCACTGTCTTTTCCACTTTTATCTTGTGATACCATAATGATTCCCATCGAATCCCATATAAATATTCCGGGTTCCGCAAGACGCTCGTAATTTCCGAATATCTCACACAGTTCTCCTATTGACATTCCCGGCATGAACGGCTTGCCGTTGTAGGTCATTGTCGTATCTGTAAATACAAACAAGTGCTTCCTGTTCACCCCCTCTTTTTCGTAGTCTATAGGCGGTTCTTCCGGCAGATGTTCTTCCAAAAATCGGTCTGTTTTTTTCATCAGTGTATCTACTTTTCCCAAAATGTTACCTATGCTTCCCATTGCCTTTTCGTGGTTGTAGCTGCACCCTGTACACGAGCTGAGTGCGGACAGGCAAAGCAGTCCGAAGCATAGGGCAACGGCTGCCGGAGCGGGTATGAATGGATGTTTGTTCATATTACGTTACTTTTTAAGACGTTATTACTCTGACTGTTCTTTCCCCTCATTTTGTCTTTTCAGGGAATCTGTCCTTTCCTTCATATATTCATCACACAGCGGCAGCAGGATATTTGCCTGTACACATCCCAATTCGCTACTTTTCATCCAGTCCTCGCAGGCTCCACGTTTGTCTCTTGTTCTTTTACGTGCCAGCCCACACCCATAAGTTGCATGGGTCATCAATTGAAAGAAACTCTCAAAGGAACATCAATCCATCTTTTATGATCATGAAAATGCAGATAGATAGAATCTCCCTCGAAGAAATTATCAATAATATATTTAAAATGGTTATTGAATTCTTTTAAAGAAACATGAATAGTATCTTTATTTTCATTAATCATTTTTTTGTAATATACGGACATAAATTCTTTTATTGTATCATTTTTGTCAATAACATATTTTATTTTTCCGTCAAACTTTCTATAAGAATAAGTCAGATATCTATCATTATCATCCACCCGTAGATAGCATCCCGCTGTTCCCGGACATATATTTTCATTCTTGGCAAAATAAGAATTTTCACCATAAGAAATTTCTCTATTACCATTTTTCTTAAATTCAAATGCTATAGGATATAATAAGCTATGAATAGCCGTTCTGTCTTTTCTTATCCTCAATATCACAGGACTATCGTTTTGTACTTGTCTTACAGAAACGAGATTTTCATGGGAGTTGCATCCCACCACAAAAACAATAAAAAAAATAAATATAATAGACTTCATATTAAATACTTTTTAGTAATATATCAAATAAAATTTGTATCATTGATGCTTCAATAATCACAAGTAGTATGTATCAAGTACACACATAAAACTCTCTGTTTTTGTATAATGTCTTATCCTGATATAGGTAGACACATTTACAAACTAATAAATGTGTTACTATTATGACTTCAAAACGAAAGCTTTATCGTGAAGATGAAAAACTGTTTTTTCTTCACTCTTACTACCAATCAGG
>NZ_JABSOE010000069.1 GCF_013618865.1 Phocaeicola faecicola
GTCCTATACATTATATATAAGACGTTTCTTGTACTACATCTTGTTTGTTTATCTAAAGTCTTTCAAAGAACTATTTCTTTTCGTTTTCTACTTTCGTTTTGTTGTCGAAAGCGTTTGCAAAGTTAAGAGGTTTATTTTAAACCGCCAAATTTTTTCGAAGTTTTTTTCAAAAAAGTTTTTCAGGCGGTCCGGATGACCAGGCTTACCCTTTCTCGCTCCCTTACACTGTGTAAGGTAAGATACTCGGCGCAGCTAGCTGGAGTCACTCCGACACTTGCACTATGCTTCAGCATGTCACTGTTCTTAACGTCTTTCCCTCTCGAAAGCGGTTGCAAAGGTACGCACTTTTTCCGGTCCTGCAAGTATCACGCAGACTTTTTTTCTGACTTTTTTCACACTCTGGTTAAAATACCTTGTAAAACAGTGCGTTACGGGATGCATTTTTTTCAAGGAAACCCTGAAGGGAGAAATCCGGTATACATTATTATATATATTATAACAGAGAGAACCGGAAAATGCCAGGAAAAAATACGGAAAACGACCTATGACAGAAAGACAGAATCATCCCAAAGCGATGCGAAAAAGGGAAAAAACGGAGTTTTCAAGGTTCCAAAAGAGCGGAAAAAGAGAAAAGAATCCTGCAATATAATGCAGAAATTTATGCCCAAACTGCAGACTATGACAGTGAACAAAACAAAAAATCCTGCAATATAATGCAGAAATTCATAACCGAACTGCAGACTATGACAGTGAACAAAACAAAAAATCCTGCAATATAATGCAGAAATTCATAACCGAACTACAGACTATGACAGTAAACAAAACAAAAAATCCTGCAATATAATGCAGAAATTTATATCAGAACTGCAGGCCATATCAGTGCACAAAACAAAAAATCCTGCAATATAATGCAGAAATTTATATCAGAACTGCAGGCCATATCAGTGCACAAAACAAAAAATCCTGCAATATAATGCAGGATTCCGCATCCAAACCACGTCCGATTGCTCCATAACCATCATCTTCCGGAAAAGAAACACCACAGAAGAGGAAATATTCCCTTATGTTTTTTTCCACGCAAAACGAAAGGTCAGGGAAAAGACCGCCGCCTTCCGGGGAAACATCGCCAGCTTTTGGAAAAAGACCGCCAGCCTTCCGCACAAACACCTTTATGAATTCAAAAACACTTATACAGGAAAACATAAAAACATAACCTTCCACATCCGCCATCAGCTTCCAACAGAACACCTTATTTCATCTACTGCAGTCCAAATCGCCTTATTTCCAAAGACAACCTCTTGATTCCCCAATTTTCCACAAAGATTCCAGTTTCCTCAATCACATACAAAAAGAGGATTCTTCAAAAGTTCCAGACTTTCAAAGAATCCTCCCAAATGTATCCATGTCAACGAGGGAAGCCTTTTATAGAAAACCAACGATATATAAGCATACTTATCGGCGACCTCCAAGCATGATACATCTTTGCAGTCATCACATTCCGGGGGAGAAATGCAATGACACCCTTATAAAAAAATCAAGCAATGACTTCATCCCAAGAAATTCCCAACGCCTGGGCAACTCCCTTACCGTAATCAAGATCCGCCTTCATACAGTTACGGATATGACGCAACTTGATTTCTACAGGAATATCCCCCATTGCACGAGCAGTGTTCTCAAACAACACCTGCTGCTGTTCCGGAGTCATCAGTCGGAACAGATCACGCGGCTGAGAATAATAATCCGAATCATCCTCACGATAATCCCACTGATAAGCTGCTCCATCGAGTTCCAACGGTGGTTCCTTGTACTCTGTCTGATTCTGCCATTCACCATAGCTGTTCGGCTCATAACCTAAGGTTGATCCGTGGTTACCGTCTACCCGCATCGCTCCGTCACGATGGTACATATTCAGGAACGGACAACGACTGCGGTTAACCGGAATCTGATGATGATTAACTCCCAGACGATAGCGCTGAGTATCTCCGTAAGAGAACAAACGTCCCTGCAGCATACGGTCGGGTGAGAAACTGATACCCGGTACTACATTTGCAGGATTGAAAGCCGCCTGTTCCACGTCAGCGAAATAGTTTTCCGGATTGCGGTTCAGTTCCATGATTCCCACTTCAATCAGCGGATACTCCTTCTGCGACCACACCTTCGTCAGGTCGAACGGATTAAACGGACACTTGGCAGCCTGTTCTTCCGTCATCAGCTGCACATACATCTTCCATCTCGGGAAGTCACCTCTCTCGATGCTTTCATACAAATCGCGCTGATGACTCTCACGGTCCTTTGCGATTACCGCTTCCGCTTCCTGATCGGTCAGGTTCTTGATTCCCTGCTGAGTATGCAGATGGAACTTCACCCACGTACGCTTTCCTTCCGCATTGATGAAAGAGAAAGTATGGCTTCCGTATCCGTGCATATGACGATACGAATAAGGGATACCACGGTCGCTCATCGTAATGGTAACCTGGTGCAAGGCTTCGGGAAGCAAAGTCCAGAAATCCCAGTTGTTTCTCGCACTTCTCATATTCGTACGCGGATCACGCTTCACGGCATGATTCAAATCCGGGAACTTCAACGGATCGCGCAAGAAGAATACCGGTGTATTGTTTCCCACCAGGTCCCAGTTGCCTTCCTCCGTATAGAACTTAATGGCAAAGCCGCGGATATCGCGCTCCGCATCGGCAGCTCCACGCTCTCCGGCTACAGTAGAGAAACGGACAAACAGTTCGGTTTCTTTTCCTACCTGAGAGAAAATGGCAGCCTTAGTATACTGCGTAATATCATTTGTAACGGTAAATTTACCAAACGCTCCAGACCCCTTAGCATGCATACGACGCTCAGGTATTACTTCTCTGTCAAAATGCGCCAGTTTTTCAAGGAACCATACATCCTGTAAAAGCATAGGCCCTCTCCGACCGGCAGTAGCCACATTCTGATTGTCGGCTACCGGTGCCCCTGAGGCAGTTGTTAATTTTTTAGTTTCCATGTCTAGTTGTTTATAAAATTACATATAAGGCGACAGACCTATAAATTGGTCCAATATTAATTTATCTTCATTTGTCAGTCTCCCGGTCTTTGATTTCAGGGAGTTTACGGGAACAGAGGCCGGAATATCCATGGCCTTCTTCATCCGCCGGAACATTCCACCGGTCCGAAACTTATAAGTCGTAAAGAACAGCAGTTTCTGCGGCGGTACCGCTCCGGCCATTTTCCGGGCCGATGACACCCATTGTTTATGCGGATGCTGTCCTACCACAAACCATCCGCAAGTCCAGCAGCCCGACAACAACAAGTCCGTATCCTTCAGCTTTGAGGCATCAAAATCCGAAATTGCACTCAGGCTGACATTCAAGCCTTTCGACCACAGATACATGGCTATCTCACGAGCCAGACAAGCCGTTTTCCCTTTATGGCTATAATACAATACGGTAGCCTTCATCGAAAAACACTTTACTCATTAATAATGATTACCCGGCTATTCGGCAGATCCGGAATATAAATACAACCTCCCGATACGGTAATATCCGCCGGCCCCACCAGGGGGTCCGGTAAAGAAAGCTCGAACGGAACTATCGTACCATCGGTCAGATTCAAACGAGCCAGCTGTGCCGGCACCCAGTTCGTAACATACAGACTACCGTCGGCAGCCAATGCCAGTCCGTCATACTGTCCGGCCACTTCCGTCACCCGCTGAGGAACCGGGCGCTGCAAATCGGCAATGCAATACACCACATTCTCCTTTTTGGTCACTCCGTCGGCCGGATAAGAAGCCACATACATTTTTCCACCCTGCATCAACAGCCCGTTCGGTCCAGCCACTTCGGCCCACTCCTCCGGTTTTCCCGGAGCCTCCGGACGACTGATGTCCATACGGAAAATCTTTCCCGTATTTGTCACCGAAGCATAAAGCCAGTTGCCCTCCGCAACCAGGTCATTCACAAACAGATTGCCCTCGGGGAAGGTCACCACAACCGGAGCCTTCTGCACATCCTTCAGGTTATACACCACAACCTTGTTCACATCACACACATACAGGTACGAGTCGCGGATGAACATGCCTTTGGGAGCCGACAAATTACCGTCGGCCGGAACCATCACCTCACTTTTTCCGTTTTTATAATGTACGATATATCCCTTACCTTCAGTGTTCAGCGGATTCAGTTGCTCTGTTCCAAAATTGGCAATCAGAATTCCCCCTTCATAAGGATAGGTACTCTCGCAGAAACGGAGTCCCTCACTCACAACCTTCCACCCGGTCTGCGCCGATGCCATCAGCGCACTGAACACGCACATTAAAGTCAAAATTCTCTTTATCATATATTCATTCTTTATTTTTGAACAAATATAAACAGGAGAAAAATATTTCTCTATATTTGTATTTCTTGATTTTTCGATAACATTCATTGATAAAAACGATAAGCCGTATGGAATTACGACAACTGAAATATTTCAAGAAAGCCTGTGAACTGGAGAATTTCTCTGAGGCCGCACGCTTGTTGCATATCTCACAAAGTACACTTTCACAACAAATCAAGCAACTGGAGGAAGAACTGGATGTCTTACTTTTTGACCGGATTGGCAAACGGATCATCCCTACCGAAGCCGGACGGGCCTTTCTGCCCTACGCACACCAGGCCATTCAGGATGCCGAAAATGGAAAGCAGATCATCAGGGATTTGAAGGGAATTGAGACCGGAGAACTTCACATCGGCGTAACCTACAGTCTTGGACCGCTGCTAATCAGCGCATTAAGCACTTTCACGCAAGCCTATCCCAAGATCAAGGTCATCATTACCTTTGGCACATCGGATGCACTGATGGAACAACTCGAAAACAGTGAGCTGGACTTTGTACTTTCTTTCAAGCCCCAAGGAATGTATGAAAATTTTGACATGCTTCTTTTGTTCACTTCCCGCCTCCGCTTCGTGGTACACCGCTCCCACCCGCTGGCAGGACTCTCTTCCATCACCTTGAAACGTCTTGCACAGACGCCATTGATCTTGCCTGAAAAAGGCTTTGCAACCCGAAAAAAAATCGAAAAAATATGCAAGGAAAACCAGTTGGAACTGCAGTCAGGCATTGAAATCAACGATGTGCATACCATTATCCACAGCCTCAGCGACGGACAGTGGGGCACCATCCTGACGCAGGCTGCCATACGGGGAGAAGCCAATCTGGTACAGATTCCCATCCTCTGCCCGGACCAGCTGACCTCCCAGGCCTTCCTGTTCTGGCCTCCCGGAAGTTACCGCAAGCGGTCGTCGCTGGCATTTGTCACCCACCTGGTACAGGCAGCCAACCACACCCCTGCATAATAAAAAAGAGATTTCCCCTCTTCACCCTACAGTGAAAAAGGGAAATCTCCTGCGGCAGACCTTTCCAGTCTACCATTTTCTACTCAAATATTCTCATACTCCGTCAGTTCGCCGGTAACCGAATTGATAATAAATCCGCGTACCACCACGTCATCGGGTACCAGCGGATGATTTCTCACCAGGCGCACGCTTCCCCGTACCGACTGCTCCACATTATCAAATCCACTGAGCCACGAATGCAGGTCGACATTACAATACTTCATCAGTTCAATCTTCTCATCCGACACCCCATGCTCCTTGATATGCCTGAGCATCACCTCACTGTCCATATGCTGTGCTCCACAGTCGGTATGTCCGATAATCATTACCTCTTCTACCCCTAATTCATAGATGGCCACCAGCAGACTGCGCATGACACTTCCGAACGGATGAGTCACCGTACCCCCCGCATTCTTGATCATCTTCACATCCCCATTCCTCAACCCCAGTGCAGCCGGCAGCAACTTGAGCAGACGCGTATCCATACACGTAACAATCGCGATTTTCTTATCCGGATACTTGTTCGTCACATACTTCTCATACCCATTCTGAGCCACAAAGGCCCGATTGTATTCCAACAAATCATCAATCATACAACTATACCCTTTTGATTTCACATAGTAACTATATAAAAAGAGCCGTTTTAACCGGTTTTGCATCCGTAAAAACAGCTCTTATATCTTTCATTTCCCTTTTCAGAATTTAAAGCCCACCGTAGCAAAGATAGTCAGGTTACGGGGACCCTTCTCCACAACCCGGCACAGGCCGAACTCACCGTTCAGACCTACCTGCCAGTGATCGAAGTCCAGTCCTCCTCCCAGGCGGATACCCGCGTCAAAACGCCTCAGCCCCTTCCAGTACATCTCCGTCTGATTATCCACCGACTTAAAAGTACTCCAGGAAACGGTGACATCATTCGACTCAACCTCAACCTTTCCTCCCACGCCGCAGGCCAGATAAGGTCCGGCAGCCAACACCACATCAAAGTTCTTTCCGGTTCCCAGATGAAACGCAGCCAGCAAAGGCATCTCCAGATAATTCTGATTTATATACGCTCTTACTCCATCCACTTTCTTCGACTTCACACCCTTTGAAGCATAAGTCAGTCCGGTCTGGAAAGAAACCAGTCCCGTCAACGGAATATCCAGCTTCACTCCCACATTCGGATTGAACATTGCCTTAGCTCCATCACTGCCATCTCCCATCCAGGTACTCATACCCAATCCCAGTTCAAGCCCCCAGTTCACTTTAGTTTGAGCATTTACCAATATCACAGAAAATGCACACAATACGAGCAATAATAACTTTTTCATACTTCAAATTCTTAAATGTTAACTCACACAAATATAGTGAACAGAAAGGAATATTCAAATAAAAAAAGAAAAAGGTCCTCCGTAAAACGTTTTTTAGACTACATATTGAAGAAAATGTCACAGCGTGACAAACCACATATGCCGTCTACGTCCTACGGAGAACCTGCACTCGGAAAGAGTCTGACGCTCAATCCTTAAAATTCATATTCAATGCCCAAAGAGATGTTTTCACCATCGAGTTCAACACCCAGACCGTCTGAACCACGGAAATAATCATCCCGGTATCCGGCGAAACCAATCCGTGACACCAGACTGAAATGCTGGTTCAGCTTGATAGCCAATCCCGGTTTCAGACCGATCTCAAAACCATTGTATGAGTCATGATCCTTCACCTTCATGGTAGAAACTCCCATACCCATGTCGAGGAACAAACGCACGATCTTGTTTTCATAGAAAGAAAAACGAGCATACGGCGCAAAGACAAACGCATTTGAAGTAGCCTCAAATGCTCCCTCATAGCTATTGTGTGCATAAGCGATTTCAGCACCTACGGCCCACTTTTCACTGAAGACATAGCCGATTTCCGGAGAGATGGAGAACGAAGTCTTTTCCAGATCCGTATTATGCCACAAACTGATACCACCACCCAGGTAAATTTCCTGTGCCTGAGCAAACAAAGTAACCATAATAAAGGCTACCCACATCAATGTTCTTTTCATAAACCAATAAATTTAATATAGTTAGTCAATTAGTTCGTCCTGATATTATCCGTTTTTATGACGGTTTGCTCTCCGTCTGCGGTATTCCGCCTTCATCTTTGCGGCTCCGGAACCGTGCAGTCCCGTAATATAAGTCTTCTTTTTCGCTTTTGTCTTGATCTTCTCTTCCTTCTTTACCGGGTTCTTTGCTCCCTTGAAGACAATCCCTTCTGTCAAAATTTTCTCAATATCCATATAAATCCAAACGAAATTCTTAATTTATTCTTTTTCAACGAAAATAAACGATTTCCACATTCCGGGCCTCAGCAAACTCCTCCAGCAGGCCGACCATGTAAGCGACCGACTCCTCGAGTCCTTCCTCACCGCTGTACCCGTTCATGATTGCCAGCAGATGCGTCGTATCGTGAGTGATTTTCGTGCGCTCATTGTCACTGGTCGGCGTTCCGATTCCACCCTTCTCATCCCGGTAAACCGGCATGCCCTCAATGTTCAGCACCCCACGGCCAATACCTTCATAAGGTTCTCCCGGACGACCGATTCCCAGTACCAGACGCTCCCCTTCCACCTTATCCAGGTCGAAACCACCGATGGAATGACCGCTGTAGATAGAAGCCAGGTTGATCAGGTCGACCAGCGTATCAATCTGATACAGAGGAATCCCTCTCAAAATGCGCCGGCAGAGCGCCTCCGAAGAAGGACGATAACGGCTCGGATCCTTTCCGCAAGCCTTATAAGCCTGCCGCGTAGCCTGTATGGCCGGCATCTCCTTGATGGAGTCAGTCGTATACTTCTCCCGATACAACACCGTAAACTCCTCTATCCGTTTCCACAGTCCTTCACTGTAATCCGAATTCCGCACCTCCGCAAACACAGCCGCTCCCCGGAACTGCGGCCAGGCACGGTGAAGTTCCTCGGAAACCTCTATAGTTATCTTTTTCATAAACTGTCCTTTATCATTATTCCACTCAATATACGCCCGGAAGCAATCCCCTGACGACGTGCTGAAAAGAAATCCATATGCTGTGTCCAGGTACAGATGCCCGACACCTCAATGTGGTGAGGCAATACCCCCTCGTTCAGCAACAGCCAGCGGTTGGCCTCCCATAAATCAATGTGCCACTTGTCCTCACGGCGTGCAATCCGGTCCATGTCGAATCCGGCCTCTGCAAACTGCTTCCATACCTCATCGCCCACCTCGAACGCCTCCACCGAGATTCCCGGTCCGATGCAAGCCACCACATCCTGCATCTCCGTACCAAACGTCTGATGCAAGGTCTGCAGGGTACGGGAAACAATTTTTCCACACGTACCTCTCCATCCGGCATGAACAGCCGCCACAACCTGCCGCTTCGTATCGTAGCAGAGCACCGGGATACAATCGGCAGTGGAAATCCCCAGACACACCCCCTTCAGGGAAGTCACCAGCGCATCCACACCTTCCAGTTCCCTTTTCTGCGTGTCGGTATCCGCAGCCAGGAACGGAGCATCAATCACACGCACCTCACATCCGTGCGTCTGATGCGGCATCACCAGCCGGGCAGTCTTTCCCGGCAACAGGCTGAGCACAATCTCCCGGTTGCGCAAGACATGCTCCATCGTATCCCCACAATACTCATTGCAGTTCAAGGAAGCATATTCACCCACACTGCATCCACCGTGACGCGTCGTGGAAAAACAAAAAATGTCAGGGTACAGTTTGTTCCAACCGTACTCCAACATTTCCTTATTTCCATTTATCCGATTCATTACTTCTGAGGTTCGTCCTCCCAGTCAATTTCTTCGTAATCGTATTCAAAATCCTCGTCATCGTCCACATCCTCGTACTCATAGTCGAACTCTTCGTCCTCACCCATATCCTTCAGCTCCTGCTGCAGGGAGATAATGTCCTTCGGACGATGTACGATAGAGTCGCGGCGCAAGCCCTCCAGCTGATTGCTTTCCTTGTTCAGTTCAGCCCAGAGAATATCCTTCAGCTGCTGGATACCCATATTGGCTACCGATGAAATAAACACATGAGGTACGTTCTCGGGAAGCGTCGGTGTCAGCATCTCAATCAGTTCCTCATCCAGCATGTCACACTTGGTAATGGCCAGTACACGCTGCTTGTCCAGCATTTCCGGATTGAACTGAGCCAGCTCATTCAGCAGGATCTCATACTCCTTACGGATGTCATCAGTATCCCCCGGAACCATGAACAACAACAACGAGTTCCGCTCAATGTGGCGGAGAAAACGCAATCCCAGTCCCTTTCCTTCACTGGCTCCCTCAATGATACCCGGGATATCGGCCATCACAAACGACTTGCCGTCACGATAAGACACAATACCCAGATTCGGTTCCAGCGTAGTAAACGGATAGTTTGCTATCTTGGGGCGGGCCGCCGAGACCGTAGAAAGCAGCGTAGACTTTCCCGCATTCGGGAATCCTACCAGTCCGACATCCGCCAATAATTTCAATTCCAGAATCACGGTCATCTCCTGCATCGGCTCTCCCGGCTGTGCAAACCGAGGCGCCTGACGGGTAGCCGTACGGAAATGCCAGTTGCCCAGTCCGCCTCTACCACCTTTCAGCAAGATAACCTCCTGTCCGTGGTCAGTGATATCGCAGACATACTCACCCGTTTCCGCATTATACACCACTGTGCCACATGGGACCTCAATCACCTTATCTGCACCGTCCTTTCCGAAACTCTTGTTCTTCGAACCGTTTCCACCGTGCTCGGCAAATACGTGACGCTCGTACTTCAGGTGCAGCAACGTCCAATAATTACGGTTTCCCCGTAAAATAACATGACCTCCTCTACCACCGTCGCCACCGTCGGGTCCTCCATTAGGTGTATATTTCTCGCGGCGCATATGCACGGAACCGCGTCCTCCCTTACCGGAGCGGCAGTAGATTTTTACATAATCAACGAAATTCGATTCAGCCATAAAATATATCCATTAAAAATAATAATAACTATGTTCCTCCACGGAGCATTTCAAAAAAAGGAGAATAAAGAAAATTCCGTCTAGAAAAACGAAACTCCCTCCATTCTCCTATTCTTTATCTTATCGATTAGAGTTTATCGATTGCAGTACAGATGTCAGCAAAGATACCGTCCATGGTACCCAAGCCGTTGATGTGGCAATACTTGCCATCGTTCTTATACCAGTCGATCAGCGGAGCTGTCTGAGAATGATATACTACCAGACGCTTCTTGATGGTTTCTTCGTTATCGTCAGCACGGCCTGATTCCTGTCCACGCTTGATCAGACGTGTCATCAGTTCATCTTCCGGAACTTCCAGATCCAACATGATAGAAACTTCCTGTCCGCGAACCTTCAGCATTTCCTTCAAAGCCTCAGCCTGAGCGATAGTACGTGGGAAACCGTCGAAGATCACACCTTTGCTATCCTTGAAGCTGTCGAATACGCTTGCCAGGATATCAATCATCAGGGCATCCGGAATCAGCTGTCCGTTGTCAATATAACCCTTTGCAGTTTTGCCCAGTTCCGTTCCGTTCTTGATTTCAGCACGCAAGACATCACCTGTTGAAATGTGATTCAAACCGTACTTTTCTACAATACGAGCACTCTGAGTTCCTTTACCTGAACCCGGAGCTCCGAAAATTACAATGTTCAACATTTTTGATCTATATATTTGAATTATAAAAAATGATTATTCCACTACGGTATATATATCACGGTAGTTGCGTCCCAGTCCGTCATAATCCAGACCATATCCTACGATAAAGTCATTCGGAATATTCATGGCCACATAATGAATGTCCAGCTTCACCTGCAGCTTGTCGGGCTTAACCAGCAGCGTAGCGATACGGATATCCTTCGGGTTGCGCTGCCGCAACGTCTCGATCAGGCGCTCCATCGTAAAACCGGTATCCACAATATCCTCTACAATCACCACCGTACGTCCGGTTATATCATTATTCAATCCCACCAGTTCCTTCACCTTTCCGGTAGAAGAAGTGCCTTCGTAAGAAGCCAGTTTCACAAAAGAAAGCTCACAAGGCATATTCAGATGCTTCATCAGATCGGACGTAAACATAAACGATCCGTTCAACACACTCACAAACAACGGATTCTCATCGGCCAGATCCCGATTGATTTCATCCGCTACCCGCGCCACTTGCTTCAAAATTTCATTCTCAGTAATAAAGGTTCTAAATCGTTTATCTTTAATCTGAATTGTATCCATAATGATATAACTTTATAAAATTGGGACAAATTTACGAATTATCCCTCAAACTTCTATAACTTCTATACTTTTTTCGTACTTTTACGGACAAATAGCTATTTAAAACAAAAGATGAAGATACTTACTTGTACCCAGCAGAAAGAGGCAGACAAATATACCATTGTTCACGAGAACATACTATCTATCAATTTGATGGAAAAAGCCGCCTCATTAATCACTGACGAGATATGCAGCCGATGGGACAAATCACACCGCATCATTGTATTTGCCGGTCCCGGAAACAACGGAGGAGACGCAGTGGCCGTAGCCCGCATGCTGTTTCTGAAGGGTTATCAGGTAGAGGTTTACCTGTTCAATGTAACCGGCAACATGTCGGATGACTGCACGACCAACGTACACCGGTTGCAGGAATGCGGATTCCCCAACTACCACGAGATAAGCAACAGTTTCGATCCACCCAAGCTGACCTCTGCCGACATTGTGGTAGACGGACTTTTCGGATCAGGCATCAACAAGCCCCTGAACGGAGGTTTCGCTTCCGTAGTAAGATACATCAACGCCTCACAGTCGACGGTCGTATCCATCGATATGCCTTCGGGACTGATGGGCGAAGACAATACCTACAACATCCGCCAGAACATTATCCAGGCAGACCTGACCCTCTGCATCCAGTTGCCGAAACTGGCATTCCTCTTCCCGGAAAACGAAGAGTATGTAGGCGAATGGAAATTACTGGACATCGGTATCAGCCAGGAATACATTGCCGAGGCCGAAACGCCTTACCGAATCTGTGAGGCCGACGAAATCCGCAGCCTCATCAAGCCCCGCAACCGTTTTTCCCACAAGGGCAATTTCGGTCACGGACTGCTCATTGCCGGTACCTACGGAATGGCCGGAGCTGCCGTACTGGCCGCACGCGCCTGCATGCGTTCGGGCATCGGCCTGCTGACCGTCCATACCCCCGTATGCAACCATGCCATCCTGCAGACCTGTGTACCTGAAGCCATGGTACAGGACGACGTGCATGAACATTATTTCGCCGAACCGGTCGACCTCGACAGCTACCAGGCAGTAGCCATCGGTCCGGGCATCGGACAGGAAGAAGAAACGGCACTGGCTACCCTGGAACAAATCTGCGACTGCTACATTCCGCTGGTACTGGATGCGGACGCACTGAACATCTTCAGTACTCACCGCAACTACCTGAACAAAATTCCGCGCAGCAGCATACTGACTCCGCACATCGGAGAACTGGAGCGCATCATCGGAAAATGCAGCAACAGCTACGAGCGGTTGAGCAAGACCAAAGAACTGGCGGCTTACCTGCAGTGCTATATCATCGTCAAGGGAGCCTATACGGCCATCATCACCCCCGACGGAAAATGCCATTTCAATCCGACCGGCAACCCGGGCATGGCAACCGGAGGCAGCGGCGACGTACTGACCGGTATCCTGCTGGCACTGATGGCACAGGGATACGAACAGGCAGACGCATGCCGGCTGGGAGTATACCTGCACGGACTGGCCGGAGACATTGCCCGCGCACGATATGGAGAAATCAGCATGAATTCAGGAGACATCATCAATGCACTGCCTGAAGCATGGAAACAATTAACAGACATCAAATAAAAATAGCATCAATATGAAAAAGGCCTTATTTACCTATAGCCTGCTCGCCTGTGCGGCACTGCAAGCAGCAGGTATGCCAGAGGTAAATCCTTATACACCTGGCGCTGACGAAGGAATTGTGTATTTCCTCCCCAAGACCATGCTGGAGGTCAACATTATTGCGACCCGTATCAATTACCAGCCCGGTGAGCTCTGTCAGTATGCCAACCGCTATCTGCGCCAGAACAACGTGACTTCCCAGCCCGAAACGCATTGGGAAATCAAGCAGATAGATGTCCGGCCGGCCGGAGTTCCGGACTCAACCAAAGCCTATGTCATCAAGCTGAAGGACAAAGATGTGGCATCGAACGTAGAACTGACGAACGACGGTATTGTAAAAGCCATCAATACGACCTACAACCTGCCGGACGAGAAAGCCGAATATCAGCTTGAGACCGTACAGCCTCATGAAAATGCGCGCAAGTACATGACCGAAGAAATCCTGATGGCAGGTTCAACGGCTAAAATGGCCGACCTGACCGCCAAGGAAATTTACAACATACGGGAAAGCAAGAACCTGATCTTGCGTGGACAGGCAGACACGATGCCTAAAGACGGAGCCTCACTGACACTGATCATCGAGCAGTTGAGCAAGCAGGAAAAGGCATTGACCGAACTGTTTACAGGTATTACCAGCCGGGAGGACAAGGTATTCACTGTATACGTGCAGCCCAAGGAAAACCTGAAGGACCATGTCGCCCTGCGCTTCTCCAGCCGCCTGGGAGTGCTCCCTGCCAATGACCTGGCCGGAGAACCGATTTACATCAGCCTGCAGAACACTTCGCCCATAGCTGCCGCACAGCCGGAAGGCGACAAGAAAAAGAAAAAGATTGAAGGAGCCATCTATAACATTCCGGGAAAGGGAAAGGTGACTGCCACCTTCGAAGGCAAGACCGTATTTGAATCGGAAATACCTGTCACCCAGTTCGGAGGTACGGAAGTACTGGTAGACGGTCTGTTCAACAAAAAGATCAACACTCGGGTAATCTTCAATCCGGTAACAGGCGGTATCGTAAAAATCGACAAAGACTGAAACCGCTTTTACGGTTTTTCCTGAAAGAAGGGAAATACAACCTGAAAGAAGGCTACAGGATAAGAAGGAAGGACTGGAACCTCACATAAGAAAGGACCGGATCAACACTCTGCAAAGAGGTTGATCCGGTCCTTTTTATATTGCATTAGCAAAGACAACACCGTCTTCCGGTCAAGACTCTGCCGGAAGCGACTGGATGACTTTCAGCAACTGCTCTCCCAATCCGATGGTATATCCGCAAGAATTGAAGATCACCCGGTTGAAGGTATCCCCGATAATGAATATCGGCAACGGAGTATTACGGGGCAACTCCAAGGCCTGCAATAGTTCATTATAAATCTTACCCTCCGAATCAATACCCCAGATAACATTGTCCGGCAATCCGGCCACCGGAGCCTTCAGGTATTTCCGGTACTGAGCCTCATCCTGGAAAAGCAGGATCATCTTCCGTCCGCACGCATCATATTCTTTGGCCTTGACAGCGATATCCTTCAAGGTATGGTCGGTAGGCTCCTGTCCGACACCCAGTACTCCCAGTACAAAGAGTCCGCGACCCGCCGCTTTCAAGATAGAAGTCTCCTCACCGGTTTCCGCCAGTGTAAAGAGGGCCTCCGAATTGAAACTGCCGATTACCCGGATGGCCTCACTGTTGTCGCGCATCACCAGCGGCTGCACCGTATTGCCCGAGCGGGGCACGTCAAAACAAGAAAGCTGACACAAGACACTGCCATCAGCCAGACGGCTTCCGGTAACCAGCATGTAATATCCCGCACTCACCGGGGCCTCCTTCTGGAACAAGGTCGTCCACTTGGTGAAATCCGGATAAGTCAGCAGCGAGAAAGCCCCCTGTTCAAAACGGGAAAGCGTGAAATGGCGGGCATACTCCGGATTATTCAACTGGCGGATCGGAGAATAAGTCAGTTGCAGGTTGCCCATAGCCGCAGCCTCGGAAGTACCCGTTGCAAAGTCCACCTGTACCTCCTCGTCACCCTGCTGATAGAATACCTTTCCTGTAACCGCATCCACCCAAGCCGGAATACCCAGTGAGCGGGCCACAGCCACGAAGAATATACGTTGAGACAGTCTGTCGGCCGTCCGGCTCCGCCAAACCCCTTCGGGAGAAATGACCGTACCCACACAACACATCTCGTCGCGCAAGGTCAGATGCGCCTTACACCAGTCCACCAGCTGTTGAGGGTCGGAACGGAAAGAAGCCGCTTCTTCCTCCCCGATTTCCTTCTGGAAGAACGAACGGTAAGGCGTCAGCATCTCACCGGCAATACGGGGAGCCAGTACCCTTTCCACATCGGCCGACAACGGCGTAGCATACAAATGGTCACTCAGCACCGCCTCGGGCGTATCCCTCAAATCTTTCTCCGACAAGGTACCCAGCAACTCCAAGGCCCGGTCGCCCATCTGCTTCTCACCCGCCTTTTTCAGGAAGGCAAACAGTTCCGCATGATTTCCTCTGGCAGCCACGATATACGGAGCAATCTCAGTGGCTTTGTATCCTGTTTCAGCAGCAAAGCCTTCAATCTCCGGCTGACCGGGGAAGGAAGCGACGTACGCATTCCGGATGGAATCCTCCCGGCTGAAACGAAGGTCATTTGCCTGCCGCTGTTCGGGAGATACTTCCGGAATCACCGGTTTGGCAGCCGGAGGTACCATATCCACCTCAACCGAGAAATTATCGCCGATACGACGGTCGAGCGGCAGGGTTACCTGAGTGTCCTTTCCAAACGACACCTTCCGGAATCCGAAACGGTCGCCCTTCACCGCCAGTACCATCATGTCGCCTAATCCGGCAGAAAGCGAGGCCTTGCCGTCGGAAGAAGTCTGAGTCTGATATACGGTAAAGAATTCCGCATAGTTATATATCTTGAACTGCACCGAAGCACCTTCCACCGGCTGTCCCTGTTCATCGGTGACCTGAACGGCACACGGAGCCGCTTCCGCATAATTACGGATAATGTTGATTTCCGTATAGTTCGGGGTAACCCGCATCACCTCTTCCGGTCCCTGATAGTATCCGAACACCTTGGTATGCATAAGCAGTCCACGGCTGGCAGGAGAATTGAACCAGCCCAAATCAAGTACCGGTTCCGGTTCGCAGGCTCCCAGGAAATGCCACTTTCCGTCTACCCAGGCCTCTACCCAGGCATGATTGTCATCGGTATGCGCCCAGCGCGGAGTATACACCTGACGGGCCGGAATACCAGCCGCACGGAGGGCAGCCACCAGGAAGGTAGATTCCTCGCCGCAACGTCCGTATGCCGTAGAGATGGTGGCCAGCGGAGCACTGGTTCTTGCATCGGAAGGCTGATAGTTCGCCTTTTCATGACACCAGTGATTGACCTCGAGTACGGCATCGTACATATTCAGTCCTTTCAGACGGTCCATGATCTCGTCGTGACACACCATCCGGAAGCGATCCAGGTTCTCATTGTTCACCCGCACGGGCAGCACAAAATGCATGAAGATATCGTCCGGAATGATTTTCCCCCACTCCGTTTCCTGACGGGCAGCCAGCGAAGCACGGACATTCTCCAGGTAAAACTCCCCTGAATAATCAGTAATGTCACCCACCGGCATATACGCATACAGGAACGTCAGGGCATCTTTTTCCTCGTTACTCAACGGTTCCCGGAAAATCCGGAACAGATCGCCCTCAGGAAGCATCTCTTTTTTTTGCTGGAAATCAGCGTTCACTCGGTCCATGAAAGAAGTCTGCTTACAGCCCGTCAGTACGGACAGGCAGACAAGTACCGCCATCCAAAGATTTTTTCTCATAGTCATTAACAAATATTTGATACACAAATGTAGATAAATTCTCAGAAAAACAAGGCTTTTCAATCAGATAATCAGGAAAGAGCCCCCAAGAAACACGACGGTAAAAACGAGGCTTCCTCCGTCTGCCGATGCATACTTTGTAGGAAATCAAAATTATATATCAATTTTATTTCCTATTTTTGCATAAACAAATCAGTATAATTTATGGCTATAAACTCTCGTCAAGTACAGACACAAGCCCAGCAACAGGTCCAGACATTATCTCCTCAGCAAATTATGGTCGTGAAGCTGCTGGAACTTCCTACTCTGGAGTTGGAAGAAAGAATACATGCGGAACTGTTGGACAATCCGGCACTGGAGGAGGGAAGGGAACCTGCCGACTCGCACGATGAGCCCGATCCGGATTACAATACCGACCAGGACGGAGAGCCCAATACTGACTGTGGAACCGACCTGTCATTAGGCGATTACCGGACGGAAGACGATATTCCGGACTACAAGCTGCAGGAAAACAACCGGTCTTACAACGAGACTCCGGAAGAGATTCCTTTTTCGGACAACGTATCCTTCTATGAAACGCTGAAGGAACAGCTGGACATGCAGGACCTTACTCCGGAAGAGAAGCAACTGGGAGAATATATCATCGGTTCGCTGGATGATGACGGTCTGCTTCGGAAAACAACGGAATCGCTGATGGATGAACTGGCCATCTACCAAGGCATTTATACGACTCAGGAAGAACTGGAGCACATCATTTCCATCATACAGGACTTTGAGCCGGCCGGTATCGGAGCCCGCACCCTGCAGGAATGCCTGCTGATTCAGATCAGCCGGAAAGAAGATTCTCCGCTGAAACAGATTGAGTATGACATCATCAGCAAATGCTGCGACGAGTTTACCCGGAAAAACAAGGAGAAAATCCTGCAGAAGCTGAATATCAGCGAAGAGGAATACAACAGCGCTTTTGCCGAACTGGTGAAATTGAACCCGCGTCCGGGCAGTTCCATGGGAGAAGCCATCGGAAAAAACCTGCAACAGATTATCCCGGATTTCATCGTAGAGACGGAAGATGACGGAAACGTGATCCTGAGTCTGAACAATCAGCACGTTCCGGAACTGAGGCTTAGCCGGGAGTTTACCGAAATGCTGGACGAACATACCCGTAACAAGGCCAATCAGAGCAAGGATGCCAAAGATGCCCTGATGTTCCTGAAACAGAAGGTGGACGCAGCCCAGGGATTCATCAATGCCGTAAAGCAGCGGCAACAGACCCTGCTCAGTACCATGCAGGCAATCATCGACCTGCAGCTTCCCTTCTTCCAAGAAGGAGACGAGGCGCTATTGCGTCCGATGATACTGAAGGATGTGGCAGAACGTGCACACCTGGATATCTCCACCATTTCGCGTGTCAGCAACAGCAAGTATGTGCAGACCAACTTCGGCATCTATCCGCTCAAGTTCTTTTTCAACGACGGCTATACCACGGAGAACGGAGAAGAGTTGTCTGTAAGGGAAATCAAACGCATCCTGAAGGAATGCATCTCGGGAGAGAATAAGGATAAGCCTTATACAGACGACGAACTTGCCGATATCTTGAAAGAAAAAGGATATCCTATCGCCCGCCGTACAGTAGCCAAATACAGACAGCAGCTGAACATCCCGGTTGCCCGATTAAGAAGATAAATGATTATTGCCATATGGAAGAGACAAACATTCCCGACCAGCTTACTTATCATGAACCCAGCCACGAAGGAAGTGGCAAAAAGGATAGCCTGTATACCGCATCCCGTATCGTTTCGGCCATATTCACGCCGTTCATGGTACCTTTTGTAGCCTTCCTGCTACTCTTTCTGTTCACTTACCTGCGCATACTTCCCATGCAGTATAAGCTGACGATATTAGTACTGGTATACAGTTTCACCATCCTGATGCCGATGCTGGGAATCTACCTGTTCCAAAAGATCAACGGCTGGGGCATCCGTGAACTGGGGGAAAGGAACAAACGCTTCATCCCCTACGGACTGACCATATTGAGTTACATGGGATGCCTGCTGACCATGTACCGGATTCATCTGCCACGATACATGAGCGGCATCATTGCGGCCACCCTGATCTGCATGATTATCTGTACGCTGGTCAACTTTAAATGGAAAATCAGCACCCACATGGCCAGCAGCGGCATGATGGTGGGAGGACTGCTGTCGTACAGCTTTATTTTCAACTTCAATCCCATTATCTGGCTGTGCATTTTTATCCTTTTGTCAGGGATGCTGGGCTCCGCCCGAATCATTGTCCGGCAGCACACTTTAAACGAAGTTGCCGGAGGTTTTTTGGTCGGTTTATTTTGTGGAATCATCGGAATTTTGTTTATTTGAAGAAAATATATTAACCTTTTAATTTACTAAGATTATGAATTTCCCAACTAACGTGAAGTATACGGACGAACACGAATGGATACGTCCGGAAGGAGAGATTGCTTTTGTAGGTATCACCGATTATGCACAGGACCAGTTAGGTGACATTGTGTTTGTAGACGTAACCACTGAAGGAGAAACTCTGGAAAAAGGAGAAGTATTCGGAAGCATTGAAGTTGTCAAGACAGTTTCAGATCTTTTCTTACCGGTAGGCGGGGAAGTTCTGGAAATCAACCCGGCACTGGAAGAACAGCCGGAACTGGTAAACAAGGACCCGTACGGCGAAGGATGGATCATCAAAATCAAAATGTCTGATCCAGCCGAACTGGAAAGTCTGATGGATGCCGAAGCATACAAGCAGATTATTAACGAATGAATCATTCATAACTGATTCAACAAACAGAAAACTAAATAATAAAACATGAAACCAATTGTAAGTATCATCATGGGCAGTACTTCCGACCTTCCCGTAATGGAAAAGGCCGCCAAACTGCTCGACGAAATGCAAGTTCCGTTTGAGATGAATGCACTTTCGGCTCATCGGACACCGGCTGAAGTGGAAAAATTTGCGAAAGAAGCAGCAGGCCGTGGAATCAAAGTAATTATCGCGGCAGCAGGAATGGCTGCGGCATTGCCTGGTGTAATTGCTGCAAATACTACTTTGCCTGTCATCGGAGTACCTGTGAAAGGCTCTGTACTCGACGGAGTAGATGCACTTTATTCCATCATCCAAATGCCTCCTGGAATTCCGGTAGCAACTGTAGCCATCAACGGAGCAATGAATGCTGCTATCCTGGCTGTACAGATGCTTGCATTGTCAGACACCGCACTGGCTGAAAAGTTTGCTGCTTACAAGGAAGGGCTGAAGAACAAGATTGTGAAAGCCAACGAAGAATTGAAAGAAGTTAAATACGCTTATAAAACTAATTAATGAACTACTTCAACTATTCTCGCCGTAAGGCAAATGAGGTATATATTGGCGCCACTCCTATGGGTGGCGCTAATCCTATCCGTATACAGAGTATGACCAATACGGTGACCATGGATACGGATGCATGTATAGCACAGGCCAAACGGATCATCGATGCCGGAGGTGAATATGTCCGGCTTACTACCCAAGGCGTACGTGAGGCAGAGAATCTGAAATTCATCAATGCCGGACTAAGAAAGGACGGATACAATACCCCCCTGGTGGCCGACGTACATTTCAATCCGAAAGTGGCCGAAGTTGCCGCACTGTATGCAGAGAAGGTACGCATCAACCCCGGAAACTACGTAGATGCTGCCCGTACATTCAAGCAGCTGGAGTATACCGATGAAGAGTATGCACAGGAAATTCAGAAAATACGCGACCGCTTTATTCCGTTCCTGAATATCTGCAAGGAGAATCATACGGCCATACGTATCGGAGTCAATCACGGTTCTTTGTCCGACCGGATCATGTCACGCTATGGAGATACTCCGGAAGGCATGGTAGAATCGTGCATGGAGTTTCTGCGCATCTGTGTAGAGCAGGAATTTACCAACGTAGTCATCTCCATCAAAGCATCCAATACGGTGGTGATGGTCAAAACGGTGCGTCTGCTGGCCGAACAGATGGATAAGGAAGGCATGGCATTCCCGCTGCACCTGGGCGTGACAGAGGCCGGAGACGGAGAAGACGGACGCATCAAATCGGCCTTGGGAATCGGTGCCCTGCTGGCAGACGGACTGGGAGATACCATCCGGGTGTCATTGAGTGAGGCGCCTGAAGCAGAAATTCCGGTAGCCCGCAAACTGGTGGACTACATCCTGCAGCGTGAGGATCATCCGTATATTCCCGGCATGGAGGCTGAAAACTTCTCCTATACATCTCCCGACCGACGTGTCACTACGGCAGTAGGCAACATTGGGGGAAATCAGGTTCCGGTGGTCATTTCGGCCCGCCTGGATCAAAATACCGGTGTCAGCGAACAGTTCAAGCCCGATTATATCTACTGCGGACAGCAACTGCCTGCGGACAGAAGAGCGGATACAGGATATATCGTAGATGCCAATGTATGGCAGGGAGAAGAAGGTACCTATCCTGCGTTCAACTTCCAGCAGCTGATCGGCCTGCACCATTGCAATGCACCGGTCAAATTCCTGTTTACTACCTATATGGGACTGAATGAGGAGGCAATGGCTTGCCTGCGGATGCATCCGGAAGTGGTGATTATTGCACAAAGCAATCATCCGAACCGTTTGGGAGAGTTCAGAGGAATTGCCCATCAGCTGATGAGCAAGGGTCTGAAGAATCCGCTGGTATTCTTCCAGTTCTATGAGGAAGCCCAGCTTGAAGACCTGCAGATTAAGGCGGCAGCCGATATGGGTGCCCTGATTTTCGACGGTTTCTGCGACGGAATCCTGCTGTATAATCACGGCGGAAAGATTGCAGATACCAAGGTCGACGAGACAGCCTTCGGCATTCTGCAGGCAGGACGCGTACGTACTTCCAAAACGGAATACATTTCCTGTCCCGGATGCGGACGTACCCTGTACGACCTGGAATCAACCATTGCCCGTATTAAGGCAGCCACTTCGCACCTGAAAGGACTGAAGATCGGAATCATGGGATGCATCGTAAACGGGCCCGGAGAAATGGCCGATGCCGACTATGGATATGTAGGTGCCGGAAGAGGAAAAATCAGCCTGTATAAGCAAAAAGAATGCATAGAAAAGAACATTCCGGAGGACCAGGCGGTAGAGAAACTGATCGAGCTCATTAAAAAGAACGGAGACTATCAGGAAAAATAAAAAATACTCCCGAAACCCAGCAGCATAAACGACCATAGTCCAACCGGTCATCATTGCTCTTCGGGACTTTTCATAAAAAAGAAAGAGGCTGTCTCAAAATAAACTTGAGATGGCCTCTATTGTTTCATCTCAGATTGGATTCATTCGAATTTTTCTAAAGAGAGAAGTTTATAAGCTTAGTTTTGAAGATTTTATCCTTTCAAACTGT
>NZ_JABSOE010000007.1 GCF_013618865.1 Phocaeicola faecicola
TGCTGAATCATTCAATGCTAAAATCAAACTCTTTAGAGCGAATCTCAGGGGAGTTGTTGACAAGAAGTTTTTCTTATTCCGCATTGCGAACTTATATGCATATCCCCACTAAAAAGCTACTGACCCCTGAAATATCGCAGCCAGCGACCGCAGGATGTGGAAGCAGTATTTGGAAACCTCAAGAACAACAAACACTTCAAGAGGTTCCATCTTCGTGGACTTAAGAAGGTTGAAATTGAGTTCGGACTGCTGGCTATAGCACATAATCTTGCAAAAGTAGCCTCTTAGGAGGCTTATGGCAACGGGAAAAACAGTTTGAAAGGATAAAATCTTCAAAACTAAGCTTATAAACTTCTCTCTTTAGAAAAATTCGAATGAATCCAATCTGAGATGAAACAATAGAGGCCATCTCAAGTTTATTTTGAGACAGCCTCTTTGACTCCTTGAGTGAAGGTTTAATTGAATACCTTCTTTTAGTCTCGTTGCGGAAGCTGGGGGATTCGAACCCCCGGAACGGTTACCCGTTCGGCAGTTTAGCAAACTGCTGGTTTCAGCCACTCACCCAAACTTCCAAAGTAGCGCATACGGGAATCGAACCCGTGTTTCAGCCGTGAGAGGGCCGCGTCCTAGGCCACTAGACGAAAGCGCCATGTTGTCGGGCGTTGAGTTGAATTATTGTTTTCAGAATATCGCGGAAGCTGGGGGATTCGAACCCCCGGAACGGTTACCCGTTCGGCAGTTTAGCAAACTGCTGGTTTCAGCCACTCACCCAAACTTCCTTTTCTGAAAGGATGTTCTCTCTCAAACGCGATGCAAATGTAGAGAGACTTTTTGAATTGTGCAAACTTTGTGCTCCTTTTTTTGTGAAATAATTGACCGGATAATTTTATGTCTTTGAATATTAGTCAGTTTGATAAATAAGATTTTTTTATTCAGTTTTCTTCTTTTTGAATTAAAACTTATTGAAAAGGGGATTGTAGATGATACGGACCATAAATGGCAAGATAAAATGAGGGCGATTCGTGCGCTGAAAAACATAAAAGAGGGGTAAAACTCCTTCTTTTATGGAAAATGTAGCAGATAGGAAAGCAATTCTTTTGAAAAAATCCTGTGCGGATCCTTATTTTTTGGGGTAAGCATTTGCAAATTGCCGATAAAAAGATTTTCTTTGTAATTATTATAAAAATAAACTATGATTAAAAAAATATTTATTAATATTTGGAATTTCTATTATGAAGGTTTTCGCTCCATGACCCTGGGGCGTACACTATGGGCGTTGATCCTGGTCAAACTCTTCATCATGTTTTTCATCTTAAAACTTTTTTTCTTCCCCTCTTTTCTGAAAGGCAAAAGTACGGAAGAGAAGCAGGAATATGTGGGAAGTGAGCTGGTAGACCGGGCGGCAACTGAGCAGAATCCTTCTCTCTAGCACTTTCTTTGATTACTGGATAAAGAATTACTAATTTATAAAAACACACATTTTATGTTGGAAACAATTGACACCTCAATGATTGACTGGTCAAGGGCACAGTTTGCTCTTACCGCGATGTACCATTGGCTGTTTGTTCCCCTTACGCTGGGACTGGCCGTTGTGATGGGCCTGATGGAAACCATGTATGTAATATCGGGTAATGAATTCTGGAAGCGTACGGCAAAGTTCTGGATGAAGTTGTTTGGTATAAATTTTGCCGTAGGAGTGGCTACCGGATTGATTCTGGAGTTTCAGTTTGGAACGAACTGGAGTAACTATTCCTGGTTTGTAGGAGATATTTTCGGAGCTCCCCTTGCGATTGAAGGGATTGTGGCCTTTTTCATGGAAGCTACCTTTATTGCCGTCATGTTTTTTGGCTGGAATAAGGTCAGCAAATCTTTCCATCTGACATCTACATGGCTTACCGGACTGGGAGCGACTTTCTCGGCATGGTGGATCCTGGTAGCCAACTCATGGATGCAGTATCCGGTAGGTATGAAATTCAATCCGGAAACTGTACGTAATGAAATGTTCGATTTTGCGGCTGTGGCATTTTCTCCTGTCGCCGTGATGAAGTTCCTTCATACGGTATTGAGCAGCTGGATGCTGGGAGCAGCCTTTGTAATTGGAGTCAGCGCCTGGTATCTTATCCGTAAGCGTGAGAAGGAGTTTGCCTTGGCAAGCATGAAAATTGCTGCCGGAGTAGGGTTGTTCGCATCTCTTGTGACTGCATTCAGCGGTGACAAGTCGGCTTATCAGGTAGCCCAATATCAGCCCATGAAACTGGCAGCTATGGAAGCGCTTTATGAAGGAGGTACGCATGAGCCGCTTACGGTAGTGGGCAGTCTGAAAATTCCAGCCATGCTTTCCTATCTGGCTACACATGATACTGACGGGTATGTACCGGGTATAAATAATATTCTGCGGGGAGGATATACCCTTCCGGACGGTTCTCAGGCTTTGTCGGTAGAGGAGAAGATGGTACGCGGTAAAAAGGCCATTGCTGCCTTAGGGGATTTCAGAAAAGCCAAGGAGGCCGGTGACCAGCATGCGATGGAGGCTGCCCGTAGTGTATTGGATGAAAACATGCCGTATTTCGGCTATGGATATATTAAAGATCCTGCACACGTGGTTCCTCATGTGTCACTGTTGTTCTGGACCTTCCGTATCATGGTGGGACTGGGAGTGTATTTTATCGGATTTTTTGCACTTATCCTCATTCTGGCATCCAAGCCTCGCTTCCTGCAGTTGACCTGGCTGCATCACCTGGCAGTATGGAGCATTCTTCTGGCCTATGTAGCCAGTCAGGCCGGATGGATTGTTGCGGAACTGGGACGTCAGCCTTGGGCTATCCAAGATATGCTGCCGGTCAATGCGGCTATCTCAAAACTGGAAACCGGTTCGGTACAGACTACTTTCTTTATCTTCCTGATCATGTTTACGGTGTTGCTGATAGCTGAAATCCGTATTATGCTGAATGCCATCAAGCAGGGCCCGGAAGGAAAATAATCAGATCAAAATGTTAATTTATTAAATAGAAAAACTATGGATTCAACTTATATATTCTTGCAGCATTACTGGTGGTTTCTGGTGTCATTGCTGGGGGCATTACTTGTATTCCTGCTGTTTGTGCAGGGAGGTAACTCATTGCTGTTCAGACTGGGGCAGACTGAAGAGGAACGTACACTGATTGTGAACTCCACCGGACGGAAGTGGGAGTTCACCTTTACTACGCTGGTGACTTTCGGAGGGGCTTTCTTTGCTTCTTTCCCTTTGTTTTACAGTACCAGTTTCGGTGGGGCGTACTGGCTGTGGATGATTATTCTGTTCAGTTTTGTACTGCAGGCGGTATCCTATGAGTTCCAGTCGAAGCTGGGTAACCTGCTTGGAAAGCGTACGTATCAGTATTTCCTGGTTATCAACGGGGTGGTAGGACCGGTATTGCTGGGAGCGGCAGTAGCTACTTTCTTCAACGGTTCTAATTTTGTGGTGGAAAAGGCTAACCTGACAGATGATTTCATGCCGGTAATCAGTCACTGGGCAAACGGCTGGCACGGACTGGATGCTTTCGGAGACCCCTGGAACCTGATTCTGGGAATGGCTGTCTTCTTCCTTGCCCGCCTGCTGGGAAATATGTACTTTATCAATAATATCCGTAATGAGCAGCTGGTGGCGCGCTGCCGGCGTCAGTTGATTTCGGACGGAGTGCCTTTCTTGTTTTTCTTCCTGGCTTTTGTGATCCGTACGTTACTGAAGGACGGTTTTGCGGTTGATGCTCAGACTCAGGACATTGTGATGGAGCCTTACAAGTATTTCAATAACCTGGTGGAAATGCCGTATTTGCTGCTGCTGTTTGTGCTGGGTGTGGCCGGTGTGCTTTGGGGACTGGTTAAGAGTATTCTTTGCGCCTCGTATACGCGTGGAATTTGGTTTGCCGGTGTCGGTACGGTACTGACTGTATTGGCATTGCTGCTGACTGTAGGTTATAATCATACTGCATATTATCCGTCAACTGCCGATTTGCAGAGTTCGCTGACGCTGGCCAACAGTTGTTCCAGTATGTTTACTCTGAAGACAATGGCTTATGTATCGATTCTGGTGCCGTTTGTCCTGGCTTATATCGTTTATGCATGGAGAGCCATTGACCGTAAGCCTATTACGGCGGAAGAACTGAAGGAAGATGACCATGCTTATTGATGGGAAATCTCTGAGCAGGGTAGGATGATAAAAAAACTCCTTGTCTGCTATCTGTTGCAGACAAGGAGTTTTTTTATATGGGATGCTGGAATATCTGTTCCGGCCTGTATTTACTGCCGGATGGAGGGATTCAGCGAGAAGCTTGTTTATTCTTGTTTTCTTCTACTGTTTTCAGCATCAGTTCTACTGCCGTCTTCAATTGCACATCATTGCCTTTCAGCTGGTCTTCCGGACTGTTGTATACGGCAATGTCTGGTTCAACCTGGTGGTTTTCCGAATACTGGCCTCGCATGTCGCGGCAACCTACCTGCGGAATACCGAATACCAGACTCGGATCAATCTGCTGTTCCCACCATACGGCTGTCATGGTACCCGGAACAGGAGCTCCTACGAGTTTTCCGATACCCAGTTCACGATATACCCACGGAGTACCACAGGCGTTGCTGTAGTTGTCTTCGCAGATCAGCATGCACGATGGTTTCAGCCATTTGTTGAACGGATCGCTGCCGATGTATTGTCCGCGCGGTACAAACTGCTGGTATTCTTTACCGCTGAGCAGGGTGACTACATCATCGTGCAACCATCCTCCTCCGTTGTGGCGGGTGTCAATGACTACAGCGTCGACGTTGCGGTAGCGTCCGAGCAGTTCGCTGTACAATGTACGGAAACTTGGGCTGTCCATGCCTTTGATGTGTACATATCCGACGCGTCCGTTCGACCAGGTTTCGGTCATTTTCCGGTTGCGTTCTACCCAGCGTTTGTAGAGCAGTTCGTTTTCGTCGGAACGGCTGATTCCTTTTACAGTCTCGGTAAACCGTTTGCCGTTTTTCGGGTTGTAGATGGTCAGTACCATCTTTCTGCCAACCTTGCCTTCGAGCAGCAGATAGTAATCTTCTCCTTTCCGGATGGGCTGTCCGTCTATCTTTTCGATGATGCAGCCGGCGGTAGCCTCTGTCTTGATGGCTGCCAGCGGACTTTTGGCAATAATTTCTGCAATCTTCAATCCGTCACCCAGGTACGTATCGTCGAGGAAGACACCCAGGGATGCTGTAGCAAGTGCTGCTCCGCTATTGCTGTAGCGGGCGCCGGTATGAGAGGCATTCAGTTCACCCAGCATCTCACTCAGCATTTCTGCAAAATCGTAGTTGTTGTTGATGTGAGGCAGGAATTTCCGGTATACTTCTTTATATCCTGTCCAGTCGGTACCCTGCAGGTCGGTGACGTAGAATTTGTCTTTTACCTGCTGCCAGACATGGTCGAAGATGTATTCGCGTTCTTTGAAGGGCTGGTAATCACAGAATGCATTGAACGTGATGTCTTTCGTACTTCCTTTTTCGAGGTCTACTTTTTTCAGTTTTCCTCCCGTGCACATATAAATGTTCTCACCTTTCTTGTCGGGAATCATCCGTCCGCCACCCAGGCCTTTGGCAAGAATCTTGGTAGAACCTTCTTTCAAATCGTGTACCCAGAGGTCGAAATCGCCCTCAAAAGCGGCCTGATAGTAGAATTTGTCTCCTTTCGGAGAAAGATATCCGTCGCCCATGAAAGAGGAGTTGACTGTAAGCCGGATGACACGATCCTTGCAGTTCTCGAGATCGAAGACAAGGGGCTTGACTTCTTCTTGTTTATCTTCTTTGTCTGCTTCCGACGATTTCTTGCTTTCTTTCTCTTTCTTTTTCTTGGTATCTTCTTCGTCCTTTTTCTTCTCTTTCTCTGCTTCTTCCAGCAGTGCCAGGTCTTCCTTGTTCATGCGGAAACGTTCATAGGCTTCCACATCGAAGAACATGATGTAGGCGTCGGTTTCGGCCCCCCAGCTTCCGTGGCTGCGGTATCCGGCACGGTCACTGAACCAGATCATGGCTTTTCCACCGAGTACCCAGCTGGCGCTTCCGTCGGTATATCCGCTTTCGGTAAGATTGTGCATTTCACCTTTACCGTCGGCATTGAGCAATACGACGTCTTTGTTGTTCCAGCCTCCGATGCCGATGTAGTCAGACAGAATCCATTTGCTGTCGGGACTCCATTGGAACCACTGGTCGCCGTCGCTGTATGAGTACTGGTACTTGCCGTCCATTACCGTACGTACCTGTCTGGATTTCAGATTGAGTACCCGGATGCAGGTACGGTCTTCCAGGAAGGCGATTTCCTTACCGTCGGGACTGTACTGGGGTTCAAAAGAAGTAATGTTGGAATTGATCAGCCGTTCCTCTTTGATTTCTTCGGCATAGGTAAACAGTTTGTCTTCCTTATTGCACAGCGAGGCTTGGTAAATCTGCCAGATTCCGTTTCTTTCGGATGAGTAAGCGAGGTGTCTGCCGTCGGGAGAGAACTGGATGTTCCGTTCCTGTTCCGGAGTGTTGGTAATCCGTCGAGTAGTTTCGTACTCAACGGAGGTGACGTATACATCGCCTCTCAGAATAAATGCTACTTCCTTGTGGTTGGGGGAAAGTGCGATATCGGTAGCTCCGCTGTTCCGGATCTGTTTGATCAGGTCCCGGTTGTTGTTGTCGGCTACAATCTGGATGTTGACCTTTTTGGGATTATTTCCCGGTACAAGGGTGTAGATTTCTCCGTCAAGGCCGTAGCACAGGGTGCCGTTTTTGCTTACGGAAAGAAAACGTACCGGATTCTGGGTGTGGAAAGTAAGCTGGCGGGCGTCGTTCTTTCCCGGAGTGCGCTGGAATACGTTGAAGCTTCCTTTCTCTTCACTCAGGTAATAATATGATTTTCCATCGGGGGCCCAGACGGGATTGCGGTCTTCACCTGCGTAGTCGGTCAGTTTTTCAAAGCTGCGTTCTCCCTTGTCTTGACACAACCAGATGTCTCGGGTGATGGAGGCTTTTTCGTGTTTTTTCCAAGGATCTTCGTATCCTTTCTTGTCTTGATACAGCCATTGGGTCGTATCGAAAGGATGGAAGGAGATGTTTTCCATGGTGAGTGAGGAGAACATCTGGGGTCTGCCTCCCTGAATACCTACTTTATAGACTTGGGTGAATATGCCCGACGGGAATTGCAGGTCGGTAACCGAAGGCTGGAGTGAGGCGGAAAACAGTACGGTAGAGTCATTCTGGAATGCGATGGGGATTTCTTTTCCGGAAGGTGTGGTCAGCCGTTTGGGGATTCCTCCTTCGGCTGCTACGACAAAGACGTCCAGACTTCCCATACGGTCGGAGGCAAAGGCAATGTGCTTGCTGTCAGGGCTCCATACCGGATAACTGTCGTAAGCGGCATTCGAGGTGAGCTGACTGGCCTTTCCTCCCTGGACAGGGACGGTAAAGATATCTCCCTGGTAGGTAAAGGCAATGGTTTTTCCATCTGGTGACAGAGCGCAGTAACGCATCCAGAGCGGATGATCTTGCGCCTGAAGGGACAACGTTCCCAGCAGAACGGCTCCCGATAAAATTAATTTTTTCATGCGAATAAGGTTGGGTTTAGTTTCATATCTTTTATATGGATGAATGTATCCGGCTGTCTGATCTGATACGGATGAGGCCGGGATGATTCATTGTCTCATATATTTTGTCAGCCTTTTGCGGCATCTCGTCGCAAAGATAAGGAAAATGTATGGTGACGGTTGAAAAAATGAATTTGTTTTTGAAGAATGGCAGGACATTTGCGAGAAAGGGATGTGGATGGGGGATAATGGCAGAGCCGGTTCAAATCAAAGAATTGAACCGGCTCTGTCGCTATATGAGATTATTATTGATTGAATGTATGTCGTTCTTATTTCTGTGTAGCTTCCTCCATTCTTACCGGGCATACAGGGTGTAAGTTTGCACCTCTTTTGTGGTGTGGAGCAGGAGTCATGGCCGGACATCCGAGTTTTCCCGGCTGGCATTTCGGAGCGTGCATTCTTTTGTGAGGCTGAGCACGGAACAGTTTTTCTACCTGTCTGATGTTCAGAATTTTTTTGAACTTATTGTAGTAAGTTTCCTGAGTTTCCAGGATTTTCTTGCGCATGGCAAATTTGTCCTGCATCTGCTGGTCAAGTTCTGCATCGGTCAGTTCTTTTTTCGGACAGGCCTTAGGAGCAACTTCCGGATGGCAGCTCTTCAGGGCATTCAGGTATTCGGTATAAAGAGGAGCGAACTTGGCTGCCGTAGCTTCATCGAGCAGCAGGTGTTTTTGCATTTGCTTGACTTGCATTTCGATACGCTGTTCGGGAGTCAGACGAGGTCTGTTGGCTTTACCTGCCTTGTCTTGCTGTGCCCAAAGATTGCCAAAACTGCCAATGGCTACCATCATACATACGATAAATAAACGGTTTGTTTTCATATTCTTCTCGTTTTAAAAGTTAATTATATTCAGTTTAGCGCGCTTTGTGATTATGACGGTTTTTGTGGAAAATGGTTTATTCTGATTCTGCCATTTTACTTTTTTTAATGTTGCCGGTCGGACGTGAAATTCCGATAATGAGTTGTGAATAAGGTGTATACATTCTGAATGCTGAATGTTTTTTAAGAATGATTTTTATCGTTTTATGGAGTATGTCAGTGAAATATGGCTTAGGGTGTTTCGGAAAATATTTAGCTGGATTTTGGGGAAGCGATGACTATTTTTCCTATTTTTACTTTTGGTTTGGCGGGTTGGCTGAACCGTGAACGAAACCGGATTTTTATTAATGGATGAAAACGATGAGACTGAATAAATTGCTTCTATGTTTCTTTTTGTGGGTGAATGTGTGCGGATGTCTGTATGCTCAGGCTTCCCGTCCGAAAGTGGGACTTGCCTTGAGTGGGGGAGGTGCTAAAGGGGTGGCCCATATTGGGGTACTGAAGGTGATGGAAGAAGTGGGAATCCCCGTAGACTATATCAGTGGTGCCAGTATGGGGTCGATTATCGGAGGATTGTATGCCATCGGCTATGACGCTGCTACCCTCGACAGTCTGGTCCGCAGTCAGGACTGGATGTTTTTGTTGACCGACCAGATGGAGCGGGAGTTCCGTTCGCTGGAGAGCAAGCAGGAGAAGGACAGATTCCTGGTTTCTTTCCCTTTTTCCATTCATCAGCAATCCGGAACTTCTTTGTCGGGTTTTATCAAAGGACAGAATATTCTGAATAAGTTTACCGACTTGACCATCGGGTATCATCAGGTATCGTCTTTCGACAGTCTTCCCATTCCTTTTGCCTGTGTGGCGGGTGATTTGAGAAAGGGGGATGAGGTCATTATCAAGGAAGGAAGTCTGCCGCTTGCCATGCGCAGCAGTATGGCGATTCCCGGAGTTTTTGCTCCGGTATACCGGGACAGTATGGTACTGATCGACGGAGGGGTATTCAATAATTTCCCTACCGATGTGGTCAAAAAGATGGGGGCGGATGTCGTAATCGGGATCGACCTGAATACCGATGCCTTGGAAAATCCGGAGTATAAATCGTTGATGGAGATTGCCAACAAACTGATTTTCATTGCGGGTGAGAAAAAGTATGCCGAGAATATGAAACTGGTGGATTTGTATATTAATCCGGAACTGAAAGGGTATGGGTCTGCGGATTTCAATGCCGAGGCAATTGATTCGATGATTGTAATGGGAGAGCGGGCTGCCCGTGCAAAATGGAACGAGCTGGTGGCGTTGAAGAAAAGATTGAATTTGCCTGACAAAAAGGATGTGGAACGGAAAACGATGGCTGCTCCCGACAGTTTCTGGGTGGCCGAAGTGCAGATAAAAGGACTGAAATCGTACGATGAGGAGTGGATCATGAAACAGGCAGGGGTGACACCGGAAGGTTACTTGAATGCCGACGAACTGGAGCGGAGTGTCCGCCTGTTGCAGGGTACGGGACTGTTTAAGTCTGTAGGATATAGTCTGACGGGACCTCGGAATGATGTCCTGGTATTCAGGGTACAGGAGTTCCCGGAAGGGCGGTTTGATATTGGATTCAATGTGAATTCGGAAGAAATCGCGTCGCTGTTGTTGCATGCCCGCATGAATGTGAAGTCGTTGAACAGCAGTTCCGTGGATGCTACGGCTAAAATCAGTACCAATCCGTGGCTGAATGTGGACTATAGTTTTCATACCCGCAAGATGAAGAATATCGGAGTGGCCTATCGTCTGGGGTATACGGACATGAAGCTGTATCGGGAGGGAAGGCGTATCGATAATATCTCCTTTCTTGGCAATCACATTGAGTTTTACCTGAATGAAAGTTCGTACCGCAATTTTACGTATCGGGTAGGGGTGCAGGGAGACTTTTTCTGCAATGCTTCCGGACTGTATACTCCGGATTACCGGAAGTATGTTCCGAAATCGGCAGACCGTTATTTCTCTACTTTCCTGATGTTGGGATATGATAGTTTCGACAACCTGACGCATCCGGCTTCCGGAGTCCGGCTGGCGGTCAAGGATAATGTGTATGGAGATGATGTGTTCAAGGAAAAGAGCAACTGGTTTAATCTGACGACCTTTAATTTTCAGGCGGCTCTTTCATTGAGCAACCGCTTTTGTGTGCTCCCCGAGGTGTATGGCAGTCTGTTGTGGGGAGATGGTATTCCGGGCTACTTCCAGAATTATATCGGAGGGGAGGATTCGGGACGTTATTTCGCCCAGCAGCAGTCGTTTTATGGCATACGTTATGCGGAGGTGGCGGATAATCTGTTGCTGGGATCCCGCCTGACCCTGCGCTACCGGATCGGGGGAAAGCATTATGTATCCGGCATTGTGAACTATGCATATAATACGCATGATTTCAATAGCTTTTCCGACGGGAAGAGTTATTGGGGAGGTGCCTTGAAGTATTCGTATGATACCTTAATCGGGCCGGTGAGCCTGACATTCGATTATTCCAACAGCGTGGATAAACTGGGAATCTATGCGAATGTCGGTTATTATTTTTAACCGGAACTCCTGGAACTGCAGTCGCTGGAGAACCGGTGGCATGTAGGGAGTTTAGAGGAAAGGGGCGGGAACACGGATTTCCACTTTCTTTCCGGTGACAGGGTGAACAAAGGACAGGTAGCTGGCGTGCAGGTAGAGGCGCTTGTCCTTGGTTCCGTAGAGTTCATCGCCTGCAATCGGGGCATACAGTCCTTCGGCATGGGCTGCGTGTACTCTCAACTGGTGGGTGCGGCCGGTGTGTGGCCAGAAGGTTACCCATACTTTCTCGCCTTGTCGCTTGATTACCCGGAAATGGGTCAGTGCCGGTTTGCCCAGTGTCGGGTGAACCATCTGGCAAGGACGGTTGTTCCAGTCGGGCATCAGTGGCAGACTGATGTCTCCTTCATCGTTTCCGTGATAGCCCTGGAGTATGGCGGTATATTGTTTTTCCATCTGACGGGTGGCAAACAAGGCCTGCAGTTGCTGGTGGACTTCCTTGGTCTTGGCGGCAAGCAGTATGCCGGAGGTTGCCATATCCAGCCGGTGGACAACCAGCGGACCGGTGGCCTGAGGGTAAAGTCGCTGCAGGCGCTGACAGACTGAGTCCAGGTCGTTCTTTCCGGGTACGGACAACATTCCTGCCGGTTTGTTGACCGCTACTATCCATTCGTCTTCGTATACGATTTCGAGTTCCTTGTCTTTGTGGCAGTCGACTTCCAGCGGATTTTTTTCTACGTTCAGTCTGATGAGCATGTGTGCCAGGATAGGTGCACATTTTCCCTTACAGGAGGGGTAAAAGTGTCCGTGATGACGGATTTCTTCCTTGGGGGACATTCCCCACCAGAATTCACCCATAGCCAGCGGATACAGCTGGTGCTGGTAGGCGTATTGGAGCAGTTTGGGCAAGGCGCATTCTCCGGCTCCGGCGGGAGGGGTTCCCTGCGGGGTATCCTGAAAAATCTGACAGAGGTCCTTGTGTTCGCCTTTGGCATTCAGCATCTGGAATTGCTGGAACAGACGGAGCTGCAGGGCTGCCGACCGGTGTTTCCGTTCCTCTTTCAGTTGGCGGATCAGGGCTTCATGGCGGTGGACAAGGACTGCCTGGGTGTCAATCTCGTTTTTTATGCGCTTTTCCAGCCGTTTGTATTCGGCTTTCTGAAACTGGCTTTCTTTGATGAGTTGTGCCTCGGTTTCCGGAGAGACTCCGGCTGCCCGTAGTTTTTCACGTGCCTGTTTGGCCTGTCTCATCGCTTCTTTCGCTGCGGTCAGTTGCCGGTTGCCGGTTTCCTGTAAGTCCAGCAACTCTTTTTTCTGCGACTGATATTCCGAAGCCTGTTCAAGTTCACGGATACGGGTGTTTATCTGGGAAATCTGTGCTTCTTCCAGACGGAAAAAACCATCGGGCTGCAGCAGGTCGTATACGGGAGGTACAAAGAACGGGTGTGAATTACTGCCTGCCAGATTCCCGGAGAAGGCAGCCAGGTATCCTGTCCGGTTATCCGGGGTACGGACCACCAGTACTCCGAACATTTTTCCCTGATGCAACTCTTCTTCCCATTCCTTTCGCTCCGAAAGATAAGCCTGTACTTCCCGGGCTGCAAGTTGAGTCAGCGGATGAGGGGTATAATGAAATGGATAAGTAAACACCGATGGAAGTGTGATTCCATCGGTGGAGTGTGTGAAGAAATGTAACTTTTCTGTATCGTTGCCTGTAAGTTCTTTCTGACTCATTTTGTGATTTGTTCCGATATTCCGTTATTCCAGTTCTCTTTGCCGGCAGAAACATCCGCCAAATTTTTCATCAATGTTTTCAATCGGTTCCTTGAAAATTCCATAGACGGACGATCCGGAGCCGCTCATGGAAGCATAAATGGCTCCAAGGTCGTATAGCTTGTCCTTGATGGCTGCGATTTCCGGATATTTAGGGAAAATGCTTGCTTCAAAATCATTGACCACCCAATCTTTCCAGCTTTCGATAGGGGACTGGATAATCTCCTTCAGTGAACGTGCCGGAGCATGGGGATGAATGTGGGCAAAGGCTTCGCGGGTAGAGATGAATACGTCTGGCTTGACCAGAATGATGTGGTATCCCTTTAAGGAGAGTTCCAGCGGTTCAAACAGGTTGCCGGTGCCTTTGGCGAATACGGGCTGGTTTTTGATGAAGAAGGGACAGTCGGCTCCCAGCTGGGCTGCATAATCTTCCAACTGTGCTTCACTGAGGTTTAGTTTGAACTTTTCATTCAGTAATTTGAGCATGAAAGCTCCGTCGGAAGAGCCTCCTCCCAGTCCCGCACCGGTCGGGATATGCTTGAACAGATGAATGTCTACAGGAGCCAGGTCATGGTGCTGCTTCAGTAGCTGATAAGCTTTGATTACCAGGTTGCTGTCTTTGTCTCCTTCAATCTGTATGCCGCTGATGCGCAGTTTGTAAGGAAGATCTGAGTTTTCGAGTCGGCTGACTTCCAGCGCGTCCTGGAATTTAATGGGATAGAATATCGTCTCCAGATTGTGATAGCCATCCGGGCGTTTTTCTGTGATATTTAACCCTATATTTATTTTTGCATTAGGAAATGTGATCATGGTATTGTGTGTTTGATTTGTTCAAAGGTAGTAAAAAAAGTAAAAAGACCGGAATTTCTTTCAATTTTCAGAGTAGAAATATTTGTTGACCGCAGAAAAGGTAAATAGAAGGTGTATCTAGTCTGAAGCCGATTCATTTAAAATGATGCGCTTTCCCGAGATGCTGATGCGTCCTTCTCCTGCCAGTTCGGACAGGGCTCTGGCCAGTGAGGGACGAGCTACTCCGAGAATGAAGGCCACTTTCTGCTGGTTGTCGATTTTTCCGTGGATGCTGAGGTAGTTCATCAGGCGGGATTTCAGACTCTGAAGGGCGAACTCGTTCAGTTTCCGGCTTAAGAACAGACTTCTATCGGATATCATCCGGATGAAATTTTTCATTACGGCGGATTGTTCGTGCATGAAATCACTGAACCGTCTGCTGTCCATGATCAGGACTTCGCATTCGGCCGTGGCCTGTGCACTGACGGGGAAGCGGTTGTCGGAAGCATAAATAAAGGCGGGAGCCAGTATTTCGGGGGCTTCCAGCCAGTCGATGGTCAGCTGTTTTCCTTCTTCGTTTTCCATCTGTGCCATTACGGTGCCTTCGAGCAGAAGGTAAAGCGAACGGCATACATCTCCCTGGCGGGCAATGAAATCTCCTGGCGAATAATGCTGGATACGGTTGGGGGCCTCCTCCAGCAGTTGTTGAAGTTTATCGGGGGAGCATCCGCCGAATAAGGGGAGCTGCATCAGTTTTTCTATTTTCATGACGGGGTTGATTTTTTTTATGGAGTTGTAACATAGGTGACAATCTATCTCCTGATGATTGTTCATCTTTGCACAAACTTAATGAAAAAACTGCGAATAATAAAATAGGAATTTACAATTAGAAACAGGAATAACAATGGAAGGAAGTATGTTTTGTTTTCAGTGCCAGGAAGCTGCGAAGGGTAGCGGATGTGTCCTGAAAGGTGTGTGTGGAAAAGAAAGTACGACAGCCCGGTACATGGACCTGCTGTTGTTTGTGGTTCGTGGGGTAGCTGTGGCAGCAGATGTGTTGCGCAATAACCGGCTGGTGGTGGAAGAGGAGGTGAATCTGTTTGTGACAGATGCACTGTTTGCTACGATTACGAATGCGAATTTCGATGATGAGAGCATCCTGAAGCGGGTGCGGAAAGGACTGGTCTTGCGCGACAGGTTGAAGGCGCAGGCACGGGAGAAGGGGCTGGCCTTGCCGGAAAAGGACGAACTGGACTGGAACGGGACAGCGGAGGAGTTTGATTCCAAATCGGCTACGGTGGGTGTTCTCCGAGAGAAAAACGAAGACATCCGCTCGTTGAAAGAGTTGCTGGTGTATGGTCTGAAGGGAATGGCAGCATATCACGAACATGCCATTCGGTTGGGACACTCGGATGAAGCACTTCATGCATTCATGCAGCAGGCGCTGGCGGAAACGGCTTTGGACCGTCTTACGGCTGAAGAATGGGTGGCGCTGGTGCTGAAGACCGGAGAATATGGTGTGCGGGTAATGGCACTGCTGGACAAGGCCAATACGGAGAGGTATGGTCATCCGGAAGTGACAAAGGTGAACCTGGGGGTCCGAAGCAATCCGGGTATTCTGATCAGCGGCCATGATTTGCGTGATCTGGAAGAGTTGCTGCGCCAGACCGAGGGAACAGGAGTGGATGTGTATACCCACAGTGAGATGTTGCCGGGACATTATTATCCGGCCTTCAAGCGTTATGAGCATTTTGTGGGTAATTACGGAAATGCCTGGTGGAAGCAGCGTGAGGAGTTTGCTTCTTTCAATGGTCCGATTGTCTTTACGACCAACTGTATCGTGCCGCCTTCGGAGAATGCGGTGTATAAAGACCGGATTTTTACTACGAATGCAACCGGCTATCCGGGATGCCGTCATATTCAGGCTGATCACGAAGGACATAAGGACTTCTCGGAAGTGATTGCGCTGGCCAAGACGTGTGCGGCTCCTGTGGAACTCGAAAGGGGAGAGCTTGTGGGTGGATTTGCGCATCATCAGGCTTTGCAGCTTGCCGGTGAGATTGTGGAGGCAGTGAAGAGCGGGGCTATCCGTAAGTTTGTGGTCATGGCCGGCTGTGACGGACGGATGAAAAGCCGTAATTATTACGCGGAGTTTGCTCAGGCCTTGCCGCAGGATACGGTGATTCTGACTGCGGGCTGTGCAAAATATAAATACAACAAACTGCCTTTGGGAAGCATCAATGGCATTCCCCGTGTACTCGATGCCGGACAGTGCAATGACAGTTATTCGCTGGTCGTAATCGCCCTGAAACTGAAGGAGGTGTTCGGGCTGGAGGATGTGAATGAGCTGCCGATTGTCTATAACATTGCCTGGTATGAGCAGAAAGCGGTAATCGTACTGCTGGCACTGCTGAGTCTGGGAGTAAAGGATATTCACCTGGGACCTACCTTGCCGGCCTTTTTGTCGCCGAATGTAGCGAAGGTGCTGGTGGATCACTTCGGAATATCTGGAATTACTTCTGTGGATGAGGACTTGAAAAAGATGGGACTGGTATGATTTGTCAGTGAAACTGTCCGGTTGGGTAATTTACTTTTCAAAACTGGAGGGAATAACTCAGGATTTTTTTATCTTTGTCCATTCATTGGTATTTTCAAAAAAAGAATATATGGATAAAGTAGTGATTAACTCGTACGAAGAGTTTGAAAAATTATTGGGACAGCAGATTGGAGTATCTGAATGGCTGGAAGTTTCACAGGAACGCATCAATCAGTTTGCAGATGCTACATTGGATCATCAGTGGATTCATGTGGATGTGGAACGTGCAAAGGTAGAGAGTCCGTTCAAGAGCACGATTGTTCACGGTTACCTGACACTTTCGTTGCTTCCTTATTTCTGGAATCAGATTATCGAAGTGAATAACCTGAAGATGATGGTAAATTACGGAATGGACAAGATGAAGTTCGGTCAGGCTGTGTTGTCGGGACAGCGTATCCGCATGACGGCTGATCTGCACTCATTGGTAAACCTCCGCGGTACTGCAAAGGCTGAAATCAAGTTTGCCATTGAAATAGAAGGACAGAAGAAGAAAGCACTTGAAGGTATTGCTACGTTCTTGTATTATTTCAATTAATGGAGTAATTATTTAAAAAGTATATGGAGGCACAGAACCCATTTTGAGGAAAGATGGAGTCTGTGCCTTGTTTTTTGTATGACAGAGAAAGACATTGAACAGTTGCGTGCATGGGCGGACGAGTATCACCGGGCTTCTTTTATCGTGTCCGACCCGGTACAGTTTCCGCACCGCTATACGCAGGCGGAAGACATTGAGATCTGTGGACTGCTGACGGCTTTGCTGAGTTTCGGCAACCGCAAGCAGATTTTGAAGAAAGTGAACGAACTGGATGAAAGGATGGGACAGGCTCCGCTGAAGTATCTTTTGTCGAAGGAGTGGGAAAAGGATTTCCCGGCAGGAGACGGGCGCAGTTTTTACCGGATGGTTTCGTACGGGGCCTTTCGGGAATATTGGGAAAAACTGTATGAGGTCTATCGTCATCATACCACGCTCGGCGACTGGCTGATGCGCTATCCGGGCATTCCGATGCAGCGCCTGTGCGCTTTTCTGGGAGTATCCGACCGTAGTCCGCAGAAAAAGCTGAATATGTTTCTCCGGTGGATGGTCCGCCGGGATTCGGAAGTCGATTTCGGTATCTGGAGGCAGATGGATCCGGCTGAGCTGATTATTCCGCTGGATACTCATGTGTGCCGGATGGCCTGGCAGCTGGGACTGATTGAGCGGCCTGTCTTTTCACTTGCGGCTGCAAAGCGGATTACGCAGGTCTTGTCGGAGATTTTTCCGGCAGATCCTTGTCTGGGTGATTTTGCTTTATTTGGTTATGGGGTAAATCATCCTGCATTGGAGGAAAAATGATAACTTTAGGAACGGAATTCTCTTGTGGGCTGACCTATGGGGAAATCGTAATAAATAATATCTGAATCGGGTTTAATTTGTAGAGGAGTATGATGAAAATATTGGCAACGGGAGACTGGCATTTGGGAAACTGTTTCCACGGTTTCGACCGTATGGAGGAGCATGCGCATTATCTGGACTGGCTGTTGGATTGTGTGCAGCGGGAAGAGGCGGATGTCTTGCTGATAGCCGGGGACGTGTTTGATTCCAGCAATCCTTCGGCTGCGGCTCAGGAACTGTATTATTCTTTTCTGAACCGGCTGAATGAACGTTTTCCGGCTTTGCAGACGGTTATCATTGCGGGAAATCATGACTCGGCCGCACGTCTGGAGGCTCCGCGTGAGATGCTGGAGCGGCATCGGGTATATGTTCGGGGAGTTGTCCGTCGCTTGCCGGAAGGTGAGGTGGACTGGGATAACCTGCTGGTTCCGGTTACAGGAGGAAAGGAGGCTCAGGAACGGGCGTGGATAGTGGCGGTGCCGTATCTGCGCGACGGAGATTTTGTGCGTGGCATGTCGTATGCAGAAGGGGTTTCCGATTTTCTGAACCGTGCGCTACAGGCTGCGGGCAGGAAGAAGCGTCCGGATGAGGCTGTGTTGCTCATGGCTCATCTATATGCTACCGGTGCGGAGATTGCTGAAGGGTCTTCGGAACGGGTGGTCATCGGAGGGGCCGAGAGAGTGGACATGAGTCGGGTGGAATGTGAAGTCGGGGCTGTGGTACTGGGGCATTTGCACCGGCGGCAGAAACTGGGGAACCGGAGCAACTGGTTCTATCCGGGGAGTGCGCTTCCGATGTCGTTTACGGAGCGTATGTACCGGCATGGGGCAGTGAGTCTGACCTTTTCGGGTGGCGAACTGGCCGGAGAGCCTTGTTTTCATGAATACACATTGTTGCATCCGCTTCGCTCACTTCCGGAGAAACCGGCTTTGCTTCCGGAGGTAATTGAGGTATTGAGTAAATTACCCGATGCCGGGGAGGAAGGTGTGGAGGCTCATATGCCTTATCTGGAAGTGAATGTGTTGCTGGATACGCCTGTACAAGGAATCAATAAGCAGATTGAGGAGGCGCTGGATGGCAAGGGGGTACGATTGTGCCGGACGGCCATCTTTTACCGGACGCAGTTGGAGAATGAAACCGGAGAGGTGCTGGAGTCAGTGGATGATCTGCTGACGAAGAACCCGTTGGAAGTGATTCGGAAAAGTTACCTGAGCCGGCACAAGTGTGAGATGCGTGAAGAACTGGTGGCCTTGGCCAACCGGGCCATTGAGGCAGCAAGAAAGGAGGATGAAGAATGAAGTTACTGAGAATCGGAATGTATAATCTGGCTTCCTTTGAGGGAGAGCAGGTGATTGACCTGGAGAGTGAACCGCTTAAGAGTGCGGACCTGTTCTCCATTGTCGGTGAGACCGGAAGCGGTAAGTCGACGGTGCTGGACGCTGTCTGTCTGGCACTGTACGGACTGGCTCCCCGTTTCTATGGGGCGGATAACTTTGATTATTACAATACGGAGAAACCGGATAATGACAAGGTACTGGAGCCGGATGACCCGCGCAATATCTTGCGGAAAGGGATGAAGGACTGCTGGGCAGAAGTCTGTTTCCTGGCACGTGACGGTTTCCGCTACCGGGCCCGCTGGTCCTGTTCGGTGGCCCGTGTCAATTATAGCCGTCCGGTACGCAGGCTGTTCCGGATAGAGGCCGATCCGCATGGACGGATGGTAGAAAAGGAAGTAGACATAACGGAAGGAAAGCGCCAGAAGCGGGGACACAAGAATGTGAATAACGAGGCACTCGACCGTATTATCGGACTGGATTACGGTCAGTTTACCCGGACAGTCATGCTGGCGCAGAATTCCTTTGCCAATTTTGTGAAGGCAGACGACAAGGATAAGGCGGTATTGCTGGAAAAACTGACAGGTACCGAACTGTATACGTCGATTGCCCGGAAGATTTATGAGTTTTACAAACAGGCGGAAGAGGGTTACCGCCTGCTGTCCGATCAGGTCAAGGCATTTGCGGTACATCGCCTGGATCAGGAGGAATTGGATAAGACGACGGCCCTGCTCGAAGTGCAGGAGAAAAATATTCAGGAAGAACGTCAGCGTGCCTTGAAAATAGATGAGCAGTTGCAGTGGTACAATGGACTGGAGACGCTGAAAACGGCCTTGGAAGCCGAGGAACAGAAATGGAAGCACGCCATGGAGCATGCCGGTGGTTTGTTGCCCCAGCGCAGGGAATTGCAGCGGGTGGAAGCGGTCGCTTCGATACGGGATGTCTTTCAGAACAGTGTGTCGCTGGAAAAGGAAGTCGGAAAATTGTCCGTAGACAGGGATCAGTTGCAGCACGAAGTACTCTCCCGGGAGGAACAGGTTCAGAAGGAGAAGGAACGGGTGGAGCAATTCCGGAAGGAATGGATGGAAACCCGTAATGCGTGGGAAGGATGGCTTCCGAAACTGAAGGAGGCCCGCCGGATACGGACGGAAGTGAATACGCGCCGGGAGCAGGTCGACCGGCAGACGGCGGACTGGAAGAAGCGCAGGCAGAAGTATGAGACGATTTCACTGGAGAAACAGAAAAACCAGGTGGAACTGGATGGTCTGCTTCGCGTGAGGGAAGAGGCGGCTCATTGGCTGGAGGAACAGGAACCGTATCGTCCGGTGTGGGAGAATATGGGAGTCATCGCCGAGCGTCTGACGCAATTGCTGCAATGGAAGGAGCGTTGCCAGAAGGAGTCCAAGGCCATCGAGGAAGAGGGGAACAGGCTTCAGGAGCAGCAAAAGGCCATGGAGGAAATGGAGCAGGCTTTGAAGAAAAGTGCGGAGGAGCTGGCTCAGTTGCATGAGCACATGAGCCTTCGGCAACGGGAATTGGCTGAACAGGATTTGGAGCGGTTGCAGCAGGACCTGGAGGGGGTAACGGAGGTGTACAAGACCTGGGAGGCCCTCGAAAAGATGTATCAGGGGGCTTGTCTGTTGCAGCAGGAACAGAAACGGAAACAGGAGGAGGTACTTGCCGGAGAAAAGCAGACTGCCCAACTGGAGGAAGAGGTGGCTGTATTGCAGCAGGAGCAGGCGACGATTCAACAGTTGCTACCGGGACTGGAAGAAGCCTATCAGTTGGTCAGTGGGCGGACTGCTGCTGATTTGCGTGCTTCTCTGCAACCGGATCAGCCTTGTCCGGTATGCGGCTCTACGCATCATCCTTATGCCGAGGGAGTGGAGAATGTATTGCTGCCCATTAAGAAAGAGTTGGACCAGCGCAGGGAAAGGATGGAACAGTTGAAGGTTTTGCTGGACAGGGTGCCCGATGGCCTGCTGATCCGGCTTGCAACCGTGAAGGGACAGTTGGCGGCTCATCGTACCGGACTGCAGCAGCTGGAAACTCGCTGGGCGGATACGGTTGCCGAGTGGGAGCGGGAAGCGGTAAAATGTCCGGAACTTCCTTCGAAACTCACGGAGGTGCTGGAAACGGCTTTGTCTACAGATTGGGGAGAACTGATGGGAAGGAAGAAGGCCGAAACGGTAGTCCGTGGCAAGCAGCTTCGGGCACAGGTCAACGGTTATCTGGCGCTTCAGAAGGAACTGGGAGCATGGCGGAAGCAGTATGATGAGCAGAACCTGAAACAGGTGCAGGTACAGGAACGTTTACACCGGAGCCAGTCGGAATGGCAGCAACGGAACGGAAAGTGCGAACAGCGGAAATCGGAACTGTCGGATTTGCAGCGTGCTGCGGCCGACCTTCATGAGCAATTGTGTGTACAGATTGCGCTGCCCGGATGGAGCGAGGAGTTTGATGCGGATGCGGTTGCCTGCATACAGCGCTTGCAGGCTATGGCCGAGAAGTTCCGGAAGACGCAGACTTTGCTTCAGGAAACCTTAGGTACGGTCGGCGAACGGCAGGCATTGATCCGATCGCAACAGTCACAACTGGAAGGCTTGCAGTTGGAAATTCAGCAGGGAGAGAAGGAACTGGAAAAGGAATCTGAAGAAATCCGTTGCCAGGAGAAGCAGTGGAAAGATTTGCTGGGGGGAGTGGAGCCCGATGAGTTGGAGCGGAACTGGGGATTGCAGTTGACCGAGAAGGAAGGAAAGGTGGCGCAGGCCGAGAAAGTATTGAATGAACTGACGGAACGGCACCAGCATGAACGGGGTAAGCTCCGGGCAATGGAGGGGCAGTTGGCTGAAAAGGCAAGTGCACACGAAGAGGCTTGCAGGCAGGTATGGACTTTCATTGAGGAGTACAATGGCCGGTTGTTGAATCATTCGGATAAGGTGAATGTACCGGCAGTTGAACCGGAAGGACAGGAACTGCTTACGGTCGACTGGCTGCGCGACTGTTTTGCTTCGTCGGACAAATGGACGAAGGTTCGTGAGGACATCCGTCAGGCGGATGAAGAAGTCAAATTGTGCCTGGGAAGAAAGGAAGCCCATGAAAAACAGCTGGCAGTTCATTTGAAGGCTGGAGCGGCACGGGGCTGGATGCTTTCTCCGCATGAGGAAGCCGATCCTCGTGAGGGCCTTCGGCAACAGCTTACTGATATCCAGCAGAAAATCGAGGAACTGGATAAGGAACGTCAGCTGACGGGAGGTATTCTGGTGGCCCATCGTCACAGTGTGGCACAGATACAGGCCTTTCAGGAGGAGTTGACTGCGAAGGAGAAAGATTACCGAAACTGGAAGGAACTGAATGATATCCTGGGAAATGCCAACGGAGATAAGTTCCGGGAAACGGCCCAGTGCTTTACGCTTCGTTTCCTGATCCGCCAGGCCAATGAACAGCTTCGTCTGTTGAATCGCAGGTACAGTCTGGAACAGGTACCCGATTCGCTGGGAATCCGTGTCATCGACCATGACAGGGGCGATGAGGTACGTAACATCAGTTCCCTGTCGGGAGGAGAGACCTTTCTGGTCAGTCTGGCACTGGCATTGGGCTTGTCGTCGTTGTCCTCCCGCAACATTCCGATGGGCAACCTGTTCGTGGATGAAGGTTTCGGGACCCTGGACAGCAGTAGCCTGAACCTGGTGATTGATGCCTTGTCGAGTCTGCACTCCATGCAGGGTAAGAAAGTAGGTGTAATCAGTCACACGGCTGAAATGAAGGAGCGGATACGTACACAGATTCAGGTGGTGAAGATGGGAAGCGGAGGCCGGAGCGCACTGACGATCTCCTGTGGAAATCAGTGAGCCGATGGGAATTCCCGTTGAAAAACAGGAATTTGAATGAAATAATTTCTGTTTTTTTGACAACTGAGTCAATAAAAAATGTGTATATTTGTAAAAGAGTGAATACATTTGTTTCGGAATTGTCATAATATACGGGGTATGAAACGAAGAAAACTGTTTGAATGGTTGGGGGGTGTGCTGCTTTTGGGAGTGGCAGTCCTCTTCTCGGCTTGTGAGGACGATCAGGCCGATATCGTGTTTTATTCCGGTTCTTCACTGATTGAGGAAGTCGGGACTTGTACCAACGCTGTCAGTGAAGTGACGCTTTTCATGAACGGGCGTGAAACGGCTGAGGTGGGCATTGCCTATGGAAAGGGGGCTTACCAGGCGGCTACGTCCGATGTGGAAATTGTCCGTGTAGAAATTGTCGGCGACCGCCTGCGGTTGTCCTGTGGTGAGAAGGAGGGACGTGCCGTTGTCATGGTAAGCGATGAAAAAGGGAATCAGGCAGGCTTGTGGGTCTATACCGGACTGGGAAGCATTGAGTGTGCGGCTACCGGAAAAACGGCTGTCAAGGCCATTCTGAACGGGAACGTGATTGCGGATGAGGCGTTGCAGTCGATGGTGGCAGAGGCTCTGCAAGGCTATCGGCCAATGGAAGAAGGAGGTACGCTGACTTTCATTCCGCAGAATGTGGAGCATTGGCTGCTGGAAGGAGAAGAGGGAACGGTGAAGTGGACCCGGAATCCGATGTCGGGAGAGTCTGTAGAAGGCACTTATCGGTTCGGATACGATGAACAGCTGATGGGGGAACCGATGGAATGTTTCCTTGTTTCCTGCGAGGGAGAGGTGCACCGTCTGTATTTGAATCCCGACCTGAACCGTTCGCGCGAGACTGGACCGGTTTCACAATATTGGGTGGAAGATATTACTGCTGCCTGTCCCGAAGACGTACTTCAGCAGCTTCCGGAGCAGGCCAGAGTCGCTTATTTCATGGAAACCGTCACTTGGGGAGGCTTCCATGTACTGGCCGGTGAAGAGTAATCGGATTTTATTGGAAAGTTTGTATTGTAAATAATGAAAATCCCTCCAAAGGAATCTTCCGTAAGGATACCTTTGGAGGGATTTGTGTGGGGATAATCTCCGTGGTGCTGTTTCCGGCCGGTATCATGACGGCCTTTCCACGAAGATGCGTCTTTTCTGTCAGTTGTTATTTCAGGGTGACTTCCACCGGGCAGTGGTCCGATCCGAAAATCTCGGTATGAATCTTCGCATCTTCCAGCCGGTCTGCCAGACGTGCCGAGGTCAGAAAATAGTCGATACGCCACCCTGCATTCTTCTCGCGGGCTTTAAAGCGGTACGACCACCACGAATAAATGTTTTCCTGAGTCGGATAGAAGTGGCGGAAGGTATCAATAAAGCCGGCATCCAGCAGTACCTGGAACTTTTCGCGTTCCTCATCGGTAAAGCCGGCATTTTTCCGGTTGCTCTTCGGGTTCTTCAAGTCAATCTCCTTGTGTGCCACATTCAGGTCGCCGCACACGATCACCGGCTTTTGTGCATCCAGCTTTTTGAGGTAGTCGAGGAAAGCTTCTTCCCAGGTCATGCGGTAATCCAGACGCTTTAATCCGTCCTGTGAATTGGGGGTATACACTGTCACCAGATAAAAGTCCTCCATTTCCAGGGTGATGACACGGCCTTCGTGGTCATGTTCATCTATTCCCAGTCCGTAGGTTACATTTAACGGCTGGTGACGGGTAAAAATCGCTGTACCCGAATATCCTTTTTTTTCAGCATAATTCCAGTAAGACTGGTATCCGTCGAAAGACAAGTCCAACTGTCCCTCCTGCATCTTTGTTTCCTGCAGGCAGAAAAAGTCGGCATCCAGTTTGGTAAAGGCTTCACGGAACCCTTTGTCGCAGCAGGCTCTCAGCCCGTTTACATTCCAAGAAATCAGTTTCATGAGTCTTTTATTTCTTTATGTCAAATAAATAAGTGAGTCTGCCCCCGATGTACGAATGGGCAGAACGTGAGAAATAATCTTTTTTCGCATTGTGGTAGATGTCGCTCAATCCGAAATAGTAGCGCGCTTCCAGGATGAAATGTCCGATGCCTGTCCGGACTTCCAGTCCGCCTCCGCCTACGATTCCGTAATCCAGCTTGTTTTCCGCCATTTTCCCGTATTGTTCCCTTACCGGCCGCATGTCGGGGTGCCAGGATGCACTGGTCTTTTCGTTTTCTCCAAGGAGGAAGCCGAACTGCGGACCGAGATTCAGTACGAAGCGGGCTCCGTTTCCTTTGTCTTTTCCGAAAGCCAGGTGGGCCATCAGCGGCACTTCTATGTAGTTCATCGTGCGCTGGTAGCTTTCTCCGCTTTCATCCTCAATGGATTCCTTCCATCCTCTTTGGGAGAAGTTGATTTCTGCCTGGATACCGCAGATCATCTTGAAATACTTTTCAGAGATGTAGCGTCCCGTAATACCAAAAGATGGCGTAATGAAACTGGCCTGCTTGATCTGGGGCTCAAAACTCATGGAACTGAGATTGACGCCGCCGGTTATTCCCACGGAAAAGTTGCGCCGCTGGTCCTGAAGCTGGGCTTTCAGCGGCAGGGCAGTCAGGGTAATCACACCGATTGACAGCAGAATTTTTCGTATGCTTGGTCTCATTATTCAAAATCCAGTTTTATGAGTTCAAAATCTTTAGTAAAGTGCACGAAGAAGACTTTCCGGTTGATGAATCCTCCCCAGTTGTTTACCCGTTCAAACTTGAATCCGGTCTGTATCGGGGTAACCTGGATGCGGTTTAAGTTTTCCTCCAGCTTGTTGCCCTGCTGAGCCAGCCCTTTCAGGAAATAATATCCGATGTCGAATCCCAGCATTCCGTATTTGGGGAAGGTGTTGGCCATGTCCTTGCTGTACCAGCGCCGGTAGGCATGCGTAAACTGGATGGCTGCCGGGAACAGGTTGTTGGTATAGAATGACGAATAGAAATAGGTATCCAGCTCATAGAAGTTGGCCAGAAAATCCTGGGTGTAAGTCTGCCATTCCGGGTAACCGAACAGGTGCATGTTGAAATTCGGATGCTCTCTCCGTACCATCGTCAGGTGAGGCAGAATCTTGTTGAGTGCACTGCTTCTTCCTGAAGTGGGGATGAAGATGTTTTCCTGCAGGGTATCCATGGCGGCGATGACCTTCGTCGGATCGATTTCGGTACCGATGCGGACCTGCTTGTAGGAAATTCCTTTTTCCTTCAGTCCGTTTTTCATGCCTTTGATGAATTCCGCTTTTTCGCTGTCGCTGCTTCCGTCTTCCACAAATACGACATTCGACCTGCCGAATTTACGGATAAAATGCTCATAGACTTCCGAGTAGAGGTAAGACTGCGGAGTATTGATCTGGTAAATGTGCGGATTTTTGAAAACCTGGTCTACTTTCGGTGAGAAAGGAATGACCAGACGGATATCGTGCTTGTCGGCGAAGTCGGCCAGCAGAGGAATGGCTTCCTGGTTGACCGGGCCGAAAATGATATCCATCTCTTTCATCTTGCTTTGGGCAAGGATGGCACTGACTTCCGAGGCTTTGCCTTTGGAATCGAAGGTATGGATGTCAAGGGAAATTCCCTGTCGTTTCAGACTGTCGGCTGCCATGAGGAAACCCTCATAGAATTCCACCATGCGCGACTGCTCTTCCGATGCTCCGGCACGGCTGCTGCTGAACGGAAGGATGAGGGCGGTGCGGATGGTCTGATAGCGCTTCGGGGCAACGCTGTTTTTGCTGAACAGTTCTTCGTTGCTTGGTGTCTTTCCCTGTGAGAGTATGTCACTGGTTGCAGTGCTTTCACTTTGTTTCGGATAAGGAATGAAAAGGAAGGTGCCTTTTTTCAGTTTGCCTGTCCGCAGTTCCGGATTGGCCGCAATCAGTTCCTCTTCGGTGATTCCGTATTCGCGGCTGATGCTGAATATGGTTTCCTTCCGCTGCACCTTGTGCATGTCTTTCCATTCTTTCTTCGGAGTCTCGGCAGCGGCCAGTTCCTTGGTAATTTCTTCTTGGATAGCGATTTCCGTACTGTTCTGCGGCGGAATGACGATGACCTGTCCTATCCGGAAGTTGCTGGCGCTCAGTCCCGGATTTGCCTTGCAGATGGCTTCTGCGGTAATGTTGTATTTTACCGTCAGCTGATACAGGGTTTCTCCTGCCTGGATGGTATGAAACTGACCTTGCTGGGAGTTGTTGTCCGATTTCTGTGGAATCTTCAACGACTGTCCTTCCCGGATCAGTTCCTTGCTGCCGGGGTTGATGCGTACAATGTCGTCTACCGATACATTGTACATGCTTGCTATGGAATAAAGGCTCTGGCCTTTGGTTACTGTATGTAAGAAATATTCGGCGCTTTTCTGAGCCTGCACCGTAAGGTTTGGACTGCCGGCCATAAGAGCCAGTGAAAGGCAAATTGTCTGAATGAATTTCATTTTCCGCATCTAATTTATTGAGAAGCAAAAGTACAAAAAAAAGCATTATCTTTGCAAAGATATCATCTATTTTAAGGATATGGAAGAAGGAAAAGAAAGAATCAGTGTGCAGGGGGCTCGTGTACACAACCTGAAAAATATAGATGTGGAGATTCCGCGGGATGCGTTGACTGTGATTACGGGGTTGAGCGGAAGTGGAAAGTCTTCGCTGGCTTTCGATACAATCTTTGCCGAGGGACAGCGTAGGTATATTGAAACTTTCTCGGCGTATGCCCGTAATTTCCTGGGGGGAATGGAACGCCCGGATGTGGACAAGATTACGGGACTGAGTCCGGTGATTTCCATCGAACAGAAGACTACCAACAAGAATCCGCGCTCTACGGTGGGGACTACGACCGAAATTTACGATTATCTGCGTTTGCTGTTTGCTCGTGCGGGAACGGCTTATTCGTATATTTCCGGAGAGAAAATGGTGAAGTATACCGAAGAGCAGATCCTGGATCTGATACATCGCGACTATAAGGGAAAACGGATTTATATACTGGCTCCGCTGGTGCGTACGCGTAAGGGACATTACAAGGAGCTGTTCGAGCAGATCCGGAAGAAAGGATATCTGTATGTGCGTGTCGACGGAGAGGTGCAGGAGATTGTGCACGGCATGAAGCTCGACCGCTACAAGAACCATAACATTGAGGTGGTCATCGACAAGACGGTGGTGACCGAGAAGGAGGAAAAGCGGTTGAAGCAGAGTGTGGCTACGGCCATGCAGCAGGGCGACGGGCTGATCATGATCCTGGATGCGCAGACGGAGAGTGTGCGTCATTACAGCAAGCGCCTGATGTGCCCGGTCACCGGATTGTCGTACAAGGAACCGGCACCGCATAATTTTTCGTTCAACTCTCCTCAGGGGGCTTGTCCGCGTTGCAAGGGATTGGGATATGTGAATCTGATCGATGTGGACAAGGTGATTCCCGACCGCTCGCTTTCACTGTACGAGGGGGCTGTGGCTCCTTTGGGAAAATACAAGAACGTAATGATTTTCTGGCAGCTTGAAGCCTTGCTCGAGAAATATGAGGCGACGCTGAAGACACCGGTGGAGCAGTTGCCCGAGGATGCGGTGAACGACATCCTGTATGGCTCCGACGAGCGCTTGAAAATCAAGAGTTCGCTCATACATGCTTCGTCCGATTATTTCGTGACTTACGAAGGCATTGTGAAATACATCCAGATGATGCAGGAGAAGGAGGCTTCGGCCACTGCACGGAAATGGGCGGAACAGTTTGCCAAAACGGATGTGTGTCCGGAATGTAAGGGGGCACGCCTGAATAAGGAGGCCTTGCATTTCCGCTTGCACGACAAGAATATATACGAACTTTCGGTGATGGATATCAGCGAGTTGTATGAATGGCTGATGCATGTGGAGGAGCATCTGGACAACAAGCAGCGGCTGATTGCCGCGGAAATCCTGAAGGAAATCCGTACCCGTCTGAAGTTCTTGCTGGATGTCGGTCTGGATTACCTTTCGTTGAACCGCTCGTCGGTCAGCCTGTCGGGCGGGGAGAGTCAGCGTATCCGTCTGGCTACCCAGATCGGCTCACAGCTGGTCAATGTGCTGTACATCCTGGATGAGCCGAGTATCGGATTGCATCAGCGGGATAACATCCGCCTGATTCACTCCCTGAAGGAATTGCGTGACCTGGGTAATTCCGTGGTGGTGGTAGAGCACGACAAAGACATGATGCTGGCTTCCGATTACATTGTGGACATGGGTCCGAAGGCCGGTCGTCTGGGAGGAGAGGTGGTCTTTGCCGGTACTCCTGAGGAGATGATGAAGACAGATACCCTGACGGCCCGTTACCTGGACGGACGGATGAAAATAGAGGTGCCTGAAAAGCGGAGAACAGGAAACGGAAAGTCTTTGTGGCTGCGCGGAGCCCGTGGAAACAACCTGAAGAATGTGGATGTGGAGTTTCCTTTGGGCAGACTGATCTGTGTGACGGGAGTTTCGGGAAGCGGAAAGTCGACCTTGATCAATGATACCCTGCAACCGGCACTTTCGCAGCATTTTTACCGGTCCTTGCAGGAGCCGCTGCCATACGATTCCATTGAGGGTCTGGAATATATTGATAAGGTGGTGAATGTCGACCAGTCTCCGCTGGGACGTACTCCACGTTCTAATCCGGCCACTTATACCGGGGTGTTTTCGGATATCCGTAATCTTTTTGTGAGTCTTCCGGAAGCCAAAATCCGCGGGTACAAGCCGGGACGCTTCTCGTTCAATGTTTCGGGCGGCCGCTGCGAGACTTGTGGCGGAAACGGTTATAAGACCATTGAGATGAATTTCCTGCCGGACGTACTTGTACCTTGTGAGGTCTGCCACGGCAAGCGCTATAACCGAGAGACCCTGGAGGTGCGTTATAAGGGTAAGTCCATTGCCGATGTGCTGGATATGACCATCAACCGGGCAGTGGAGTTCTTTGAGAATGTACCGCAGATATTGAATAAAATCAAGGTGTTGCAGGAAGTCGGTCTGGGTTATATCAAGCTGGGACAGCCTTCTACGACGCTGTCGGGAGGAGAGAGCCAGCGTGTGAAACTGGCTACCGAACTGTCGAAACGCGATACGGGCAAGACGCTCTATATCTTGGATGAGCCGACTACGGGACTTCATTTCGAGGATATCCGTGTGTTGCTGAGTGTCTTGAACCGTCTGGTGGACAAGGGAAATACGGTGATTGTGATTGAGCATAACCTGGATGTGATTAAAGTGGCCGATTACCTGATTGACATGGGACCGGAAGGCGGAAAAGGAGGAGGACAGTTGCTTACTTGCGGCACACCGGAGGAGGTGGCTCTTTCTGATAAGGGGTATACGCCGGCTTTCGTGCGCGAGGAACTGGGACTGTAATGACTCTGTCGTGAAGGTAATCCGGGAGAAAGACCGGAGGCGGGTGGCCGGGTGCCGCCCGGCTGTTGATGTGTGAACGTAAATGCCTGTGGCCGGAATGCCGGGGCAGAAAATAAAATAGCATAATTATGGGAAAGGAAAAAATAGCAAAGACTAATGCGGCCCGACTGTTGGATAAGGATAAAATCAACTACGAACTGGTTCCGTATGAAGTCGATGAAAACGATTTGAGTTGTGTGCATGTAGCTGCCACACTGGGAGAAAATATCGAACAGGTGTTCAAGACCCTGGTATTGCATGGAGACAAGTCCGGATACTTTGTCTGTGTGATTCCCGGAGAGCACGAGGTGGACTTGAAACTGGCGGCTAAGGTGTCGGGCAATAAGAAATGCGACCTGATTCCGATGAAGGAACTGCTTCCGCTTACCGGATACATCCGTGGCGGATGTTCGCCCATCGGCATGAAGAAGCATTTTCCGACTTACATTCATCATACTTGTGAGCAGTTCCCTTATATTTATGTGAGTGGCGGGGTGCGCGGCTTGCAGATAAAGATTGCTCCTGCCGACCTGATACGGGTGAGCCGTGCGGAGGTCTGCGCTTTGTTTGAAGATTGATTACATTAAAAATGGAGGAGAATATGAAAGCACTGATTGTGGTCGATATGCAATATGATTTCATTGACGGGGCATTGGGTAGCGAAGAGGCCCGCAGCATTGTGGGAAACGTACGCGATAAGGTGGCGCAGTATCGTGCCTCACAGTTTCCGGTCATCTATACGCAGGACACGCACAGCGCGGATTATCTGCAGACTCAGGAAGGCCGTAACCTGCCTGTAGTGCATTGTGTGAAAGGTACCCGGGGCTGGGAGATTGTACCGGAGGTGCTGACCGATGAGGCTACATTGATCGAAAAGCACGGATTCGGCTCACTGAAGCTGGTGGAACACCTGGCGGCATTGCCCGGACTGGAGGCAGTGGAACTGGTCGGGGTATGCACGGATATTTGTGTCGTTTCGAATGCCCTGCTGATTAAATCGGCTTTCCCCGAACTGCCGGTTGCCGTAGACGCTCTCTGTTGCGCGGGGGTAACTCCCGAGAGTCACCGTCAGGCGCTGGAAACCATGAAAATGTGTCAGGTGAAAGTGCTGGGACTGTAATCGTATCCTATAAAAAAGAATGGCATGTGTAAGATGAACGGTGGTCATTTACACATGCTATTTTTATTTCTTTATGGATTTCTGTTCTGCCTTGAAAGAGTCTCACCCGTTCAGACTCGACGAGCGGACCCGGCTCAATGTCTCGGGGGTCATCTGCAGCAGCGAGGCAATGTATATCAGAGGAGCTCTTTTCAGAATCTCCGGATGCAGGTGCAACAGCTTGTTGTACCGTTCGTGAGCCGGTTCGAAACGCAGGGTATCGGCTTTGATCTGTGATTCAATCAGTGAGCCCTCAAAGAATTTTCTGTACAGAAGACCGATGTCCGCATGTTCCAGTGCCAGCCGTTCAAAATCTTCTTTATAAAGTTCCCACAGGATGACGGGTTCGAGCGACTCGATCATCAGTCGCGTAGGTTCCTGTTTCAGGTAGCTTTCCAGGCAGATCACCAGTCCGCCTTCGTAGGCGATGTGTTCGGTTAAGTCTTTATCGTATTTATAGTAAAACTGCCGGGTCATTCCTTTTTCGATGTATCTCATGCATTTGCAGGTATCACCTTCATTCAGGATGCGTTCGCCTTTCTTGTATTTTCTGCAAATAATTACGTCGGCTAAAAGGTGTGCGCTTTCCTTGCTTAACAGCATGTGATATTCGGCGGCTATCCGGCGTATAATTTCCAAGCTTGTCATAATAGAATCTGTAATAAAAATAGTTAATGCCCCTTCCTTTGCCCATCTCGGAAATCAGAATGGGGCAGACCGACAATAAATGAAGTCAAGTTGTGTTATTTTACTTTGATCTTGTCAAATCCTTCTCCGAATACACCGATTACGGCACTTTGTGAGACGAAGGCTTTCGGATCAATGTCTTTGATGAGGCGGAAGATGGTAGTCGATTCTCTTCTCTTGGCCAGTACAAACATCATTTTCACGTTGTTGTTGGTGTAGCAGCCCACTCCGTCAATAAAGGTAACCCCTCTGTGCAGGTCTTTGTTGATTCTTCGTCCGATTTCCTCGTATTTGGTGGAAATGATGAAGAACTGGACAGACTGACGGGCACTGTTGACCACCTGGTCCAGTACGAAACTGGAAATAAAGAGCACCACATAACCGTAAACCACCCGTTCCCAGTCGTGAAGTACCAGGTAACTTGAAGAGATGATGATCAGGTCGCAGAGCAGGATGACCCTTCCTAACGAGATGTCACGGTATTTGTTTACGATGGCTGCGATGATATCGGTTCCTCCACTGCTTCCGTTGGCCGAGAAGGTTACTCCGATACCGCCTCCGCAGAAGGACGCTCCCAGTACGCAGGCCATGAACGGCTGGTCGTGGATGATGCCTCCTTTGATGAAGTGTTGGAGGATTGCCAGAATCACGGTCATTGAGATGACGGCCCAGATGGTTTTCAGGCAGAATTTCAGTCCCAGGATTTTCAGTGCCAGCAGCAACAGCGATGCGTTAATGATAAGGTAGGTATATTGTACGGGAAAGCCTACTGCCCAATAAACTATGGAGGCTATACCGGGAACAGCACCTGAAGGGATATCACTCGGCAAAAGGAAAACAGTCCAACCAATGGCATACATCAGCATGCCCAAAGTGATTGTGAGATAATCTTTCACTTCCCGCAGCATCTGCTGTGGAGCAAAAATAGGATTTGTTCGGTTCATGAGTTTGCTCAATCTTTATCGTTGGGTTATTAAATTATGCACAAAAGTATAAAAAAAACATCGATTCAGGTTATCCGGCCGCCATAAAATTATTCATCATCCGGAAGAAATGAAAATACTAATTTTGCGGTTGACTTTTTTTTCGTAATTTTGCACCGGTTTGAGCAAAATTGTAACTGTATACAACCCCCAATATGGCGCTAGTAAACGAACATCTCCTGAAATTGCCTGACGATTATTTTTCTCCTGTCATGGAGAGAAAAATCAATTTGTTTAAGGCCGTTCATCCCAAGGCAGACCTTATCTGTCTCGAAAAAGAAGATGTCTGCCTGCCGGTACCCGAATCGGTGGCAGGGGCCATGGCCCGGGCAGTGGAGGAACTGGCGGATGCTTCTTCCTTCCGGGGATACGGGCCGAAGCAGGGGTATGACTTCCTGATTGAGTCCATTGTCAAGCATGAGTTTCAGGAACGTGGCGTGGTACTGGAAAAGTCGGAGATATTCATCACCGAGGGTACGCAGAGCAACATCGGCAACATCGGCAATCTCCTCCGTCACGACAACAGCATCGGTATTGCGAGCCTGGCTTATCCGGTTTATGCGGCTGCCAGCATCATGTGCGGACGGGCCGGGGAACTCCAGAGCGACGGCAGATGGAATAATGTGATTTATATTTCCTGTCCCCAGGACAAAGGTTTCATACCGCAGGTGCCTGATACCCGAATTGACATCGTTTACCTGAGTCATCCTCATGTGCCTACCGGAAGCACGCTCAACCGTACCGAACTGAAAAAGTGGGTCAATTATGCCATCAAGAACGATGCGCTGATCATGTTTGACGCTACTTATGAAGCTTATATCCAGCATCCGGACATTCCACATTCCATTTATGAGATAAAAGGAGCCAAGAAAGTGGCCATCGAATACAGGACGTTTTCCAGAACGGCGGGGTTCTCGGGGGTGAGATGCGGCTATGTGGTCATCCCTCAGGAACTGACAGCGACTACGCTGGCTGGAAACCGTATTTCACTGAACCATCTTTGGAGACAACACCAGTATATCAAGTACAACGGCACTTCCTACATTGCCCAGCGGGGAGCGGAAGCAGCGCTTTCTCCCGAAGGAAAGAAGGAAATCAAGGCCCATATACAATATTATATGGAAAATGCCCGGCTGTTGAGAGAGGGACTGTCGGCGGCGGGCCTGCAGGTGACGGGAGGGGTGAATGCGCCTTTTGTCTGGATACGGGTTCCCGACGGTATGGACGACTGGCAGTTTTTCCATCGGCTGCTGTACGAGGCACAGGTGGTGGTGGAACCGGGCAGCCGGTTCGGTCCGGAAGGCCGGTCCTTTGTGCGGATCTGCTCGTTCAATGAGCGGGAACGCTGCCGGGAAGCGGTGCGCCGCATACAACAATGTGTATAATGTATAAATAAAAGAGAACGGAAAAAATAGATACAAAATAGAAATAACTTTAGGTATTATGTCGAAATTAAGATTTAGAGTAGTTGAGAAAGCGTTTCACAAGAAACCTGTCGATGTGCCTTCTCCTAAGGAACGCCCCAGTGAATACTTTGCAAAATATGTATTCAACCGTGAGAAAATGTTCAAGTATCTGCCAAGCAAGGTGTATGCCAAACTGGTGGACGTGATAGATAACGGCTCTCCTCTGGACAGAAATATTGCCGATGAGGTGGCTGCGGGTATGAAGAAATGGGCTTCGGAGTTGGGCGTGACTCACTATACGCACTGGTTCCAGCCTCTGACAGAGGGAACGGCTGAAAAGCATGATGCCTTTGTTGAACACGACGGAAAGGGAGGCATGCTGGAAGAATTTTCCGGAAAGCTGCTGGTACAGCAGGAAGCCGACGGTTCTTCTTTCCCGAACGGAGGTGTGAGAAATACATTCGAGGCCCGCGGTTACAGTGCGTGGGATCCTTCTTCTCCGGTGTTTGTGGTGGACGATACGCTGTGTATCCCGACTGTATTCATCGCTTATACCGGTGAGTCTCTGGACTATAAGGCTCCTTTGCTGAAATCCATCGGTGCGGTGACCAAGGCGGCACTCGAAGTGGTACGCTATTTCGATCCTTCTGTAAAGAAAATCATTACTTACCTGGGATGGGAACAGGAATACTTCCTGGTAGACGAAGGTCTGTATGCGGCCCGTCCTGACCTGCTGCTGACCGGACGTACGCTGATGGGACATGAGGCTTCAAAGAACCAGCAGTTGGAAGACCACTACTTCGGTGCGATTCCGACCCGTGTGGCTGCCTTTATGAAAGACCTGGAAATTCAGGCACTGGAACTGGGTATTCCGGTGAAGACCCGTCACAATGAGGTGGCACCGAACCAGTTTGAGCTGGCTCCGATTTACGAGGAATGTAACCTGGCTGTCGACCATAACATGCTGATCATGTCGCTGATGCGTAAGATTGCCCGCAACCACGGATTCCGCGTGCTGCTGCATGAAAAGCCTTTCAAGGGTGTGAACGGTTCCGGAAAGCACAACAACTGGTCGCTGGGTACCGACAACGGGGTGTTGCTGATGGCTCCGGGAAAGACATCGGAAGAGAACCTCCGTTTCATTACTTTCGTAGTCAATACGCTGATGGCTGTATATCACCACAACGGACTGCTGAAGGCCTCTATCATGAGTGCAACCAACGCACATCGTCTGGGAGCGCACGAAGCACCTCCTGCCATCATCTCTTCTTTCCTGGGTACGCAGTTGAACAAGGTGCTGGATCACCTGGAAGAAAGTTCAAGCAACGACCTGGTATCGCTGGGAGACAAGCAGGGCATGCGTCTCGATATTCCGCACATTCCGGAACTGATGATCGACAATACCGACCGTAACCGTACTTCGCCTTTTGCCTTTACCGGAAACCGCTTTGAGTTCCGTGCTCCGGGTTCGGAGGCCAACTGTGCCAGTGCGATGATTGCCTTGAATACGGCAGTGGCTGAACAGCTGATCATCTTCAAGAAGGATGTCGACGAACTGATTGAAAAGGGTGAACCGAAGATTTCGGCCATCATTCAGGTGATCCGCCGTTACATCAAGGAATGTAAGCCTATCCGCTTCGACGGTAACGGATACGGTGACGAGTGGAAGGAAGAGGCTAAGCGCCGCGGACTGGACTGCGAGACCAGCTGTCCGTTGATTTTCGACAACTACCTCAAGCGGGAAACCATCCGTATGTTTGAATCAACCGGTGTCATGAACCGCAAGGAGCTGGAAGCCCGCAACGAGGTGAAATGGGAAATGTACACCAAGAAGATTCAGATTGAAGCCCGCGTGCTGGGTGACCTGGTAATGAATCATGTGGTGCCGGTGGCCATTGAGTATCAGACCAAGCTGATTGACAATGCCTATAAGATGAAAGCCCTGTTCAGCGAGGATGAAGCCAATAAACTGTCGGCCGAGAACCTGGCACTGATCCGGGAAATCGCCGAACATACCGCCTTTATCAAGGAACAGGTGGATGCCATGGTGGAAGCCAGAAAGGTTGCCAACCGGATTACACAGGAACGTGAGAAGGCCATCGCTTATCACGACAATATCGCACCGATGCTGGAGCAGATCCGTTACCATATCGATAAGCTCGAACTGATCATCGACGATCAGATGTGGACCTTGCCTAAGTATCGTGAGTTATTGTTTATCAGATAACGTCGATTTTATTTTTCAGAAATCCGGCAACTTCGAGGGGGCTCAGGGTTGCCGGATTTTTTATTGCCCTTCTGCCGCGTTTTTTCATGAAGATTCTCGGCGGAAAGAGGGCAGGATTTCATAAAAGGTTTATATCTTTGCACCATGGAATGGTTATACGATTTATTTTTTGAACACTCTGCACTGCAAGCGGTCGTTATTATATCTCTTATTATAGCATGTGGTCTGGGATTGGGAAAAATCCGCGTTTGCGGCATTTCTCTGGGAGTCACGTTTGTTTTCTTCATGGGAATTCTGGCCGGACATCTGGGCTTTTCCATTGACCAGCAGATGCTTACCTATGCGGAAAGTTTCGGATTGGTATTGTTTGTCTATGCGCTGGGACTCCAGGTAGGCCCGGGCTTTATTTCTTCATTTCAGCGGGGAGGGTATAAGCTGAACCTGCTGGGAATGGGGGTGATTCTGCTGGGTACCGTCATGGCTATCTCCCTGAGCATGTGTACTACGATTCCGCTGTCCGACATGGTCGGTATCCTGTGTGGAGCGACCACCAATACGCCGGCACTGGGAGCTGCGCAGCAGACCCTCAAGCAGTTGGGTGAGCCGACAAGCGGGGCAGCCCTCAGTTGCGCCGTGACTTATCCGCTGGGAGTAGTGGGAGTGATATTGGCCATCATTGTGGTCAGAAAACTCTTTGTGCGTCCTGCCGACATGGAGACGAATGAGCATGAGGACCCGAACCACACTTACATTGCTACTTTCCAGGTTCATAATCCGGCAATTTTCAATAAAAGCATACAGGATATCGCCAAACTGAGCTATCCTAAGTTCGTGATTTCAAGAATGTGGAGAAACGGGGTGGTCAGCATCCCAACCTCCGACAAGGTCTTGAAAGAGAACGACCGTCTGCTGGTCATCACTACCGAGAAAGACGTGTCGGCGCTTACCATTCTGTTTGGTGAGCAGGAAAACCGCGACTGGAACAAGGAGGACATCGACTGGAATGCCATTGACAGTCAGCTTATCTCAAAGCACATCATCATTTCCCGTCCCGAAATCAACGGCAAGAAACTCGGATCGCTCCGTCTGCGTAATACCTACGGCATCAACATCAGCCGTGTGATGCGAAGCGGGGTGCAGCTGCTGGCCACTTCCGGCCTGATTCTTCAGTTGGGCGACCGTCTGACCGTAGTGGGAGAGGCTGCGGCCATCCAGAATGTGGAAAAGGTACTGGGAAATACGGTCCGCACCCTGAAAGACCCGAACCTGGCTTCCATCTTCATCGGTATCGTACTGGGACTGATTGTGGGATCCATTCCTATTGCGATTCCGGGCATCAGTTCTCCGGTAAAACTGGGACTGGCAGGTGGCCCCATCATTGTGGGTATTCTGATCGGATCGTACGGACCGAGGTTCCATATGCTGACTTATACTACCCGGAGTGCCAGCCTGATGCTGAGAGGTATCGGACTGTCCTTGTATCTGGCCTGTCTGGGGCTGGATGCGGGTGCGCATTTCTTTGAGACGGTGATGCGTCCCGAAGGAGCCTTGTGGGTCGGAGTCGGCTTCCTGATCACGTTTGTACCGGTGGTCATCATGGCTGTCCTTTCCTTGCGCATATTCCACCTGGATTTTGGGAATACCTGCGGCATGCTTTGCGGAAGCATGGCCAATCCGATGGCACTGAACTATGCCAACGACATCATTCCCAATGACAATCCGGCGGTAAGCTATGCCACTGTCTATCCGTTGGGGATGTTCCTGAGGGTGATTATCGCCCAACTGATATTAATGATTTTTCTATAACCTAACCTAAATATAAGCACAATGAAAATATATAAGCAAATCACACAAGAAATGATACAGAAGGATCTTCGGTATCTGGAATTGCTTTCTCATAATTTCCCTACCATTGCGGCTGCAAGTACAGAAATTATCAATCTGGAGGCGATACTGAACCTGCCTAAGGGAACGGAGCATTTTCTGGCAGACCTGCACGGAGAGTATGAAGCCTTTCAGCATGTGCTTCGTAACGCTTCGGGGGCAATCAAGAGAAAGGTGAATGAGATTTTCGGTAATACCTTGCGCGAGGCGGAGAAGAAAGAGTTGTGTACGCTTATCTATTATCCGGAGCAGAAACTGCAACTGGTCAAGGAGTGCGAGAACGACCTGGTGGACTGGTATGTGATTACCTTGAACCAGCTGGTGAAGGTGTGCCAGAATGTGTCGTCGAAATATACGCGTTCCAAGGTACGGAAGGCGCTGCCTGAAGAGTTCTCTTACATCATCCAGGAATTGCTGCACGAAAGCAGTATGGAGCCGAACAAGCAGGCATATATCAACGTGATTATCAGTACGATCATCGATACGCACCGGGCCGACGATTTTATTGTGGCCATGTGCAACCTGATTCAGCAGCTGACCATCGACTCGCTTCATGTACTGGGAGATGTGTTCGACAGGGGGCCCGGACCTCACATCATCATGGATACCTTGCTCAAGTATCATAATTTTGATATCCAGTGGGGTAATCACGATATCCTCTGGATGGGGGCGGCTTCCGGCAACAACTGCTGTATCGCGAATGTCATCCGCCTGGCCATGCGCTACGGCAACCTCTCTGCACTGGAGGACGGTTACGGCATCAACCTGCTGCCTCTGGCGACTTTCGCCATGGAAACGTATGCGCACGATGCCTGCAGCTGCTTTACTCCGAAGATTGACAAGAACAGCACTTCTTACAACGATAAGACCATCCGCCTGATTGCACAGATGCATAAGGCCATCAGCATCATCCAGTTCAAGCTGGAGGCCCAGACCATTCAGAAACGGCCGGAGTTCAAGATGGAAGACCGTCTGCTGCTGCATCACATCAACTTCGAGAAGGGTACCATTACCATCAACGGTCAGGAATATATGCTGCAGGATACGCATTTCCCGACCATCGATCCTAAGGACCCGTACAAGATGACCGAGGAGGAAAAGGAAATCGTGCAGAAACTGCATTTCTCCTTTACCCACAGCGAGAAGCTGCACAAGCACATGCAGTGCCTCTTCCGTTACGGATGCATGTATACGGTATGCAACTCCAACCTCCTGTTCCATGCTTCCATGCCGCTCAATGAAGACGGTACGCTGAAGGAAGTGGATATCATGGGAAGAAAATACAAAGGCAAGTCGCTGCTGAACCGTGTGGGACAACTGATCCGGACGGCGTATTTCGGGGATGCCGAGAACGAAGAGAAGGATTTTGCCTGCGATTATATCTGGTACCTGTGGTGCGGAAAGGATTCTCCGGCCTTCGACAAGAGCAAGATGGCTACTTTCGAGCGTTATTTCCTGAAGGAAAAGGAAACGCATACCGAAATCAAGGGATATTATTACATGCTGAGAGACCGCGAGGATATCTGCGACATGATACTCGATGAGTTTGAGGTGAAGGGTGAGCATCGTCATATTATCAACGGACACGTGCCGGTGAAAGCCGTGAAGGGCGAGAAACCGATCAAGGCCAACGGTAAGCTGATGGTGATAGACGGTGGTTTCTCAAAGGCTTATCAGCCGGAAACGGGTATCGCCGGATATACGCTGGTATATCATTCCAGAGGATTCCAGCTGGTACAGCATGAACCGTTTACCTCTACGCAGAAGGCCATCGAAGAAGGTCAGGACATCAAGTCGACGACACAGATTGTGGAGTTGAGTACCCAGCGTATGATGGTGAAAGATACGGACAAGGGACGCGAGCTGAGGGTGCAGATTGAGGACCTCAAGAAGTTGCTGGTGGCCTACCGTACCGGAGTCATCAAGGAGCGGGCTTATTAAGGAATAAAAAAGGAGAGACTGGCTGTCCGGGGCAGGTCTGCGAGTGGATAGCGCTATCTGTTTTCGGACAGGTGCCGACGGATTTCCTGCGTTTCCTGCAGTGGAAGTGTCATTCTCTTTATTGGAAATAATAAATGGCGGTGCCGTTTTATTGATTTGCGATGCAGATGAATAAAACGGCACCGTTGTTTTATGGATTACCGTCGTACGCGAAAGATGGCATCAGGGTTCTGAATCGTTTGTTCCCTTGTCTTTGCTGTTTTCTGCGGTTATGGAAAAGAAAATGGATGGATGTCTTCGGGTGCGGGGATCTGTTTCCTTCCGGTCATGGGCTTCAGCATGTGCCCTACAGACTTTGGGTAAAAAGAAAATCCTGCAACGGCAGTGGAACCGACCGTTGCAGGACCGTTATGTCTTGTTTTGAACAGGAAATCCCTGCGGGATATTCCCGGATGATCGTGGGTCTTACTTAACCAGCTTGTTGGATGAGGTGTCAGGGAAAACCACCGTCGGCTTGAACGATTTGGCTTCCTCGAAGTCCATCAGCGCATAAGACATGATGATGACGATATCTCCTACCTGTACCTTACGTGCGGCAGCTCCGTTCAGGCAGATACAGCCCGATCCGCGCTCACCTTTTATAATGTACGTCTCAAAACGTTCTCCGTTGTTGTTGTCTACTATCTGCACCTTTTCGCCTGCAATCATATTGGCAGCGTCCATCAGATCCTCGTCGATGGTGATGCTTCCCATATAGTTCAGGTTAGCTTCAGTAACCGTCACGCAGTGCAATTTTGATTTCAACACTTCTATCATCATGATTGATGCTCCTTATACTTGATGTTATCAATTAATCTGACTTCTCCGCAGTACACGGTGATGCATCCTACGATGTAGTTGCTGTCATTCCATTCCGATACGGTCTGCAGCGTGTCTCCGTCTACTATCTCGAAATATTCGATGGTGAGTCCTTCTGCCTCCTCAATGGCTTTTTCCACAAAAGCCTTGGTTTCTGCCAGGGTGTGTGCTTTCGCGTATTCTACACTGGCAAACAGGGCCTTGGAGATCTGCAGGGCCTGAGTGCTCTGCTCGCTGCTCAGACGGGCGTTACGGCTGCTCAGTGCCAGTCCGTCGTCCTCGCGTACGATGGGACATCCCACAATCTGAAGGTTGAACGGATATTTGCGTACCATTTCGCGGATGATGGCCAGCTGCTGGAAATCTTTCTCTCCGAAGTAGGCACGGTCGGGTTCAACTATCATGAATAACTTGCTCACAATCTGACAAACCCCATTGAAATGTCCGGGGCGGAACTTTCCTTCCATTACCGTATCCAGCGGCGCGTAGCTGAACTGACGAGTGTCAGGTTCCGGGTAAATCTCTTCTACGGAAGGAGCGAATACAAAAGTGACTCCACACGAGTCCAGTAGTTTACAGTCGGCTTCTAAGGTGCGGGGATACTTCAACAAATCATTCTGATCGTTAAATTGTGTAGGGTTTACAAAGTCACTGACTACCACTACATCATTTTCTGCTACAGCCCGCTTCACCAATGAGGCGTGACCGGCGTGCAAAGCTCCCATTGTAGGAACCAGTCCGACGGACTTTCCTTCCTTACGGAGAGTATCCAACTCCGCCCGAAGCTCTTTAATTGTTTGAATCAACTTCATTTCCTTGTGTTTATTAAAATGCTTTTTAATAATTCGGGTGCAAAGTAACCACATTTTCGCCACATAAAGAAACAGATTGTGCAAAAAGAATAAATATTTTGCGGCCGCTCCCTTTTTGTACTGAAAAAGATAAGGTTATTTGAGGATAATCCTGCCTATCATTAACATACTATAAGGAATTATTCGAAAGCGTATTTGCCTTGAGCGTCTATTTTTTATATCTTTGCAAAATGTTTATGAGCAATAATAATAACATGAGCGCGAAAAAAGTTTTATTCATTACACAAGAAATTACTCCTTACGTGCCCGAGAGTGAACTGTCACTTATCGGACAAAATTTACCGCAGGCTATTCAAGACAAGGGTTATGAAATCCGTACGTTCATGCCAAAATGGGGAAACGTCAACGAACGCCGCAATCAGTTGCATGAGGTGATCCGTCTGTCGGGAATGAACATTATTATTGATGATACCGATCATCCGTTGATTATTAAGGTAGCTTCCATTCAGGCAGCCCGCCGGCAGGTATATTTCATTGACAACGATGATTACTTCCAGCACCGCCTGATGACGACTGATGAAGAGGGTAACGAGTATGAGGATAATGGCGAACGTGCTATTTTTTATGCCAGAGGCGTACTTGAGACAGTGAAGAAGCTGCGTTGGTGTCCGGATATCATCCACTGTCACGGATGGATGAGTGCCGTAGTACCTTTATATATAAAGAAGGCTTACCAGGATGAACCGTCATTCCGCGATTCCAAGGTGGTCTTTTCGGTATACGGAGAAGGATTCAAGTCGAACCTGGCTCCTAATTTCAAGGAACAGGTGCTGTTCAGGGACATTACGCTCGATGACTTGAAGATGATGGAAAGCCCTGCCAATTACGATGAACTCAGTAAACTGGCAATCAGCTACTCCGACGGAGTCATACAGAATAGCGAGAATGTCAATGCCGACATTATTGACTATGCAAATAAACTAAATATACCAGTGACAGGTTTTCAGACCGAGGATGCTTATGCAGATGCCTGCAAGGATCTGTACAATAAGATACTGGGGGATGCTGAATAACCGAATGACTTTATAAATTTTAGAAGAAAATGAAACTTAAGTTCTTGGCGGTATTCGGACTGGCCGCCACACTCTGTAGTTGCGATGATGAAACGGTCGGTATCGGTCAGTTTATTGTAGACGATGAACTGATTGATGCAAAGGCGGCTTCTTATAATGTAACAACTCAATCGCTTTTGCTGGACTCAGTGTATTCACGTTCCAGTACGGCTTATCTGGGAAAGTTTACCGATAAGGATTACGGGACTTTCAGCTCTGACTTTCTGGTGCAGATCAACTGCCCCGAGAATTTCAGTCTGCCGGATAAACTGGAGGATATTGTAGAAGCGAAGCTGGGGCTGTATTATACGGATTATTTTGGCGACTCGCTGTCAACACTCCGTGTGCAGGTGGATACACTGAATACCGTGATTAAAGACGACGGAAAGGACAAGAACTTATACTACAGTAACCTGGATCCGAAGAAGTATTATGATGCCACTACGCCTTTCCTGGCGGTAAAGGATTATGCGGCTTACGACAAGACGGTGAGCGATTCCATCCGGAATGCGACTGACAGTTACGGCAACAAGACGTATTATCCGAATGTTTCAGTGGATTTGGGCAAGGATTTCTGCAAGTATCTGTTGGATAAGTATAATGAAACGAAGGAGGTCAACGGACAGACTGTTCACCCGAACTTCCGCGATTCTGAAGCCTTTATCAAGAATGTACTCAAGGGATTCTATGTACATACCACTCAGGGAGAAGGATCGATTCTGTACGTTTCTGATATTTATCTGAGTCTGAAACTGTCTTATTGGGACAAGACGGATGAGGATAAGGATACTTTGCTGACCGGATATGTGCAGATGGCCAGTACGAAGGAGGTATTCATGTCTTCACGCTTTAAGAACGCCAACCTCGATGAACTGAAGAGTGATCCGGAACGGACTTATTTGAAGACACCGGCAGGTATCTGTACGGAGGTGACTCTTCCGCTGAAAGACATGTTTGATGCGCATCAGAAAGATACGCTGAACTCCATTTCGGTTTCGTTCCAGAAGTTGAAGAGCCAGGAGGCAGGACCGTTCAAGATGGGAACTCCGAGTCGGTTGCTGATGGTCAGAAAGAGCGACATGAAGAGTTTCTTCGAGGACAATAAGGTCAACGACAACAAGACGTCGTTCATTGCCAGCTATGACAGCAAGACGGCTACTTACCAGTTCTCGAAACTGAACCGTCTGACCAGTTACATTTTCAGCGAGATCCGTCCGGAGGTGGAAAAAGGTGAGGCTGCATGGAACAAGTGGGTGACTGAGCATCCCGACTGGAACAAGGTGGTGCTGATTCCGGTAACTACCGAAAGTGACTCACAGGGTAATATTATTGGTGTAGAGAATGACTTGAATGTGAATTCGGCTATGCTGGTACGGGGAGTAGAAGGGGATCCTTCTTCGAACGAGGAAAACCAGATTACGATGAATGTAATTTATACTCAGCCCAAGCAGCGATAGGTGAGGACATTCTGATAATGATATAGATAAAAAATGGGAGAACCGGACGATGAAGCGGTTCTCCCATTTTTTTATAGGTATTGGTTTGTTTCTTTACTTGTCTTTTCATTGGGGCATTGCCCGGCCGGAAAATACACCGGGGTGCCGGGACATTGCCGGAGCGTTCCGGTACGGCTTAGAAGAAAATCAGGCTCAGGTCGAAAGTGAAGTCCTTTTCTGCCGTGAAGCTGTGTCCGTAATACCGCTGCCAGTTGTATCCGCCCGCAATGGAGATTCCCATCTTCGGACCGATCCGGTATTCCAGGTTGATCCGGGGCTGGAAGGCATACATCCGCCGGGCTGTTTCCGAACTCACATTCTCGATATGGAAGAAACCGGCATCCGCTCCGATTATGATCCGTGAGGAAAGCGGATGATAGATACCTGCCCTGTAAAACAGGTTTACCGGGACACTCTGGGTGACTGCCGGATAACGGGTACCCGCTCCGAGTTCGGTATAGGTATGGCGTCTCTTGAAACGTGCAGCCACACTCATGCAGTTGAAGTTGCCGCCCGAAACCACCATCTGGATACGGGTGGACGGATTCAGGTTGATGCATCCGAACTGATGGGCCGTACTGTCCTTACTGACGTTCACCAGTCCGATCTGTACCCCTTTATGGCCGATGGAGTCGATGTTGGCCACTCCCAGCTGCAGTCCCCTGTTCTCCTGCGCATAATTGGCCGCTCCCAGCTGCACCCCTTTGTTGACGACAGCCACATTGCCGATGCCGGCCAACTGTACTCCCTTGCTGGCTTCTGCCGTCACATTCAGGATGGAGGAAAGCTGAAGCCCTTTCAGACTGTCTCCAGTCACGTTCATCAGTCCTGCAAGATGGATACCTTTCTGCAAGCCGGCAGTGATGTTTGCCAGTCCCGCCAACTGTACCCCTGAAAAACGGTTGCCGGAGATATTCATCAGTCCTCCGAGCACCCATCCCGACGAATTGTCTCCGGTAAAGTTACCGATACCCGAGAAAGACACTCCCTTGAACCCCTTGCCGTTGACATTCATCAGTCCGCTGGCCAGTATGCCGGATGAATTCCCTCCCGTGACATTGGCGATACCCGAAAGGTGAACCCCTTTCGTATTCAATCCCGTCACATTGGTGATTCCGGCAATCTGCACCCCGTTGCTCCGGAAATGGGTGATGCTGGATATTACGTTGATTCCCAGTCCGTCGAGCTCCTGGAAGTTGCTGATGAAGCCCAGATTGAGATACGTACGCTCAGGTACGGTCTTGCGGTTGGTAAGGTTGACGGCCAGGTTAGGTCCCTTTTTCAGCCCCTTCTCCTTAGTGGGCTGGGCATAAGAGGAAACTGTTCCTGCCAGGAGGCATCCCGACAGGAACAGCATACTATATGATATCTTTGATTTCATATCCTTTATTTTACATCTTGATACAGGAATCGCTTGATGCTCTTTTTCGGAGTCTTTTCAAACTCTTCCGGATAAATCTTTACACGGGTAATCTGTGAGTAGGCCGGTAAATTCTGGTTGAGGGCTACCCGGTTGTCTTCCATTGCCTTTTCGATGTCCTCGTCTTTCAGTCCCTGTGCATAGGCCACTTCGAAGTCCGGATAAATCAGGGCCATCAGCTTGTGGTCTTCCTGCTGGATGACGATGCTCTCGGCCACGTAAGGCAGGTTGTTCAGCTGGTCTTCGATTTCCTCCGGATAGATATTCTGTCCCGAAGGACCCAGCAGCAGGTTCTTGCTCCGTCCCTTGATGGTTACGTTGCCTTCCTCGTCCATGATGCCCAGGTCGCCGGTATGCAGCCATCCGTCGGCATCGAGTACCTGTGCGGTTGCTTCCGGATTCTTGTAGTATCCCAGCATGACATTGTCTCCCCGTGTCAGGATTTCTCCTACCACATGCTGCGGGTCGGGACTGTCTATGCGTACCTCCATGCGCGGAGCGGCTTTTCCGCATGATCCCGGCTTGAAGCGCTGCCAGTCTTCGTAGCAGATAATCGGACCGCATTCTGTCATACCGTATCCTACTGTATAAGGGAAGTCGATGCTTTTAAGCAACTTTTCCACTTCCTGGTTGAATGCGGCACCTCCCACAATGACTTCGTAGAAGTTGCCTCCGAAACCTTTGATCATCTGCTCGCGTACGGTTGCCTTGATCTTGTCGTTGATGATAGGCACTTTCAGCAGGACTTTCATCTTGAATGTCTCCAATTTGGGGAGTACGTTCTTCTTGATGATTTTCTCGATGATCAGCGGTACGGCAATGATAATGTTCGGCTTTACCTCGGCAAATGCCTGGAAAATGATCTTCGGACTAGGCATACGCGTGAGGAAGTAGATGTGCGCCCCGCACGAGAATTCGTAGAGGAACTCGAAGGCCAGTCCGTACATGTGCGCCATGGGAAGCATGGACACGATGCGGTCGCCGGCATTCAGTTTCAGTACCTCAAAGGCAAACTGAGTGTTCGACCACAATACGCGGTAGGGCAGCATGACACCTTTGGAGAAGCTGGTAGTACCCGATGTGTAGTTGATGACAGCCAGTTCCTCAGGGTTGTCACGGCGGTAACTGATGTGCTCACGCCGGAAGTTGCGGGGAAATTTCTTGCCGAACATCTCGTTCAGGTGCTCTCTGGCATACTCCAGTTGTTTGCTGCGGCATACCAGCAGGGTAAAGTCCGTCATCAGGATGATACCTTCCAATGCAGGCATGGCTGCTTCGTTCAGGCCTTCCCAAACCACGTCGCCTACAAAAAGGAGGCGGGCTTCGGAATGGTTGACAATGTGATGTACATTATCCGCCTTGAACTCGTGCAGGATGGGTACTGCTACGGCACCATAGGTAAGAATTGCCAGGAAGGCAACTCCCCAGTGCGAGCTGTTCCGTCCGCAGATGGCTACCTTGTCTCCCGGCTGAATGCCGCTTTCGGCCAGCAGGATGTGTAACTTCTCGATTTTACGAGCGACATCTTTATATTGCAGGGTGGCCCCCTTATAATCAGTCAGTGCGTCTAAATCCCAATTTTTTTTGATACTTTCTTCGATGAAAGCAATAAAACTTTTTTCCATATTCTGTTTTTTATTTGCACAAGATGTGCGATAATGTGCAAATATAATTTTTTCTTCTCAGTTGTACAAATTTAGGGGGAGGCATACTTCATTATCTTCCTAAAAAACGGGGGAAGGGGGAGTGCGGAAAACAACAAGAGGCATCTTTTCGGGTGAAAAGGTGCCTCTTGTAAGGAATGCAGCCGCAGAGGAATTATTCCTCGTGGTTGCTGTAATATTTCATGAACTGCGTACGTTCGAACGGGTTGACGCTTCCGGCAGTGTTGGCATTCATCTTGCCCTTGAACTGAGCCAGGTTTTCGAAACCTTTGTCGTCCATCCATTCTGCCAGTTCTTTTTTCATGCTTTCAATTTCTTTCGGACCGTACTGGTAGATGGCGCTGCACACTTCTACGGCAGTGGCTCCGGCCAGGATAGACTTGATGACTCCTTTACCGCAGTGTACTCCACCGGAAATGGCATAGTCGAGCTGAGGGATGGCAGCCGAAGCGATGGCTGTCCAGCGCAGACGGTCGGCGAGTTCGGCTTTCGTACTCATTACGTTGGTGTTGCAGTATGTGAGTGTCTCAATGTTGAAGTCCGGCTGGTAGAAACGGTTGAACAGCACTACGGCTGCGGCACCGTTGGCATACAACTGGTTGATCAGGGCAACCGGGTTGGTCAGGTTGGCACCGAGTTTCATGATGACAGGGATGCGGACTGCCTGACGGATGTGTCTTAATGTATCGATATGCTGCTGTTCAAACTTGCCCGGAGTGTAGTCCTTGTCGGTCTGGAGAGCGAGGATGTTGATTTCCAGAGCGTCTGCTCCTGCTTCTTCCATGATCTTGGCAAACTCTGTCCACTCATTGTCCGAGTAGCAGTTGATGCTGGCAATCACCGGAATCTTGCATGCTTTCTTAGCCTCTCTGATCAGGTTTACGTGTTCGTTCAAGGTGTTTGAACGTACGTAGGCACCCAGGTAATCGTCGGCTTCGGGAGAACCGTAACCGCTCATGGTGCCTGCCTGTATGTTGATCTGTTCTTCGAAAACAGACTTCAGTACGACTGCACCGGCGCCTGCTTCCTCCAGTTTCTTTATTTTCTCAACGCTGTTAGTCAATCCGGAACTGCTGATGATGATCGGATTTTCCAGTGTTAATCCTGCAAATGTTGTTTTTAATTGTGCCATATGTTTTAAGTTTTAATAGATTCGGTCTCCAAAAATTTTACTTCCTACCCGTACCAGCGTACTTCCTCTTTTTACGGCTTCCGGATAATCGTGTGACATCCCCATAGACAGTTCGCAGAACTGACTGTTTCCTGAAAAATAGGAGTTTTTCAATTCTTTGAAAAAATCACTGAGCGACTGGAACTCCTGCTGTATTTGGTGCAGGTCATCTGTATACGAGGCCATTCCCATGATTCCTGCAATGGATACATGAGAAAGATTCTTCCATTCTCCTTCGGCAAGCAGGGCCCGGCATTCTTCGAAAGTAAATCCGAATTTGCTTTCCTCCTGGGCGACGTGCATCTCCAGCAGGCAGGGAATAACGCGGTTGACCTTGGCTGCCTGTTTGTCGATTTCGCACAGCAGCTTGAAAGAGTCTACCGCATGAATCATGCTGACAAAAGGAGCAATGTATTTTACCTTGTTGGTCTGCAGATGCCCGATGAAATGCCACTCGATATCTTTCGGCAGTGATTCGTACTTGCCGGTCAGTTCCTGCACCTTGCTTTCGCCGAAGATGCGCTGCCCCATGTCATACGCTTCCCGGATGGCTTCTGCCGGGTGGAACTTGGATACGGCAACCAGTCTTGTCTGCGGAGGGAGTTCCGCCAGTATCTCTTTCAGATGTAATTGAATATCGGTCATGGCAATCAGGATTTATCGTTTGTCTGCGTCCGGAAATTCCGGTTTTACATTGGGTTCTGCCGAGTAAGGATATACATCCATGATGGCGGTTTCGGCCACTGAGGCAATGACGTAATCGGCCATTGTGCCTTTCATGCCTTCGTCCAGCTTGTGGATGGCATCCCGAAGGTCGGCTGCCTGTACCAGTACGTTGGTTGAGGTCTTTTTCTCAGCACCGCTTTTCTCGTCCAGTGTAATGAAGTAGAGCTTGCATTTGAACCAGCGGTCTGCTGCATCTTCCTCACAGGGAAAAAGTTCACTGTAATTGGCCCGCTTGATGTCGGACACCGTAAATTCTCCACTGATAAACGGAGTTATTTCTTCGATAATACGTGATTCTGCTTCTGTAAAACTGAGTGCGTCTACCAGATAAGGTTCCGTAACCTTCTTGTTCATACCATTTTCGGCTATCTTCTCATAGCGTATTTTGCACTCAAACCAGTTATGCATCATAATTCTAAATTCTTTATGTAATTAGTAAAACCTTCCTGCAAAGATATATTAAAAATTAATCCTGCCTAAGAGAAAAAACAGTTTTTTCAGGATTATTCTCTCTGCTTGCACCGGTTTTGCAGCATAAAGGCTTTCAGCAATTCGGCATGGTGTCCCTGAATCAGCACGTGGTGGTTGCCCAGCGGATTCCTCAGGAAATAATCGGCCGGACTGTTCAGCCGGACTCTTACCTGTGTCCGGCAACAGGTTGCCAGATTGGTGTTTTCGGTGAGGTATCCTTCGGCCACGTAGAACTCGTCGAGGCATTCTCCTCCACATTTGAAGAGGGTGACTTCCTCTTCGTGCATCAGGCCCTGGATGGCAATGCCTTTCCCCGTCTCAAAATGGTCGCGCAGAATGAAATCGGTGGTCATGCGGGTAGGGATGGAGCAGTGCGCCAGCAGCAGTTCGTTGCGCTGTACGTCGACAAAAGAGGGATTCCCCATGAAAGCCGGCTGATCGGTCAGGGTCTGTGCCATGAGCATGGTCATGATGGTCTGCAGGTCTCCTTCGCATCCGGCAGGGATACCTTCGTCGTTCAGCAGTGACAAGGCCAGGCAGCCCGTAGTATTCAGTTCCTCGATCAGTGAGAAGCAGGATACGGCAACCGCATTTAGCTGTTCTTCCCTGCAGGTTTCCTGCAATGCCCGGTAAAGTCGCATGGCACGCAGCAGGTCGTCGGGAGTCGCATCCTGACAGGCCTTGGCACGTGAGGCGAACAGGGAGGCTTCCGGTCCGATGTCGTCGTTGGAAATCTGGTGGAACCGCTTGTAGACATCTTCTATGGGAATGTCGGTATAGGTGACTCCCCACCGTTGTCCGGCCAGCAGGTAATCGACGTGACTGGCTACCAGCCAGGGAGCGGGACTTCCGATGACTCCGATCCGTTTCCCTTTCATCTTGCGCTTGGCGATGAAGGTCCTGTAATGCTCCAGCACCTGCTGTACCATGTATTCGGCCGTTCCGTGAATGATGCGTACCTTCAGGGCCTTCGTACGTATGCATGCCGCAATTTCCAGGGCCGCAGCCAGTGAGTTGTTCAGTCCGTCGGCCAGGATGGTGATGGGATAGGGGAATGCACTGACGCAGCGCATGGCCTGGTCTTCCACACCGCCACTGGCGATGAAGATCATCTTAAAGGCATTGGAAGGGATGGTATCCGCCTCGTGGTAAGGAGTCAGATGGAGGGTAAAGAATCTTTCCAGGGAAATGAAAAAATCCTTGTGGCTTTCGTAAACCCATTCTTTTCGATAGTTTCCGGAAGTAAATATAATCAGATATAATTCCATATGCATAGTGTCTTATTATTGTCTTTAATGTATTACGAATATAAGTTTTTTCTGCGACTTATCCTTGCAGGTTGGGGGAGATTTGTGTTTTTTTTAATAGCCGCCTGTCTGTAGTTGTATATTTTTGAATTTCACTGCTTTTAATAAGGATTGTTTAACGGTATCGGAACGGCAGGGGCCCGGTGCGAGGCTTTCGGGATGCGGAAGCTGCGGGAATTCCCTTGTCTTTTTGAGGGCAAATGTTGTGTAATAAATCCTTTCGGAGTATCTTTGCAGCCCGAAAAGAGAACTGTGGCATGGAGTAGCTTATAATCTTATGTCTCAGAATGTTGAAATTAATTAAGTGCGGACAAAATGCAGAAAGAAGAAGACAAGCTGATGCGGCGGATTGAGAAGCGTTTTAGCAAGGGTGTGGTGCAATACGGATTGATTGAGGAGGGGGATAAAATCCTGGTGGGACTTTCCGGCGGAAAGGATTCGCTGGCTTTGCTGGAACTGCTGGCCCGGCGTTCCCGGATCTACAAGCCGCGTTTCAGTGTGGTGGCGGCTCATGTGGTGATGACGAACATCCCTTATGAATCGGATATCGAGTACCTGCGCCGTTTTGCGGAGGAACTGAATGTGCCGTTCGTGCGCTATGAGACTTCTTTCGACCTGTCCAGCGACACCCGTAAGTCGCCTTGTTTCCTTTGTTCGTGGAACCGCCGCAAGGCGCTGTTTACCGTGGCCAAGGAGCATGGCTGCAATAAGATTGCTCTGGGACATCATATGGACGATATTCTGGAAACCTTGCTCATGAACATGACGTTCCAGGGAGCCGTGAGTACCATGCCTCCCCGTCTGGTCATGCGCAAGTTCGACATGACGATTATCCGTCCGATGTGTCTGGTGCATGAGTCCGACTTGGTGGAACTGGCTGCCTTGCGCGGTTACAGAAAGCAGATCAAGAACTGTCCTTATGAGAAGGATTCGTTCCGTTCGGACATCAAGCGCATCCTGCGCGAACTGGAGAAACTGAATCCGGAGGCGCGGTACAGTCTGTGGGGGAGTATGAATAACATACAGACCGACCTGCTGCCGGAGGAAATCGGGAAATAACACAGATAAAACAGTGAATAAAAAATAGAAGGTTATGTTGTCACAAGGTATTTATTCAGTATTGTTACTGATTTTGTCGAATGTATTTATGACATTTGCGTGGTACGGTCACTTGAAGATGCGGGAAGAATTCAGCTGGTTTGCTTCCCTGCCTCTGATCGGGGTTATCGCTTTCAGTTGGGCAATTGCTTTTTTTGAGTACTGCCTGCAGGTTCCTGCCAACCGTCTGGGATTCCGTGACAGTGGCGGTCCGTTCGATATCATGCAGCTGAAGGTGATTCAGGAGGTAATCACGCTGATGGTCTTCACGGTGTTCTCCATGATTGCGTTTAAGATGGAACTCAAGTGGAACCACCTGGCAGCTTTTGTCTGCCTTTGTCTGGCTGTCTATTTCGTCTTCAAGAAATAAGGAAATACATCGGAATTGGTCGTTAACGGAACTGCCGCCCTGCTGGAGTCTGACAAGACACCCGCAGGGCGGCAGTGGTGTTTATGTAGAGCCATCGGTCTCAAAAGAAACCTGTGCCGGAGCATTTCCGGCACCGAGGCTTACATCAATTCATCCGAGGTATATCCTTTCGGGAGTTCACGGCAGTTGTAGCCGGAAGCCATAATCTCTCCGTAGGCACCGGCAGAGCGCAGGGCGATGAGGTCTCCGCGTTCCACCTTGTTCAGGTCGATGGCCTTTCCGAAGACATCGGAAGATTCGCAGATCGGACCTACCACGTCGTAGGTTTCCATCGCTTTCTCAGAAGTGATGTTCTCAATTTTGTGGTAAGCCTGATAGAGGGCCGGACGGATCAGGTCGGTCATACCGGCATCTACGATGGCAAACTGCTTGTTGGTTCCCTGTTTTACGTAAATCACTCGGGTAATCAGGCTTCCGCACTGTCCTACCACCGAGCGTCCCAGTTCGAAATGCAGGGTCTGCTGAGGACGGAGTCTCAGGTGCTTGTGGTAAGTCGCGAAGTATTCCGCAAAGTCAGGAATCGGCTGGCGGTTAGGGTGTGCATAATCGATGCCCAGTCCTCCGCCTACGTTGATATGCTCAACGATGATCTGTCGTGCATACAGCTTTTCCTGCAGTTCATTGATGCGGTTGCAGAGTGCGATGAAGTCGCCCATGTCCAGAATCTGTGAACCGATGTGGAAATGCAGTCCCACGAATTTGACGTGGCTCATCTCCAGGGCACGGTCGATGATGCGGTCCATGTCCTGCATGCTGATACCGAACTTGTTCTCTGCCAGTCCGGTAGTGATGTTGGCATGCGTATGGGCACCTACGTCGGGATTGATACGGAAGGCTACCCGGGCAATCTTGTTCTTGGCAGCTGCCAGTTCGTTGATGACCTCCAGTTCCGGAACCGATTCCACATTGAAGCAGAAAATATCGTAGTCCAGTCCCAGGTTGATTTCCTTGTCGGTCTTTCCTACACCGGCATATACAATCTTGCTTCCCGGGAAACCGGCTTTGATGGCCGCCTTGATTTCTCCGCCGCTTACACAGTCCACGCCCAGTCCGCTTTCACGGATCACGCTCAGGATCTTCGGATTGGCATTGGCCTTTACGGCATAATGCACGCAATATTTGTTGTTCTTTTCGGTTTCCTTACGGATGGTATTCAGTGTCTCACGCAACAAACCGGTATCATAATAGTAAAACGGAGTTTCCAGCTCCCTGAATTTATTGATTGGAAATGTACCTTTCATAATTGTAAACTGAATATTAAAAAAACGGATGGCCCGGTCCCTGAGGAATGTGCCATCCGTTTCACAAATTATTTGTATGTCGGACGGGTATGCCCGGCAAATGAATACTTACTTGTTGTTGAACAATACGTCACTCAACGACTGCAATGCTTTCTTCTTGTCCGATTCACGGATCAGGAAAGAGATGTTGTAGTTGCTTCCGCCGAACGAAATCATACGTACCGGAATGTCACGCATGGCATCCAGCGCCTTGGCTTCGAAACCTACATTTTCCCATTCCAGGTCGCCTACCACACATACGATACACATGTCGTGGTCTACGGTTACCGTACCGTATTTCTTCAGGTCGTCCACGATTTCATTCAGGTGCTTGGTGTTGTCAATCGACATCGATACACCTACTTCCGAAGTACATACCATATCGATGGCAGTCTGGTAGCTTTCGAAAATCTCGAATACCTTGCGCAGGAATCCGTGAGCCAGCAGCATACGGCTTGATTTGATCTTGATGGCCGTAATGTTGTCCTTGGCAGCCACAGCCTTGATCTTTCCCTTTTCCGTATCATTGGAAATGAGAGTGCCCGGAGCGGTCGGTTCCATGGTGTTCAGCAGACGTACCGGAATGTTGGCGTATTTAGCCGGCTGCACGCAAGTCGGGTGCAGGATCTTGGCTCCGAAATAAGCCAGTTCGGCAGCTTCCTCGAAATGTAGCTGACGTACCGGAGAAGTCTTGTCGACGATTCTCGGGTCGTTGTCGTGCATACCGTCGATATCGGTCCAGATCTGAATTTCAGATGCATTGACCGCAGCACCGATCAGTGAAGCCGTATAGTCACTTCCGCCTCGCTGCAGGTTGTCGATTTCTCCGTAAGCGTTGCGGCAGATAAATCCTTGTGTAATGTAAATCTCCTGGTCTGGATGTGCTTCCAGCTGGACAGCAATTTTTTCACGGATGTAATTCAAGTCCGGTTCACTGTTCTTGTCAGTGCGCATGAATTCCAATGCCGGAATCAGGACAGCCTTCACTCCCTGCTCACAAAGGTAATTGGTTACCATGTTGGTAGAGATGATTTCTCCTTGTGCCAGAATGACTTTCTCTTCGAACAGTGTGAAAATATCCTTGGTATAAGAGCGGATGTAATCAAAAACAGACTTGACAAACTCCCATGTCTTCTGTTTGTATTCTTCAGTAGAATAAAGCTCCTCAATATGCTGTTTATATTTGCTTTCCAGCTTATTGATGATTTCATTCGCACCTTCAGGATTTTTCTTGTACAGATAATCCGAAATTTCAACCAGGGTGTTGGTAGTCCCTGACATTGCTGACAGCACTACAATCTTCTGTTCGCCGTCAGTAATCAATTTGGTAACATCCTTCATTCTCTGTGCAGAACCTACAGATGTTCCTCCAAACTTTAAAACTTTCATTTTTCGTTTCGAATTTTAGTTATTCTATTAAAATATACTGTCTTTTGGGGGCAAAGATAATATTTTTCCTGGTTTTTTGGAATATTCCGACCAAAAATACTTTATGTATATTTTTTTAATCTACTCTTCCCGGGTCATGCGGTGTTCGTGGCACCGGTAGGTGGTTCCGGGAAACTCCTTCAGCAGGTTGAGATTGTGGGTGGTCATGATGATGGCTGCCCCTTGTCTGCAGATGTCCTGCAACAGCTGTACGATGTGTCTTCCGGTCTCCACATCCAGGTTTCCGGTCGGCTCGTCGGCCAGTATCACTTCCGGGTTGTTCAGTATGGCACGGGCAATCACGATGCGCTGCTGTTCCCCTCCCGACAGTTCGTTCGGCATCTTGTATCCTTTGTTTTCCATGCCTACCAGCTTCAGCACTTCAAAAATCCGGCTTTCGATTTCATTCTTTTTCTTCCAGCCGGTGGCCTGAAGGACAAATTCCAGATTGTCGAACACATTCCGGTCGGTCAGCAACTGGAAATCCTGGAAGATAATGCCCAGTTTTCTCCGCAGTCCGGCTATTTCCTTGGGCTTGATGGTACGCATGTTCTTGTCCAGTACCCTTGCCTCTCCCTGACTGATGTTCAGTTCCCCGTAAATGGTCTTCAGGAAACTGGATTTGCCGCTTCCCACCTTTCCGATGAGATAGACAAATTCTCCTTTCCGGATATCGAAATCAATATCCGACAGGATGTTATATTCCTTCTGGTCGATATTGACCCCACGGTAACTGATAAGTATTTCTTCTTCCATAAATTGAGCTTGTTGGTAAATAAACAGACTTGGTGAGGTAAAGATACGACTTTTTAATGTTTTTTCCAGCTTTCGCTGTGCCGTTCTTTCAATTCCTTTGCCAGGTCTTCTATGCGGTATCCTTTTGCAGTAAGCAGGACAATCAGGTGGTACAGCAGGTCGGCCCCTTCGTAAATCAGCCGTTCATCCGTTCCGTTGCAGGCCTCGATAATGGTTTCAACTGCCTCTTCGCCCACCTTCTGCGCCATTTTGTTGACTCCCGATTTAAACAGACTGGTGGTATAGGAATGTTCGGGCATTTCCTCATGACGGCGGTCGATGAAATCCTGCAGTTCCTTCAGGAACATGACTGCCTGTTCGTTCTTGTCTCCCCAGCAGGTATCTGTACCCAGGTGGCAGACCGGTCCGCAGGGCGTTACCTGAATCAGCAGGGTATCATTGTCGCAGTCGGCCTGGATGGATTCGACGTGCAGGAAATTTCCGCTTTCTTCTCCCTTGGTCCACAAGCGCTGCTTGGTACGGCTGTAAAAAGTCACCTTTCCGCTTTCTACCGTTTTCTGATAGGCTTCTTCGTTCATGAATCCCAGCATGAGTACTTTTTGGGTATGTATGTCTTGGATGATGGCGGGAACCAGTCCTCCCATTTTGTCGAAATCAAGTTTCATAGGTTATTGTTTTAAAGGATGAAATATTAAATTCTTACACAAATCTGATGCTCGCGGAGATAGTGTTTCAACTCGGGAATGGAAATCTCTCCGAAATGAAAGACGCTGGCCGCCAGTGCCGCATCGGCTTTCCCGTAGAGGAAGGCGTCCTTGAAATCTTCCATGCATCCGGCACCTCCCGAGGCAATGATCGGAACATGCGATATCTCGCTCATCGCCGCCAGAGCCTCGTTGGCATATCCTTTTTTTACTCCGTCGTGGTCCATGCTGGTGAAAAGGATTTCCCCGGCTCCGCGTTCGTTGACCTCATGTACCCATTCCATCAGACCGATTCCGGTGGAAATCCGTCCTCCGTTTTTGTAGCAGATCCAACCCTCAGGGGTACAGCGGGCATCAATGGCTACAGTACAGACCTGCGAGCCGAAATGGGCGGCTATCTCGTCGATGAGCTCCGGGCGGTTCAGGGCCGCGGAGTTGATGGATATCTTGTCGGCTCCGGCGTTGAGCAGACGGTCAACGTCTTCCAACTGACTGATGCCTCCTCCTACCGTAAAAGGAATGTTTATCTGTGCAGCAACCCTTTCCACCAGCTGGGTGAAGGTCTTCCGCTGTTCGTGGCTGGCCGTAATATCCAGGTAAACCAGTTCGTCTGCTCCTTGCTGGCTGTACAGTTTTCCCAGTTCTACCGGATCACCGGCATTCCTCAGCCCGATGAAGTTGGTTCCTTTTACCGTTTGTCCGTCCTTGATATCCAGACAGGGTATGATACGTTTGGTCAACATAAAATGAGATACAGATTAAGTAATCAGGAAATATAGTTGCTTAACTCTTTCAGGGAGATTTTCCCTTCGTACAAGGCCTTGCCGAAGACTACGGCAGGGACACCTGCTTCATCGAGCTCATGAATGTCGTGCAGGCTGCTTACGCCTCCGCTGGCAATCAGGTGAATCTCCGGAAATTTCTCCAGGATGCTTTGATACAGTTCCACTGCCGGTCCCTGCAGCATACCGTCGCGCTGGATGTCGGTACACAGCACCTTATGGATGCCTTTCTGCGCATACGATTCGATGAAAGGGAGGAGTTCCATGGCCGAACTTTCCTTCCATCCGTTCGTGGCGATGTGTCCGTCTTTTACGTCTGCTCCCAGGATAATCCGGTGACTTCCGTATTTCTCAATCCATTTTTCTACCTGCTGAGGGTCTTTGACTGCCATACTTCCGACAGTGACCATCTGTGCTCCGTTTTCAAAAGCGATGTTCAGGTCCGACTCGCTTTTTACCCCTCCTCCGAAGTCGATGACCAGCGAGGTCCGGCTGGCTATCTGTTCCAGGATACGGTAATTGACAATATGATGTGAGGCGGCTCCGTCGAGGTCGACAATGTGGATACGGCGCAGACCGTATGATTCAAGTTCCTTGGCAACCTCTACCGGGTCGACATCGTAAGTGGTTTTCGATTCATAACAACCTTGCGACAGACGGACGCATTTGCCGTTGATCAAGTCGATGGCTGGAATTAATTCTATCATGGGTGTAATGTGTTTAAAGATTCAGAAAATTGGTCAGAATACGCTCTCCGGTTTTCCCGCTTTTTTCCGGATGGAACTGGGTCGCATAGAAGTTGTCCTTGTGCAAGGCGGCACTGAAGGGCTGTATGTATTCCGTACGGGCAATCGTGTACGGATTGACGGGTACGTAATAGCTGTGTACGAAATAGACATACTCTTCGTGGCCGAACCCCTGGAAAAGCGGAGAACGGGTCTGCTCCAAGGTATTCCATCCCATGTGAGGAACTTTTATCCCGGGCAGGCTGGGGAAGCGGTTGACGGGAGTATCGAAGATACCCAGACATTCCACATCTCCTTCTTCCGAATGCCTGCACATGAGCTGCATGCCGAGACAGATGCCCAGTACCGGCTGCTTCAGGTCCCTGATCAGCTGGTCCAGACGGTGCTGCTTGAGAAATTCCATCGTACTTTTGGCTTCTCCTACTCCCGGAAAGATGACTTTGTCGGCCTGGAGCAGAAGTTCCGGATCGGCTGTGATGACAGGTTCCAGTCCCAGGCGTCGCAGACAGTGGCAAACCGAAAAGATATTGCCTGCATTGTATTTGATAATCGCTACTTTCATGGTGGTTGATACTTGGTTGCAGTTGTTTTGCAAAAGTAGCAAAATATTGTATATATGAACTTTTTTACAACAAAAAGTTTCTTGATTTGAATTTGTGATTCCGATTTTCAATCAGTTAAGGTGTTTTTGGCAATGCCTCCGGAGGGAGTTGTCATAAACGATATCGGGCGGAAAACATCCGAGTTGTTTTCCGCCCGATAATATGAAGTCTCTGATTCTGTCCTTACTGCTTAGGAGTCATGTCACCCTCGATGTAGAGTCTCACTACTTCCTGTTCGGCATTGGTCCGCAATGTGATTGACTTGCGGAAGTGTCCCGGGAATTTTCCGGTTCCGTCGTAAGTTACCGTGATTTCTCCTTCCTCACCGGCTTTGATCGGTTCTTTCGGATAGCGCGGCACCGTACAGCCGCAGGATGCGATTGCCTGATGGATGACCAGCGGGCCGTCGCCTGTATTCTTGAATTTGAATATGCAACTTACTTTCGGACTGCTTTCTGAAAATGCACCGAAATTGTGTTTGGTTTTCTCAAATGTTATTTGGGCAGTTCCCTGTGCTACCAGCATCAGGACTGCAGTCATCAAAAACATAGTGGTTAGAAAAATCTTTTTCATTATTCCTGTTTTATTTGGTAAAACGCCCAAAGGTAACAATTCCATTTAAAAAAACGGGGATTTTCTTAGGAATATTAACATTTGAAGGGGAAGAAGAACAGAAGGAAACGGTTGTCGGCAGGGGAGCATACGGGTTATTCCATGTCTCTCCTGATTATTTTGAAGGGTTTTGGATAATTATTGAGGAAAAAGTTTTTGAGTTGTAAAATATGCATCTATTTTTGTAGAGTGTATTGTGCCTTATCAATGAAAAACACGATTTCTGAGAATGAGATGTAAGTTAACCGCATCATGTTACAGGTGATGAAAAATGCAATCTTTTTAATTTTTTCGGGTGACATTAATTGCAACGGACATCAAAAAGGAATTTTTTTCTTTGATTGGCGTCAGTCGCTGTATGCACCGGTCTATGACTGGGGTAGCGACAGAAGCAAGAACGGGTTTGATTTTAGATTTATTCATGTGAAATGCCAAATAGCTGTGAATGTCCTTACTGTGGAAGAAAGTTGACTTTACGTCAATGTTTGCGGTATTTTAATAAAGGGAAGGAACAGGCTGTCGTCTGCAGTCATTGCGGGCGCAGCATTCGTCCGCGGAAAAATCCGTACTCACCTCAACAGGGGATGTATTGGGGAGTTCTTTCTGCCTGGCTGCCGGGAATGGTCAGTATCTATCTTTTTCATACCGATTTCATTACGGCATGTATGATTGCTCTTCCTTTTATAATAACCGTGTGCGCATTGAGCATCTATGTTTGGTATAAGAACCTGTATTTTGAATAAATCGGAACGGGCACGGTCACGAATCGGGCGAAAGTAAATGAGAAATACCTGGAGTTGAATAATCATCCTTTTTAATAAAAAAACTATGTGGAAAAAACTGAGTAAACCTTTTTGGGGAGTATGTGCCTTGACCGGAATGTTCTGGCTGAGCGCCTGCTCCGAAGCTGTTCAAGTGGCTCCTGTAGAACTGATTCCTGTACCGGAACAGATCAGACAGGGGAATGATGTATTTGTACTGAAGAATAAGATGGTGGTTGGTTATGCGGGCGAGGAACTGGCTCCGGCCGCAACGTATCTCGCAGGCATGCTTTCCCGGGCTACCGGATACACCATCCAGACGGCAGCCGGAGAAGGCGATATCTGTCTGTCTCTCCAGCCGCAGTTGCCTTCGGGCGGTTATCAGCTGGAGGCTACCCGCAAGCAGGTGAATATTGCCGGTAACGGATATAGCGGAGTAATTGCCGGTATCGAGACCCTCCGCCAGTTGTTCCCTGCCGCCATTGAATCCAAGGAAGTGGTAGAGGGAGTCGACTGGGCGATTCCTTCCGTATCGGTAACCGATGCGCCTCATTATGAATGGCGCGGACTGATGCTGGATGTATCACGCCATTTTTATACGGTAGACGAGGTGAAGGAACTGCTGGACCTGATGGCATTGTACAAGATGAACAAGCTCCATTGGCACCTGACCGACGACCAGGGATGGCGTGTGGAAATCAAGCAATATCCGTTGCTCACAGAGAAGGGAGCCTGGCGTACCTTCAACGCTCACGACAGAAGTTGCATGGAAATGGCCGCAGCCAATGGCAATCCGGATTACCTGATTCCCGAAGATAAGCTCCGTATTGTGAAGGGAGATACCCTGTACGGCGGTTTCTATACCCAGGAAGACATCAAGGACGTCATTGCCTATGCTCAGGTTCGCAGCATCGATATCATTCCTGAAATCGATATGCCGGGCCATATGCTGGCAGCCGTAAGCAATTACGATGGAGTGTCCTGTTTCAAGGAAACCGGATGGGGCAGTATTTTCTCTTCTCCGGTATGTCCGGGAAAGGATTCTGCACTGGAATTCTGTAAGAATGTGTACCGTGAGATTATCGGACTGTTCCCTTATAAATACATACACATCGGTGGGGACGAAGTGGAAAAGACCAACTGGAAGAAATGTCCCGACTGTCAGAAGCGTATGCGTGCCAACGGTCTGAAGTCGGAAGAGGAACTGCAGTCGTGGTTCATTCATGAGATGGAACGTTTCTTCAATGAGAACGGCAAGGAAATGATCGGATGGGATGAAATCCTGGAAGGAGGACTTTCCAAGACGGCGACTGTCATGTGGTGGAGAAGCTGGGTAGGTGACGCTCCTGAAAAGACCACGAGCCAGGGCAATTCCATCATCTTTACGCCTAACTCATGTTTCTACCTGGATTATCAGCAGGATACCAAGTCTTTGCCGAATATCTATAATTTCGATCCTTCATCGGAAGTGGCTAGTGCTGAGGCTCAAAGTCTGATCAAGGGAGTACAGGGAAATATCTGGACCGAGTGGATTCCTTCACGGGAGCGGATGCAGTATATGGTGGTACCGCGTATGCAGGCCATTGCCGAACTGGGTTGGAGCCGTCCGGAGCGGAAGGACTGGGGGGATTTCTCACAGCGTCTGGTAGCTCACTTCGAACGGTTGAGCCGGATGGATGTCAATTACAGGGTGCCTGATCTGGAAGGTTTCTACAAGACGAATGCATTTATCAGTGAAGGCAAGGTGGAACTTTCTTGCATGGACCCGAACGTGAAAGTGCATTATACTACCGACGGTACGATGCCTACTCTTGATTCGCCGGAATATACGGGGGCTATTACCGTCACTGAGACCACCGACTTTAAGTTCCGTACTTTCCGTGCCAACGGTAAGCCGAGTGACGTATTTACGACACGATATGTGAAGAGCGATTATGCACCGGCTGTACAGGCTGCTCCGAGTACTCCGGGACTGACGGCTGCATGGCATGATTTCAGAGGAAATAATTGTGCCGATATCTCCAAAGCACCGAAGAAAGGGGTATATCCGATTGAAGATGTGAAGATACCTAAGGGGGTGAGCGGTAATATCGGTCTGGTGGTAACCGGATACATCAATGCGCCGAAGAACGATATTTATACCTTTGTATTGCTTTCAGACGATGGAAGTACACTGGTGATTGACAAGGAAATGGTAGTGGATAATGACGGAGCACATTCTCCGCGTGAGATTGTGGGCCAGAAAGCCCTGGCGAAGGGATATCATCCGATGGAACTCCGCTATTTTGACTGCAACGGCGGTCTGCTGAGCCTGAAGGTTCTCGATAGCGAAGGTCATGAGATTCCTTTCACGCATCTCTATGCACATTGATGAACGTGCGATACTGAAAAGAGGCACTGCCTTTCCGCCGGGTAAGCGGCGGTGAGGCTGCCTCAAATAAAACCGGCCGGTTTCCCTGCAACATATGGAAAACCGGCCGGTTTGTTTTTTTGATATTCAGAGGTGTCTCAGAGGGATTCTGTCAGGCAGGTTGAGAGGAATGATCTTATCCCCGGCTCACCTGTTTGACTCCCTTCACTGTCTTGATTTTCTTGATCAGCGATTCCAGTTTGGACGTGTCATCCACCATTACCGTCAGCATGCCCGAGAACAGTCCGTCGTGCGAGTCTACGCTGATGGAGCGCAACTGGATGTTGTTTTCGTGGTTGATGATGGACGTGATATTGGTCACAATGCCGATGTCATCGTGTCCCACGATACGGAGGGTAATCGGGTACTGCTTTCCTTCGCTCTTTCCGGCCCAGCGAGCCCGGACGATGCGGTAAGGGAAACGGGCCTTCATGTCACGGGCATTCGGGCAGTCGCAACGGTGAATCTTGATACCTCCCGAAATTGTGACAAAGCCGAATACCTCGTCACCGTAGATCGGATTACAGCATTTGGCCAGATTGAAATCCAGTCCCTTCAGGTTCTGGTCGATGACCAGCACATCGTCTTTGTAGTAGTTCTTGGTATCCGACTGCTGCTGCATGTTGAAACCTTCGGCGCTGCGGTAGGTAATTTCCTCCCGCTGTTCGGTTTCCTTCCGCTGCATCTCCACATACCGGTCCATGACGACGTTGATGTCAATCGTCTCGTCCGCAATGCTCTGGTAGAAATCGGTCACCGTCTTGAAACCGGATTTCTTGATGAGGCGCATCAGGATGGCTTCATCGTACTCCAGTTTCCGGTTGCGGAACTTCCGCTCCAGTGTTTCCTTGGCAAATTCAGTCTGCCGTGCAGTAATTTCCTTCAGCGCCTGCCGGATTTTGGTACGTGCCTTCGAGGTAGTGACAAAATTCAGCCAGTCGCGTTTGGGCGTCTGCGTGCTCGATGTGGTGATTTCCACCTGGTCGCCACTGTTGAGCGGCTGCTTGAGCTGTACGTTCTTTCCGTTCACCCGGGCTCCGATGCACCGGCATCCCAGGTTCGAGTGAATGGTAAAGGCAAAGTCGAGCACCGTCGCTCCCTGCGGCAGTTTATAGAGATCTCCTTTCGGCGTAAATACGAATACTTCGTCCTTGTAGAGGTCGAGCTTGAACTGGTCCATGGCCTCCATGTCGGTATCGGCATTTTCCAGCGTCTCACGGATAGAGTTCAACCACTCGTCCAGTCCGCTTTCTCCCTTGATACCCTTGTATCTCCAGTGGGCAGCCAATCCCTTTTCGGCAATCTCATCCATCCGTTCCGTACGGATCTGCACCTCCACCCATTTGCCTTCAGGTCCCATGACGGTGATGTGCAGCGACTCATATCCGTTGCTCTTGGGCACCGACAGCCAGTCGCGCAGACGTTTCGGGTTGGGCAGGTACATGTCGGTGACCAGCGAATAAGCCTGCCAGCATTCCTGCTTTTCCTTCTCCAGCGGAGAGTCGAGGATGATACGTATCGCAAAGAGGTCGTACACTCCCTCGAACGGACAACCCTGCTTCTTCATTTTCTGGTAAATGGAGTGGATTGACTTCGTACGTCCCTTGATGTGGAACTTCAGTCCGCTTTCCTCCAGTTTCCGGCGGATCGGTTCGATGAATGCGTCAATGTAACGGTCGCGGGCCGCCTTTGTCGCATTCAGCTTTTCCTTGATGTGATAGTAGATATCGTGCTGAGTATATTTCAGGGAGAGGTCCTCCAGTTCCGATTTCAGTTTGTAAAGTCCCAGCTTGTGCGCCAGCGGAGCATACAGGTAAGCCGCCTCGTTGGCTACGTTCAGCTTCGCCTCCTCATTGGTACTGTCCTTTATCTGTCGCATCAGGTTGACGCGGTCGGCTATCATGATCAGGATTACCCGCATGTCTTCGGCAAACGAAAGCAGCAGGTTGCGGAAATTCTCCGATTCGATGGTCGGACTTTTTGAATAAAGTTCATTAATCTTTACCAGGCCGCGGATGATTCCTGCCACATCCTCGCCGTAAATCTGCTGGATAGTGTCGAGGGTGCAGAGATTATATTTTACCGATTCGTGCAGCATGATTCCCAAGATGGAAGCACGGCGCATCCCGATCTCTTCCGCTACAATCACAGCCGTCTGCATGTCCTTGATAATCGGATTCATGCCGAATGCGTTGCGTGGAATACTGTCTTCCGAAATGACCCTGATAAGATGCCTTTTCAGTTGGCTGCAATCGTCTTTCTGCAGCGTGTCTCCCGATAATTTTAATAGTCTCCGGTAAAGGGTGATTAGTTGTTTGTGTTCCTCGGGAGTGAAAAATCCTGTTTCTTCCATGACCTATAGTTTTGACTTTGATGGTAAAGATAGTTTTTTTCTGAGATTCATGGAATATTCTGATTGTTTTTTTTATATATTTGGAGCGTGAATTGACCTTAAAGCGAATATTTATTTCTTAAAATTAAAATAACATGTTAACACAAGAAGACAAAGAACTATTATTGAAAAAAGGAATTTCCGAAGCACAGATTGCAGAACAGCTGGCTTGCTTTGAAAAGGGATTTCCTTATCTGGAACTGTCGGCTGCGGCATCTGTGGAAAATGGGGGCATTCTGGTAGCTGACGCTGATTTGCAAGAAAAATATCTGAAAGCATGGGATGCTTACAAGGATGGCGACAAGAAGATTGTAAAATTCGTTCCTGCATCGGGAGCTGCCAGCCGTATGTTCAAGAACCTGTTTGAATTCCTGGGAGCTGATTACAGTGAACCGACTACTGATTTTGAAAAGAAATTTTTCAGCCGCGTTCATGACTTTGCTTTTTACGACGAACTGAATGAGGCTTGTATAAAGAATACCGGAAAGGACATTGATACGCTGATTGCGGAAAAGAATTACAAGGCTGTGGTAGCCAACCTGCTGGAGTCGGCCGGACTGAACTACGGTGCCTTGCCGAAGGGTCTGCTGAAGTTCCACCGCTACGAAGACGGAGTACGTACTCCGCTGGAAGAACACCTGGTAGAAGGTGCACTCTATGCAGCCGGAAAGACCGGTCAGGTAAATGTGCATTTTACCGTATCTACCGAACACCGTGCCTTGTTCCAGCAGCTGGTTGACGAAAAGGTGGCTGCTTATTCCAGCCGCTTCGGTGTGCAGTATCAGGTAAGCTTCTCTGAACAGAAGCCGAGTACGGATACCGTGGCTGCCGATATGGAAAACAAGCCTTTCCGCGACAACGGTAAACTGCTGTTCCGCCCGGGTGGTCACGGAGCGCTGATTGAAAACCTGAACGACCTGGATGCTGATATCGTATTTATCAAGAACATCGATAATGTAGTGCCCGACCGTCTGAAGGCAGATACGGTGACTTACAAAAAACTCCTGGCCGGTGCGCTGGTTACGCTCCAGAAGAAGGCATTCGAATACCTGGAACTGTTGGACAGCGGACATTACAGCCACGAACAGCTGGAAACAATCATCCGTTTCGTACAGCAGGATCTGCGTTGCCGCCGTGCAGACATCAAGAACCTTGAAGATGCAGACCTGGTAATCTATCTCCGCAAGAAACTGAACCGTCCGATGCGTGTATGCGGAATGGTGAAGAACGTGGGCGAACCGGGTGGTGGTCCGTTCCTGGCTTATAATCCTGACGGTACGGTTTCTCTCCAGATTCTGGAAAGCTCTCAGATTGACATGAAGGATCCTGAAAAGAAGGCCATGTTCGAAAAGGGTACTCACTTCAATCCGGTAGACCTGGTTTGTGCCGTACGCGACTATAAGGGCAACAAATTCAACCTGCTGAACTTTGTGGACAAGGCAACGGGATTCATTTCTTACAAGTCGAAGAACGGAAAAGACCTGAAAGCACTGGAACTTCCGGGACTGTGGAACGGTTCAATGAGCGACTGGAGTACGGTATTCGTAGAAGTGCCTCTCAGCACCTTCAATCCGGTGAAGACCGTCAACGACCTGTTGCGTGAACAGCATCAGTAAAAACATCCTCGGATAGATGGATTAAATGAATAAAGAAAGGGCTTGATGGCCGGATAGCAGGAGGCTTGTCCGGCTGTCAGGCCTTTTTTATGTACAACGGTTAAATTTAAATCTTTTATTTTATGAAATCACTGTATTCATTATTGATTTCCACGGCACTGGTTTCCTGCACTTCCAAGCCTGTTACGGCTCCCGAACCCATTCTGCCGGTTCCGGAGGCCAAGCAGGTAGCATGGCAGCAGATGGAGACTTATGCGTTCATTCATTTTGGACTGAATACTTTCAACGACCGTGAATGGGGCTATGGAGATACGGACCCGAAACTGTTTAATCCGAAAAAACTCGACTGTGAGCAGTGGGCCCGGACATTGGTACAGGCCGGCATGAAGGGGGTGATTCTGACGGCCAAGCATCACGATGGCTTCTGTCTGTGGCCTTTCGAAGGCACGGAGTACAGCGTGAAGAATTCTCCCTGGAAGGACGGTAAGGGAAATGTGGTGAAGGAATTGTCTGAGGCTTGTAAGAAATACGGACTGAAGTTTGCGGTGTACCTGTCGCCCTGGGACCGTCATCAGGCCAACTACGGTACGCCCGATTACTTGCCTTATTTCTATGCGCAGCTGCGAGACTTGCTGACGAACTATGGTCCGGTGTTTGAGGTGTGGTTCGACGGAGCCAACGGAGGCGACGGCTGGTATGGCGGGGCGAAGGATACCCGTACCATCGACCGGAAAAACTATTATAACTATCCTCGTATTTATGAGATGCTCGATTCCATCCAGCCTCAGGCCATTGTCTTTTCCGACGGCGGCCCGGGATGCCGCTGGGTGGGCAACGAGAAAGGCTTTGCCGGTGCCACCAACTGGTCTTTCCTGCGCAAGGGGGAGGTATATCCGGGATATCCCAATTATCCGGAATTGCAGTATGGACATGTCGACGGCAACCAGTGGGTGGCGGCCGAGTGTGATGTGTCCATTCGTCCGGGATGGTTCTATCATCCGGAGGAGGATGAGCGGGTGAAGACACCGGAACAGCTGGTCGACCTGTACTATCGCAGTGTGGGGCATAATGCTACGCTCCTGCTGAATTTCCCGGTCGACCGCGACGGACTGATTCATCCGGTGGATTCTGCCAATGCCGTAAAATTCCATGAGATTATCCGCCGCGACTTTGCTCACGACCTGGTGAAGGGAGTGGTGCCTGTCGTTTCCAACGAGCGGGGTGGGGCTTATGTGGCTGCTGCTCTGACCGACGGGGATTATGAGACGTTCTGGGCGACGGAAGACGGGGTGACGACTGCCGACATTGAGTTCCGCTTTGACGCTCCTCAGGCAGTCAACCGTATGTCGCTGCAGGAATACATTCCGTTGGGACAGCGTGTAAAATCCTTCGTGGTTGAATACCGTGAAGAGGGAGAATGGCTGCCTGTCCAGTTGAATGAGGAAACCACGACCATCGGCTACAAGCGTCTGCTCCGTTTCAAGGAGGTGACTACCGACGGACTCAGGGTACGTTGCCTGAGCAGCATCGGCGTGTACAGGGCTGAGGAACTGGGTGACAATCTGTATGTCAGTGAGATTCAGCATATCGAGGGCCTGCCCTTTACTCTCGTAGGAGCGGATGCGGCTGAGGCTGCCAAGGCTGCCGACCGGCAGGAGGAAACCACTTGTCTGGTGGAGGGCGACCGGGTTGTGATCGACTTGGGAAGTGAGCAGCAGGTGTCTTCATTCTATTATCTTCCCGACCAGCAGGCACCGGGTAAGGGTGTCGTGTCCAACTATCAGTTGCTGGTAGGGGAGAGTGCCGACCAGTGTACTACGCTGGTGAAGGAAGGAGAGTTCTCGAACATCCAGAACAATCCGATTCTTCAGTCGGTTTTCTTCACTCCGGTCAAGACACGCTTCATCTGCCTGAAAGCCGTGCGGACGGTAGGAGGAGATGCAACTGTCGGCATCGGTGAGATTGCCTTGAAATAAGTATACAGAATTACATGCAAGAAAGGAGGGTTGCCTGCCGTGCGCAGGTTGCCCTCCTTATTCAAATACTTGAGATTACGATACCGATGAATGCGATTGTCTTTCATTCTCCCGTGGGAGATATTTATTTGTATGAGGAGAACCACTGTCTGGCGGCAGTCTCTCATACCCTTCTGAAGACCGATGCCTGCTGGCAGGAAACCCCGTTGCTGCGGGAAGCCGCCCGTCAGCTGGACGAGTATTTCAGGGGAAGCCGCCGTCAGTTTACGCTTCCTTTGCAGATGCACGGAACTCCCTTTCAATGTGCCGTGTGGCAGATGCTCCGGCAGATTCCTTACGGCGAGACCCGTTCGTACCGGGAGGTGGCCGTCGGAATCGGCAATCCGAAAGCCGTGCGGGCCGTCGGAATGGCCAACCACCGGAATCCGTTCTTGATCATCGTGCCTTGTCACCGGGTAATCGGCAGTGGGGGCAGTCTGACGGGATATGCCGCCGGACTGGACATGAAGCGCTTTCTGCTGCAGCTTGAAAGAGAGCATACGGAAACGTCTTTCCGCTTATCCGATTGAGCAGATGGGTTTCCGTCTGTCCCATACCTGCCAGTCGTCTATCTGGCGGATGATGCTTGAGATGGAGTCGCTGCACGATTCGGGATAATATACCGTGTAAGAGAACCACAACTTCTGCTGGCGGACGAACTTGGTGTGATAGCGGTATCCGTCGACGGGGCTGCCTGCCTCGTCATAAAGCGGTCCGGACAGGATGAAGGAATCTCTCAGGGCCACCTGTTTCTCTGCACGGAGACGGCGGGCCATTTCTTCCATTTTACGCGCGGTCGGAATGATTTCGTTTTCTGTCTGTACATCACATTCAATGACCAGGTGGGCCGTATTGTGGTAGGTGAACCGGGCGAATCCTTTTCCCGTATCTTCCGGCATCTCTTCGTAGGTGAAGAGTTCGGGATAACGGACCGTATATCCGTAAAAATCGTTGCGGTAGGTTTTCAAAGGGGCATCTTCCACCAGTTCTTTCAGTACTTCCGGATAGGTGCGGAAACTCTGGTCCGGCTTGAGGAGGGTGAGTCCGGCTCCCAGCAGGATGAACCCGAATATAAAAGCCAACAGTGTACGCATATTCTTTCTTTTTATCAGTCGGTAAAAGCAGTGTCGTATGAAGGGTACGGCGTGTGCATCAGTGAGTAATCATTCTACTTACAAATATAAGCGATTCTGTGTTACGTTGAATATTCTGAAGGAGACTCTTTGCCGGATGGCTTTCTTTTTTTATCTTTAGGCAGAAGGTGACTTGATTATTTGCATTATGGGAACGTTAGGATGTATCAATGACATGCTTCGCCGTGACAAGGAGAACCGGGAACTGCGGCACAGAAGTCGGGAGCGGATGAAGGATACGCAGCTGCGCCTGACGCAGGTCCGGCGGGAGGAAGCCAACCCACGGCTGACTGCATCGCAGTTGGAGGAAATCATTTCGGAAACGCGTCACAAGGAGGTTGCCGACCGGAACCGCCTGTTCCGGGGGAAGGTGCTTTTCTATGGCTGCATCTGTCTGATCCTGCTCATAAGCGGTCTGCTCTGGCTGCTTCTGACCTGATCCGGGGGAGGCGGTTCTTGCAATGATTGAAAAAATAGGATGCAGCATCGCGTCGTACAACTGTCCGGGCTTCTGGGAAAAAGATTGTTTCTGTTCTCTCAGAAGCCCGGACAGTTTATGTTAAAGACATCCTTTGCTGGACGGTATCTCGTAATGATATACATCCCGACGGACTGCCTGTCGGATGCTTCGTGCCAGCGCCTTGAAAATGCCCTCAATCTTATGATGCTCGTTTTCTCCTTCGGCACGGATGTTCAGGTTCATGCGGGCGGCATCGCTCAACGACTTGAAAAAATGGAGGAACATTTCTGTCGGCATGTCTCCGATGCGTTCCCTTTTGAAGGTGGCATCCCATACCAGCCAGGGACGTCCCCCGAAGTCGAGTGCCACCTGGCACAGACAGTCGTCCATCGGGAGGCAGAAGCCGTAGCGCTCGATCCCCCGCTTGTCGCCAAGTGCCCGGTACAGACATTCCCCGAGTGCCAGGGCCGTATCTTCGATGGTGTGATGCTCGTCCACCTGCAGGTCGCCCTTGACACGGATTTCCAGGTCGATACCGCCGTGTCTGGCAATCTGTTCCAGCATGTGGTTGAAGAATCCCAGTCCCGTTTCAATCCGGCTCTGTCCGCTTCCGTCCAGGTTCAGACGGACGTATATATCCGTTTCATGGGTGGTGCGTCTGACCTCTGCCGTCCGTTCTCCGGCAAAAAGAAATTCCGCAATCCGGTCCCAGTCGGTCGTAGCCAGTACACAGACCTCCTCGAGGGGACTGCCTGCCACCAGCGCCTTGTCTTCCTGCAGCAGGATGGCCTTGCACCCCAGGTTCCGTGCCAGTTCCACATCCGTGCGCCGGTCGCCGATGACGAAACTTCCCGGCAGGTCGTATGCCTCGTTGTTCAGGTAATGTGTCAGCATGCCGGTCCCCGGTTTGCGGGTAGGAGCCCCGTCCTCCGGAAAGCTCCGGTCGATCAGCACCTCGTCGAAGGTCACCCCTTCGTTCTCGAAACTTTTCAGAATCAGTTGGTGCACCGGCCAGAAGGTCTCTTCCGGAAACGACGCCGTACCCAGACCGTCCTGGTTGGTGACCATGACAAAGTCGAAATCCAGGTTCTTGCGGATAAAGTACAGGTTGCGGAATATCTTGGGATAAAACTCCAGTTTCTCAAAACTGTCCAGCTGATAGTCAACCGGTGGTTCGATGACCAGAGTACCGTCGCGGTCGATGAATAAAACTTTCTTTTTCATGAGTTTCTTTTTCGTGTGACATCATTCTTTCATTGAATTCCCTGCAGGGCATTAAGCAGGGTGTCGTTCTCGGGGCGCGTACCCACCGTAATGCGCAGGCAGTTCTGGCAGAGCGCCACATGACTGCGGTTGCGGACGATGATTCCCTTGTCGACCAGATACTCATAGATACGGGGAGCATCCGATACCCTTGCCAGGAAGAAGTTGGCATCCGTAGGATAAATCTTCCGGCAGCAGGGAAGCTTTGCAAAGGCAGCCATCAGCCGTGTCCGTTCTTCGAGCAGGGAGGCCACCCACCGCTGCACCTCGTAGTTGCGCTGCATCATCTGAAGGGCTTCCTGCTGGGTCAGCCGGTTCACATTATACGGATATTTGATTTTGTTCAGCACCTGCACGATTTCCGGAGAGGCAAAGGCCATTCCCAGACGGATGCCTGCACAGCCCCATGCCTTGGAGAAGGTCTGCAGTACCACCAGATTCGGAAACTCCTCCAGTCTTCCCAGCAGCGAAGGCTCGGTAGCGAAGTCGATGTACGCCTCGTCCACGATGACCAGTCCCCCGAACTCCCTCAATACCGTTTCAATTTCATGACGGTTCAGGCAGTTTCCCGTGGGGTTGTTGGGCGAGCAGAGAAAAATCAGTTTGGTATTTTCATCGGTGGCAGCCAGCAGTTCACTGGCACTAAACTGGAAGTGGTGGTCGAGCAGCACCTTCCGGTAGGCCACGTCGTTGACATTGGCACATACCTGGTACATGCCATAAGTCGGCTCGATGGCCACCACATTGTCCACCCCCGGACGGCAGAACGCCCGGAACGGCAGGTCGATGGCCTCGTCGCTTCCGTTCCCCAGGAAAATCTGTTCGGGCTGCACCTTCTTCTCCTTGGCAATCAGGTGCTTCAGGTCCCGCTGCAGGGGGTCCGGATAACGGTTGTTCGGAATATTATACGGGTTTTCATTGGCGTCCAGGAACACCGAAGCCTCTTTCCCCTGATATTCATCACGGGCAGAAGAATAAGGCTTCAGTTCCCAGATATTCGGCCGGATCAATTCTTTTAACGGTTTCATAATGTCTTGCGTGTTTATTGTTGAGTTAGCCGGACGGTGACCGCATTCTTGTGGGCGTCCAGGTGTTCGTTGGCTGCCATGACCTGAATGGCCGGTCCGATGGTGCGGATGCCTTCACGGGTGATTTCCTGGAAAGTAATCTTGCGGATGAAGCTGTCGAGGCTGACCCCGCTGTAGGCCTTGGCATAGCCGTTGGTAGGCAGGGTATGATTGGTGCCCGAAGCATAGTCGCCTGCACTTTCCGGAGCGTACGGACCCAGGAAGACAGAGCCGGCATTGACAATCCGTGCGGCAATCTCGCAGTAGTCCTGTGTCTGGATGATGAGGTGCTCGGGGGCGTATTCATTGACCATGTCCACGGCTTCCTGCATGTCCTTTACCAGGATCAGCCGGCTGGCTTCCAGCGAGCGGCTGGCCAGCTCCTTGCGGGGAAGTGCTTCCAGCTGCTTCTGCGTTTCGGCAGCGACTGCCTCGAGCAAGGTTTCGGAGGTAGTGATCAGGATAGCCTGACTGTCGGCCCCGTGTTCGGCCTGTGACAGCAGGTCGGAGGCCACAAATACCGGATTGGCTTCTCCGTCGGCCAGTACGGCGACTTCCGAAGGGCCTGCCGGCATGTCGATGGCCACATCCTGCTGTGCCACCAGCTGTTTGGCAGCCGTCACGTACTGGTTGCCCGGACCGAAAATCTTGTAGACCTTCGGAACGCTGCTGGTACCGTAGGCCATGGCTCCGATGGCCTGTACCCCTCCTGCCTTGAACACCCGGTTGACTCCCGCCTGACGGGCAGCATACAGGATGGCCGGATGGATTTTCCCGCTCCGGTCGGGAGGCGTACAGAGGATGATTTCCTTGCATCCGGCAATCTGTGCCGGAGCCGCCAGCATCAGTACGGTAGAGAAGAGTGGAGCCGTACCTCCCGGCACATACAGTCCCACGCGTTCGATGGGGACCGCTTTCTGCCAGCAGGTGATACCGGGGAGGGTCTCGACTTTCTTGCCTTCGAACTTCTGGGCGCTGTGAAAGGTCCGGATGTTGTTCAGGGCCAGCAAGATGGCCGCCTTCAGTTCGATGCTGACTGCCTTCTCGGCTTCTTCAAACTCTTTCTCGCTGACTGCCAGCGACTCCAGTCTGACGCCGTCGAACTTCTCCTCGTATGTCTTTACCGCATAGTCGCCCTGAGTGCGGACTTCTTCTAGTATGGCGGATACGCTTTCTTTCAGTGAAGCAGTGTTCAGGGTATTTCGTTTCAGCAGTGTTCCCCATTCGCTGCGTGAAGGATATTTTGAGATATACATAGTGATTGATTTTTGGTGTTTGCTTAATGGATAATGAAGACTCTTTGCAATGAGGCGGTCCGTCCGGAAATTCTCTTCGGTGTGTCTGCACACGCATCGTTTTCCGTGGTGAGAAAGCTCGTCGTCTTTTGGGAAAAGCTCGCGGTGTTTTTGGGAAAACCCCGCGGGCTTTTGCCGCACGCATCATTATGTGTTCCGCTACCGGCGGTGATGGGTGGCAGCACCAATGACGGCTTGCCGGCTCCTCCCTTTGCTGAGGTTTGTCCGCCTCCTTACAGAATCATCTTCTCGATGGGCAGCACCAGGATACCCTGTGCCCCGAGTGCCTTCAGTTTGCCGATGATTTCCCAGAAACATTTCTGGTCGAGCACCGTATGCACGCTGCTCCATCCTTCTGTGGCCAGCGGCATGATGGTCGGACTCTTGATACCGGGAAGCACTTCAGTAATTTCCTTCAGCCGGTCGGTCGGGACATTCATCAGGACGTATTTCTTGTCCTCGGCAGCCTTGACAGCCTCGATGCGGAAAATCAGTTCGTCCAGGATGGCCCGCTTCTCCGCACTGAGGTTGGGTGTACCGATGAGTACGGCCTCGCTCTGCATCACCGTCTCCACTTCCTTCAGGTTGTTGCTGACAAGGGTAGAACCCGAACTCACGATGTCGAAGATGGCGTCGGCCAGTCCGATACCGGGAGCAATCTCCACCGAACCGGTAATGACATGTATCTCTGCCTGCACCTGCTGGCGGTCCAGAAAATCCTGCAGGATGCCCGGATACGAGGTGGCGATTTTCTTTCCGTTCAGCCACTGTACTCCGGGGTATTCGTGTTCCTTGGGCACGGCAATCGAGAGCCGGCACTTGCTGAATCCGAGGCGGTAGAGAATCTCGGCATTTTCCTTGCGTTCCACAAATTCATTCTCTCCCACGATTCCCAGGTCGGCCACTCCGCCGGCTACGCTTTGGGGAATGTCATCGTCGCGGAGGAAGAGAATTTCCACCGGAAAATTGCTGGCTTGGGTGAGCAGCGTCCTTTTGGAAGTCGACAGCTTGATGTCGGCTTCGGCTAACAGGGCCATTGTGTCTTCATATAATCGCCCTTTCGACTGTACGGCTATTCTTATCATATGTATGTTGTAGTTTGTATCTACGAAAAAGGCTTACCGTGTACTGTCTACGGTAAGCCTTTTTCTTCGACGGGTGTAACCATACGCTTCACTACCTACCGTTGTATGCGTTAGGATGACGATGCAGGTGGTGTGTAGCGCTAATATTCATATTCTTTGTCCTTGCTTTTTTGTTTTCGTTTTTGGCAAATTTATATGATTGGTTTGTTATTTCCAAACTTTTATCATGAAAAGTTTTGTTTTGCTTTTATTTTGATAGCGGAGTTTCCCCGTCTGCGGCAACTTCCGGTTCGCCTTCGGCCAGGCATCCGTGGAAGTGCATCTCCTGCCGGGCTTTTTCCTTGGAAAAGGCAAAGTACGTGCAGACAGCCTGTGTGCAGCATTCGCCCGCCTCGTTGTACAGGGCAGCGTCGATGATGACAATGTTGCGCTTCTGTTCGCGGATGGAAGCCCGGAGCGTCAGCCGGCCGCCCTGGGTGGAAACCGGTTTCAGGTAACGGGTCTCCATCTTGCTGGTCACGCCGGTGGTCTGCAGTTTCCGGATGATGACCCATCCGCAGATCTCATCGAGCAGTACGGCCTGGATGCCTCCGTGAAGGGTATGCAGCCATCCTTGGTACTTTTCTTCCGGTTGCCAGTAACTGACAATCTCGTCGCCGTCTTCATAGAAATCCATTTTCAGGCCCGACGGATTCTGAGGGGCACATCCGAAGCAGAAATAACCTTCCACTCCTTCCCAGGGATTGAGTATTTTTTTCATATGCCGGAAAAACTTGGAGGGTTAGCATTCATAGTCGGTGCAGGCACGGTCGGCTTTCACCTCTTTGATGATGCCGGCTGCGGCTACGTGAGCGGGATGTACCGCGTAGGCTTTTACGTCGTCCAAACTGTCGAATTCGCTTTCCAGGCAGATGTCCCATTTTTCATCGGGGTTGAGGTTGAGGCCCACAAAGATGCGGCGGATAAAGGATATCTGGGCAGGAAGCGCCTCGATGGCTGCCTTGAAACGGTTCATGATGCATTTTTTTTCTTCTTCCGGAAGATTTTCTTTTAACTTGAATAAAACAATGTGCTTGACCATAGTTGTTTTTTTATTAAAAATCGTAATTTTGTAATATTGCAAATGTATAACTAATTATTGAAAAAAACACATGATTATTATTGGAATTGCAGGAGGTACAGGCTCCGGTAAAACAACTGTGGTGAAAAGTATCGTAGAAAGTCTGAAAGCAGATGAGGTAGCTATACTTCCTTTGGATTCTTATTATAAGGACAGCAGTCATGTTCCGGTGGAGGAGCGGCAGAACATTAATTTTGATCACCCCAATGCTTTCGACTGGAAGCTGTTGTCGGAACATGTGGAAATGTTGCGTGAGGGAAAGGCCATCGAACAGCCGATTTATTCGTACCTGACTTGTACGCGGCAGGCAGAGACGGTGCATGTGGAACCGCGCAAGGTGGTGATCATCGAGGGAATCCTGGCCTTGAGCGACAAGCGTCTGTGTCGGCAAATGGACCTGAAGATTTTTGTGGATGCCGATCCCGACGAACGTCTGATCCGTGTCATCCAGCGCGACGTGATGGAGCGCGGACGTACGGCCGAAGCGGTGATGGACCGTTATGTGAAGGTGCTGAAGCCTATGCACCTGGAGTTCATTGAACCGGCCAAGCGGTATGCCGACCTGATTGTGCCGCAGGGGGGACACAACCGGAAGGCGATTGAGATTCTGAAGATGTATATCGAAAAGATTGTGGGACGATGAACGGAATCCGTCTGACGCTTTTCTTCTGCCTGGTGGTGGTGCTGTGCGCCTGTGGGGGAGGAAGGCATTCGGAGGAGTCGTACGACGATTTGCCGGAAATCAGGGAGCGGGGAGAGCTGGTGGTGCTGACGCTGAACAGTTCGACTTCGTACTTTGATTACCGCGGGGAGCCTATGGGCTTTCAGTATGAACTGGCTGAGCAGTTTGCGCATTTCATGGACCTTAAACTGAAGTTGAAGGTCATGAATAATGCGACGGAGATGGTGGCTGCCCTGCTTCGGGGAGAGGGCGACCTGATTGCCTATAACCTGAATATGACCAACAGCTGGAAGGACAGTCTGATTTACTGCGGCGAGGAGAGCATCACGCATCAGGTACTGGTGCAGCGGAAGGGCAAAAACGCGCTGAAGGATGTGACGCAGCTGCTGGGAAAGGAGGTCTATGTATTGCCCGGAAAGTATCAGGAACGGCTGGAGAACCTGGATCAGGAACTCGGAGGGGGGATTGAGATCCGGGAACTGGTGACTGATACGCTGACGGTGGAAAACCTGATTTCGTGGGTGGCCGACGGGAAGATTGACTATACGGTGGCTTCGAACGATGTGCCCCGTATCAACCGGACGTATTATGCGAACCTGGATATCGACCTGGTGCTCAGTTTCGACCAGCGGTCGTCGTGGGCGGTGCGCAAGACTTCTCCCTTGCTGGCGGAAGCGGCCGACCGGTGGCACAGGGAAAATATCAATTCGCCGGAATTCAAGGCAAGCGCGAAGCGTTATTTCGAACTGAACAAGCGTCCGGCGCATGCTTCCATCCTTTCGGTGAAGGATGGCAAGATTTCGCATTACGATGAACTGTTCCGTAAGTATGCGAAGCTTATCGGATGGGACTGGCGCCTGCTGGCCTCACTGGCATATACGGAGTCGAACTTTGATCCGTATGTGGTGTCGTGGGCTGGGGCAAGGGGACTGATGCAGCTGATGCCGGCTACGGCACGCAACCTGGGGGTTCCTCCGGGCAAGGAGGCCGATCCGGAGGAGAGTATCAAGGCGGGTGTGAAATATATCGAGCGGCTGCAGAAGACTTTCAGCAAGGTGAAGGACGAGGAAGAGCGTGTGAAGTTCGTGCTGGCGGCGTATAATGCCGGAGTGGGGCACGTGACGGATGCGATGGCGCTGGCCGAGAAGTACGGTAAAAATCCTTATCGCTGGGATCATCAGGTGGATCACTATCTGCTGCTGAAGAGCAATGAGGAGTATTATCAGGACCCGGTGTGCAAGAACGGATATTTCCGGGGAATCGAGACGTATAATTTTGTCCGGAGCGTACTGGAGCGGGCGGCTCTGTACCGGAAGAAAATCAAGGGATAAGACCGTAGCGGCGGAAGGCCGGCGGACAGAAAAAGACACGGCTGCATGGCGGATTCCGGTTTCCCGGAATGGCGATGCAGCCGATTACATGAAAATGAATATGCTTATTATTTGAACAACTCAATAATCTTGTTTAATTCTCTGACGTTGATGACACCGCTCTGTCTCCACAGCTGTTTCCCGTTTTTGAAAATCATCAGGGTGGGAACGGTACTGACGGTGTAGTGACGTGCCAGCTGGGGGTTCTTGTCGATATCGACCTTGATGATACGCAGGGCATCACCTTGGATTTCCTTTACTTTTTTCAAAACTGCCGACATGGTATTGCAGGGAGCACACCATTCCGCAAAGATATCCACAAGCACGGGAGTGGGAGAGCAGGTCAGATCAGAGAAGTTTTCCATTGTTTTCTATTTATACTTTTTCATATATATAAACAATTGAAAACGCAGGTTTGTTCAGAAAAAAGATAAAAAAAACTGCCCGAAAAGGCAGTTTTTATAAGTATATGTCGCTAAAAAAGAGAATTTTAGTAACTTCGTTATTTCCGGATAGGATTATTTTTTAGCAGCCGGAGTATAACGTGCGTTCAGTCCTTCTACAATTTCAGAAGTGATGTTGAAGGCCTGGTCAGCGTACAGCAGGTTGTCGAAACCGGTGTTGCTGATGATCAGGCTGTAGCCTTTGTCCTTATTGTAGATTTTCAGGAATGAGTTGATAGAGTCACGCAACTGAAGGCTGTTCTTCTGGTTTTCAGTCTGCAGCTCGCTGGTCAGTTTTTCCTGCAACTGCTGCAAGTCGCGCTGCTTCTGGGCAATTCTCATGTTTTCCTGTTCAGCACGTTCTCTGCTGGCAAATCCGTTGTTTTCCAGTTTACGCTGGAATTCTCTCATTTCCTTGTCGAGTTCTTTGGCTTTTTCGTTCAAGGTAGTACGGATGTTCTCTTCTTTCTGGATCATCATTTCGTTCAAATCGTTCCAGAAGCGGTATTTCGTAAGCAGAGAGTCGATCTCTACATAAGCGATTTTCATGTTAACCGGACCACCGACAGCGGCAGGAGCTGCATTGGAAGATTCGTTTGTTTTGTTTTCAGTACATTGTGCAAACATCAGTACCATAGCCAGTGCCAAGAATCCATTCAGGATGTACTTCATTCTTCTCATAATAGTTTTCTATCTTAATTAGTTAATTTTTAATTATTCGTTGGTTTCACTTCGTTCTGCAATGGCATGAGGGTTACGCTTCTGGGCGTCACGGTCCTGCGATTGCACACATCCGATACCTCTTTGCCGCATGGCTTTGCTTCCGCTTACGTGTGTATTGGGGAAACGTCCGTTTTTCACGAAAAGTATCTTTATAGATAATAGTGCTATGCAGATAGCAACTATTAACATAGTTATAAGGATAGTCTTAAGCATTTCTATTAAATTTGTGGTGCAAATATATAGTTTTTGTCAGCGATATAGCCTTTTCTAGGGGGAAAAAAGCGGGGTATTACTCGCTTTCATGCTGTTTTTAACTTATTTTTGCAACTTGTCATTAACTAAAAAACGAAAGGTTGGATATTTTATGGAAAAAAAAGATTTGAAACCGGCCATCCTGTTCCGGTATTTTGAAGAAATCTGTCAGGTACCCCGTCCTTCGAAAAAGGAGGAGAAGATCCGGGCTTATCTGGTGAATTTTGCGGAAACAAGAGGACTTGAGTATAAGGTGGATGAGGCAGGAAACGTATTGATTGTAAAACCTGCGACTCCGGGCAAGGAGCATTTGAAGACAGTGATTCTGCAGTCGCATATGGATATGGTCTGCGAAAAGAATAAGGATACGGAACACGATTTTGAGAAGGATCCGATTCAGACGTATGTCGACGGAGAATGGCTCAAGGCAAAGGGTACTACGCTGGGTGCCGACAATGGTATCGGTATGGCGGCCGAACTGGCGGTGCTGGCTTCGGACGATGTGGAGCACGGACCTTTGCAGTGTCTGTTTACGGTGGATGAGGAAACGGGCTTGACAGGTGCGTTTGCACTGAAAGAAGGTTTCATGGATGGAGATATCCTGATTAATCTGGATTCGGAAGACGACGGAGAACTCTTTATCGGTTGTGCCGGAGGTGCGGGAACTACTGCGGTATATCCTTGTCCGATGGTAGCGGCTCCAGAAGGTTATTTCTTTTTCCGTGTGGCAGTGAAGGGGCTGACCGGCGGTCACTCGGGAGATGACATCAATAAGAACCGTGCGAATGCGAACAAGTTGCTGAACCGTTACCTGATGCGTCTCTTGAATCGGGGCGACCTGCGTTTGTGTGAGATTGACGGCGGTAACCTGCACAATGCCATTCCGCGTGAGGCGTATGCCGTATGTGCGGTGCCGATGTCTGAAAAAGAGGCTGTGCGCGTGGAACTGAATGTGTTCCAGGCAGAGCTGGAGAATGAGTATGCGGTGACAGAGCCCAACTTGCTGCTGGAACTGGAGTCTGAGACGGCACGTGCGGAGGTGATGGAACTGGAAGCGATGAAGCGTTTCCTGCATTCTATCTATGCGGTGCATCACGGGGTATATGCGATGAGTCAGGATATTCCGGGATTGGTGGAGACTTCTTCCAACCTGGCTTCCATCAAGCAGCGTGACGGTAAGATTGTGGTAGGTACCAGTCAGCGCAGCTCCATCCTGTCTTCGCGTAAGGACATGTCACAGATGGTTCGTTCGGCCTTCATTCTGGGTGGAGCGGAAGTGACTACGGGTGACGGATATCCGGGCTGGAAACCGAATCCGGATTCTGCCATCCTGAAGGTGGCTGCCGAAAGCTATGAACGCCTGTTCGGAGAGAAACCGAAGGTAAAGGCCATCCATGCGGGACTCGAATGCGGATTGTTCCTTGAAAAGTATCCGTCGCTGGATATGGTTTCTTTCGGACCGACACTGCGCGGGGTACACTCTCCGGATGAGCGGATGCTGATTCCAACTGTCGATAAGTTCTGGAAGCATCTGCTGGATGTACTGGCACATATTCCTGCCCAGGCATGAGCCGCTGGCGGATCACGATATTGCTAGGAATTTGGGTTTGTTGCGCTTGCCGGGAAGGGGTGGCGCAACAAACCTTTCGTGTAATGGAGTATAACGTAGAAAACTTGTTTGACTGTCGTCATGATTCGCTCAAGCACGACGGGGAGTTCTTGCCCGGAGGGGTAAGAGGATGGAATTATCACCGCTTCCAGCATAAGTTGAATGCCATTGCGAAGGTGATACTGGCGGCTTCTGCCGGTCAGGTGCCCGATGTGGTGGGACTGTGTGAGGTGGAGAATGACTATTGCCTGGAGAGGCTTGTGAAACATTCTCCGTTGCGGGAAGCAAAGTATCGGTACGTCATGACCCGGTCGGAGGACGCGAGGGGGATTGATGTGGCGGTGCTGTATCAGCCGCATACTTTCAGACTGATTACGTCGCAGTCTGTGCGGATTCCGCTGAATAAGGAAATCGGCAACCGGCCGACGCGCGACATCCTGCATGTGTCCGGAAAGGTGGTATCGGGGGATACGCTGGACATTCTGATGTGTCATATGCCTTCCCGGGCAGGAGGAAAGCAGCAGAGTGAGCCGTACCGGCTGTGGGCTGCAGAATGCCTGAAGCGGGTGACGGATTCGTTGTCTACGGTGCGTGCCTGTCCTTATCTTGTCATCATGGGTGATTTTAATGATTATCCGTCCGACCGCTCTATCCGGGAGGTGCTGGGAGCTGTACGTCCTGGCTCGTCTGTTTCTCCCGATGCGCTGTATAACCTGATGGACGGCAGGCCTCGGGGAACGTACCGGCATCGGGGAGAGTGGGGCGTGTTGGACCAGTTGATTGTGAGCGGTACCTTGTTGGAGGGTAAGCGTAATCTCCATACTTCCTACGAGCAGGCCGGTATACTGGAGTTTCCTTTCTTGCTTCAGCCGGATGAAACCTATGGGGGAATGAAGCCCTTCCGGACGTACCGGGGAATGAGGTATCAGGGAGGGTACAGTGATCATCTGCCGGTGTTCATGGATATCACTTTGCCGGATTTCTGATGTGTTTCCGGGTTTCAATAAATATCTCTGAGTCTCACGATGTTTCTTGCCGGTTTTCTGAAAACCGGCTTTCTTGCCTGTAGTTTCCTTTCTTGTATTTCGGTATGTATTCTCTGTAAAAACTTGTAGTACAGGTATTTCGTATTTCTTTTTTGCCTGTGTTCCGAAGCCGTCTTCCCATTATTCCCAGGCATTTTCTTTGTTAAATAATATAAAATTATAGTACCTTGTAATGCAAGGTATTTATATAATGCATATATTTGTGCCATACAAATAACATGACAGATGAATGTAGACAATGTAAAATCACAAATGCGCAAGGGGATGCTTGAATATTGCATTCTGTTGTTGCTTCACAGGGAGCCGTCTTATGCTTCGGACATCATACTGAATCTGAAGGAGGCAAGGCTGATTGTGGTAGAGGGAACACTTTACCCGTTGTTGACCCGTTTGAAAAACGATGACTTGTTGTCTTATGAGTGGGTGGAATCGACACAGGGACCTCCCCGCAAGTATTATCGGCTGACAGAGAAGGGAGAGGCATTTCTGGCGGAACTGGAGTTGGCCTGGGATGAACTCTCGGATACGGTAAATCATTTAAGAACGAAACTATTAATTGTAAAATCACATGAAGAAAACACTGACTGTTAACTTGGGAGGAACGGTTTATCACATAGATGAGGATGCTTATAAACTGCTGGATAATTACCTGAACGATTTGAGATGTCATTTCGGCAAGAGCACGGATGCGGAGGAAATCGTGCAGGACATGGAAACCCGGATTGCGGAACTGTTTAATGAATATATCAAGGACGGACGTCAGGTGATTACGCTGCACGAAGTGGAGGAGGTCATCGCGCGGATGGGTAATCCGGAAGAGTTGAACGACGGTATGGGAGAAGAGTATACTGCCGAGAATAAAGGGAGCGAAACTGTTACCGAGAAGAAGATACACCGTCTGTTCCGAAATCCGGACGACCGTATCCTGGGAGGTGTGCTTTCCGGACTCTCTTCGTATTTGGGTTGGGACGTGACCTGGCTCCGTATCGGAGTGCTGGTTGTCGGATTTTTTGTACATGCCCTGATTCTGTTTTATCTGATTGCATGGATCATCATTCCGCTGGCACGCACGGCTACGGAGAAGTTGCAGATGAGGGGAGAGGCCATCAATGTAGAGAATATCGGACGTACGGTGACCGATGGCTTTGAGAAAGTCAATGAATATGTACATTCCGAGGAGTCACGTTCGGTGCTTCACCGTATCGGAAGTGGAATTGTGGCAGTAGCCGGTTTTGTCATTAAGGTGTGCCTGGTAATTCTGGCTATTGTCTGTGCGCCGGCCTTGCTGATCTGTCTGGTGGTTCTGGGAGCTTTCCTGATGGTGGCAAGCGGACTGATTACTGCCATTCCGGCCATTTTTTACCATATTCAGCCTGAAATCGACTGGTCACTGGTGACGGCTAATCCGTGGGCGGCAACCGGTTTCTCCATCTGCGGACTGTTGGCGGTAGGTATTCCGGTTGTCGGTTTGCTGCAGCTGGTGATGCAGAGCTTCAAAGTATGGACTCCGATGTCGACTACTACCAAGGTGGTACTGATCATGCTCTGGCTATTGTCGATTGTAATCGGCTTCTGCCTGTTCCTGGTAATACCGTTTGCTTATTATTGGTAACTTTTTCATTGTAATATTTTAGTGGGTGTCCGGGCCTTTGCGGTCCGGGCACTTTTATTTTTTATTGAGGTTAATCTTTTTCTGAGGCGGATTTTGCACAGACTTTGGCTCCTTGAACCAAATAAAATCATTATATTTGCGGAAAGAAGTATAAACTTTTAAGTAACTATGACTAAAAAAATACTTTTGCTGGGTTCCGGCGAGTTAGGTAAAGAATTCACGATTGCTGCACAGCGTCTCGGACAGTATGTAATCGCATGTGATTCTTATGAAAAAGCTCCGGCCATGCAGGTGGCGGATGCTTGTGAAGTATTCAATATGCTTGATGGCGATGCGTTGGATCACGTAGTTGAAAAATACCATCCGGATATCATCGTTCCGGAAATCGAAGCTATCCGCACGGAGCGTCTGTATCATTTGGAAAAGGAAGGCATTCAGGTTGTACCGAGTGCTCGTGCCGTAAATTATACAATGAACCGTAAGGCCATCCGTGATTTGGCTGCCAAGGAATTGGGCTTGAAGACTGCCAAGTATTTTTATGCGACTTCATTTGAAGAACTGAAGGAAGCTGCGGAGAAAATCGGATATCCGTGTGTAATCAAGCCGCTGATGTCTTCATCAGGAAAAGGCCAGTCGGTTGCGAACGGTCCGGAAGACCTGGAATATTCATGGAGCTACGGTTGCGAAGGCAGTCGCGGAGACATCAAGGAACTGATTGTAGAGGAATTTATCAAGTTCGACAGCGAAATTACCCTGCTGACCGTTACTCAGAAGAACGGTCCGACACTGTTCTGCCCGCCGATCGGTCATGTACAGAAGGGAGGCGATTACCGTGAGAGCTTCCAGCCTGCACGGATTGCTCCGGAACATCTGGCTGAGGCACAGCGGATGGCTGCGAAGGTGACAGAGACTTTGACCGGAGCCGGCTTGTGGGGAGTTGAGTTCTTCCTGAGCCACGAGAATGGAGTCTATTTCTCTGAACTTTCTCCTCGTCCTCATGATACAGGTATGGTAACTTTGGCCAATACGCAGAACCTGAACGAGTTTGAACTTCATCTGTATGCAGTGCTGGGATTGCCGATTCCGGGTATCACACAGGAACATATCGGAGTAAGTGCCGTAGTGCTGTCACCGATTGCCAGCAAGGCTGCTCCTCAATATCGTGGACTGGAAGAGGTTTGCTCACAGCCTAATACATACCTTCGTATCTTTGGAAAACCATTTACGAAACTGAACCGTCGTATGGGTGTGGTAGTCTGCTACGACAAGAATGACGGTGACCTCGAGGCTTTGCGTGAGAAATGCAAGGCTCTGGCTGCGAAGGTAGAAGTGTATTGATATAGGAAAATAATTCCAAATATTTTTGAAGGTGTATGGAACTCTTTTAAAGAGAGGGTCATACACCTTTCTTATTGTTCTTTCTTATTGCTTTTCCTTTATTGCTCTTCTTTTATTGTTTTCCTTTTATAGTTTGGTTACCTCTTCGTCCGTTTGGCTTGTCTGGAGGTATGATGAGCGTAGAGCGCATCTCCATAAGAGGGGATATGCTGCACGCCGATGACACCTTTTTCTCTACGGAAAGGCAATAAAAATCCCCTTATTTCATTCCTTTCCTAGGGAAAGGACAGAAATAAGGGGAAAAGAGAATGGATTTGATGATTAGCAAAGTTTGCGTGAACCGTCACTGATTACCACGTCGTAAACCTTCGGGCTGCGACCGAATTTTTCAGTGAAGCGTTCCTTGGCAGTAGTAACGAATGTTTCATACAGTTCGTTCTTTACCAGGTTGATGGTACATCCGCCGAATCCACCGCCCATTACGCGTGAACCGGTTACACCACAGTCGAATGCAACGTCGTTCAGGAAGTCGAGCTCTTCGCAGCTTACTTCGTACAGCTTGCTCATACCATAGTGTGTCTCGTACATCTTCTGTCCTACAGTTTCATAGTCACCGCGTTCCAATGCATCGCAGACATCCAATACACGCTGGATTTCTTCGATTACATATTCAGCACGTTTGTAGTCTTCTTCGCTGACATGCTCTTTTACTTCATTCAGCATATCCATGTTGCAGTCGCGCAGGAATTCTACTTCCGGATGATTCTTCTTGATGGCAGCCACTACGTTTTCGCAGCTCTGACGGCGTTTGTTGTATGCAGAAGAAGCCAGTTCATGTTTAACTACTGAGTCAATCAGCACCAGACGGTAGCCTTCCGGATTGAATGGGAAGTACTGATATTCCAGTGAACGGCAGTCCAGACGGATCAGGTGTCCTTCTTTTCCGAATACAGAAGCAAACTGGTCCATGATACCGCAATTTACACCGCAATAGTTGTGTTCTGTAGCCTGACCCACCTTAGCCAGTTCGAATTTATCGATTTTGTTGTCTCCGAACAAGTCGTTCAACGCATATGCATAAGTCGACTCCAGTGCAGCAGAAGAAGACATACCTGCTCCCAGGGGAACATCACCTGCAAAAGCAGTATTAAAGCCTTTTACATCTACTCCTCGCTTGATCATTTCACGGCAAACACCAAAGATATATCTTGCCCAGCTGGCTTTTGGAGCGTCTTCCTCGTTCAGACCAAATTCTACATAGTCTTTCAGGTCGATAGAATACGCGCATACCTTGTTGGTTCCGTTGGGTTTGATTTCTGCAATCATGCCTTTGTCTACAGCTCCCGGGAATACGAATCCGCCGTTGTAGTCGGTGTGTTCTCCGATCAGGTTAATACGTCCTGGTGATGCATATACAGATCCGGTTGTGCCATCGAAATGTTTGATGAAGCGGCTTCTTACATACTCTATATTCATAATGGTAAAAGTTTAAAAGGTTAATTTATGAGATATAAAATAAGATCCATACCAGCCTTGCTGACAAGTATGGATCTTACGGATTATTATTCTACAGGAATATCTTTATTTACATTCTTGCAACCGATCAGTGCGTAGTACAAGATGTAGGCAACAGCTGCAAGGATTACCCAGTAGCTTGCCATGTAGCTGCTGGTTACGTCGGCTACAGCACCCTGGATCAACGGAAGGATACCACCACCGCAAACCATTACCATGAAGATACCGGATGCCATGGCTGTATATTTTCCAAGTCCTTCTACTGCCAAGTTGAAGATACCTCCCCACATGATGGAAGTACACAGACCGCAGAGGATGAAGAACATGACTCCAACAGGTACGGTACACATACCGAAGCTGATGTCTGATTTGAATACCGGCATGGAGATAGTTACGTCAGTAGGAGCGAACATACCGATCAGTACGAAGATGATGGCTGTGCTGGCTACTACAGTCAACTGTGTCTTACTAGAGAACTTAGCACCCAGTGCACCACCGCAGAGACGTCCGATCATCATCAGGAACCAGTATGTACCTACGATTGAACCTGCCATTGCAGTGTTCATACCCAATCCCTGTGCACCTTCAGCAGTAGTAGAAGTAGTCAGGAACAGGTTGATGAAGTTAGGAATACCTACTTCGATACCTACATATACGAAGATTGCGATAGTACCCAGCAGGAAGTGACGGAATGACATCGGGCTGTGTTCGTCTTTTACCTGATGCTGAGCAGCAGTTTCTTTATGAGGTTCAGGAATTTCCATAACTGCCAGTACGATGAATACCACGGCGAAGATACCCATTGCGATGAACATGGCAGGGTTAGCGTCGCTGATGCGTGTATTCTGGCTGATAGTACCGATCAGATAACCTCCCAATACCGGAACGATGGTAGCAGAGATAGAGTTCAGGGCACCACCGAACTGGATCAGCTGGTTTCCAGTCTTGCCACCGCCACCCAGTGTGTTCAGCAGCGGGTTAACTACCGCATTCAGCATACACATAGAGAAACCAGAAATGAAGGCACCTGTCAGGTAAACCCAGAAAGCTGTCAGTTCTCCCGGCTGATAGCTGATCTGTCCGGAACAAACCTGGATACCTACTCCGATGAATCCTACGGCAACGGCTGCCAGGGCAGTCTTCTTATATCCGATTCTTTTCAGCATGATACCTGCCGGCAATCCCATGAACGCATATGCAATGAAGTTGGCAGCGTTACCCAACTGAGTCATCCAGTTGGCAGCCTGGAATTGCTCCTTTACAATTAACCCCAACGGGTTGGTAAGTCCTGTAACGAACGAAATCATAGCAAAAAGAGCAAACATCATTGCTATGGGCAAAAAGTAATTTTTCTTTTGAGTTGACATGATTTTAATTTAAGATTAAATGTGATTAATATGATTACTATTTATTTTTCTACGCTGAATTTGTAGACGGTAGTCTGATGATACTCGTTGCCCGGAGTCAGAACCGCTGACGGGAAATGTCCTTTGTTCGGAGTATCGGGGAAATGCTGTGCCTCGAAGCAGATGGCACTTCTGGCTGGGAAGGTAGCTCCGTGCCATCCGGCGAATCCGCTGTGCCAGTTGGCAGTATATACTTGTACTCCCGGCTCGGTAGTAAAGACATCCAGTACACGTCCGCTTTCAGGCTCGATGCAACGCGCAGCGAAGGTCAGACTGCCTTGTTCCCGTTTGTTCAATACATAGCAATGGTCGTATCCGGCTCCGTAAACCAGCTGCTGGAACGGTTCGTCGATCCGGCTGCCCACGGTATGCGGGGTACGGAAATCCATCGGAGTGCCTTCTACCTTCAGGATTTCTCCGGTAGGGATAGACACTTCGTCCATCGGAGTATAGAAATCGGCATTGATGGTTACGATGTTGTTGAGGACGGTAGGAGTCGGATTGGCCAGTCCCGCCAGACTGAAGAACGCATGGTGCGTCAGATTGACGATGGTCGTCTGGTCGGTAGTAGCCTTGTACGTCAGTACCAGTTCATTGTCGTCTGTCCACTGATAGCATACATGAACGTCCAGGTTGCCCGGGAAACCTTCTTCACCGTCGGCCGACAAGTAGTGCAGATTCAGTGTCTGCGGGTCGGGCTGTTCCGCATCCCATACGCGTGTATGGAAACCTGTAGGGCCTCCGTGAAGAGAGTTGGGGCCATTATTGATAGTCAGATTATATTCTTTTCCGTCGAGAGTGAAATTGCCTTTAGCGATACGGTTGCCATATCGTCCGACCAAAGTGCTCAGGAAAGGTTCCGGGCTGTTGATTACATGATCGATTGAATCATGTCCCTGCACCACATTGGCAAAGTTGCCGTTCTTGTCCGGAACCATGACAGCCAGTACCGCTCCTCCGTAGTTGGTTACGGCTACTTCAGCACCGTGGCAGTTGGTCAGAATGAACAGGTCTGTTTTTTTTCCTTCCACTTCTGTTTGGAAGTCAGCTCTTTTCAAGCCGCTGATATTGTTTTCATGGTAAAATGTGTTATTCATAATGCTCGAATAAAATCTTTTCATTTGTGTTTAAACTGTGCAAATAAAAAGATTTTATTCTACATACCCAAACAAATCCTTGTTTTTTATTTATGCTCCCGGCAGATTTGTCAGCAAGTCTGCTACAATAAAACTGCTGCCTCCTATGAATATGAAGTCTTCCGGTGATGCATTTTTTTTCGCTTCTTCCCAGGCCGACATGACATCGGGATAAGATTCGCCTTTCAGACCGTATCCGTTCCCGAGTTCCTTTATTTTTTCGGCCGGAAGGGCTCTTTTTACACTGGCCTGTGTGAAATAGTAGACGGCGTCCTCGGGAAGCATTTTCAATACCCCGCTGATGTCCTTGTCGTTCACCATGCCGATGACGATGTGCAGTTGGCGGTACGTCTGATGCTTCAGTTGTTCTACGATGTACTGTATGCCTCCTACGTTATGTCCCGTATCACAGAACGTACGGGGATTGTCCGACAACTTTTGCCAGCGTCCCTGCAGTCCGGTCAGGCTACATACGTGTGCAAATCCGTTCCGGATGTCCTTCTCCTCAATCTGATAGCCCGAAGCTTGGAGGCACCTCAAGGCTGAGAGCAGCGTATTGGTATTCTTGACCTGATACCATCCGCCCAGTTCTCCCTGTATCTTTCCGAACACTTCGGTATCGTATGCAAAGCCTCCTGTGGGCAGGGGAGTGGCTGTTTTCAGCAGCTGCTCGTCTTCGGCGAACACAATAGGGGCATTCACCCTCTCTGCCTGCTCCTGAAATACGGGGCGGGTTTCCTCATTCGTCTCGCCGATGACCACAGGCACTCCGGCTTTGATGATTCCTGCTTTCTCATGGGCGATTTTTCCCAACGTGTTTCCCAGGAATTGTACGTGGTCGAAACTGATGTTGGTGATGATGCTCAAGTCGGGATGTATGATATTGGTGCAGTCCAGTCTGCCGCCCAATCCCACTTCAATCACAGCCACGTCTACCTTCTGGGCTGCAAAATACGTAAAAGCCATAGCGGTAGTCAGTTCGAAGAAAGAAGGATGAAGGGGTTCGAAGAAAGCCCGGTGCTTCTCTACGAAGTCGATGACGTATTGCTGTTCTACCGGTGTCCCATTCACCCGTATGCGTTCCCTAAAGTCGGCCAGATGAGGCGATGTGTACAGGCCTACCCGATATCCTGCCGACTGCAGGATGGCAGCCAGCGTATGCGAGCAAGATCCCTTGCCGTTGGTTCCGGCGATATGAATACTTTTGAATTGAGTGTGCGGATGATTGAAATAGGCATCGAGGGCCTCAGTGTTGTCCAGTCCTTCCTTGTAAGCCTCTTTCCCGATGTGCTGGAACAAAGGCGCGCTGTTGAACAAGTAGGTAATAGTCTCTTGATAGTTCATTGTTTTTGCAAGATTTAAAAACGGTGCAAAGATAGTGAAATTCATCCGTAACGGGTGATTTTAGGAAGAATAATATGAGCAGATGGATGTTCAGGAAGATACGGTGGGAAATCTTTATATATAATGCTTACAAGTAAAAAGCCCGGTCATCTCAAAATGACCGGGCCCGTTAAAAGCATCAGACAATATTATTAATTTACACAGATATTGGCAGTTTCCCATTTATATGTATCAGAACATCTGACATTCAATACCTGATTGCCTACCTGCACACGGAAATCTCCCTTTTCAAGTATCCACTTTCCGTCAGCACCTACAAAAGCAAGATCACTGCCTTTTATAGTCAGAGTGACAGTTTGGGTTTCACCCGGCTGTAAATCTACTTTCTTAAATGCGCGCAGTCTGCGGTTCTCAGGTGTGAGCGATGCGACCAGATCGCTGCTGAACAGCATTACAACTTCTTTACCTGTAACCTTTCCGGTATTTGTCACGTCTATGGTAAATTCCAGTTTATCATCTGCTGTAAAAGTATCTTTGTTCACACGCAGATTCTTGTAGTCGAAGGTGGTGTAACTCAAGCCGTAACCGAATGGCCATTGAACAGAAATAACCGCATCATAATCGTACGCACCTTCCATCTTATCCATTTCCTCACTTACACGATAATCGTATGTCGTAAGTTCGGCTTGGTTTCTTGGATACGTATATGGCATCCTGGCACTTGGATTGGCATCACCGGCAAGGATATTGGCCAATGCATCTCCACCATAATTACCCGGCAACAAGATATTTATTATACCGTCCGCCAAAGGTTCAATGTCACTTATAATACGCGGCCGACCGCCATTGATTACAAGAATCATAGGCTTGCCTGTCGTAGCAAGAGCTTTAACAAGGTTACGCTGGTTCTCAGAGATAGCAAGGTCTGCCAGATTTCCTGGAGTCTCGCAATATGAATTCTCACCTATACATGCAATGATGACATCTGCATTCTTCGCAGCAGCTACAGCCTTTTCTATTTCAGGAGTATTTTCTTCATAATATGTACCTTCGGCCATGTATGTGACACCCTGTTCAAGAGTTACCATATCGGCGCCGAACTTGTTGCTCACCGCTTCATAGATAGTATTGTACTTACCTGCAAAACGGTCGGCAAGGTGTCCTTGCCAGGTATAGCTCCATCCACCGTTAAGGCATCTCATGGAGTTTGCATTAGGACCGGTCACAAGAATTTTCTTGCCTTTTGACAAGGGCAATATGTGGTTCTTGTTTTTCAGCAACACCTCCGATTCTTCGGCTGCTTTAAGTGCGATAGCGGCATGTTCCTTGCTGCCGAATTTAGGATAATCCTTATAGTCGGTATTCGGCTTCTCAAAAAGTCCCAAACGGTATTTCAGGCGGAGAATACGGCGTACGGCATCATCGATACGGCTCATAGGCACCCTGCCTTCTTCCACCAGCTCCTTCAGCAATGTACAGAAATTAAGGTCGTAAGGCTCCATGGCCATATCGATACCCGCATTGATGGCAATTTCAATAGCTCCCTTTTTGTCGGCTGCTATTTTTTCACGAGTATACAGGTTATTGATATCCGCCCAGTCGGTAATCAGCATTCCGTCCCATTCCATATCTTCTTTAAGCCATTCTGTGAGTAACTGCCTGTTGGCATGCACAGGCACCCCATTAATAGAGGCACTGTTCACCATTATTGTCAGTGCACCGGTTTCGACACAAGCCTTGAACGGAGCAAAGCATTTTTCCCTCAGTTCAGATTCTGAAATATATGCCGGAGTACGGTCCTTGCCAGTACGGGACATGCTGTAACCGAGGTAATGTTTGACAGAAGCTGCAACCCGGTCTTCAGAAATATGATTAGGATCATCTCCTTGAAAACCACGAACAGCCTCGCTGCCCATTATGGCATTGACCAGACAATCCTCCCCATAGTTTTCCCAAACGCGCGACCAGCGAGGATCTCTTGCCATATCTACCGTCGGTGAATAAGTCCAGGGACAGTTGCTTGCCCGTGTCTCGTAGGCGGTTATGACAGCCGACTCGTATGTGAGTTCAGGATTAAAGGATGCCCCAAGGTTGATATTCTGCGGGAAAAGTGTTCCGTCAAGAGTATAAGTGGTTCCATGATTCTGGTCCAAGCCGTAAATACAAGGAATACCTATTTCCTTCATGGATATTTCCTGAATATAACCGATGATTTCTTTCCATTTTTCACGGCTTTGAGCAACCGGTCCCGGAGCATTCAACACTGATCCTACCTTGTACTTTCCGATTGCATTTTTTACTTTTTCCTTATCCAGCTTGAACTCTCTGTCCACCACATTGCCAAGAACATCTATTGACAGTTCTGTCATCTGTCCGACCTTTTCATCCAACGTCATTCCCGCCAAAGTAGCCTCTACCTTCTTCTCTATTTCTGTATCTTTCGTCAAAGTGACAGGGGTTGAGGCTGTCTCAAAATACTTTGAGATGGCCTTTTTTGTGTCTGCAAAAAAAATCGGGCAAGCCCTAACTTCACTAAGTCAGAACTTGCCCGTTTCCCTAATTTTTTGTATCTTAGGGAATCAAACTAAGATATCCCAAAGATAATGTTTAAAAATTACACATCCAACGATAATCTGCTTTTACCTCCGTGTTTAGGCGATTTTATTCCCCAGAACGATCCGGTCCGGGTTGTTCACCGTATCATTGAACAGATAAACCTCGAAGAACTTTATCGCAGGTATTCTCCTAAAGGCTGTTCTGCATACCACCCACGCATGATGCTTCAGATTCTTGTCTATGCTTATCTGCGTAATATCTATTCCAGCCGTCGCATCGAAGAGTTCTGTCGTAATGATATACGCTTCATGTGGCTTACCGGCAACGTTACTCCTGACCATAATACCATCAACCGTTTCCGCAGCAGCCGTCTGAAGGATGTACTGAAGACAGTTTTCGCCACTATTGTAAAGTTCCTCGTGTCAGAAGGTTTTGTAAGTCTTGATGTAGCATTTACCGACGGAACGAAAATGGAGGCTAACGCCAACCGTTATACATTTGTCTGGGGCAAGTCCATACATACCCGTATATCCAGAATAGCTGAACAGCTTGAGGAGATATGGCAGTATGCCGAATCCGTCACCAAGCAGGAACTGCGTGATTCAGCTCCCCTTACATATCAGGATATCACCCCGGAGAAAGTTGAAAAGGCACTCTCTCAGATAGACGATGCCCTGAAAGGAGTGGATGCTGACAAGAAAGTGAAAGCGAAGGTAAGGCGTGTAAGGAAGTCATGGCCTGAACAGCTCAAAAAATATGAATCGCAGGGAAAGAAACTTGACGGACGCAACAGCTACTCAAAGACAGACAATGACGCCACTTTCATGCGCATGAAGGAGGACCATATGAAGAACGGACAGCTCAAACCCGGATATAATCCTCAGATAAGTACCAATAAACAGTTTATCCTGAACTATACCATC
>NZ_JABSOE010000070.1 GCF_013618865.1 Phocaeicola faecicola
GTAATCCAATATCTGTGTGGGCAGTACAATACTGGCCAACATGCTCAAATAATCGTTTTCCATGCTGTAAAGTAAAGAACTATTCGATTAGATTACAAATTTATCCCCACTAAATTTCTACTGAGCCGATATTCCGTTCTGCATGTGAAGAGGTTAGTAAGAAAAATCCGTCGGAGGATGGGGGAAGGCAGGCTGTATGAGATGATATTCTTTGATTGTATTCGGAGTATACTGTAGAGAAAGTCTGTCTTATCATGCAGGCAATTCGTTGTAAAATAGTCTTTTCGTAGCTGTCTGAATGATTTGCGCCGCTAATTAATGAAATGCCGGCGTTGCGTGATGGAATTTCGCCGCTGACTGATCTTCCTTTCGGTAAGTGTGATTCTTTGTTTGCCGGTGCCTGGATGTATCGGCCGTTTTCGGAAATGAAATATTTCGTCTGTATATTTCCTTTTTTGTAAGAAGCTGTCTTTTCGGACTTTGGGACTGGTTTACGAAAGAAGGGTGAAGGGAGCCGGTGAAGCCAGGAGTCGGTTCCGGAAGTCGGAAGATAGGGGAGGAAAACGGAAAACCTTTGAGCCGTAGAAAGTTAAAGGGTAGGGTAAGGGCATAAAAAAAGTCTGTAGGCATAGCTTACAGACTTTCAATTCTCTCTTACTGCTAATTATTCAGCAACAACAGCAGCTGAATCGCAACAAGCAGCAGCTGAATCACATGCTACAGCGCTGTCAGCAGCAACTGGAGCTGCTTCTTCGATAGTTTCTACTGCAACTGAATCAGTTGAAGCTGCTTCATTGTTTGCTTTGTTACCACATGAAGCGAATGATACTGCTACAAATGCTACGAATACAAATACTAACTTTTTCATTTTCTTTTGCTTTTTAAAAATCTGTAATACTTATGTTGTTCTCTTAAAAACGATGCAAAGATAGAGACTTTTTCATTACATTGTTCTCCTGAAGGCCATTTTTTTCAAAAAAATATGTTTTTAAATATGTTTTTTTTGTTTTGAGGGGATTTTTCCGGGTAAAAGGGCTTTAAAAAAAGGAAAAATCGGCGGACTTTTTCCGGGCAAGCCATAAAATGACTAAAAAAGCCGAACTCTTTGACTTTAGTTTTCTTAATGTTTGAATTATAATTTGTAATTTTGTACTTTTAGTAAATTTACATTGATATAAAAAAATATGATTGATACATCTATTTTTCAGGATAAAAAAGCAGTTTATTATACATTAGGCTGTAAACTGAACTTTGCGGAAACTTCTACTATTGGAAAAACATTGAAAGAGGCAGGGGTACGGACCGTCAGAAGAGGCGAGAAAGCGGATATCTGTGTCATAAATACTTGTTCAGTCACTGAAATGGCAGACAAGAAATGTCGCCAGGCAATCCATCGGCTTACTAAAGAGCATCCGGGAGCATTTGTGGTAGTCACAGGCTGTTATGCACAGCTCAAGCCGGATCAGGTGTCCGAAATTGAAGGGGTAGACCTGGTGCTCGGGGCCGAACAGAAAGGCGATCTGGTGAATTACCTGGGTAACCTGGAGAAGCATGCGCACGGAGAGGCAGTCATTACAGCAACTAAAGATATACGTACTTTTGTTCCGTCTTGTTCGAGAGGGGACAGAACGCGGTATTTCCTGAAGGTACAGGATGGATGTGATTATTTCTGTTCTTATTGCACCATTCCTTTTGCCCGCGGCAGAAGCCGCAACGGTAGAATCGCTGACTTGGTGGCACAGGCCCGTGAGGTGGCTGCCGAAGGCGGAAAGGAAATTGTGCTGACAGGGGTAAATATCGGCGACTTCGGAAAATCAACCGGAGAGACGTTCTTCGATCTGATCCGGGCGCTGGATGAGGTTGAAGGCATTGAGCGCTACCGTATTTCTTCCATCGAACCGAATCTGCTGACCGATGAGATCATCGATTTTGTAGCTTCTTCCAAACGTTTTATGCCGCATTTCCATATTCCGTTGCAGTCGGGTTGTGACGAGGTGCTGAAGTTGATGCGCCGTCGCTACGACACGGCCTTGTTTGCGCATAAGATTCAGCGGATTAAGGAATTGATGCCCGATGCTTTCATCGGGGTGGATGTGATTGTGGGTACCCGTGGGGAAACTCCGGAGTACTTTGAACAGGCTTACGAATTTATCCGTGGGCTCGACATTACGCAGCTGCACGTGTTCAGTTATTCCGAACGTCCGGGAACCCAGGCGCTGAAAATCGACTACGTGGTGCCGGCCGAAGAAAAGCATCGCCGCAGCCAGCGCTTACTGGCTTTGTCGGATGAGAAAACAAAATCGTTCTATATGCGTTATATAGGTAAGGAGGCTAAGGTTTTGATGGAACATTCCAAGCCCGGTACCAAGATGCACGGCTTTACCGATAATTATATCCGGGTGGAACTGGAGAACGATGACCGTCTGGACAACCAGATTGTAGACGTACGTTTAGGGGAATTTAATGAAGAGACCGTTGCTCTTCAAGGTAATTTGAAAAATAAACCTTATATTTGATAATAAATAATAATATTGATCTTGTCTTTTATAATTTAAGACTGTATGATGAAAGTTTCTGTGGTGATATTAAATTGGAGCGGAAAAGAAATGCTTCAGCGTTTTCTTCCTTCGGTGTTGAAGTACTCCAATATGGAGGGTGTGGAGATTTGTGTGGCGGATAATGCTTCTGATGATGATTCATGTGCAGTCCTCGAAAAGGAATTTCCGGAAGTAAGATTAATTAGGCTGGATCAGAATTACGGCTTTGCGGAAGGATATAACCGGGCCTTGCAGCAGGTGAATGCCACGTATGCACTGTTGCTGAACAGTGACGTAGAGGTGACGGAAGGCTGGCTGGCTGTATTGACGGATTATATGGACAGGCATTTGCAGGTTGCTGCCTGTCAGCCGAAGATTTTAAGTCAGTGCGATAAGTCGTACTTTGAATATGCGGGTGCGTCCGGCGGATTTATCGACCGCTATGGCTATCCGTTTTGCCGGGGGCGTATCTTCGACTGTCTGGAAGTTGATAAGGGACAGTACGATGAGCCGATTCCCGTGTTTTGGGCAAGCGGAGCGGCACTGATGATACGCTTGGATATTTACCGCAGGGAGGGCGGTCTCGACGGACGTTTCTTCGCACACATGGAGGAAATCGACCTGTGCTGGAGAATACGGAGCCGCGGATATGAAATTCACTGCGTTCCCGGAAGCAAGGTGTATCACGTGGGAGGAGGAACCCTGAAGAAGGACAGTCCTCATAAAACCTTCTTGAATTTCAGGAATAACCTGCTGATGTTGTACAAGAATCTTCCGGAAAGAGAATTGGCAAAGGTCATGCGGGTTCGCTGGGTGCTCGACTATCTGGCGGCAGGGGTCTTTCTGTTGAAGGGTGACTGGAAAAACATGTGTGCCGTTATCCGGGCACGCAAGGAGTATTTCCGGATGAAGCCCCAGTTTACGACAGACCGCGAGGACAACCTGCATTATACGATGGTAGGAAGAATTCCGGAACGCTGGAACTGCAGTATCTTATGGCAGGCCAAGTGGAAGAGAAAGTGTTATTTCTCTATGTTTGAGAAATAATGCCGATGCAATAACTCAGCCGCATTGATAGTATCCGACTGTCAGTGCTGCTGTTTTTTTATCTTGTACGATGACTTCCGTTGGGATGAATTGATTATATTTGCAAGGAAGGCAAGCGGGGACGGGTACCGTTTTCCTGCCTTGACACATAGAGAAGTTTTTTGATTAAATATACAACCGATGAAAGAGCAGAAATCAATGAAGGAAAGGTATTGGAGATATTCTCTGATCGTATTGATTATAGGGCTGGGCATTTTATTGTTCCGTCAGGCCCAACCGTTTATGAACGGTATTCTGGGTGGTTTTACCCTCTATCTGTTGCTGCGTAATTTTACTTATTGGCTGCAGTCGAAGATGAATCCGACGTTGGCGGTCTGGCTGGTGACCATTGGTACTACGTTATTCATTCTGATACCGCTGTCGCTCATGGCATGGGCCCTGGTGAGCCAGTTGTCGGGATTGCATTTTGATACCCAGGCCATCATACAGCCTGCACAGCATGCCATTGCCATCTTGAAAGAAAAGACCGGTTTCGACGTGCTTTCAGAGAAGAGCCTGTCGTTTATGGTCAGTCAGCTTTCTTCCATCGGCCAGCGGGTGATGAGTGGGGTGAGCGATGCCGTGGTCAATATCGCCGTGGCCATCATGCTGCTGTTTTTCATGCTTTATGAAGGCCGGAAGATGGAATCTTATGTGACCGTACTCTTGCCTTTCGAGGAAGAGAACAAGCGGGAGGTGCTGGAGAAAATACAGCTGATGGTCCGCTCGAATGCCATTGGTATTCCGCTGCTGGCTGTGATTCAGGGTTTTATTTCCCTTGGAGGATATTTGCTCTGCGGGGCTCCCAATCCGATTCTGACTGCCTTTCTGACGGCCTTTGCTTCGGTGATTCCGATTGTGGGTACGGCCATTATCTGGATTCCTGTGACCATTTACTTTTTCCTGATCGGTGATTGGGTGAATGGATTGATTTTGCTGGGATACGGAGGAATTATCATTTCACAGTGTGACAATCTGATTCGTTTTATCCTGCAGAAAAAGATGGCCAACATCCATCCGCTGATTACCATCTTCGGTGTGGTGGCGGGACTTCCGATTTTCGGGTTTATGGGAATCATCTTCGGTCCGCTGCTGGTATCCCTGTTCCTGCTGTTCATCGAAATGTTCCGCGATGAATATCTGCTGAACGATGCCTCCGATGAGGGTGTTTCCAAATAAAAACATAGGGAAGTAACCAACCGGTTACTTCCCTATGTTTTTTTGAAGAAAACTCATGATTTCCGCCGTATCTTCCGGATGGAACCAGGTGATGTGCTGGTCCCGTTTGAACCAGGTCATCTGCTTCCGCGAGTAGATGCGTGAGTTCTGCTTGATTTTCTCGATGGCAAAAGGCAATTCCCACGTGCCGTCCAGGTAGTTGAACAGCTCTTTGTATCCTACGGTATTGAGTGAATTCAGCTGGCGGAAAGGATATACCCTGCGGGCTTCCTCCAGCAGTCCTTCTTCCATCATGATATCGACCCTCCGGTTGATGCGTTCGTACAGTTCCTCGCGTTCCCGTTTCAGTCCGATTTTCAGTATCTCGAAAGGACGCTCTTTCTGTGTCTGGGTACGGAACGAAGTGAAGGTCTTTCCGGTCATGTAGCATATTTCCAGTGCATGAATCACCCGCTTGTGGTTCTTCAGGTCCACTATCTGATAGTATTCAGGATCCAGCAACTTCAGTTCGGCACACAGTCTTTCGAGCCCTTCCTGCTCGTACCGCTCCAGCATCAGTTGCCGGGTTTCGTTGTCTACCGTCGGTATATCGTCGATGCCCTTGCATACGGCATCGATGTACATCATTGATCCGCCGGTCAGTACTACCACGTCGTTCTCCCTGAACAGTTCCTCCAGCTTTTTCAGGACTTCCATTTCGTATTGTGCGGCACTGTAATAGTCGTGCAGGTCGAGCGTGCGCACAAAGTAGTGGGGAACCCGTGCCAGCTGTTCCGCAGTGGGGGCGGCAGTTCCTATTTTAATATCTGCATACAACTGTCTGGAGTCGGCAGAGACAATGGAGGTGTGGTAGGCCTCGGCGATAGACAGGCTCAATTCGGTCTTGCCGACTCCTGTCGGGCCGAGCAGTACAATCAACGTAGGTTTCTTCATGAGTATATACTTAAAAAAATCCGCAGATTAGCGCGTGGAAACTTTGGATAATCCCATGCGTTAGTCTGCGGATGCTGATGTTTGCAAGACTTGTTTATTTAATATCTTTCATCATCGTAAGGATTTCCTCCTTCGCCCATTTCAAATCCTTCCGGATCGAAATCTTCCATATCGAAATCCTGGTCTCCGTAGAAGTTTTCATCCAGGTCCAGTGATGAGTTGGTTGCCATCTGCTCATCAAAGTCAATGGTCTGTTTGGGAGGATTGCCTTCCTTGCGTACACAGGTAGCACGTTTCAAATCTTTCCCGGTGATAATTTCCGACAATTCAATGAAAAATACTCTTTCTGTCAGCGGGTCAAAGACGTAAATCAGTTTCTGCTTTTCGTCTTCCAGCAACTCGCTCAGGCGGGTATCTTTCATTACGTAAGTATCTTCTTCGGAACTTCCGTTACCCATATCTTCCAGTGTGATTTCCGTTTCTTTTTCCCAATCGTCATCACAGATGAAGAAAGAAGTCATCTGGTCATTCTTATAACCGGTACTTTTCAAGATAGCTTCGTGAAGATCGTAGAATGAAGCTTCAGAGTCAATGTCAATTTCTCTCAGGAAATCATCGACTTCATCAGATATTATTCTAAATTTATATACCATTGTCTTTTTTTTAAATTCTCGGTAAAGATATAAAAAACTTTTATCGGATAATTCCTCTTTCCGAATTTTCGATGAACGAAACGATATATTTTATTTCCGGAGTCATGGTCATTTCCTCCTTGATCTGAGCCAGGGCATCGCTTACGTTCTTTCCGCTGTTGTAGATAATCCGGTAAGCGTTGTGGATGTTTTCAATCGTTTCGCTGGAAAATCCTCTTCTGCGCAGACCAATAATATTGATGCCGCTGTATGCAATCGGTTCGCGTCCGGCAATGATGTACGGCGGAATGTCCTTGCTGAAACGGCATCCTCCCTGAATCATTACATAACTGCCTACCTGGCAGAACTGATGCATCAGTACATTGGCGCTGACAATTGCATTATCGTGTATAATCACCTCTCCGGCCATTTTGGTCGAGTTGCCGATGATACAGCCGTTGCCCACAATCGTATCGTGTGCCACATGAACACCTTCCATCAGCAGGTTGTTATTGCCGACCACGGTCTTTCCCTTGGCAGCAGTACCGCGGTTGATGGTTACGTTTTCACGGATGGTGTTGTTGTCTCCTATTTCAGCAGTAGTCTCCTCTCCACGGAATTTCAAATCCTGAGGAATGGCTCCGATGACAGCTCCTGGGAAAATACGGTTGCCATTACCGATACGTGATCCGTATAAGATATTGGCATTGGGCATGATTACGTTATCATCTCCTATGACCACATTCCGGTCGATGAAAACAAAAGGACCAATCTCTACGTTTTTTCCAATCTGAGCTTCCGGATGTATGTATGCTAAAGGACTAATTTTCTGCTCCATCTTATACTGATCTTTTTATTTGTTTTTTACGATTTGTGCCATGAATTCTGCTTCACAGACTATTTTTTCACCTACAAAAGCATAACCTTTCATGGTCGAGATACCACGACGGATAGGAGCCATCAATTCCACACGGAAAATTAGTGTGTCACCCGGAACTACCTTTTGACGGAATTTGACATTGTCAATCTTGAGGAAATAGGTAGAATATTTTTCTGGATCGTCCAGCGAATTCAATACCAGCAGTCCACCTACCTGTGCCATGGCTTCAATCTGAAGCACACCCGGCATCACCGGTTCCTGTGGGAAATGTCCCTGGAAGAAAGGCTCGTTGGTAGTTACGTTCTTGATACCGACAATGTGGCTGGCACCGATTGCAATCACCTTGTCCACCAGCTGGAACGGATAACGGTGAGGGAGCAGTTCACGGATACGGTTTACGTCCATGAGCGGTGCTTCGTTGCAGTTGTACACCGGAGCCTGGATTTCATGCAGGCGGATTTCCTTACGGATCTGACGGGCAAACTTGTTGTTGATGGTATGTCCCGGACGGGTAGCGATGATACGTCCCTTAATCGGCTTGCCGATCAGTGCCAGGTCGCCGATGATATCCAGCAGTTTGTGACGTGCCGGTTCGTTAGGCCATACCAATGGAATGTGGTTGATGTATCCGATCTGGCTGGCATCCATGTGTGGAACCCCCATTACGTCGGCCAGCTTGTCGTAGTTTTCCTGAGTCATCTGGCGTTCGTAAATCACGATAGCATTATCCAGGTCGCCTCCCTTGATCAGTCCGGCATTGAGCAGCGGCTCGATTTCACGGACGAATACGAACGTACGGGCAGAAGCAATCTCATTCGGAAAATCTTCCATGTTCTCCAGCGTAGCATACTGGTTGGTCAGGATTTTCGAATCGTACGAAATCAGCGTATTGATACTGAAGTTTTCATCAGGCAATACGATGATGGACGAACCGGTATCTTCGTCGCGGAATTCGATTTTCGACTTGATTATATAATAATCCTTCGGAGCGGCCTGTTCTTCGATGCCTACTCGTTTGATACATTCTACATATGCTTTGGCACTTCCGTCCAGAATCGGAAATTCCGGACCGTTTACCTGAATCAGACAGTTATCAATACCTGCTGCATACAGTGCGGCCATTGCATGCTCTATCGTACTCACTTTTACCCCGTTTTTTGCCAAAACAGTACCGCGGGTAGTATCGACTACGTTTTCAGCCACAGCATCGATAATGGGCTGTTCGTCAAGATCTATTCGTTGAATTTTATACCCGTGATGTTCTGGGGCAGGATTAAAAGTAACGGTCAGCTTGACTCCTGTATGAAGTCCTTTACCGTTCAGTGAGAAACTGCCTTTTAAAGTTTGTTGTTTCAACATGGGCTTTACTTGTTAAGTTGTTTTTTTAATTCTTCCAGTTCTTTCTGCAGACGTCCCAGTTCGCTGTACATTTCCGGCAACTTCTTGAACACGGCAGAAGAACGTGCAAATTGTTTAGGTTCGATTGCCGGATATCCCATCAGGCTGCTTCCTGATTTTGTGTTTCCGGGTATTCCCGACTGGGCACCGACATTTACATGATCTCCAATCTGAATATGTCCGGCCACACCTACCTGTCCTCCGAACATACACCATTCACCGATCTTGGCAGAGCCGGCAATACCGACCTGTGAGGCCATTACGGTATGACTGCCTACTTCTACGTTGTGAGCTATCTGAATCAGGTTGTCCAGCTTGGTACCCTTATGTACGATGGTAGCTCCCATAGTGGCACGGTCTACGCATGTGTTCGCACCGATTTCCACCTGGTCTTCGATGATGGTAATTCCAATTTGAGGGATTTTTTCATATCCTTCGGCAGAAGGAGCAAAGCCAAATCCGTCGGCTCCTATTACGGCTCCGGCGTGGATGATACATTGGTTGCCGATACGGCAGTCGTGGTAAACGGTTACGTGCGGGTAAAGAATGGTTCCGTTTCCTACCTTTGCATTGCATCCTACAGTTACGTGCGGGTGAATATAAGCGTTGTCACCGATTACGGCACCCTCTTCGATGCACGCAAAAGGACCGATATAGACATTCTCGCCAATCCGGGCATTCGCAGCTACGCTTGCCAAAGGATTGATACCGGTCTTTTTCGGTTTGCTCATTTCATATAAAGTCATCAGTTTAGCAAGGCTTTCATAAGCATTATCAACTTTTATTAGCGTAGCCGTAATTTCACCTTCGGGAATAAAATCCTTGTTGACCAATACTATAGACGCTTTGGTTTCGTATATATAATGGGTGTATTTAGGGTTTGCCAGAAATGTGAGGGCTCCGGGTATACCTTCTTCAATTTTGGAGAATGTATGTACGGTAGCGTTTTCATCTCCTACAATTACTCCCTGGATATATTCCGCAATTTGCTTAGCTGAAAATTCCATAACTAATATTTTTGCTCTTTTTTAACTTTATTATTTACTGCCTGAAGGAGTCTGAAAAGACGCCTGCATTGTTAATTATGCAAATTACGTATTTTTTTTTTATATAATCGTATAAAAAGGCAATTATTTCTGATTTTAGGTCCTTAAATGTCTTTAGAGCAAGTGAAATATAGTCAAAAAGGCAGCATCTGATTATTACATACAGATACTGCCTTTTTATTATGTTTTAACAGATTGACGTATAAATACGATGAAAATATACGCTGCTGGAATTATTTTTTACAAAATGGTTTTCAATTGTTCAGCCATCTGTTTTTGTACTTTCTGAGCTTCTTCACCGGCAACTGCAGCAAAGTTTTCTGTCTTGTCGGCATAGATGATGGCACGGCTTGAGTTTACAATCAGTCCGCATTCCTTGGTCATACCGTATTTGCAGACTTCTTCCAGTGAACCGCCCTGTGCTCCGATACCCGGAACCAGCAGGAAGTGGTTCGGAACAATCTTACGGATATCTTCGAACATGCGTCCCTGAGTAGCTCCTACTACGTACATCATGTTTTCGTCGTTGGCCCATTCCTGTGACTTGCGCAATACTTTTTCGAACAGACGTTCGCCTTCCGGATCGGTAGTCAGCTGGAAATCGTGTGAACCCTTGTTGGAAGTCAGTGCCAGCAGGATTACCCATTTGCCTTCATAAGTAAGGAAAGGAGTCACACTGTCTTCACCCATGTACGGAGCCACCGTTACAGAGTCAATATTCAGTTCTTCGAAGAACGTACGGGCATACATGGCCGATGTGTTTCCGATATCACCACGCTTGGCGTCCGCAATGATGAACTGGTCAGGATAGTTGGTCTTGATATATTCTACAGTCTTTTCGAATGCAATCCATCCTTTTACTCCCATGCTTTCATAGAAAGCCAGATTCGGCTTGTAAGCAATACAATAAGGGGCTGTTGCATCGATGATTGCCTTGTTGAAAGCAAAAATCGGATCTTCTTCTTTCAGCAGATGTTCCGGAATCTTCTTGATGTCGGTATCCAATCCTACGCAAAGGAAAGATTGCTTTTTCTTGATATTTTCAAATAACTGTTGTTTATTCATAATGCTTTGTATTCTTAAAGTTCACTTTCTTTCAGTCGTTCTGCATTTTCGGCAACGATCAGGTGGTCGATACAGTCCTGAATATCCCCGTCCATAAATGCAGCCAGGTTATAAATGGTATAGTTAATACGGTGGTCGGTAATGCGTCCCTGCGGATAGTTGTAAGTACGGATCTTCGCCGACCGGTCGCCGGTGCTGACCATTGTCTTACGCTTCGAAGCAATGTCGTCGATGTATTTCTGATGCTCCTTGTCGTAGATGAAGGTACGCAGGCGTGAGAGGGCACGTTCCTTATTCTTGGGCTGGTCACGGGTTTCGGTACATTCAATCAGAATTTCCTCCACCACCCCCGTATTGGGGTTCTTCCAGTTGTAACGCAAGCGGACACCCGACTCAACCTTGTTGACATTCTGTCCGCCGGCACCTCCGCTTCGGAAAGTATCCCATTTAATCTCACCTTCGTTGATTTCCACGTCGAAAGGTTCCGCTTCCGGAAGTACGGCTACCGATGCCGCAGATGTATGCACACGTCCCTGTGTCTCGGTGGCCGGAACGCGCTGTACGCGGTGTACCCCCGATTCATATTTCAGTGTACCATATACCTTGTCGCCTGTAACAGAACAGATGATTTCCTTAAAGCCTCCGGCGGCACCCTCATTGGCGCTTGATACTTCCAGTTTCCATCCTTTGGATTCACAGTACTTTGAATACATACGAAATAGATCGCCGGCAAAGATGGCTGCTTCATCTCCTCCGGTACCTCCACGGATTTCCAGAATCGCATTACGGTCATCTTGCGGGTCGGCAGGCACGAGCAGCAGCTTGATTTCTTCCTCGAGCTCCGGAATCCGGGCCTCACAGGCGGCAGCTTCCTCACGCGCCATCTCCTTCATTTCAGGATCGCTTTCGTTCATCATGGCCTTTGCCTCTTCCAGTCCGCTGATGCACTGCAGGTATTCCTTGCGTGCGTTCATGATGTCTCCCAGTTCTTTGTATTCCTTGGTGAGTTTCACATAGCGTTTCTGGTCGGCTATGACATTCGGGTCGGTGATGAGTGTGGAAACTTCCTCAAAACGGGCTACCAATCCGTCCAGCTTCTCTAATAATGTATTGTTTTCTGCCATATTAATTTATTTCCAAAATCGTTTAAGTCAAGATTCGTTCCGGAAGCCCGGCCGTTTTCGGCATCCGGTCTTTCTTCCGAAACGGGCTTAAATGCTCATCCAGCAATTTTTAATATTTGAACTCTCCGAATTCACTGCGGATAATCAGTTCCTTGGAGCCGTTGCTTTCCTCGATGCGACCGATGATCTGTGCATCGATGTTGAATGATTTACTGATTGCGATAACCTCTTCCGCATGTTCCGGTGACAGGTATACTTCCAGACGATGTCCCATGTTGAACACCTTATACATCTCATCCCAGTCGGTACCGCTTTGTTCCTTGATGGTGCGGAACAATGGAGGAACCGGGAACAGGTTGTCCTTGATGACGCGGCAGTTGTCACCGACAAAGTGCAGCACTTTGGTCTGTGCACCACCCGAGCAGTGTACCATACCGTGAATCTGAGGACGCAATGCATCCAGCAGTTTTTTCACTACCGGTGCATATGTACGGGTAGGAGAAAGTACCAGTTTACCTGCATCCAGCGGCGATCCTTCTACTGCATCAGTGAGTTTCAGCTGACCGCTGTACACCAGTTCTTCAGGTACGGCCTTGTCGTAGCTTTCCGGATATTTTTCGGCCAGGTATTTGGAGAAGACATCATGACGGGCACTTGTCAGTCCGTTGCTTCCCATACCTCCGTTGTATTCCTTTTCGTAAGTAGCCTGTCCATAAGAAGCCAGACCCACGATTACATCCCCCGGACGGATATTGGCATTGTCGATTACATCGGCACGTTTCATACGGCAGGTCACTGTACTGTCGACAATGATGGTACGTACCAGGTCGCCTACATCGGCTGTCTCACCTCCGGTTGCATATACACCGACTCCCATTTCGCGAAGTTCGGCCAGCAGTTCGTCTGTACCGTTGATGATGGCAGAGATTACCTCTCCCGGAACCAGCAGTTTGTTGCGTCCGATGGTTGATGAAACCAGAATATTGTCTACTGCACCCACACACAACAAATCGTCAATATTCATGATCAGGGCATCTTGTGCGATACCTTTCCATACCGACAAGTCACCGGTTTCCTTCCAGTACAGATAAGCCAGTGAAGATTTTGTGCCTGCCCCGTCTGCATGCATGATGTTGCAATATTCAGGGTCACCGCCCAGAATATCCGGGATGATTTTACAGAATGCTTTTGGGAAAATACCTTTGTCAATGTTTTTAATCGCGTTATGTACATCTTCCTTTGATGCAGATACGCCACGCTGCATGTATCGTTGGTTACTCATGAGATATTATAAGTTTGTTGATTTCAATTGAATGCGCAAATTTAGCGAATATTTTGCGTATTCCCTTCTTTTTATCTAATGTTTTTCCTTCTTCTTCCCCAGGAGGTCGAAAACAGGAATGTTCATTTCCAGGGCTTCGCTCTCATTGCCGAAACGGTCGACGGCCGTGATGCACCAGTAGGCTTTTTCCTGCCAGGGGAAATCGGGCAAGAAGGTATAAGTGGTCGAGTCGGTACGTGTGGCAATGATGTTCTCAGCCTTTTGGATATCTACCGGATATGTATTGGATGCATATACCCGGTAATATATTCCGCCTTTTTCCCTGCTTTCCGATGCCTTCCACTTGAGTTGCACTCCTTTGGTGAGAGGAGTAAAGACCGGTTGGCTAGGAGGGAGCGGGGCAATGCTGTCCTGCCATTTCATTGCAGGAACCACAGCCGGATAAGCATAGAACTGCTCTTTCAGTTTGTCCAGCAGTCCCTTGGTATTGTCCAGCAGGAACTGGTTGCGGAAATATGCCTGACCGTCAGTTCCTATGCTTCTTGTAAATTCTATTTGACGGACAATCTCATTCAGTTGCCAGTCTCTTTCCCGCGGATGGAGGAAATAAATACCCAGTCCGGGCACAATCCACCGTTCGTATTTATTCTCCTGCCAGTCGAGTGCAAAAGGATAGAAGTTGTTTCCCTGGAAGTACATCATCGGGAACAGAGCGTCGTGTATACCTTCCGACAGCCACTGCTTGGCATCCTGGTATACAATCTCATACGCATTCCATCCGCGTGAATTGTAGCGTTGGGTATCGTTGTATTTTCCTACCGGTGAACTGCTTACCTTTACCCAGGGCTTCAGTGCCTTGGTCTCGTGATACAGACGGCGTACGATACGGGTGATGTTGTCGCGCCGCCATTGTGCAAGGTCCTGCTTGCTGTGGCTCTTGCGGTACGTGGCTGCATCGGGGAAGGTGGCCGAATGCTCCGGATAGCGGATATAGTCGAAGTGCACCCCGTCGATGTCGTATTTCGAAACAATCTCCCGGACAATGCCTGCCAGATAGTCGTCCGTTCCCTTGTTGCCTGGATCGAGGTACCAGGTTCCCTTATACAACTTGCACAGGGAGGGTTTCTTTCTGACTACCGATTCTTTGCCCAGCAGTTTCACCTGCCGCTGGTTCCCGATGGGGATGGTCACAATCCAGGCATGTACCTCCATGCCTCTGCGATGGCATTCTTCGATGGCAAACTGCAACGGGTCGTATCCCGGGTCTTTCCCTTCATGTCCGGTCAGTGATTCGGTAAAGGACTCTATGGCCGAGGGATAAATCACATCCCCTCTCAGCCGGGTCTGTAAAAGTACGGTGTTGAAGTTGGCTGCCTTCAGCTGATCCAGTATACGGCAGAACTCCTTTTTCTGCAGTTCGATGCCGCGTGGTCCTGATGCCTTGTGCGAAGGCCAGTCCATTCCGCCTAATGTCGTAACCCAGGAGGCTCGTATCTCGTACTTAGGTTGGGCAAAAACTCCTTTGCTGAAAGAGAGCATCAGGCAAAGTAACAGTGTGTATAATAGTTTAAACCGATATGTCATAGTTCAATGATTGAGCCGGTCCGGCCCAACCGTTATTTTACGGTATTGGGATTCATTCCGGCAGGATTGTTTTTGATTTGCAAAGATAGTGAATTCTTGTGGGAACCGCTTCTTTTCCTGCCTAGCTTTTAGTTAATCTGGGAGGTAGAGGATATTATTTGGGTAAATTTTGTTAATTTTGCGGACGGTTGCGGCCGGATGGATACCGGCTGCAGGGTACGGGGTGAATATTCAGAAAATAATGATAATAAGTAATGAAAAAAGTAATGTGTTTATGTGCGCTTCTGATAGGAGGTGCGGGGGCTCTTTCGGCTCAGAAAAAAGGATTTGACTACAAATTTTACGGGCAGGTCCGTACGGATTTCTATTATAATAGCCGTGCCAACTCGGAAACGGTGGATGGATTGTTTTACATGTATCCTCAGGACACTCGTCTGGATGCAGCCGGACAGGACTTGAATGCGGTAGCGAACAGCAATTTCTATACCTTGTATTCCCGTGTCGGAGTCGATGTGGCAGGACCGCAGTTGGGTAACATCCAGACCTCGGCCAAAGTAGAGGTTGACTTCCGTGGTTCGGGTACTTCTTATTCCATGTTCCGGATGCGCCATGTGTATTTCAACCTGGCCTGGAACCACTCTTCGTTGCTGGTCGGACAAACCTGGCATCCGCTGTATGGTGATGTCGCTCCTGAAATTCTGAATCTGAATATGGGAGCTCCTTATCAGCCGTTCAGCCGTGCGCCTCAGATCCGTTACCGTCTGGCATATAAGCACCTGGTGCTTACGGCTGCGGCCATCTGGCAGTCTCAGTATCTGTCAGTCGGACCCAGTTCTACACGGGTAGGGGCGGTGTCTACGGCAAAGAGCGCCGAATTCATGAAAAAGAGCAATGTTCCTGAATTCTATGTAGGAGCCGATTATAAGAACGAAACCTTGCTGGCCGGAGCCGGTGTGCACGTGGGTTCCATCGTTCCGCGGACAGAGTCGGTAGATGATAACGGAAATGTCTATAAGGTAGATGAGCGGGTGACCGGAGTTTCGGCAGAAGCGCATCTGAAATACAAACAGAATAACTGGCTGGTGGCTGCCAAGACCGTGTTGGGAACCAATCTGACTCAGACCAGTACGGTGGGCGGATACGGTATTACTGCCATCGACAAGGTGACCGGTGAACAGGATTATGCTCCGTTGCGGACTTCGGCTACTTGGGTGAATGTGGCATATGGCAAGAAATGGCGTCCGGCTTTGTTCTTTGGATATTTGAAGAATCTGGGAGCTTCGGAAGAAGTGACTTTGGGTAAGATTGGTACCGGAACGGGCCTCGATCAGTTGTTTACCGGAACAGCCGAACTGACATATAACCTTCCCAACTGGAAGTTCGGAGCCGAATATTCGGTGTGCAATGCCTGGTATGGTGATGAGTTTGATCCGAAAGGCAAGGCTTCTACCTCACACGATGTGCTCAATCACCGTCTGGTGCTGACTGCTATCTTCCAGTTCTAAACCGGATGGAGCAGTTGCCTGCCACCGCCGGCATTTCCATCCGTACGATGATTGCGGGCAGGAATACCGGCGGTGACAGAGTGATTTGGTGGCAACTGATACACAGATATACAGATACAAAAACAGCGGACTGCATGTTCCAAAGCTATTGCTCAAGGAAAATGCAGTCCGCTGTTTTTGTATTCCGTTTTTAATACCGGTTTTTAATACCGGTCGGTTTTTCTTTTATTTATCACCCTTATATTGTCCTTTCAGCACTTCTTTAATGCGTTGGATAATTTCTGAATCCTTCACCTTGCTGGTGTTGGTAAGGGTATAGGCAAAGTTATCCGCCAGGATTTCCTCCGGATGGATGGTATAATTCGTGTTTCTGCCTACCTTTTCATAAAAGTTTTCTGCTTTTGAAATCGGGTAGATAACGGTCTCTCCGTTTTGCTGCAACGGGATGAAATGCTCATCCAGCGGCACCAGTCCTACGTTCAGGTAATCCGTCAGTCCACCTTCGGTGTACTCTCTGTCGGTATACAGCACCATGGTACAATTCTGTTCTTTGCCATCGATAAGGAAGGAAGCATAACTGTCGTGACGGCTGATGTCCGGATTGGAAATCCGCTTGTTGACCAGCTCTGCCGGGAAAATGATTTCCTGACGGGTGATGTTGAATCCGATAGTGGCATAGATAGCCTTTTTGAAGTCCATACTGTTCCGTGTCAGCACATGAAACAGTTCGTGTGCCATAATCTCCCGCAGCGTCTCATTGTCCAGTTCGCTCAAGGCTTCCTCACCCAGGGCAATCCAGTTCTCGCGCGTATAGGCAATGACCTTTCCTTCTTCTTCCATGGATGTCTTCACCAGAATTACCTCTTCAGGGAAAGGCAGTGAAGCGTTCAGTTTGGTAAGGCTGGCTTCCAGTTCCTTGATAATCTTGCTGATTCTTTGCTTTTCCTGGTCGCTCCAGTTGCCTGTAGCATTCATGGCTACCGTCAGCAATTGCGACTTTTTGCCCTCATTGGTCTGGAGACGTACATTGATGTCAAACTGGTTCCAGTTATTGGTAAACTGGTCGATATTGGTAATCAGCATCTGGGCTTCCGCTTTTGTGGCAAACCGGAACGGAATGGCATGATTGCTTTTGGGCGAGGCTGCCATCGAGGTCAGGCAGCAGCACAGGGCAGTCAGGAGGGTGAAAAGATATTTCATAGATATAGGGATTTTAGAAAAGCATAAGACAGGCATATACGCATGCCCGCTTATGCTTTATGATGAATTACTCTTTGTCCTTTAAGGCATCAAAAATCAGTGCTTCCAGCTCTTCTGCAAGTTCCGGATTGTCCTGGATACACTGTTTGGCCGCGTCGCGTCCCTGTCCCAGTTTGGTATCGTTGTAACTGTACCACGAACCGCTCTTCTTGATGATACCCAGTTCGGCACCCAGGTCGATGATTTCTCCACTGCGTGAGATACCTTCACCGAACATGATGTCGAATTCAGCCTTGCGGAAAGGAGGAGCGACCTTGTTCTTTACCACTTTTACACGTGTCTGGTTACCAATCACATCTTCACCGTCCTTGATCGGACTGCCTTTGCGGATATCCAGACGGACAGAAGCATAGAATTTCAGTGCGTTACCTCCGGTTGTTGTTTCCGGGTTACCGAACATGACACCGATTTTCTCACGCAACTGGTTGATGAAGATACAGGTCGTGTTGGTCTTGCTGATAGCCGAAGTCAGTTTACGCAAGGCCTGTGACATCAGTCTTGCCTGCAAGCCTACACGGTTGTCACCCATTTCTCCTTCGATTTCAGCCTTCGGAGTCAGGGCAGCTACAGAGTCGATGACGATGATATCAATGGCCGATGAACGGATCAGCTGTTCTGCGATTTCCAGTGCCTGTTCTCCGTTGTCCGGCTGAGAAATCCACAGGTTGTCGATATCCACTCCCAGTTTGGCCGCATAAAAACGGTCGAAAGCATGCTCCGCATCAATGAATGCCGCAATACCACCCGCCTTCTGCGCTTCGGCAATGGCATGGATGGCCAGTGTGGTCTTACCAGATGATTCCGGACCATAAATCTCGATGATACGTCCTTTCGGATAACCGCCTACTCCCAGTGCCGCATTCAGGGCAATGGAGCCGCTCGGGATTACCTCCACTTCCTGTACGTGGTCATCTCCCATTTTCATGATGGAGCCTTTTCCGAAAGTCTTCTCTATTTTATCCATAGCAGCCTGCAAGGCCTTCAGTTTTTCGCTATTGTTGGGCTTTGAAGCGGCGTCGATACCCCCTTCAAATTCCAGTTCGTCTTTTTTTGCCATATATTCTTAATGTTTAAGGATATTGTGATAAATATATAAACACCCTGTCGGATGAGTTATTTCAGAATTTGTGCAGCGTGACCCTTGGTCTTGATTTCCTTCGGCAGGATGATACGCTCGATAATTCCTTCCTCGTTGATGATGAAGGTGGTACGGAAAGTACCCATGTACTTGCGTCCGTACATGCTTTTTTCTCCCCATACTCCGAATTCCTGTACCAGTTTTTGTTCGGTATCGGCAATCAGCGTAAACGGAAGTGCATTCTTTTCGATAAATTTGAGATGCGACTTCTGGTCATTGATACTTACACCAATCACTTCATATCCGGCATTTTTCAGTTCCTGATAGTTGTCACGCAGGTTACATGCCTGAGCGGTACATCCGGAAGTCATGTCCTTGGGATAGAAATATAATACGATTTTTTTTCCTTTATAATTGCTCAGACGGATTTCTTCACCGTTCTCATTCAAGCCGAGCAGTTCGGGGGCTTTGTCTCCTACGTTCATGATATAAAAATTAAATAAGACAAGGAAGGACCTGTGTGTCCCCTTGTGTATGAGTTTTTGTGAAAGGGAAAGGAATAAATCCGGCATCTGCATCCGTTATGCAGACGCCGGTTGTTTCCAAATGTTTATAAAGAGGGCGATTATGCACTTTTTTACAGTTCCAGGTCGCCGTCGAATACTTCATGCCAAGGCAATCCGTACTGGTTCAGTGCTTCCATGAACGGATCCGGATCGAATTCTTCCACGTTCCATACTCCCGGACGTTTCCACAGTCCCTTCAGGAACATCATGGCACCGATCATGGCAGGCACACCGGTGGTATAGCTTACTCCCTGCATACCGGTTTCCTTGTAAGCCTCCTGGTGTGAACAGTTGTTGTATACATAATATGTACGTTCCTTACCGTCCTTGATACCACGGATGCGGCAACCGATAGAAGTTTCACCTTCATAGTTCTCACCCAGATCCTGCGGATTAGGCAATACAGCTTTCAGGAACTGCAGCGGAACGATTTCCATACCGTTGTAGTTGATAGGCTCGATGCTCGCCATACCGATGTTCTGGATTACCCGCAAGTGAGTCAGGTATTCCTGTCCGAAAGTCATCCAGAAGCGGGCACGCTTGATGGTCGGGAAGTTCTTCACCAGCGATTCCAGTTCTTCGTGATACAACAGGTAAGAATCGCGCGGACCGATGTTCGGATAAGTCAGGTCCTTGTGGAATTCAAGCGGCTGGGTAGTCACCCACTGGCCGTTTTCCCAATACCGTCCGTTCTGAGTAATCTCACGGATGTTGATTTCCGGATTGAAGTTGGTAGCAAAAGCCTTGTGGTGATTTCCGGCATTGCAGTCCACGATATCCAGATACTGGATTTCGTCAAAATGATGCTTGGCTGCATAAGCCGTATACACACCGCTTACTCCCGGGTCGAATCCGCAACCCAGAATAGCTGTCAGGCCAGCCTCTTCGAAGCGCTGTTTGTAAGCCCACTGCCAGCTGTATTCGAAGTGTGCTTCATCCTTAGGCTCGTAGTTGGCGGTATCCAGGTAGTTGACACCTGCTTTCAGACAGGCTTCCATGATGGTCAGGTCCTGGTACGGAAGTGCTACGTTAATAACGATTTCGGGTTTAAAACCATTGAATAAAGCCACCAGTTCGTCTACATTATCTGCATCTACCTTAGCGGTTTTGATGTTTGGGTTACCGATCGCTTTTACAATCGCGTCACATTTTGACTGGGTGCGGCTGGCAATCATCACTTCTGTAAAGACTTCAGGATGTTGGGCCACTTTGTGTGCAACGACGGTTCCTACACCGCCTGCACCGATAATCAATACTTTACTCATTTATCAATAGAATAATTTTAATGCCCGGTAAACGTTACCGATCAGTACGCAAAGATAGAAAAATTTCTGATAAGATTATGCAGTATTTTGGGGTTATCGCCATTTTTCTTACAGAAGTTTTATCAGGCTAAACTATTTGAAATAACTTTGTATTCTGTGGAAGAGTCCGATCTCATTCCTGAGGAGTACATAAAATAAAAGAAAGAAAAAGTATGAAAAAAGTTTATTTTGGAGTGGCCGCACTGTGTGCCGGTGCTTGGATGGCATCGTGTGGCGGTAATAAGGTGTTAATGAGTTCATCTGAATTGGGTGGTGAATGGAATATTGTAACGGTTGCGGGTGAGCAGACTACAGGTGAGGAGTTGCCGTTCATCGGTCTGGACATGGAGGCAAAACGTCTGTATGGCTATACCGGATGCAACCGCATGATGGGAGGCTTTGAAGTAGATACCTTGAATGCCGGAAAAATTCATTTCACCCAGGTTGCTACTACCCGTATGATGTGCCCGGATATGAATCTGGAAATCAAAGTGGTAGATGCGCTGAATAAGGTTGACGGATATACGGAAACCGAAAACGGGGTTGCCCTGACCGACGAGAAGGGAAATACCCTGCTGACCTTGTCAAAGCGCGAGACTCCACAGGTGACTGTAGAAAGTCTGAACGGTGAGTGGGTCATTGCTGCGGTCAACGGAGCTGCTTTGGAGAAAATGGACAAGACTCCTTTCCTTTCATTCAATGTGGCTGAAAAGCACGTACACGGCAATGGTGGCTGCAACGTAATCAACGGCGGCTTTATGCAGGAAGAAGGAAAACCGGCTTCTCTGCGCTTTACTCAGTTCATTTCTACCATGATGGCCGGTCCGGGCATGGATGTGGAAAGAAAGGTACTGAAGGCTATTGATACGGTACGCAGCTTTACCGTGAAAGAAGACCAGTCGGTGGCTTTGCTCGATGAAAACGGAGTAGAGGTACTTACTCTGGTGAAGAACGAAGGAGAAAAGCTTTCTAAATAATCAGTAAGCAAATCACACAATCGTAGTTTATAAATAGGGGATGAGGCTGTCTCAAAATACTTTGAGATGGCCTTTTTTGTGTCTGCAAAAAAATCGGGCAAGTCCTAACTTCGCTCAGTCAGAACTTGCCCGTCTCCCTAAATTTTTGTATCTTAGGGAATCAAGTCAATATATCCCAAAGATAATGTTTAAAAATTACACATCCAACGATAATCTGCTTTTACCTCCATGTTTAGGCGATTTTATTCCCCAGAACGATCCGGTCCGGGTTGTTCACCGTATCATTGAACAGATAAACCTCGAAGAACTTTACCGCAGGTATTCTCCTAAAGGCTGTTCTGCATACCACCCGCGCATGATGCTTCAGATTCTGGTCTATGCTTATCTGCGTAATATCTATTCCAGCCGTCGCATAGAAGAATTCTGTCGCAATGACATCCGCTTCATGTGGCTTACCGGCAACGTTACTCCTGACCATAATACCATCAACCGTTTCCGCAGCAGCCGTCTGAAGGATGTACTGAAGACAGTTTTCGCCACTATTGTAAAGTTCCTCGTGTCAGAAG
>NZ_JABSOE010000071.1 GCF_013618865.1 Phocaeicola faecicola
ACTGGTCATCTTTCATTACGACGGAGGCTCACGGGCCGGAGCGGTCATCGAATCCCTGGCAAATCAATATAACTTCAAGGGATATCTTCAATGTGACGGTTTTGCAGGTTATGAAACAGCCTTCAAGGCCAACCCCGACGTGCGGCTGCTCAACTGTCTGGTGCATATACGTCGTCATTTTGAGCAGGCTTTGGATGAAAACAGGGAGATGGCCCAACATGCACTGACTCAGATACAGCATATCTATAAAATAGAACGTCAGTGTGACGAAGCCGGCCTGTCATATGATGAGCGCAGACAGAAGCGTCAGGAGCTGGCCCGGCCAATCATGGAGGCAATGAAGGTATGGATGGAGACAGAAGGGATTAAATACAGTCCAGGTTCTTTGACAGGCAAGGCCATTACATATGCCTATACCAAATGGGATAATATTATAAGATGCCTGGACGATGGTCGCCTGTACTGGGATAACAATCTGGCGGAAAACGTCCAACGCCCCATCACTCTGAGCAGAAAAAATTTTCTCTTCTGTGGTAATCACGAAGCTGCGGTTAATATGTCTGTCATATGTTCTCTGCTGGCCACATGTAAGGCGCACGAGGTAAATCCCAGAGTATACCTGAACGATGTTATCGCACAAATGCCTTATCACAAGAAGGCAACCCAAGAAGAACTTTTGAATCTACTTCCACATAAATGGAAGTTGAAACATCCGGAATGTGTACTGACAAGGCAAAAGGAGGAATCTTGTAACTGATATAAACTGTAACATATGGGTTCAACAAAACAATAGCGGCTGATACTATTAGGTTCATAGTGACAGTCGCTATTGTTGTATATAAAGGTTTAATACCTGTAGTTGGCCGAATACTTACGTTGCTTTGGTATAAGGCTCTTATAGGTCAGTCGCATTCAAAGATTAATGTATTTGTCCATACCGTTTACCTTGAATTTAAGCCGGCCGTTTTTCGACTGAGGAATTTTCTTGAACTTGACAGTGACTGTCGTTGTATTCTTTCCGAATTTCGCATCCACATGTTGGGCAGTGTAGGTCTTTCCGTTGCATTCAAGTACGATTTTATCTATGCCCAGTCCATTGCTGCTGTCTCTGTCGTCTGCAGAAAGTGTAAAGACCACAGTCGTTTTCCCTCCTTTATTGGAGAAACTGACCAGTCGGGGAGTGGCAAAGGCGGTTGCCGCAATCAGCAACACTGCCAGAAAAGAAATTGCTTTTTTCATCTTCAAATGATTTAGGGTCGTTATGCTATGTTTTGAAGCTAAAGTTACAAAGAATTCTTATATATCGGACTTTTTATCGCCGATTTATGGTGAATCCCCCTCACTTGCTTTGTCTCTCTTTTAAATATACCTAAAAGTAGGTATTGCCTATCTGCCCGAAGCCGAGTACTTTTGCATTTGTAATAATTACAAATTTAAAATAAATCATTAAATACTTATTTTATGAATACAATCATTAATACAAGAGTACCGGAGTTTAAAGTTCAGGCTTATCATAACGGAAAGTTCACTACAGTATCCAGCGAAGACATTAAAGGAAAATGGGCTATTTTCTTCTTCTATCCTGCCGATTTCACTTTTGTATGCCCTACAGAACTGGTAGATATGGCAGAAAAGTACGAACAGTTTAAGGCCATGGGAGTAGAAATCTACTCAGTAAGTACAGACTCTCATTTTGTACACAAGGCATGGCATGATGCTTCCGAAAGTATCCGCAAGATACAGTATCCAATGCTGGCAGACCCTACAGGTGCATTGTCACGCGCATTCGGAGTCATGATTGAAGAAGATGGAATGGCATATCGTGGAACCTTTGTGGTGAATCCGGAAGGACTGATCAAATTAGTGGAGATTCAGGACAACAGCATCGGCCGTAATGCTGACGAGCTCCTCCGCAAGGTTGAGGCCGCTCAGTTCGTTGCCTCACACGACGGTGAAGTATGTCCGGCTAAATGGCAGAAAGGTGCAGAGACACTGAAGCCGAGCATTGACCTGGTAGGCAAAATTTAAAAGTCGAGAGGAGGAAAGTGTATGTTGGATACATCATTAAAAGAACAACTCACACAGATTTTTTCCGGACTGGAGGCTGACTATGTATTCGACATTACGGTACATCCTCAGCACGACAGCCGGCAGGAACTGATTGAACTGCTTGAAGAGACAGCTGCATGCTCGGACAGAATTTCCTGCAGGGTGCACGAAGGCGAGGGACTGGAATTTCATCTGCTGAAGAATGAACAGGATACGCGCATCTGTTTTCGTGCCGTTCCCAACGGCCACGAATTCAGTTCCCTGCTGCTTGCCGTACTGAATGCTGACGGCAAGGGGAAAAACCTGCCTGATGAGGCCACCCAAAGAAGAATCAAGGGACTGCAGGGGCCGGTTTCAATCACTACCTACATGTCGCTGTCGTGTACCAACTGTCCGGATGTGGTACAGGCACTGAATGTCATTACGTGGTTGAATCCCAATGTCTCGCACCTCATTGTCGACGGTGCGTTGTTCAAAGAGGAAGTGGAGCGGTTGAACATTCAGGCTGTACCGTCTGTATGGGTGAACGGAGAATCCTTTCATATAGGACGCAGCAGCCTGGGTGAGTTGTTGGAGAAACTGGAAAGCAAAGTGGGTACAGCTCCTTCTTCTGATGCCCCGGCCGAAGCACATCGTTTCGATGTGCTGGTGGCGGGAGGCGGTCCGGCTGGAGCATCCGCCGCCATATATTCGGCCCGTAAAGGACTGAAGGTAGGGCTTGTTGCCGGGCGTATTGGAGGTCAGGTAAATGAAACCGTGGGTATTGAGAACCTGATTTCCGTTCCTTATACCACCGGACAGACCCTGGCAGCGGATCTGCATACTCATCTGTCGCACCATAAGAATATCACCATCTTTGATAACCGGCGGATAGAATCCTTTGCCCTGCAGGGTGCGGAAAAGCAGCTTACCGTGAAAGGGGGAGAGACCTTCCTCGCTCCGGCACTGATTATCGCTACCGGAGCCTCCTGGCGTAAGTTGAATGTGCCGGGCGAAGCCGAATATATCGGCAGGGGAGTGGCCTTTTGTCCGCATTGCGACGGACCTTTCTATCAGGGAAAGCACGTTGCCGTAATCGGCGGAGGAAACTCCGGGGTGGAAGCGGCCATCGACCTGGCGGGTATCTGTGCCAAGGTTACCGTACTCGAATTTATGGAAAGTCTGAAAGCCGACCAGGTATTGCAGGATAAATTGTTCTCCTTGCCTAATGTGGAGGTACAGACTGCTGTGCAGACCCTCGAAGTACAGGGAAACGGTGAGGCCATGACTGCACTTCGTATCAAGCATCGTCAGGAGGGTACGGAGAGTGTCCTGCCGCTCGACGGAGTCTTTGTGCAGATTGGTCTGGCTGCCAACAGTCAGCCCTTTGCAGAAACTTTGGAGACCAACCGCATCGGAGAAATCCTGGTCGACAAGAACTGCCGTACGGCTTTGCCGGGTGTCTATGCCGCAGGCGACGTGTCCGATGTCTCTTATAAACAGATCATTATTTCGATGGGAGAAGGAGCCAAAGCTGCTCTTTCAGCCTTCGAAGACAAGATAAAAGGAGTTATTTAAGTTGGCTGTTTTTATGTTCAACGGACATTGAAACAGAATGTTCCGTCACTCAGGAAATCGATTCATTCCTGAAGTGACGGAATTTTTTTATTCCATTTTCTGCGACTGTTATCACAAAGCCGAAAGGAGGAGGTGCTTATAAAGTAAGGCGATGTGAGGCTCACTGTACTGGGATTATTACTGTCTGTTACCGGTTTGATACTATAAAATGAGGATGTACGATAGACTGTGAGTTTCTATTATACAAATATATATGTGTTTTTAATAAGGATAGAGTAGTAAAAAACATACGATTTATACTCATTTTTAGGTATTGTTGGCATGATATTATCTTCATAATTTTACATCGAAAAAGAGTAAACTTTTATGAAATTTAATTTACTGCTATTGTCGCTGCTTATACCTATGATGGGTTTTGCTTATAATATATCCGGCAAGGTGCTCAATGAAAATACCAATAAAGGGGTGGAATTTGCGACTTTATGGATTGAGGGGAGCGGAATAGGTACTGTAACGGATGAGAAAGGGGAGTTTGTTATTAACCATCTGTCGAAAGGGAGTTATGCAATTACAATCAGGTGTTTAGGTTATGCGGAAAAAAAGGTGGAAATAAATATTCACAAAGATATTAATACGGTATTGTATCTCTCGGAGGTTTCCCTGGCTTTGAATGAAGTGACTGTGACAGCAGAAAGAAAAACGAGCGATGCAGCCACTGCTTATACACTCAACAGGACAGCCCTGGATCATCTTCAGAGTATCAGCGTGTCGGATGCACTGAGTTTATTGCCCGGGGAGCAGACCCGTAAGTATAAGACTTTGACTTCCTCAAAGCAGGTAATAACCCTGAGAGGGGAAACGCTTGAGATGGGTAATCCCGATTTTGGAACTGTAATAGAAATGGACGGTGTGAGGGTAGGAGGCAATGCCACTGCCGAATCTACAGGTGGAACTGATTTACGGAATATAGGAAATAATAATGTTGAAAGAATTGACATCATTACCGGAGTGCCTTCAGTGGAATATGGTGACTTGACAAACGGAGTTGTCAGAATCATTACCCGAAAAGGTAAAACTCCTTTTTTGGCGGATGTTTCTGTACGGCCCAATACTCAGTCTTATTCCATTGCTAAAGGAATGGATATAGGGGGCAAATGGGGAATCCTGAATTTATCTTATGAGCATGTACGGTCGGTATCAGATATTGCTTCACCTTATACTTCATACATACGGAATGCTTTTGGTGCCAAGTACTCGAATGTATTCCATTCTGCATCCGGAAGGAATCTGGCAATGGATTTTATTCTGAACGGGAATTTAGGAGGTCTTAATTCGGAAACTGATCCGGATGCATTTAGAGAGACGTATACAAAACATAGTGACAATGCCTTGTGGAGCAGTTTGGCTTTTAATTATATGATAAATTCAAAATGGCTTGCCAACCTGAGATGGGGAGTGACTTTTGCATATGCGGATAAGATGCATGAAATAAAGACAAATAAGTCTGCTCCTTCGTCCATCCCTTCGCTACATACTACAGAAGAGGGATATTTTGTGGCCTCCAGGTACGAAGACAATCCTTCGTTACCGATAATTCTTCTCCCTACTGGCTACTGGTATGTCACTTCGTATCATGACGACCGTCCCATTAATACTTCTGTCTATGCAAAGGCCATGTGGACACATCAGATAAAAGGTATAAATGGCAATCTGCTTCTAGGTTCTGAACTGAAATCAGATGGAAATCTGGGACGTGGAGAGTATTATGCCGATATATCGGTCGCCCCAGACTGGAGGGAGTATCGATATGATAAGCTTCCTTTTATGAACAATTGGGCTTCGTATATAGAAGAGGATTTGAGTATTACATTCAAAAATTCTATTTTAAATATAAAAGCCGGGTGTAGGAGTGACATGACATTTATATCCGGTTCGGAGTATGGGCGTATCTCAAGTCTGTCTCCAAGAATAAGTGCCAGGTATTCTTGGGGATTTAGTGAGACGGGTTTTTTAAGAGGGGTAACTCTTAGGGCGGGATGGGGAAAGGCCGTCAAACTTCCTTCTTTCGAGGTCTTATATCCCAGAGAGACCTATGTAGACAGATTGGCATTTGCGCCGGGTACTATGGCAGATGGAACTACATATTATGCCTACCATACTCATCCGGTAAAGCCGGTATATAATCCGTCGTTAAAATGGCAGTATAGCCTGATGCGCGAAGTGGGAACGGATATACGGTTCAAGGGGATGAAGCTGTCTTTGTCCTTTTATTACAACAGTATCATGAAGCCGTATTCACAGACGAGATTTTATTCTCCGTTCGATTATAAACTGACGGACCAAAGTGCACTGGAGGCGTGCTTGATTCCTTCTGCAGACCGGATATATGACATAGACCGGAATACAGGGGTCGTGACGGTTTCTGACAAGACGGGTAAACTTCCTTCCCAGGAGTTGAAATATAAGGTTGTCAAAGACTTTCAGTCTGCCAGCATGAGTATCAACGGCTCTTCTTCTTCAAGAATGGGAGTTGAATGGGTAGTGGACTTCGATAAAATAAAATCGATAAATACATCCATAAGGATAGATGGAAAGTATTACAGATATAAAGGAGTGGATGAAGTAATGGTTCCTTCCCGGGTGAATCTGATGAGTTCTGACGGACAACCTCATAAATATATTGGCTACTATGTGGGAGGAACCGGTAATTATAACGGTTTTGAAAGCAGAAGGCTTAATACCAATCTTACTTTCATTACTCATATTCCGAGGTTACGGATGGTTTTCTCCTTGCGCTTTGAAGGCACATTTATAAACGTACGTCGGAACCTGAGTGAATATAGCGGTGGTGCCAGGAGTTATGTAATCGATTCCAGGGACGATTATTTACCCTCCGAAACAGATAAGGATATTTATGACGGAGATAATTATGTCATAACTTACCCGCTGTATTATGTATCGCGGGACGATATGGAAACAAAAATTCCTTTTATGGAGAAGTTTTTATGGGCCTATGAGAATGATAAGAGTTTATATAATGAATTGGCAAAACTGGCGGTAAAAAGCAGTACCGGCTATTTGTTCAAACGTCAGAGTTGCTCTCCCTATTTCTCTGCAAATCTGAATGTTTCGAAAGAAATCGGCAGACATTTTACCGTCTCATTTTTTGCGAATAATTTCTTTTACAGTATGCAGAAGATTAAAAACGGACAGACAGGCAATGAAATGTCTTTGTTTGATTCGGGACTGCTGACGCCTTTTAACTACGGAATTTCATTTAAATTAAAATTATAAGTGGTATGAAAAAATTATTGGGAATTGTAAGCCTGTTTGTGCTAGGCTTATTGATGGGGGCATGTTCGGAGAAAGAGAATCCGCAATATGAACTGAGTAATGTAAGAATACAGCTGGTATATCCGGAAAACTCAGGTTGCAATGTGGTAGAAGGAGTGGAGGTGCTGTTGAAAAATACGTCTTCCGGTACGGTATTTTCGGAAAAAACCAATCTGGAAGGAATCGCAGATTTTCAGGTGCCCAGAGGGATATATGAGGCTTCTGCTGCAGACCAGAGGGTGGTGGATGCCGAGGTCTATCTTTTCAATGGGGTCAACAGTAATGTGAATGCCAGTACGGAAAAGGCTGAGGCTGTAATTAATCTGGAGTTATCTAAGGGAGGTTCGGTGGTTATTAAAGAGCTTTATGTTGGTGGATGTCCTATGGATGATGGATCAGGATTTTTCGCCAGGGATCAATATGTCATTTTATATAACAATTCGTCGGCCACTATTGATATCAGTGATTTTGCTCTTGCTATGGTGAATCCTTATAACTCACAAAGTATGAACAATGATTATGTGAATGGAGAATTGTTTTATGCTTCTGAGGGGTGGATTCCGGCCGGTAATGGTTTGTGGTATTTTGAAACAGAGGTAAAACTGAAACCGGGAAAACAGGTGGTGATTGCAATTTGTGGGGCTGTAGATAATACGAAAACCTATTCTCAGTCAATAAATTATGCTAACAGTGAGTATTATTGTTGCTATGATATCGAAGATTATAATCTTACCACCTATTATCCCACTCCTTCGGAGCTTATTCCTTCGGAACATTATTTGAAGGTGTACAGTTACGGCTTGGGCAAGGCGTGGCCTCTTAGCAACAGCAGTCCGGCATTTTATATAGTGCGTCCTCAGGGAACTACTTTGAAAGAGTTTGTTGATAATCCAGACAATGAAAATATGTATGGTTCTAATCAGGTTCGCAGAAAGGTCCCGGTAGAATGGATAGTGGATGGAATTGAGGTATTTGCAAAGGGTCAGGCAAATAACCAGAAAAGACTTTTACCTACGATCGATGCCGGTTATGTGGAGATGACAGCAAAGATGGGATATACTCTCTACAGAAATGTGGATAAAGAAGCTACCGAAGCGATTAAAGAGAACGAAGGGAAACTAGTATACAATTATTCATTGGGGGTAGGTGATTCTACTGATCCGAGCGGAATCGATGCGGAAGCCTCAATGAGGAATGGAGCCAGAATTATATATAAGGATACGAATAATTCTACAGTGGATTTTCACCAGCGGAGTAGAGCATCATTGAGAAACTGATTTTATTATGTTTTTACTGAATACCAGATGTCTGAAAATGGCAGTGGCAACGGGGGGACTCCTCCTCGTTGCCAGTACGGTTCGTGCAGATCACATCCAACCGGTACTGTATACGGATTATGGTGAGACCATTTTGAGGTTTCATGCGTCACAAAGTACCAATGCGTCTTTCCTGACCGACATGAAATGCCGTAACCTGTCTTATCTCGAATGGAGCGGTCGTCTGTGCAGGGGAAATATGGTGAATTATTATCAGTCGGACAACAGTAAGGGGTTGGGGATATTGACTGAATCGTATTATCGTTTTAATGAGCGCTTAATGCTGACCGGTAAACTTTCGTACGGAGTGGAGAAGGGCAAGAATATGTCAGGATCGGTATTTCTTTATCCGGAGTATACTCCGTTTGACATTGTCGAGACTGATGAAGCTGATGCCGGAACAAAGCGTAGGGAATGGTATTCACTAGGAGGAAGTGCGGGGTATTCGTTGAACAGGAGGTTTTCAACAGGTGTTTCTTTGGCATACACGGTGGGGAATTATGCAAAATTCAAAGACTTGCGGCATCAGAATGCAATGATGGATCTGGCTCTTTCCTTGGGAGGCAGACTCCAAGTTACGGAAAGCGTAGCGTTGGGGGCTGCCTATGTGTATCAAAGAAATATTCAGCGGGTTTCTTTTAAAATCTATGGCAATACGGACCGGCAATATACTTCCTTAATCAGTTTTGGAGCTTTCTACGGACGCAGTGAACTGTTTGGAGAGAGTGGATATACGTCGGATGCACAACCTTTGTTCACTCAGACTCAGGGAGGTACTTTTCAGTTTGTCTGGACAACTGCTGCGGTGAAGTGGTTTCATGAATGGGGGTACTATAAGGATAACGGGCAGTTTGGTACGGGGGCTGCTACGTCCATAACCTATAGCAACCATTGTGCGGCCAAGTTGAACTATCATTCGAAACTTGTATTGACCAAGGAGCGTTTGTGCCATGTGATGGAGGTTAGTGCTTTTTGGAAAACGCTCGAAAACCATGAGAATTCTTATAAAAGAAATACCGATGCCAACGGAGTGTCTCAAACGGTTTATTACGGGAGTAATAAAGTGGGAGAGAAGGAGTGGAAAGGTGGAAGTCTGATGTACTCTGTACTTCCCGAAAGTCGTGTACCAAAGCGTGCTTCCTGGTCGGCGGGAGCCGGAGTAGGGTATTATGTTCGTCAGGTGATGGCATCACAATATCCGTTTTACAGAAAGCAGGAAGTCAATACTGTGTGTATGGAAGCATTTGCTACCAAAAACTGGTTGAATAAAAAGAGAGGGTATACTTTGTCGCTTAAAGGGGGATATGCTGCAGGATGGGGAGTGATGAACGATGATGGAACTTATGCTTCGGTTACTGAGAATCAGAAACTTCCTGCCTCATCCGACAAGTTGCTTCTCCGTGAGTACGATTATAATGTGGCTGGTCGGATTCATGCTTGTGTCGAGATGGGATATGAAAGAGCAGTGACGGAGAAACTGTCATTGTATTCAAACCTTGATTTCTCTTATCTGATAGCCTTGAGTACAAGTCTGAAAGGGCAGAAATATTCTGTTTGCGGACTTTCGCTGGGAGTTAAATTTTAATTTTAAGATTGAATATATGGAGAAAATCATTGAGTGTGATAATATAACGCATTATTATGGAGACAGGTTGATTTATGCCGGTCTCAGTTTTTATGTAGAAAAGGGTAAGGTACTGGGCCTGTTGGGTAAGAACGGTACCGGAAAAACCACAATCATCAATATTCTGAATGGTTACCTGAAGCCTCGTTCGGGAAAATGCCGCCTTTTTGGAGAGGATATGGACAGCATAAGTCCTGAGACAAAATCAAGAGTCGGACTCTTGCTGGAGGGACATGTGCAGCATACTTATTTTAATGTGCAGCAGATTGAAAAATTTTATTCGGCCTTTTTCCCGAAATGGAAGAAAGAGGCTTATTATGAACTGCTGAAAAAGTTGCAGGTATCTTCCAGCCAGAAGATTTCAACTATGTCGTGCGGACAACGTTCTCAGGTGGCTTTGGGATTGTTGTTTGCACAAGACCCGGATTTGCTGATTCTGGATGACTTTTCAATGGGGTTGGATCCCGGATATCGTCGTCTTTTTGTGGAGTATCTGAAGGAATATGCGGCTGCCGAAAATAAAACTGTTTTTCTGACTTCACATATTATCCAAGATATGGAACTGCTTATTGACGACTGTATGATCATGGACTATGGTCGTTTATTGTTGCATAGGCCTGTAAATGAGATTGTGGAACATTTCAGAAGGTATCGGTTTGCCAGTCCGGGTGAAGGCTTCAGACTTTTGCCGGACAAGGATCTGTGGAACCCGTCATCGCTGGGAGACAGGTGGGAGGTGTATTCCTTCCTGAATAGAGAAGAGGTATCGGCACGGTTGGCCGTTATGGGAATAAAAGAGGTAACCGAAGAGAGATTGTCCCTTGAGGATGCATTCATAGGACTGACAGGAAAATATTAATCATTAACACACTGTAATAATGAATTTGTTTAAAGCATTATCGTATAAAGAATGGGTAAAAACGAGGAAGTTTGTCTTTGTCGTGTTGCTCTTGCTGGCAGCAGTTACTGTATACGCTTATATAGATGTCACTTATTCCATTAGGGTTAATGAGGCGGTGAACGTCTGGTATGGATTTATTTTTCAGGGAATGTCGGTTTCCGGGCTGATGATGTATCTGATGCCTTTGTCCGGAATTGCCATGGCCATTGTACAGTTTGTTCCAGAGATGACGAACAAACGGCTCAAACTGACCTTGCATTTGCCGGCCAGTGAGACTAGGCTGGTGTCTGCCATGTTGTTGTTTGGTTACGGGGTATTGCTTGTCCTGTATCTGGCTAGTATGGGGTTGCTGTCGTTACTGGTGGGACGGATTTTGCCGGCCGAAGTTATATGCATGATGGTATCCCAATTGCTTCCGTGGGCCATGGCAGGACTTGCTGGATACGGTTTTACAGTATGGATATGTGTAGAGCCCAGCTGGAAACAGCGACTGTTTAATATGCTGATATCTTTGGGGTTGTTGGCCGTGTTCTTTGTATCTCTTTATCCTGGCACATATTCGGGTTTTGTCTGGGGAATGATGCTGATTTTGATTTCTTCGTTTGTCTTTCCTTTTTATTCTTGTGTCAGATTTAAACAGGGCATCCAGTAAAATTTATCATGAACAATATTAACGGTATTAAGATATGAGATTTAAGAATATAATATATGTGGCTATCCTTGTGCTGACTACGATTGTAACCTCCTGGACCGTACCGGCTTTAGTGAGAAAAATGGTATATGAGTCGAATGGATATCCTCTTATGTACTACAGTTCCCGTCTGAAAGAACTATGTATAATTGATTTTCGAGAAACGAAAGAGGCTTTCCGGGATGTGAAGGGGAATTTGTATCCTCGCTCGCAGTACGATTCGCTCTTGCCGCTGCTGAACTATCGCCAGCTTGCCATGAATGGCAACTTGCCTGATTCCTTGGAGGGACATGCCCTGGACGTGAAAGTATTGCGTTCCAAACAGGTGATGTTCCGTCTCCGGCCGAGCGATGTTTATTCGCCTCATCCCAAGATGGGAGTCTTGCTGGAGGCCATGCCTAAAAGGGGTAGCTTGTCCTTGCCGGGAGATTATTTCAGAATGGATGCTCACGAGATGACATTTGTCGAATCTTCCACTCACTCGATCAACCGGGAAAAAAGTAAAATGTTTACCGACGAGCTTCTGAAAAAAGGATTTGAATTTCCGGTAAAGGCTTTCTGGGGTAATCCGACCGTGCGTAAACCTTATGAGGAAGGTTATTTTTGCCTGGACAATAAAGGAAGCCTGTTTCATGTGAAGATGGTCAACGGGAGACCTTTCGTGAAAGATACGGAAGTAAGCAAGGAAGTCTCGGTAAAATGGTTTGCCATGAGTGAGGTGAGCGATAAGAGGTTTTACGGATATCTCTTCGGTCAGAATGGCGAAATGGGTATTCTGGAGAGCAGTGAGGATGGAGGCTACCGCTTCATGAAGATGGATGTGCGTCCTGTGGATCTTTTACGGGATGAGGTAACCATAATGGGAAACATGTTATATTGGACTGTTAGGTTGTCCAATTCTGCGTCAATGGATTGCTATGGGCTGAAATGCAGTACCTTAAGCTCTTTGTCTTCTTATCATCAAGAGAAGGCTATAGGAACTTGGGATAGGGTTGCCGACTTTCTATTTCCGGTTATTCTGTCTCCTCTATCTCCCGACAAAGTTTTTGTGAACGCTTACGTCCTTCATTTTTCTGCCATGGCATGGGGAATGTCGTCTGTATTGGCTTTATTGGTTTTTATGTTTATGAGAAAAAGGTTAGTTTTGCATAAAAATATTATTATGTCGGTGGTTGTAGCATTGACGGGAGTTGTGGGGGTAATCGCTCTTTTGTTGCTTCCTAGAAGTAGATTTGAGTAAATTTTAAACAATTAATTATAAACTGAAGTTAAACGTTGAAAATATGAAAAAACTGTATTTTATTATCGCGGTTCTTGCCCTTGGCATGTCGTTCGTATCATGCGGGAACAGTAAAAAACAAAGTGAGTCGGCTTCGGCAGCTGAACAGGTGTCTCAGAAAGTCGATGTAGAGCATGCGATGTATGTAGAAGATATTCTGAAGAATGCGGAAAAGGAAGTGGGTAAGGAGGTTACCTTAAAAGGTTTTGTGACCCATACGTGCAAGCATTCCGGACGCAGGTGTTTTGTAATGGGACGTGACCAGAAAACATCCATGCGTGTTGAGGCGAAAGGAAATATCGGTGGGTTCAATCGTGAACTGATCGGTTCTGAATTGATTATCAAGGGTATCCTGAGGGAAAACAAACTGACGGAAGAATATATTGACCAGGCGGAAGAGGAACTGAAGGAAAAGCAGGGCAAAGGAGAAGACAGCGAGACCTGCCAGACTGAGTTGAATAATCTGACCAGCATGCGTGAATGGATGAAGGCTAACCACAAGAATTATTATTCAATATATTACCTGGAAGGAACCGATTATGAACTGGTGGAATAAAAGTCTGTCATACTGGTTGAGGGCCGTTCATCGTGACCTGGGCTTTTTGATGGTGGGGCTGTGCCTCGTTTATGGAATATCGGGCTTTCTGCTGAATCATATGGACGGAAAGGATCCTGCCTTTAAGACTACGGAGGCGACTGTGGTGTTGACTAAGGGGATGGACCAGGAGGCGCTGGAGGCTGAATGGAATGCCGGTCCGGAACGTCCGCTGCTGAAAAAGATACTGGGAATTGACGAGGAACATTTCAGACTTATGCTCGAAGGGGGTGTCGGGGTGTATAATTCGGTAACCGGTGTGACAGAATATGAGGTGCATGTGAAGCGTCCGGTCATCTATTGGTTTAACAGACTGCATTACAACCGGGTGAACGGATGGAATGTGATGGGAGATTTCTTTGCCGTGTCTCTGGTTTTCTTTGCCCTGTCCGGCCTTTTTATGATGAAGGGGAAAAACGGTATTGCAGGACGGGGAAAATGGTTCCTGCTCATCGGTTTGCTGATTCCTGTATTATATGTGGTATTTTCCTGATTGACAGTAATGTATCTTTGATGCTTCCCTGTATGGTATTGTTTTAAGGGAAATGTCTTTCTGATAGCAGACAGTTGGTGCCGGGAAACGGAGAGTCTGTTTCCCGGCACCAACTGTCTGATTTTAATCTTTAAACCGTAACAGGTTACAAGAATTTCTTCATGACGAAGTTGGTCAGCCGCAACCGGTTGGTCTGGCATTTCTGTTCTTTTATTACTTTATATCCCTTTTTCTCGAAAAAGGAACGTGCCGTCAGGCTGACTTCCGTGGTGATTACAGTCACTCCGTACGTCCGGGCAATGCCTTCCACCTCAGCAAGGAGCCGTGTGGCAATTCCCCTGCCTTGCCAGTCTTTGTGGACAAACATGGAATGCAGGTAGCCGGTGGAATTTATGGAGGAAAAGCCGACCAGGCTTCCTTTATCGTTAAAGGCCCCTGTAAACCGGTGCTCATTCAGCAGTTTTACCCAATGTGCCAGACTGTTCCCGCACGAGGCCCAGTCTGCGACTTCTTCTTGTGTATAGTCTCTGAGATTGACGTTCAGCACGGTAGACTGGAATAACTCCTGCATTTCCGGGGCATCCTTTTCTTCGAGCGGCCGGATTGTATAGCTACTTTTTCGCGGTCTGATTACTTCGGAGGGGTTGTCTACTGACATGCAATCGGCAGGAACCGGGCGGTTGACCACACGGTCTGTACGGTTTACTTTCCTCTTTCCGGCAATTTCTTTCAAGGCGTTTCTGCATGCTGCAGAAAGACTCGGCTTCATCTCACCGGATAAAAGCTCCAGACAGGTAGTCAGTTCGTTTCTCAACTCCGGGAAAGGTCTGCACATTCTGGCAGCAAGTTTTATCATGACCGAACGGCTGCTGTCGCTTTCTTTCCGGTCGGTCATTTTAGTCAGACAGAAATCGAACAGGTCGGTTCTGAAACGGTCTGTCTCCGGTATCGTTACAAGGAGGGAGAGAATCAGTCCGCGGCGGATGCGGAGAGTGGGGGACATGGCCAGATCGGCTATTCTGTCATAGAACGGAAGCAGGTATATTTCCTTGTCTTCTTTTGAAAGGTAGAATAATATCCATGCGGCATTGTAGGCAGAACGTTCGTCTTCTGAGGTACACAAGATTTCGCACAGACTGGAGATGTGTGCTTCGTCATGATGCAGTTCTCTGGCAAAGGAGGTGACCTCTGCCTTTGAGAGTCTGTCTTGCAGTTTATTTTTCCAGGGGTGTTTGTCGTACATGAGGTATGAATGGTTGTTTTGATAATCAATAAAATATCCGGTAATCAGTGCGGCTTTTGCCTAAGTTGTTTTCGGTACACCAGCATCGGTGAGATTAGTGTGATTATTACAACCATGATCCACAGGTTGCCGGTGAACGGGTTATATGCTTTAAGCAGTTCCTTCCAAGTTGTCCCGGAGGACAGTCCGAAATAAAACTCAAAACTGACGGTCAGTATCACCCACAATATCCCAGTGAGGATGCAGTCTCCTTTTGAAAGGTCCCTGATACGAGGCAAAAGCAGTCTGGCTATAATGTATATCAGTCCACTCAGTACAATCCCGCTTATCGGAAGGGCATACTGTAAGGACAAAAATTTTTCCAGAACATATTCTCGGAAACCTCCGTTTATGCTGGCTATGAGTATCATACAGCACCATATCAGGACAATCTTAATCCATTTCATGAGTTCTTTTTCTGTTATGGTATATATGGGGTTTCTAAATTAGTACTATCCTTCGGACTATACAATAATAAGATGGATGTTTCTTAGATGAAACTTCATGCATATGTCCCTACGTATTCTGATTAACTCGGTTATATGTGCTTACTGTCTGGAAGCTATCATTCAGCATGATATGCAGTTTACAAAAAACACATAAGAAGCCCTCCAAATACTCAGCATCTCACTTACAGATAAAATCTGTTTCAGTGACCTCTTTGAATCAACCAATGTTCAATATGACAAAGACCGATTCGCCAAAATGGTCAGCTATTTATTAATTTTTAAACCGTTCCAGTTTTAAGGGGACACTAATGATATTAGGTATAAGATATATACACTTTTTAGATATATTCTTCCCCTTAAAATCTTATTGTACATTTAATTCCTTCTATCCATTCCCATCTTTTTTGTATTATATTATACTGATAACTTATTTGAGGACCAATCTCAATGTTATTTCTCAACTTAAATGATAATCCCACCCCTAGAGTATAAGGGGCAGGATTTATCGGAAGTATTGGGCTCTGTGTTCTGTCTCTAGTATAGCTACCAGACATATTGAATTGTAACTTACCGTTCAATGGGTAAGTTAACTGCGTATTTCGCTGTAAATATTTCGTATAACTATCTGAATCTATATTACTGTCAATTGTAAACTTATTATGTTTTAAATATTCGTTTTTAAAATTAAAAAGTTTAATTGTAGTGTGCTCCTTAAAGATATGTTCCATATTTATGGAATGATATTTCGGCATTATTAAATCGTATGATTTTATATCCAATATGAAATCGTTCCAAGAACTTCTATTTTCCATTATAGGCTCACAATTAAAGCTCCTCTCCAGTTCATTTTTTAAATCGTTGCTTATAATGATAGGCTTTTCACTTTCCAATATTTTAGACAGATGAATGGAATCTTCTTTTGTCCATACAGTTTGTGCACAAAGAAGGTTCGAAAAAAAACAAAAGGCTATAAAAATCACAAAGCCATTGTGTAAAAGCAATTTAAACTCACAAAAAAGATGAATGATATCCATATTATAATACCTTTCCGTCCTTGATTTATCTTTATATGATTCTGTTCTCATATTTCTATTGGATTTATACCATAACATCATGGTTATTCTATCATCATAGCAAATTATTAATTTACATGATTACTCCTCAGGTATATCTAACCATTCGCTCTCATAAATGTTACATCCACCCAATATTCCAATGCCGTTTTCAATATTTGTAAAATGACTGCGGATAGGGGCAAGGCCGTAATTCCCAAGTTTATTGTTATTTATGTCATTTATTGACTTGATATATTTATATAATTCTTCCGATAGTTTGTACAGAAATATCTTAAACTCATAGGTCTCTTTCTGGTATTCATCTTTGCTTCCCGGGTATTGAGCTGTACCAACATTCAGTGTATATTCTCTTCCGTTTACCATATTATCATCCCAAATATAAATGAAACGGTAATATTCTTTTGAAAGTCCAAAGATGTCATCGAAACCGGTTTTATCGGAAAGCAATGGCTCTTTGTCCACTTTGAGTTCAACCGGTGCGTATTCAATCTGATTCTGCTTATTGGATGACATATATTCTGTTATCTTTTTTCTTAGTACTCTAATGCCATAATAATCCTTTGTAGCAGCGTTATCTTTAAAAGAAATTACCAAATGTATTTCCTTTCCATAATCACCATTTTTTAAAGCTATCTCAGCCTTGATCAACGGAAATGGCTCTGGTATCTCAGTTTCCGATTTAGCTACCGTCAAATCCGGATATGAAACCTCAATATTAATCCTGTCCTTCTCCTTTAATTCCCCCAGCACATAATATGAGTTTGGCGGAAGCATAGCTGTAGGCTTTTCATTGAACTTAATTTCTTTTTCCCTTCCATTAACTGTAAAATTAATGGAAGGCTTGTTTATTATATTAATCATCTGATTATTAACGGACGTACTTTGAGAAACCTGTATCAATGTAGTATCACCTTTAGTTGTCGGGAAACAGAACAGTACAGTTTTTTGTTGAGTGTCTATTCCTTCAAGAGAGAACTCATTATCACATGATTGTAGATAAGCTGCTATTAATAATATTATTACAATTCTATAAATCATATGGCTTTAAAATTTAATTGTATAACTGAAAGACGGTATAATAGGAAATATTCCATGTCCTTTTCCTATAAATGTTCCGTCTGGTTTTTGTTCGACTGTTGCATACAAAGGATTCTTCCTGCAATATGCATTGTATATGCTGATATTCCAAATTCTATCAAGTCCTCTCTTTGTTATTTTATGGAAATTTATTCCCAAATCCAATCTGTGATATGCCGGCAATGATATATTGTTTGGTGCTTCGTATATCATCATATAACCATTGGGTTGCTCTGTGCCTGGTATAACGGGAGCTTCCGTCTGTTGAGTTGGAATTGTAATCCTATTTCCGCTATGATAGTTCCATGATGCATACGCATCTATCCTGTCATTGAATTTATGACTCAGGTTGATTGAAAGTTTGTGACGATTATCAAATTTATCCGGATACCATGTATAATGAAAATCAGGAAACAGTCTCCTGTTCCATGACAGCGTATATGAAACTTCGACTGATGTTTGGGCTTTTCTAAAACTGATATCAGCTTCCATACCATAGGCTTTCCCTTTACCGGTACGGACTTTATTCTCCCATTGTTCAGCTGTAGGACTTAGTGTTCCATCACTGCAATCATATTCTATAAGATTATTCATTGTTTTGTAAAAGCCTTCGATGCTAAAATTAATTCCATAAGGTAGTTTTGTATATATACCCGCAGCATACTGACGTGCTCTCATTGGAGATATCCGTTCAGTTGAAGGCACCCAATAGTCAGTTGGCAGATTCAGGTATGTAGCAGAAAGAAGATGCATAAACTGGCTCATTTCAGTATATGATGCTTTAAAACTTGCCTTATCACATAGTCGGAGGTTGATTGCTGCACGTGGTTCTATTGAATGATACATTGTTCCTCCTATGCTGAACATTGTATAATGCAGTCCTCCATTCAGTTTAATATTCCTGTTTATTCTAATGTCATCTTCCGCATATACCGTAAACTCGTTACTTTTATATTTGCTTGTTATTGTATTTGTCGATTCACTTTGTGTTACGTTATCAAACTTTGACAAATAATCCTGTGGCTTAAAGATATGTCGCATATAGTTTGAACCGAATCGGATGTGATTCCAGGTATTAGGCCGATAGTCAAACTCCATTCTATATCCAAAATCATGTATAGTAGAATGATTGGTTTTAATTTTTATGATTTCACCTTCTAACCCTTCTATATATCCGAGACGTTCTTCGCTATGATAATAAAACATGGTTCGGTTGTGAGTATAAACTCCTGTTATATTTGCAAAAAGCTTATGTGAAAAAATATATTTCCAATTTGCCGATGCAGTTATATTTCCCCACTGTAAGTTAAACTTGGTTAGATTAGAAAGTTCAGATGCAAAAGTATAGGACTTATTATCTACTTTAAATAAATCATTACCAGAGTAAAGGCTTATATCAGCACGGCTTTTATCTGAAAATATATGTGTGATTTTTGCATTTATATCATGAAAGGCATATCTGAAGTTTTGTTTATCTGTACGCCTTGAATTCATGATAGCACAGGCCGGTGCAGTAAGAAGATCCATCCAGGTACGCCGTATAGCCACATTGAATGCTGTATGGTCTTTAACTATTGGTCCTTCAAGCTGAATTCTTCCTTCAAGAAGTCCAAGTGTGAGACTCCCGTGATATTCCTTCATATTCCCATCATCAGTACGGACATCCACTACAGAAGACAGTCTGCCACCGTAGCGTGCAGGAAAGCCGCTTTTATAGAAATCTATGTTTTTAACTATATCCGTATTGAAGGCTGAAAACAGTCCACCGGCATGATTTATCTGATACAGAGGTGTACCGTCAAGAAGAAACAGGTTTTCATCATTTCCTCCCCCATGTACATATAATCCGGATATAAGTTCTGTTCCGTTTGCCACTCCAGACAGATTTTGAAGTTTCTTCATTACATCAGGTGAGCTCATGAAATTGTTTCCACAGACAAAATCCTTCGATGTTAGAGTTACCTTACCTGTTTGTGTTGTGTATAGAGGTGAGTTTAAATCTGCCGTAACCACAACTTCATCTAATTTATAATTAGATTTCAGATAAATGTTTTGTGATTTATTCCCTTTAAGTGACAGACTTTCTATATGTTCGCCAACACCTATATGAGAAAATCTGATTTTATGATTCCCTTCGCTTAAAGTAAGACTATAGAAACCATGTTCATTAGTCAGCGTACCGGTGTTGGAGGTAATATCCCATACAGTTCCGTTTATAACAGTTTCACCATTTTCTTGATATATATAACCGCTTAACGTATATGAAGGCACTCTTTTCAATATCACGTAATCTCCTTTAATTTCCCATTTTATGCCAGTGTTGTTGAATAACATATCAAGGCTGTTTTCAAGATTAACCATACTTGGTTTCTCCTCCGAATAAACCTTATCCAGTTTTAATGACGAATCGTATATAAAACTGATTGAATATATTTTCTTTATCTCTTCCATCGTCTCTTCAACTGCAGTTCTTTTCTGACCATACATTGATCCAGCGGATACAGTAAAAACAATGGACAGTAACAATATTTTTATTTTCATTTTAGTCTTTCTTTGTGATTTCAATATCCAATGTCCTTTCTATTATTGTTATTATATCATCCAGATTGTCCGTTTTGAACTCACCGGTCAAAGTCTTATAATGATCGGATGAATAAAGATGAGTCTTATAAAAAAGAGACAGTTCTTTCATAACAGCATCCATCGGTGCATTTTTGTATATGAACTTCCCTGTTGCCCAGGCAGAAGGGTTGCTAAAAATACTTTTGGATATTTCAGGTGTTTCATTTCCTTCTTTTAATGTTCCGCTCATACCTTTAGTAAGGATAATTCCGTTTTCCGTATTTTTACCCTTAAAGACTACCTTACCTGATTTTACATATACATTGGTTATACTGTCCTGCTGTATTTCCTCCATCTCAAATTCGGTTCCAAGAACATTTATCTGTGCGAATTTTCCGGTAACAGTGAAAGGTATTTTATCGTTTCTTTGTACTGAAAAATACACCTTTCCAGACATATTTACATTACGATGCCATTTTCCGTAAATATCAGCATCATAATTTACAGATGAACCTTTTGAAAGTATTGCAAGCGTACTGTCGGGCATATAGTGTTTTGTTATTCCCTCATTAGCTGTGATTGTAACAATTGAACCATCATGTCCTTTAATCAATACATAACTGACTATACAAATAAGCAATGTCGCAGCTATACTTAAAATTGAAATAATTGACTTATTTGCATTGTACTGATGGTTGCTTCCTGTTATTTTCTTAAATGCTTTAGCACTATCCAGTTTCCCATGTTTGTAATATTCCAAAACGAACTGCAGCTTTTTTTCTTCTTTATATTCCATAATTGATTTGTTTTTTAATGAAGACGAAGGATTTCAGAAAAAGTTCTATTCTATTTTTATAAAAATTATCCGAAAAAGAACAAATATATTTTATGTACCCTTTCTTCCAACATTTTAAAGGCCTTATTCATTTGGTTTCTAACGGTGTTGACTGAAATATTCATTTCCTCCGCTATCTCTTCATATTTCATTCCATCCCTTTTTGCTAGAAGAAATACCTTTCTGCATTTTATTGGCAGTGTATCCAATATAGTCCACATTCGGGCTTCATCAAAAGAACGTTCCTCGCATTCTTCATCAGGGATAATATCTTCAAGATCTGAAGGCCTAATACTGCTGTCAATATCAATGTCTTCCCTTAACCTATCAATACATCGATTCCTTACCATGGTAAAGAGGTATGATTTTAAATTCTCTATATCATCAACATAATCCTTTCTTGCCCAAATTTCCGTAAAACAGTCTTGTACTATATCTTCAGCATTATCAATATTTTTCAGATAATGTATAGCAAATAGACATAGCGGCCGATAATATAGCAGAAAAATATTTTTGAATGATTCTGTATTCATATTCAAGCGAAATTATATATTGTTTAATTAAAACTGTAAAATTGGATTTTACTACTATTGTTGCAAGTAATTTAATACTGATTATAGAATGTTAATACTTAATCTTATCATTTGCAATATACAGATACTCTAGTAAACTGTATAGATAAATACAAATTAAACTGTAGAATAGGGGGTCAGTAGCTTTTTAGTGGGGATATGCATATAAGTTCGCAATGCGGAATAAGAAAAACTTCTTGTCAACAACTCCCCTGAGATTCGCTCTAAAGAGTTTGATTTTAGCATTGAATGATTCAGC
>NZ_JABSOE010000072.1 GCF_013618865.1 Phocaeicola faecicola
AACTGATAGGATTATATGAAAAAACACAGAAAAAGGGCAATAGCAATGGCATATAAAGTGATTATACTCTATCGACTTTATATGCCACCTTACTTTTTAGGGACATTTACTGAATATCCCTTTTTCAGCAATGCTGAAACAGAATGTCGTCGGATGACTGAAGTCTTTATCCTCTTTTTCCAACGTACTGACGGGATTTCCGGAGGTTGGTATCCGACTATTTTTCCAGTATTGCTTCCGGTGTAGTCTGATACACTTCCCTGTAAATTTCGTCACGGATCTGTGTGTACTGTCCGTCGATGCTCTCGGTGTGAATGAACATCAGATACAGAGGCACAGCCTCTCCACCCTTGCGATAAGGAGGCTGCAGGTAATCCTGCTTGCAGAGCGTAAATCCGCATCGCTCATAGAACCCGATGCGCCGTCTGCTCATTTCATCCTCCGGTCTTTCCACTTCCAGAATGACAGTCCCTTTCAACTGCCCGGTCAGTGTTCCCATGATTTCCTTTCCATAGCCCCTGTTACGCACCTCCGGTACCGTAGCAAAATGTTCGATGTAATGAAATCCGTTCAGGCTCCATACCGTAATTACTCCGATGCACATCTCCTCATTCCGAATGGCATAGCACTGGAATTTCTCATTCTCATCCGTGAATTTCCGCTGCAAGCCGGTATCCCGTCGTTCTGCCTCCGGAAAAGCCGCCAGCAGCAGTTTTTCCACCCCTTCATAGTCGGGATGAGAAGTCTTGATCAAGTTAAGTGTTATCATAATAATCAATTTATATGTGGTCTATTACTGTTCATGCATATCCGGTTGATTGCCGCCAACTGGCCGCCCGTCCTGTTCAGTCAGTATAAAAGTGAATCATTCTCGTCAGCGAACGCTCACAGACCGGGCAGAACCGCGGTGCCTCGTTGATCTTCATCCGGCACTCCGTTACCGGTCGGTAAATCCCCTTCAGGCTGTATCCGCCCCCTTCGTATACTCCGACTTCAGAGAAGACCTTAGCCGGATCGGTCTGCGGAGCCGTCGGAATCTTCGTACCCTCCGGCAGCATATCCTTCCATTTGCTTTCGAAGTTCACCAGAGTGGTAATATTAGGCTCCCACGGTTCGATGGAATACGGGTACATCGGACTCGGATCTTCCGTATATGCATACTCGTCTGCCAGTCCCCCGAAGCTGTGTCCGAACTCATGCACCACCACCGGCTTGAACATCGGATGATGCGCCGTAGTGAGCAGGTACGAATTATAAATACCTCCACCTCCGTACGTATCCGTATTGGCCAGGATTACGATGTGCTCATACGGGATTCCCGCCAGCCAGTCGTGCATCTTCTTCACGCTGCGGGTCGTCAGGTAACGGTCGGAATAAAACGTGTCGAAATGCGCGCTTACAGCCGTTTCCTTCCATTCCCCCTTCCGCGGAATGCTGACCCCGCTGTCCTGCGAAGGCGTAGATACCACTACCACATTGAAGCGGTCCTTCAGTTCCTTGAAAGGAGCGTGAGCAAAGATAGCCTCACAAGCCGCCTGCGCATCCTTGTAGAACAGTTCCATTTCCGCCTCCGTATATCCTTCGGCCATGATGGCAATGTCAATGCATTTGTCTGCCGGGCCGTTTTTCATCAGGTAGCGGTGCGGTGTCACGTGATGATACCCTTTCTGATGAATCAGAATGTCATTCGGATTGACCTCGTGAGTGAATGAAGCCACCGTCTTGCGGTGCGCATCTTTCAGTTCTACGGTAATCACTGCCTGCTGCTTCGGGAAAGGCAACAGAAACGAGTTCTCAAAACTGCGGGTCACGCGTTTCGCCTCACTCTCACTTACCCATTCCTGGAACAGACTCGAGAAAGAAGTCCGGTAGATAACCTTCCCGCTCTGCTTGTCCCTCATCGTAATCTGTCCGTTTCCCTCCAGTGCCAGACTGTCGAGCGCGTGCCTTCTTCCAGCCCACTGCGGCAGCGAAACCAGTTCGTCGAGGGTCACCTCCTGCTTCGAGGCATTGCCGCTGAATACATAATCCACCCGCAGCGTCCGGTCGTTGAAATACGTCTCAAAATCTCCGGCATGAGCCGCCTGCAGGCAGAGTCCCAGCAGGGCCATACTAAAAAATTTTCTATTCATATCGTTTTCCTCTTAGTTTCTTTACAAAGTTAAGATTATCCTGTTAAATTAATGGATAATCATGCAGGAAACTTATAAATCTTATCTTATTTACCGAAGAATATATTATCTTTGCACATGGATAAAAATCATATCAATGGGACATCATCAAATAGACAAGCTAGACGAACAAATCTTGCAGCTCATAGCCGACAATGCACGTATCCCCTTCCTGGAAGTGGCCCGTGCCTGTAATGTTTCGGGAGCTGCCATCCATCAGCGTATACAGAAACTGACCAATCTGGGTATACTGAAAGGTTCCGAATTCGTGATTGATCCGGAGAAAATCGGTTATGAGACCTGTGCCTACATCGGTCTTTACCTGAAAGATCCGGAACAGTTTGACTCCGTAACCGAAGCGCTGAAGGAGATTCCGGAGGTAGTGGAATGTCACTTTACCACCGGACAGTACGACATGTTTATCAAAATCTACGCAAAGAACAACCATCACCTGCTGAACATCATCCACGATAAGCTTCAGCCGCTGGGACTGGCCCGTTCGGAAACCATTATTTCTTTCCGTGAGGCCATCAAGCGTCAGATGCCGATTCAGGACCTGGCCGATGAGGAGTAAGGTCCGTTTGCAGGCAGGATGCATTGCGTAAAAAAACACGATACTACGATTTTTCCCGGGAAGGGCAGGAGCAAGGCCGACTGCCGTTTTCGGTTGGGAAATACAATTTGATGCGTGAGGGAAAACCTCGCCGTCTTTCGCAAAAAGCCCGCGGTGTTTCTGCTGAAACACCGCGGGCTTTTTATGAAAACTTCTTTATGTGTAATCTGACGGATTACGGTAAAATGCCCTTCCTTCCTCAGGACATCTTCTCGTAGTCGGTAAAACTGTAGGCATATGCATGCTTCTCATCCGGAAGGTGCGTTTCCTTCTGGCTGATTTTCCATTCCTCTGCGCTGAAAGCCGGGAAAAAGGCATCCGCCTCCTTCTCGCTGTCGGCTATCTCGGTCAGGTACATCCGTTGGGCAAGCGGCAGTGCCGCTTCGTATACACTTGCTCCCCCTATGACGAACACTTCCTCCTCGTCCTGGCACGCCTGCAGCGCTTCCTCCAGTGAATCAAAGCATTCCGCTCCCGGAAAAACCTGCCCGGAACGGCTCAGCACCACATTCCTCCGGTTCGGAAGTGCCCCGTTGGGCAACGATTCAAAGGTCTTCCTTCCCATGATGATGGTGTGTCCGGTAGTCAGTCTCTTGAAACGCTTCAAGTCCTCGGGCAACCAGTACAGCAACTTGTTCTCAAAGCCCAGTCCGCGTTCGGCGTTGATGGCCGCAATAATGGATAATATCATAACATTCAGTCCGGTTACAAAAAAAATCAATAAATCTGGAAAATCCCCGTGCGGCTTATACCGATACCTTACCGGCAATGTGCGGATACGGATCGTAGTTCACCAGTTCAAAATCCTCATACTTGAAATCGAAGATATTCTTTACCTCCGGATTCAGTTTCATCTGAGGCAGCGGGCGCGGCGTGCGGGTCAGCTGCAGTTCCACCTGCTCCAGGTGGTTCAGGTAGATGTGCGCATCTCCCAGCGTGTGAATGAAATCGCCCGCCTTCAGTCCCGTTACCTGTGCCATCATCTGCAGCAGCAACGCATACGAAGCAATGTTGAACGGCACTCCCAGAAAAGAGTCCGCACTCCGCTGGTACATCTGAAGACTCAGGCGGCCGTTGGCTACATAAAACTGGAAAAATGCGTGACAGGGAGGCAGGTTCATCCGGTCCAGATCGGCCACGTTCCAGGCACTTACGATGATACGGCGCGAATCCGGATTGTGCTTGATGGTTTCCACCGCCTCCGAAATCTGGTCGATAAACCCTCCGTCGTACGTCGGCCACGAGCGCCACTGATATCCGTAGATATGTCCGAGTTCCCCGTTCTCATCCGCCCATTCGTTCCAGATACGTACTCCGTTGTCCTGCAGGTACTTCACGTTGGTATCCCCTTTCAGGAACCAGAGCAACTCATGAATGATTGACTTCAGGTGCAGTTTTTTGGTTGTTACCAGCGGAAAACCCTCTTCCAGATTAAAACGCATCTGATGCCCGAAGATACTGATGGTGCCGGTTCCCGTCCGGTCCTCCTTCTTCACCCCCTCGGTGCGGATGCGCTGCAGCAGGTCTAAATATTGTTTCATATCGTTATAGCTATTTCCTTTTTTAAAAATGTTTGATGCCGCAAAGGTAATACAAAAAACTGAGATAGCTTCACATTCCCCCTCCCTTGCCCCGATTTCCTTTTTCCCCGAAGGCCGAAAGTTTGTGTGTAACCGCCATTTGTTGTACCTTTGTACCCGTATAAATGGATATAAAATCAACACATATGAATCTACCTGCCCCTTTTGTCGCCGGCATGCAGCAGTTGCTTGGCAACGAAACCTTTTCAGCATTTCAGGAAGCCCTGCAGACCGATACTCCGGTCAGCGTGCGGATGAATACAGCCAAATGCGGCCGTATCCCGGAAGCTGCCACTCCGGTAGCCTGGTGTACCTCCGGATATTACCTGTCGAAACGTCCTACCTTTACGTTCGACCCCTTGTTCCATGCCGGCGGCTACTATGTGCAGGAAGCCTCTTCCATGTTTGTCGAACAGGCCTTGCGGCGCTGGGTAGAGGGCCCCGTGGTAATGCTCGACCTCTGTGCCGCCCCGGGAGGAAAGTCCACCCTGGCGCGCAGCGTCCTTCCTCCGGGCAGTCTGCTGGTGGCCAATGAAGTCATGCGCAACCGCTCGCAGGTACTGGCCGAAAACCTGATCAAATGGGGGCATCCCGGAGTCATCGTGACACAGAACGACCCGGCCGATTTTACCGACCTCGGACCCGTGTTCGACGTCATTCTTACTGACGTACCCTGTTCGGGAGAAGGCATGTTCCGTAAGGATCCCGTAGCCATTACGGAATGGAGTCCCGAGAACGTCGACCTCTGTGTGCAGCGTCAGCGCCGCATTCTGAGAGACATCTGGCCCGCGCTCAAGCCCGGCGGAATACTGATTTACAGTACCTGTACCTACAATACTCACGAGAACGAAGAAAATGTGCACTGGATTTCCCGTGAACTCGGGGCCGAAGTGTTTTCGCTGGAAGTGCCTGACAGCTGGTCCATTACGGGCAACCTGCTGGGTGGGGAATTTCCGGTCTACCGCTTCCTGCCGCACCGTACGGTAGGCGAGGGACTCTTCCTGGCTGTCTTGCGGAAATCGGGAGATGAAAGCGACTGTATGGCGGTTTCCCCGGCGGCGAAGACTAAGGAAAAGCGGGGAAAGGCCAACCGGAAGAAGGCTGCCGTGCCTTCGTTCCCGGAAGAAGTGAAAGGATGGCTGGATGCTTCTTCCGACTGGACCTGGATGATGGATGAGGGAGCGGTCAGGGCCTTTCCTTCGGCATACGATGACTTGTATGCCCTGTTGAAGCAGCACTTGCGCATCTTGCATGCCGGGGTCGAGGTATGCGAACTGAAGGGCAGGGACTGGGTGCCTCACCATGCACTGGCTTTGTCGACTGCCCTGTGCGCGGATGCATTCGTACGGGCAGAGATCAGTTATGAACAGGCAATAGCCTATTTGAGAAAAGAAGCCATTGTGCTCGACGGCGGCGTACCGAAGGGAATGGTACTGCTTACTTATGCCGGACTGCCCGTCGGATTTGTCAAGAATATCGGCAACCGTGCCAACAATCTTTATCCGCAGGAATGGCGCATCCGCAGCGGTTATCTGCCCGATGAGGTCATCTGCCTCTAACGGAGGTTCAGAAGTCGGTCCGTCTTTTCGCTGACATTCAGTCGCCCTCTTTCTGTACTCCGGTTGTGTGAATTACTCTTTCAGACCGCTGTTTCCCTGCAGTTTCAGGGAGCAGCGGCAGGTGATAGTACCCCCCTGCGGTGTGCTATCATTTTTTTATAATCTCCCCCCTGTTGCATTATCAACTTACACAATCTGCATATAAATACTGAATATATGTAATCTGCAACTCTTTAACCTACTTTTTTAAATTAAATATAAAGTTTTTATAAATAGAGTTTATCTGTTTGTTTATTATTATGCATAATTATTGTATCTTTGTGCTCCGAAAATGAATATTGATAATGTAGTAATAAGCAAGTAATACAAGGGGGATAATGAAAATAATAGACACGTAAACAATGAGAGAGCAATAATTTGTGTAGGGGAAGTATTAGTGGATGAGATTGCGAATAAGGTTAAGATTGGTTTGATAGGGGAATATATTAATGCCGGATGGAGTCGTCTGTCTGGGCATTTCTTCTGATGCATATTATTAATAATTTAAATTTTTATTAACAGACTAGAGATGAAAAGAGTTTTTCTTTGGGTAGTCTTTTTTGCATTGCTGGGCATTCATACTGCCTTGGCACAGAGTTTTACTGTAAAGGGTAATGTTGTGTCGAAGGCGGGCAATGAGCCATTGATTGGAGTTTCCATTTTGCAGAAAGGAACTACAAATGGGGTAATTACCGATATTGACGGTAATTATGAGTTGAGAATTCAGGGTACACACGCTACTCTGGTGTTTTCGTATATCGGAATGCAGTCGCAGGAGTTTCAGGTAAACACCAAGACAGGGGTCTTGAACGTGACCATGCAGGACGATACTCAGATGGTAGACGAGGTGGTGGTAGTAGCTTACGGTGTGCGTAAGAAAGGAACCATAGCCGGATCGGTTTCGACTGTGAAGTCTGATAAACTGGAAAATGTGCCGACTGCAAGCTTCGACCAGGCACTGCAGGGACAGGCACCGGGATTGTCAGTAGTAGCCAGCTCGGGAGAGCCCAGCAAGGCTGCGGTTTTCCAGATTCGTGGTACCAACTCTATTAACTCAGGAACGGCTCCTTTGTTCATCCTGGACGGTGTTCCGGTAGAAAGCAGCGACTTTACTTCATTGAACCCAAGTGATATCGAATCGGTATCTGTATTGAAGGATGCTTCTTCTACTTCTATCTACGGAGCGCGTGCTGCCAATGGTGTAGTAGTGATTACTACCAAGCGCGGTTTGTCTATGGATAAGGCGAAGGTGACCTTCCGTGCACAGTACGGTTTTTCTCAGCTGGCACGTACCGAATGGCACATGATGGATACCAACGAACGTATCCAGTTTGAGAAGATGGTAGGCCTGGACGAAGGACAGGATTATGCCAAGCTGTCTCAGACCAACGTAAACTGGCTGGACATGGTGTTCAACGACCACGCTCCGCTGCAGAACTACGAGGTGTCTGTAAACCGTGCCACTGAAAACTTGAATTACTACGTGTCGGGAAGTTTCTTCGATCAGGACGGTATCGCCCAGGGATCTTCTTTCCGCCGTTACAATATCCGCGCCAATGCGGAAGTAAAAGCCAGCAAATGGCTGAAGATGGGAACCAACACCATGATTTCGTACGAGGAAATCGAACAGGCCGACGAAGGTCAGCCTAGTCTGGCTTCTCCGATCTTTGCCAGCCGCATGATGTTGCCTTACTGGAATCCGTACCGTGAAGACGGTTCGATTGCTTCTCAGAGCGACGGTTCATGGACAGGTATCGGACAGAACCCGATTGAATGGATGGACAACAATCCGGTGAAGCACAAGAAATACAAAATCCTGTCTACGGTATTTGCTGAAATCACTCCGATTGAGAATCTGACCATCCGTTCGCAGTTTGGTGTGGATTTCTCACACAATGCTTCTTCTATGAAGTCGTTCCCGAGCTACATCCTGAACGGTGGACTGGGTACTGCCGGACGCAGTTCTTACGACGGTATGAACCTGACCGAAACGACTACTGCCACTTACCGCTGGAAGTATCGTCAGGATCATGACTTCACGTTCATGCTCGGACAGGAAGCCATCGATTACCGTTACGAAGGTTTTCAGGTAACAACTACCGGACAGACCAATGACTTGCTGACTAACGTGACCTCTGGTATCCGTGCAACCAGCTGGCCGGAAACATTTACTTCTTATGGTTTCCTGTCGTTCTTCGGACGTGCGGAATATAATTATAAAGGACTGTATTATGCCGACTTCTCACTGCGTGCGGATGCGTCTTCCCGTTTCGGTAAGAACAACCGCTGGGGTAGCTTCTGGTCGGTAGGTCTGATGTGGAACCTGAAGCAGGAGAAATTCATGCAGCAGTTCGACTGGCTGACCAACGCGCAGATTTCTGCAAGTACCGGTACATCGGGTAACTCGGAAATTTCTGACTATGCCCGTCTGGGACTGGTAGCCGGAGGTCCTAACTACAATGACCAGGCTGGTATTTATCCGGCACAGAGTAGTCTGGATAACTTCAGCTGGGAGTCTACCTGGGCAACCAACCTGGCTTTCCGCTTCGGATTCTTCAACCGTGCGAATGTAGAAATCGAACTCTATAACAAGAGCACTACCAATATGTTGATGCTGGTGCCTGAATCGTATGCTATTTCGGGTGAAGGTGAACGTTGGGAAAACATCGGTGCCATGGTGAACCGCGGTATTGAAGTGAACCTGAACGGAGATGTGATCCGTACAGATGACTTTGTATGGAACTTGAATGCAAACGTTTCTTACAACTTCAACGAACTGAAGGAACTGTATAACGGTGTGACTGAATATACCAACTCTACTACCGGCTTGCGCTATCAGGTAGGACATCCGGTGAACGAATATTACCTGAACCGCTATGCGGGTGTAAATCCTGCCAACGGTGAACAGCTGTGGTATACGAAAGACGGTGAAATCACTACTGAGTTCCGTGAAGAAGACAAGGTGATGACCGGTAAGACATTCATCGCTCCTTGGGCCGGTGGTTTCGGTACTGCACTGAGCTGGAAGGGTATCTCGCTGTCTGCACAGTTCAGCTGGATGGCCGACCGCTGGGTAATGAACAACGACCGTTACTTTGAAGAAAACAACGGTGGATTCTCGGCTTACAACCAGTCAAAACGTCTGTTGTACGACGGATGGAAGAAACCGGGTGACATCACCGACATTCCTCGTTACGGAGAAATCGCTCAGCTCGACGACCGTTTCCTGGAAAATACTTCTTTCCTGCGTCTGAAGAACCTGACATTGGCTTATGTATTCCCGCAGTCACTGCTGCGCAAGAGCAAGTGCCTTTCTTCTGTACGTGTGTACCTGCAGGGACAAAACCTGTTGACTGTAACCGGATTTACCGGCTTCGACCCTGAATATTCGGGTAATATCTACTTGGGACGCTACCCGGCTTCAAGACAGTTTACTATGGGTATGGAAGTTTCATTTTAATAATTAGTAAATATAAGAAAATGATAAAGAAAATCAAAACATATATTGTACTGGCTGCCGTTGCATTGTCGGTTTCTTCGTGCCTGGACAAGTATCCGGAAAATGCAATTCCTTCGGATCAGGCTATTCAGACAGTGAACGATGTAGACCAGGCGGTGATTGGTATTTATGATGCTTTTAAAAGTTCGGCTTTGTACTCCGGTAACCTGACTTTGCTGCCGGATATCCAGACCGACCTGGTGTACGGAGTGAATGGAAATACCGGTGTGTACGGTTCTATCTGGCGCTGGAATGACATCCTTTCGAATGACAAGGATATCGAAAGTGTGTATGCGGCTCTTTATGAAGTAATCGGAAGATGTAACTTCTTGTTTGACAACCTTGAGAAGGTTCGTGCAAAGGTTACGGAAGAGGATGACCTGGATAAACTGGACCAGTGTGCAGGTGAAGCGCATTTCGCACGTGCCCTGGCATATGCGGAACTGATCAAGTTGTTCTGCAAGCCGTACGAAAGTGATGAGGAAGCTGCCAACGAACTGGGTGTGGTTATCTCACGTCACTACCGTGGTGACGAACCGATGGTGCGTGCTTCCTTGAAGGATTCTTACCAGTTTGTACTGGATGAACTGGATCTGGCTGCCGAAGGTCTGGCACTCGACGAGGATGAGGAACCGTCAAGTACTACTTTGTTCGATTCTCCTTATTTTAATGAATATACTGTATATGCCTTGCGTGCGCGCGTGGCCCTGTATATGAAGAAGTGGGACGAGGCTGTGAAGTATTCTACTAAAGTAATCGACAGCGGATACTATCAGTTGTCTAGCTGCAACGAGCAGATTTCACAGGGAGTAAGCTATTATAAATATATGTGGACCAATGACCAGTCAACTGAAACAATCTGGAAAATTGCGTTTACAGCTACTTCTTACGGGGGTGCTCTGGGTAAGGTATTCTTTAATTACGACTATTCTACTGTCCGTCCGGATTATGTACCGGCATCGTGGGTACTGGGACTGTATGACGCATACGACTTGCGTTATGAAGTTTTCTTCCAGGATATGGCTACCGGATACAGTCATCAGTTGAGCTGGCCGTTGCTGATCAAGTACTTCGGTAACCAGCAGTTTACTGAACTCTATGGTATCCTGCACGTTTCTATGCCGAAGGTATTCCGTCTGTCGGAACAGTACCTGATCCGTGCCGAAGCATACTGTAACCTCAACAAATTCGGTGAGGCTGGAAAAGACCTGACCAAGTTGCGCAGTGCACGTATGAGTTCTTCGGGTAATATCGTAGTCAACAAGGACAAATGGCTGGATGCCATCAGCGACGAACGTGTCCGTGAACTGTATATGGAAGGTTTCCGTCTGCAGGACCTGAAACGCTGGCACAGAGGTTTTGAACGTAAACCGCAATCTCAGTCTCTGACTGTGGGAAGCAGCCTGAAGGTAGAGAAAGATGATAAGATGTTCGTATGGCCGATTCCGTTGCATGAACTGGAAGCTCCGGGTTCTCAGATTCTGCCGAATGAAAGTAACAAGTATTAATGAAAGGGTGAAATAACATGAAAAAATATTTATTTGGATTGGGCGTGACAGTGGCAGCTGCAATGTTCTCTGCTTGCAGTGAGACACATTCCACTTATAGCGGACCGGACTATGTAATGTTTGCCGATACATTCCAGGTTTGCACGATTCAGGATGGGGAAACTTATTATGATATCCCCGTTGCGGCAACTACAGCTCAGGGATACGACCGTACTTACGGTGTTGAGGTGGTAGACAAGGGAACGAATGCGATTGAAGGCAAACATTTCAGCCTGGCTTCAAATACCATTACCATCAAGGCCGGAGAGCTGGCTACGGCAGTGAAAATCCGTGGTGGATTCAACAATATGGAAGATACCGACTCACTGGGTGTGATGCTGCGTCTGGTGACAGACAAAAAGAATATCTGGGATGCATACGGAGCTGAGACCAAGGTGGTGTTCCGCAAGGCTTGTCCGCTGGATATGAACTTGTTTGTGGGCGAAGGCAACAATTATGCCAAACTGACTTCTACGTTCTTTGATGAATACATGCAGGGTACTTCAGTGATTCTGCTGAGACCGGAACTGAGTACAGACCCGAAAGATGAGCCGAACACGATTGTGTTGCCTGATTTCCTGTACAAGGGTTACGATATGAAGGTTACTTTCGACGCTTCCGATCCTTTGAGTCCTAATCTGAAATGGGATCCTCAGGTAGTCGGTTCTACTGGAGAAGCTTTCCAGGGAAATGTATGGGGAGACGATAAGTTGCGCGCCATGCAGCCTCAGGGAGTAATGTCATATTATAATGTGTGTCAGCATTACTTCTTGCAGTACATGACACTCTATGTAGAAGGAGTGGGTCAGGTAGGTACATTCCTGAACGTAGTGGAATGGATCAGCAAGGCCGAATATGAGAAACTGGAACGTGATTTGGGATTGAATAACAAATAAGAGTGATTAGTACAATGAAAAATATGAAATGGTTTACCGGAGCTTGTCTGTTGGCTTGTGGCCTGGCTTTTCTGCCGGCATGCTCTGATGACGAAAACGAAGCTGTTGCTCCTGTATTCCCGGATAAGGTAGAGGAAATTGTGCTGTCGGCAGCAGGAGAAACCGCTGAACTGGCTTTTACTGCAAATGCAGACTGGACACTGACTTCTTCCAGACTCTGGTGTAAATTCGTATCGGGAGAAGAGAGCCTGCCGATGTTGGTCGGAGGTGCAGGTGAACAGAACGTTCAGGTGGTAATAACCGACGACGTATGGGGATTTGAAGAAGCTACGGCTGAGGTTGCCCTGAACATGGGCGGACAGTCGCAGGTGATTGCGAAGATTACCCGTAATGCAAAGGGACTGGTGATTGAAGGTTACGATAACGAACATCCGGTGGAAATTACCTATGTGGGTGGACAGTCGGGAAGTCAGACTACAATCTCCCTGAATGCGAACTTCGACTGGGAATTGTCTGCCGAAGGTTTGCCGGAATGGCTGTCGGTTGATGATCTGCCGCTGAAAGGATTTGCAGGTCGTCCGTCGGACATCGTACTGAAGGTGACTAAGGAAGCAAAGGTTTCTGCACAGAGCGGAATTCTGACGTTGAAGCAGCTGGAAACCGGAGCGACTTATGCGTTCCCTGTCAACTACGCAGGTATGGGCGACAAAGATTTTGAGACTTCATTGAGAAATGTCTGGAACTGGAATGTGGCCAAGGAAGGTGACATTTATTGGGCCGGATCTCTGACTGGAGATGATGATACGGCTAAGGAAAGCTTCCCGCTGCAAGTGGAAATCGCTACTAAGGATTACGACTATCAGCTGGTCCGTTTGTTTGATGACGGTAAGGGTAATGGACTGAAGGAGCCTGACCAGTGGAACGGAGGTGATTTCTTCACTGTAGAAGACAATGGCAAGGGACTTCTTTCGATTCCGGCATTCTCGGAAAACACTGGTGGTGAACGGAGCGGATATATTCTGGCATTCCCTCGTTATGTATATGAGACAGAACTGCAGAACAGTGTGGATAATGCACTGATTGAAGACATGACGGCCATCAAGACCGAATATGAACAGTATATTGTATGGAACTTTACCCAGCAGGGTAATCAGGTAGCTGCTACCGGATTTGAGGTGTTGCGGAGCGGTTATGAATCTCTGGAATGCTTGCAGGGAGACGGTGGTACCGGATATGGTGAAATGATTTCTGAAGCTACGCAGGTACCGGTTGACCAGATATTCCATGTGAAAGTACAGGCTGGTGATTTCTTGCAGGTAAATCCGAAGCTGACGGTTGAACAGTGGAATCCGGAAGTAAATGGAATGAATGGTATGATGATCATGTCAATGGAAGGTGAAGACTTCACCGAACAGTGGAATCCTGGCATGACCATGGGTGGAAGCTTCTCAGTAGACGGTACGGTAAACAAGACCATGTTTATTTCTTTCTCTGACTTCTCAGCCGGTTATCCTATGCCGTGCAAGGCCCTGATTATTATTGTTGAATAATTGTTTTGATAAAAGATAAGATTAACATATGAAACTAACATCATTATTACAAAAACTTCTGTTTGTTCCTGTCTTGCTGGGACTGACTGTTGTGCTTGCAACAGGATGTTCGGACGATGACGACGAGCTGCAAGGGGGAGGAAATGGATATGTTCAGTTTAAATTGTATAAAGAAGCTTCTTATGGTGAGAGTGCTTCGCGTGCAAGCGATTCGGAACTGGAGTATCTGTATGACGCCAAAAAGGTGAAGGTGGTATTGACCAGCAATGGAGTTACCTCTTCGTATACATTGCCGGTAAGCGCTTATAACGCTGAAAATGCAGAATATGGAATGCGTTCTGAAAAATTGGAACTGGTAGCAGGAGCTTATCAGCTGATCGGTTTTTATCTGTACGATAAGGTAGAAAAGGAAATCTACGCTGGAGAACCGGCTGCACCTACTTCTTTCATGGTAGAACGTGGTGGTCTGTGCATTCAGGATCTTCTGGTAAATGTGGTTCCGCGCGGACAGGTTCGTTTCCATCTGGTGAAGGACCTGAGTGCTGTCAGCAGAACCGGTTCACGCGCCGATCTTGAAACAAAATACTATCCGTTCAGTTCGGTGGCACGTGTGACTTTCGATGTGAAAAACATGGATACAAAGAAAGTGACACACATTGAAAACGTGGATGTGGAAGTAGAAGATGGTTTCCATGAAGACAATTCTGAAACTTCGTATGCTGTACTTGATTCGCTGATTACTCTGGAAGCCGGACGTTATACGGTAACTGAGGTCTGGACATCGGATAAGAATAAAACCACTTTGGAAGTGGGTGTACTGAAAGAAGGTACTGAGTTTACTGTATACGACAACCAGAATCCGGAAGCACAGCCGGTGGAAATCCCGTTGACTTTGCAGGAATCGGCTGATTACATCAAGGACTATATTGCCTTGAAGGAAATCTGGCTGGCTACCGGCGGTGAGACTGACTGGTACTATGTTGGTGAAAATTATCCGAAGGGAGTAAACTGGAACTTCGATAAGGATATCGATATGTGGGGCGAACAGCCGGGAGTAAACCTGAATGCGGAAGGACGTGTCATCTCATTGTCTATCGGTGAGTTCAGTCCGAAAGGAAAGATTCCTGCTGCACTGGGACAGTTGACTGCACTGCAGACTTTGTATCTGGGTACTCATAACGACAAACAGCACCCGAATGTACCTAATGGTTCATCGGTTGAGTCTCGCAAGAAATTTGCACAGGCTATGATGAATCCGACTGCGGAAAATCTGAAGATTCTCCGTAATGACTATATGGACAACTATGCGTCACACGATATCAGAGCTGATTTCTCTGAACCGCTGTTGTGGGGATTCAAGGAAAGAGGTATTGAAGTGAAAAAGCAGAACAAGCCTGCTTCACGTGATATCAACTGGGGTGAGCTGACTAACGGTATTACCGGTATCGATGAGGCTATCGGTAATCTGGAAAATCTGGAAATCCTGTACATTGCCAACTCTAAGGTGGCAGAACTGCCGGCTACAATCGGTAATCTGAAGAAATGTACGGATATGGAGCTTTACAATAATCCGCTGATGAAGGAATTCCCTGATGTGCTGGCTGAAATGCCTGAACTGATTCAGCTGAACATTGCGATGAACAAGCAGTGGAGCTCGGAAGAAATCAATGCGGGACTGGAAAAACTGTGTGGTGGAAAATCTCAGGCTACTCTTCAGGTACTTTATATGGGCTTCAACAATGCAACCCGTTTGCCTGAAAATGTGAAGAATCTGAAGAAACTCGGAAAGATTGACTGTGCTTACAATAAACTGACAGGTACATTGCCTCGCTTTGAGGGTATCAACCTGGTACAGGCTACTTTCGACTACAACCAGATTGAAGCAATTCCTGATAATTTCTGTGGAATTGAAGATGTAGAGTCAATTACTTTCTCAAACAATAAGATCAAGAACCTGCCGACAGGATTCTTTAATCCGAAATCGGTATACGTGATGGTTTCAGTAGACTTCTCTGGCAATGAGATTACAGAGGTTCCGGCAAATTACGGTGCCAATGTTTCTACACTGTCACTGGCAAGAAATAAGCTGACGAAGTTCCCGAAGGGATTGTTCCAGGGCGGATCGGTAATTGAGTCTCTGAACTTGAGCGGTAACCTGATTAGTTCGTTCGAAGAAGGTGACATCGTCGGAGAAAAGAGCTATATGCTGGCTTCATTGGACTTGACTTACAACCGCTTGTCTGATTTCCCGACAGATTTCAATGCAATCAATGTTCCTTATCTGTATGGAGTGGACGTAAGTTTCAACTGTTTCTCGGAATTTCCTTTCGAGCCTTTCAACGTTGACCGTCTGACTGTGTTTGCTATCCGTGGACAGCGTGATGCCGATGGTAACCGTACCCTGACAGAATGGCCGCTGGGAGTAGGAAAGCATAAAGGACTCCGTGCACTGTATCTGGGAAGTAATGATATAGGTGACGTGAATGTGGGACAGGAAGAACAGTTGTCTTATCTGATCTATAATCTGGATATCAGTGATAACCCGAACATCGTGATCAATATGGCAGAGTTGTGTCCTTATATTCAGGCTGGTATGTTTATGCTGATTTACGATCAGACACAGGATATCCGCGGATGTGATGTCTTGTTTGATTAATGGTTAATTTAAATAGACAAGAAATGAAAAATATATCAAAGTACATAATCGGATTGTCGGTGCTGGCTGGCTTGATGTTTTCGTGTAAAGAAGACGAGCCGACGATTTCGGGCTTTTCCTTGGATAAGGAAGAAATTACGATTGCAGACCCTAACGGTGAGACTGCGCTGATCAATGTATCTACTGATGCTGAATGGCAGGCAAGCACTGAAGCTACCTGGTTGCAGCTGGCTCCGGGAAACGGAATCGGATCGGCAACGGTAGAGGTGAAGGCTGACTCTTCTATCCTGGCTTCTATCCGTGAGACTCAGATTCAGTTCCTGGCAAAGGGAATCGGAGTAAAGACGGTTAAAGTAAAACAGTTCGGATACAAGGAGGAAATTTCACTTGACAAGAATGAGCTGGGTATTGAAAGTACAGCTCCTTATGAAGATCGTTTCTTCAATGTAACCGTGACTGCAAACGTGAACTTCAGCGTGCAGATTCCGGAAGAGGCAAAATCATGGATTGAGTTCCCTTCGAACCAGGAAATCGACCTGGACTATGGAGAACGTCCTCGTACTGGAAAGTTGCGTTTCAACTGGAAAATCAATACGAAGGAAGAAGACCGTACGGCAGAAATCCGCTTTGTGCCTGAAGACAGTGAAGCGGAAACTGTGGTGCTGAAGGTTACTCAGGAACATGCTCCTATCCTGACCGATGACCGTGCCGGTGACTCTCTGGCGGTATTGGCAATTTATCAGGGCATGAACGGTATGTTCGGCTGGGATGCTACTGAAAACATGCGTAACTGGAAGACTGTGACACTGTGGAAGGCTACCGATAAGATCGATGGCAAGAAGATTCCGGCAGAAATGGTGGGACGTATCCGTAGTGCATCATTCAGGCTGTTCGATACAAAAGAATCTATTCCTTACCAGGTAACTCAGTTGCGTTTTGCTGAATCATTGACATTCTATAGTAACGCGAACCGTGAAATCAAGAAGATTGAACTGGGATCGGATATCTGTACACTGCTGAAAGGACATCCGTTGAATACCGGCAAGGACGGTAAGGCTAAGAGTTATCTGAAGTACTTGAACATCAGTGCATTCGGTGTTACTAAGTTGCCTTCAGACTTTGAAAGTGAAACGCTGGAGGCTCTGGAACTGAACAGTTCTAACTTTACCGACAACAGTTGGCTGAGACAGGTTAATGCCACCAAGCTCCCGGCACTGAAATATCTGTCAATCTCGAATATGCGTATCAAATCAGTGGTAAACGACTTGAGTCTGGACGACCTGGGCTTCCGTTGGGAAACTGGTTTCGGAAATAACGGTATGGCATACAACTCGAAGAACGACCGTGATGCCTTCATCGATTTCTTGAAGTGGGAAAAGTTGGAATATCTGACATTATCTGTAAATTTGCTGGAAGGAGAATTGCCGACCGATGAAGACCTGCAGCAGCCACCATATAATTTTGCCGCTTACCAGGATTCAGATTTCGAATCGGTTTCAGATACTATCAAGGATGGTCAGCGCTTCATGGTAGATCATAAGATCACTAAGGTTTGGCCGAACATGAAGGCATTGTATATGAATCTTAACTTCCTGACAGGTAAACTTCCTAACTGGTTGTTGTATCATCCTTATCTGGAATTCTGGAATCCTTATTCACGGTTGTTCCAGCAGGAAATCAAGGGTAAGAACTCTTTGGGTGAAACCGTTGGATTTACAGGTGGTGAGCCGAGAAGCATGAGAGACTATTCTAACTTTACAGAAGAATTGGGATACGATGATTTTGTAAGTAAAAACAGTTATTATTCTGTATATCCGAAAATGGATCCGAATTATAACGGAGAGACAAAATAAAAAGGGTATTATACAATAAAGACTTTTAGATAAAGAATGAAAAAAAGATATTTATTCGCAGCTTTGTTTTCTGCAGCATTCCTGTATTCATGTTCTGATTCCGATATTACATCGGGATCAGGCAATGGAGGGGGTACCGCAACGATTGTCAATTTGCCGGACGATGCTGTAAAAGGTGAATTGTTCGTCAAGTTTAAACCCGAAGTGGAAGAAGCCTTGGATAAGGCAGGGGCTTTGAGCCGCGGGGGCAAGATGTCCCGTTCTTCTATCGCTTCTGTGGATGAGGTGCTGGATATTGCCGGAGCATATACTTTCGAACGTGTGTTCCCGGTTGACGGAAAAAATGAAGCCCGTACTCGTAAAAGCGGTCTGCACTTGTGGTACCTGGTCCGTTTCGATGAAAATGCCGATCCGGTGAAAGTGGCCAGCGACATGGCTCGTCTCTCTGAGGTGGCTACTGTAGAGTTCAACCGCGAGATCAAACGTGCATACGACCCGCAGCAGCGTGCAAAGGGTCTGAGCGAAAATACACTGAAGGCTGCGCGTGCGCTGAAGAATGGGGCTGCATTCAATGACCCGGAATTGGGAAAGCAGTGGCATTACATCAACGACGGAACGGTACTGAATCAGTCGGAGGACCTCGAAGAAGGTAAGACTATTCCTGAATTTGAAGAAGGTTCTTATGCCGGAAACGATGTCAACTGTGGAGTTGCCTGGCAGAAATGTGCAGGTGATCCTTCTATCATCGTAGCTGTGCTGGACGAAGGTGTGATGTATACGCATCAGGACTTGAGAGATAATATGTGGACCAACTCGGCAGAGACTGTCGGTGGAGCACAGGATGCAGACGGCAACGGATATTGTGGTGACCGTTATGGTTACAACTTCGTAACTGACTCTGGACTGATTACCTGGGGTGACCCGAACGATACAGGTCACGGAACCCATGTGGCCGGAACCATTGCTGCCGTAAACAACAACGGCGAGGGTGTGTGCGGTATCGCAGGTGGTACAGGAAACAAGGATGGTGTAAAGATTATGTCGTGTCAGATTTTTGCCGGAAATGCGGGAGCTACGATGCTGGCCGAAGCTAAGGCAGTAAAATATGCGGCAGATAACGGAGCAGTCATCCTGCAGTGCAGCTGGGGTTACAACTCCGGACTGGCTAACCCGCTTTTCTACACTCCGGGTCCGAAAACGGATGATGAATGGGCTTCTGTAGCCGTAATGGAAAAAGAAGTGATGGAATACTTCCTGCACAATGCAGGTGACCCGAACGGAGTCATTGAAGGAGGTATCATCGTCTTTGCGGCAGGAAACGAATATGCACCGATGGCCGGTTATCCGGGAGCTTACAAAGATTTCATTTCGGTAGCTTCTATCGGCCCGGACGGTACTCCGGCTCCTTACTCAAACTACGGTACTCCGACCGGAAGCCAGAACATGATTACAGCTCCGGGGGGTGACGGAGAAGGAACAAAGCGTGAACGTGCGCTGGTACTTTCTACCATGCCTATGAGTGCCCTGGAAATGGGTGGTGACGCTACCAAGGGCGGATACGGTTATATGGAAGGTACTTCTATGGCTTGTCCGCACGTTTCGGGTGTAGCTGCGCTGGGACTTTCTTATGCGGCTAAGTTGAGAAAGCACTTCCGTGCAGAAGATTACCGTCGTCTGTTGCTGGAATCTGTAAAACCGTTTACATTCAAGTATGATGATTACAAATCATACTGGTACGGTTGGGCTTCATTTGGTGAAGCTGCTCCGCACAACCTCCTGGATTTGTCGGCTTACAGAGACAAACTGGGTGGTCTGATTGATGCAGGTAAAGTACTGGAAAATGTGGAAGGCGGCAACTACGGCAGTCAGCCGATGAAAGTGCCTAATGTATATCTGAAAGAAGGAGCTTCTCAGCAGGTAGACCTGGTACGTGTATTCGGCAGCCTGACCAACGTTACTTGTGAAGTGGCTAATCCGGGAGTGGCTGAAGTAAGTGCTTCCAACACTGCGCTGACAGTTAAAGGACTTGCTACAGGATCGACCAAGGCTACAGTAACGGTAACTACAGCCGGTCAGGAAACAGTAAGCCAGACTTTTGTGATTACCGTTCGCAACAGTTCTGGAAATGGTTGGATGTAATTTCGGAGAAGTTTGATGTATCGGATGACACTCAAATATTGGATATGGGCTTGCCTCTTGTTTTCTGTGCCTGGCTTGCAGGCACAGAAAATATGGTCGGATGAGGAGTTGGAGAAACTTACTTCACCTGACCTGCTGGCGGGGGCCGACACCCTGTTGACTTTCGACAAAAAGGAAATAGAGGTGGGGACGATATCCGAGGACGACAAACCTTCTGTGTATGTCTTCTCCTGTAAGAATGCGGGGAATACGCGGGTGGTGGTGACACGAATGACCACTTCCTGCGGATGTACCCAGGCCGAAATCGACCGTCCGGTACTCTTGCCGGGAGAGCAGGCACAGATCCGTCTGACCTATAATCCTTTCGGGCGTCCGGGAAAATTGTTTGCTCAGGTACTGGTCTATACCGACCGTTCGGACAAGTATCCGGTAGCCTCTCTGGCACTGACCGGTAAGGTCACCCCTTCGGCAGCCCTCTGGAAAAACTACCGTTATGCCATGGGACACCTGAAACTCCGCCGCAAGCAGGTCAACTTCGGAGTGGTCAGGAAAGGGCAGAAACGGGTGGAGCGGATTGCCTGTGTGAATGCAGGAGATCAACCGTTGCAGGTAAGTGCAGCAAAGGTCATCCTTCCGGAGTATTTGTCTGTATACACCCTTCCGGCTGTCCTGCAGCCTTCGGAAGAAGGACAGTTGGTAGTGGCGATAGACGGTACGAAACTTCCGCCGGGCAAAGACGTGAAAAAGAGTCTGAAGGTTTTGCTGGAAGGACTTTCCGTTTCCCCGACAGAAAGAATGCTGGAAGTCTCTTTACAATATGGAGTGAATGAACAATCTGATAAAAAATAACGTACTTAAAAACAAAGTCTAATGAAATATTTATTTAAACTGATATTGTGTATGACCCTGCTGACAGCAGTTTCGGCTTGTAGCAAGGATGAATATACAGAAAAAAACGTGATGGTGGTAACTCCGGGAACACTGGAGGGAACATGGACATTGACTGAATGGAACGGACAGGCACCTGAAGAAGGAATGTATGTGTACATTACTTTCGAACGTAAGGAACGTACTTTTGTCATGTATGAGAAATGGGGAAGCATGTATTCACACAAGACCTCGGGTACCTTCAGCATCCTGGAAGATGAGGACTACGGTATCATCCTTACCGGAGAATACGATTATGACCAGGGTGAATGGCAGGAATACGTGGTAACCGGCATGGACGGTACTACCTTGACACTGGTAGCTAAGGACAACGCAGCCGATAAGTTGGTTTATACCCGTTGCGAAGGCGTTCCTGAAGATATTCAGAACGGAAGCAGAAGCCTGGGATTCTGATTGTCCATAAGGCTTATCCAAGCATAAAAAAGGAGCCGGCACAGACAAGTTCTGATTGCCGGCTCCTTTTTTTTAGGGACACTCAGTAAATAGTATAAAATTAGCCAACTAATTCATACACAATGTATTGCGAATTAGTTGGCTTTTTTGTATCTTTAGATATTCCCCCGAAAATAAGGTTTGGCAGCCAAAACGGGGGA